>NZ_CAWQWZ010000001.1:0-195010 GCF_963899305.1 Aeromonas sp. MR19
GTACTCCGGGGATAACAGGCTGATACCGCCCAAGAGTTCATATCGACGGCGGTGTTTGGCACCTCGATGTCGGCTCATCACATCCTGGGGCTGAAGTCGGTCCCAAGGGTATGGCTGTTCGCCATTTAAAGTGGTACGCGAGCTGGGTTCAGAACGTCGTGAGACAGTTCGGTCCCTATCTGCCGTGGGCGTTGGATGATTGAAGGGAGTTGCTCCTAGTACGAGAGGACCGGAGTGAACGAACCTCTGGTGTTCGGGTTGTCACGCCAGTGGCACTGCCCGGTAGCTAAGTTCGGAATCGATAACCGCTGAAAGCATCTAAGCGGGAAGCGAGCCCTGAGATGAGTCATCCCTGACCCCTTGAGGGTCCTAAAGGGCCGTTGGAGACCACAACGTTGATAGGTGGGGTGTGTAAGCGCAGTGATGTGTTGAGCTAACCCATACTAATTACCCGTGAGGCTTAACCATACAACACCCAAGAAGTGTTCTGGGCCTTGTAGCAAATCGAAGAACTACTACCTAATTCAGTGATAGCGAAGCCAACAGGCAACTCGTTATTCACGTCAGCTTTCTCAGATTGAAGTAATTTGCCTGGCGGCCATAGCGCCGTGGAACCACCTGATCCCATGCCGAACTCAGAAGTGAAACGCGGTAGCGCCGATGGTAGTGTGGCATTCGCCATGCGAGAGTAGGACACTGCCAGGCACCCAATTAAACAGCGCCGTGCACATCACGACGTTGGCCGAGAGGATGACACCTCGTTGAGACGGCAGACAATTTAGCAAAAAGCTAACCAGACAGCGGAGCGGTAGTTCAGTCGGTTAGAATACCGGCCTGTCACGCCGGGGGTCGCGGGTTCGAGTCCCGTCCGCTCCGCCAGTAAATTGAAAGGCCTTCCCCATCGGGAAGGCCTTTTTGCTATCTGGTTTTGACGAACGGCATAAGGAAACAAGGAACAACAAACTGGGCTGCGACTTGCCACTGGCGTCTCTATCCCAGTCTGTCACCCCTTGTGCTCCCTAGCATCTAGCAATTTAAAGCGCTTGGATCTCAGTGACTGACGCAGGTGCTCTATGGTGTAAATGTGGATAGCCTTACTCACCATCACCATCACCATCACCATCACCTTCGCTTGAGCCAAGCCCATCAGACTTTGTATGGATGGCTTTGTTATGTCCTCTAAGAGGGGCTGCGGTTGTACACGTTCGTTCGGGGGGCTTGTGATGCGGATAAGTCGTAGATGTTGATCTAAGGCGGGGTGCGCACGCATGGCCATCGAACGATGGGACCAAGGGCTGTAAAGAGGTAAAAGAAAAGGGGACGGCAGCTGCCGTCCCCTCAAGTCATCTAGTCCAGTCCATGAACTGCAACGCTCCCTGCAATCCCTGACTTTATCCTGATCCTTCGGAATATCCCCTTCCCAATCCGTTGAGGTGTCCTGTGGCCATCCTAGCCTGGCAATCGATCCTGATTGCTGCACTCTCTCCATCCTGGAGGTGTCCGTTACCACATCCTGTGGTGTTCCTTGCATCGTCCTGATAGATAACCATCCGGGCTATCTCGCTTCATCCTGAAGCTGTCCTGCTCGCATCCGGCGAGCTCCTGTTCTTCCTGAAGAGCCGCAATCCGTACCGCTCTGCCTCATCCCGAGGTGTCCACAACCACATCCTGTGGCGTCCTGTTCAATCCGTTTGATAACCTTCCTGGCTACCTGCCTCATCCTGAGGTGTCCCTGACCACGTCCTGTGGATTATTCCCTACTTATGCGCTGTTCCTGCATCCTGCCGGACCAGCTCCGTCCTTGTGAGACCCATATTAAGGGAACCGCATAGCGGAACAAGGGAGGTTGGGCGGTTATCGGCATGACCCGGCTTGGTTCAACCCAGCCATTAACAAGATAAATCCATACTAATCATTATCTTAGTTTGTTTCATTGGAAAGCACATGGATTCAAAGATGGCTTCGCGTACGGCTCAACACAGTGGCCTCTTACAGCGGCTATGGCGGATCTCTCACACGTAAAAACAGGGGGAAAACGATGGTACAAAGCGGCTCAATTAAGCGGGCAAGAGTTAAAAATTAGTTGAATAAATATGCTCAAAAAGAATACAAAAAAGCCGAGGCTGGGCTCGGCTTTTTTGGGATTAGCTGACTCGGCTGCCAGGGGTGGGATATGCCTTGCGCAACGACTCTGGCGCCAACACTTCCAGGTTGCCGCTCATGTTGTTCAACCAGGTGCGAAATTCAGGGGTGTCCTGTACCTCGGTCTCCACGACTACGCTGCGCTTATCGTAGCGGGTCATGCGCGGGTTGTGGCCCGGGATCTGTCCATCGACCAGAGTCGGGCAGTTGGCATCTATGCGACCGACGAAGCGGATCGGGCCGCTGACGTCCTGGTAGCCCTGATCGCGGATCAGCTTCTGGATATTGAAGTCCTTCGGCTGGGTCGCGCTGAAGTTGGTCAGCTCCACGCCCTTGATGTGATCGAACGGTATGCCGTACACCTTGGGATCCAGCTCGGACAGGGTGCAGAGCAGGGTCGGACCGTCGGCCTGATTCAGGATACCGAGGGGATTGATGCGGTCATAGCAGAGCCATACGGTACGTTCCTTGATGACACGCTGGATCTCGGCACTGAACTTGCGACCACGCCAGAGTGCATCGCGGATCAGGGTGCTGCGACGGATCTCAGGATTGCCGGCAAACGGGCGCGGTGACTGATGCACGCTTTCGAGCCAGCGTTCGGCCAGTTCACTCTGGCTGTCGCGGATCACCTGGCTGGCTTTGTCGACCAGCGGGTTCAATTCGGTCAGCACACTTGCCGGCAACAGTTGGCTTGCCTGATCACTCCAGGTTTTCAGGGCCACTGCCAGCGATAGCGGCATTATGTTGGCGAAGTCGTTTAGGCCATGGCGCTCAAAGCACCAGCCGTGGGGTTTGCTGCGTTCATCCGAAGTGAGGTCGAACAACCCCATGCCGGACATCTCCTCCAGGTCCCGTTGCACGGTACGCAGACTGACGTGTATGCCTTCCTCTTCCAGTTTTACCTGGAGTTGGCTGGCGGTCAGCTTGTAAGGGCGGTGCGGGATGCAACGCGCCAAGGTCAGTTGTCGTAACAGCTTCTTACTCATGGTGCATGCCTTCACTGGTTTAGCGTTGAGTGTATCCTAGCCATGACATGCGACAGTCTATGTCGCAAGTTTTGCTGCGACAACTGTCGCCATTTTCATACAAAACGCTTTAACTGCATGATATTAAAGCTAATACATGTTTTGGTGGGCAGCAATCGAGGCTTTTAATTGATGAAAAAATCGCAAATGAAAGTGCTGTCTTGCGGTTTTTGGGGAGAGGAAAAAATAAAAATAGCAGGAAGAGGCAGAAGATGATGTGGAGGGGCGCGGCCCCTCCACCAGATGGCGACCTGTTATCAGGCCAGCCAGGACCAGGCTGATTTGCTGATGGCGGCTCCTACCATGTAGCCGAATACCGCCAGGGCAGCTAGGCCGGCCACCAGCTTCTGGTTGCGGGCCGGTCGCTTGAGCGCCATGACGCCGAGGCCTATGTAGACTACCAGTGCGATCAGCTTGGCCATCAGCCAGGGTTGCTGCCCCGGGCTCATCTGCAACGTGACCGCCAACAGCACCCCGAACAGCAGCAAAAAGGTGTCGTTGACGTGGGGCGCTATCTTCAGCCAGCGCTGTTGCAGACGCGGGCTGCCGTTGAGAGAGAGCATCCAGCGATAGACGAACAGCAGCAGGCTGACGATGGCCAGGGTCATGTGCAGATGTTTGAGCATGGGGTAATAGGCAATCATATTGCTTCCTTGTCGTTGTCGGGCAGACCGCTGTTCCAGTTGTGAGCGTGAATGCGCTCCTGTCCTTCCTGATCGTCTTGCAACAGATCGGAGAGGATATCCCGGTATTGCAGGCTCTTGTTGATATAGGTGTGTTCGTCGTCCAGGTAGTTGACCTGCTCCCGCAGCAACCAGTTGTCGTGCTGTTTGAAGGTCTGTCCCGCCCGCCAGGCCTGGTTGGCCCGAAATCCCAGCTGGGTCAGGGCTTCCACCCCCAGATCCACGGCGGAACCCAGGGTTTCCCGATACACGCTGCCCACGCCCTGGCGCAGGATCTCGTGAGCGTGAGGTCTGTCCTGGGCTCGCGCCAGTATCTTAAGGTGCGGGAAGTGTTTCTTCACCATTTCAATCACTTCGAGCGAGGTGGCCGGATCGTTGATGGAGAGCACCAGCAGCTTGGCCTTGTGGGCGCCGGCGGCATGCAACAGGTCGAGCCTACTGGCATCGCCGTAGAACACCTGGTAGCCGTACTTGCGCAGCATTTCGATCTGGCTGGCATCCTGCTCGAGTATGGTGGTGCCTATGCCGTGGCCGTGCAGCAGGCGTCCCACTATCTGGCCAAAACGGCCGAAGCCGGCGATGATCACCGGGTGTTCCACCAGCTCCGGCTGCTCATGCTGCGGTGTGTCGCTGTGGGTGCGGTAATCGAACCAGGGCTGGATCACCTGATCGTTGAGGATCAGCAAGAGCGGCGTCAGCGCCATGGAGAGGGCCACCACCAGGGTGAGCAGCGAGATGGTGTCGCCGGGCAGCACCTTGTTCTGGGCGGCGAACGAGAACAGCACGAAGGCAAACTCTCCCCCTTGCGCCAGCGCTAGCCCGAAGGTCCAGCGTTGGCTCGGCGAGATGCGAATCACAAAGCCGAGCGCCATCAGCACCAGCCACTTGAGCGCCATCAGGCCGACCACCAGGGTCGGGATGAGCAAGGGGTGTTCGGCAAACAGGCTGAAGTTGATGCCGGCGCCCACCGACATGAAGAAGAGGCCGAGCAGCAAGCCCTTGAACGGCTCTATGTCCGCCTCCAGCTCGTGGCGATACTCGCTGTCGGCCAGCACCACACCGGCGAGGAAGGAGCCAAGGGCCGGGGAGAGCCCCACCGACTCCATCAGCACTGCGATGGCGATCACCAGCAGCAGGGCGGCAGCGACGAAGATCTCCCGCATGTGGGATTGGGCTATGGCCCGAAACACCGGGCGCATCAGGTAGTGGCCACCCAGCACTATGCCGGAGATGGCCGCAACCACCAGCAGGCCATGCTGCCAGCCGGCCAGCTCGGAGCTGCCATTGCTGGCCACCGGCGCTATGGCGAGCAGTGGCAGGATCGCCAGTATGGGAATGACGGCGATATCCTGGAACAGCAGCACCGCAAAGGCGGAGCGGCCGCTCTCGCTCTGCATCAGCTTGCGCTCCTGCAGGCTCTGCAGAACTATGGCCGTGGACGATAGCGCCAGAATGAGACCTATGGCCAGTCCCTGTTGCCAGGGCAGGCCGATGAGATGAGCGACTCCGGTCAGGGCCCCCGTGGTGAGCAGCACTTGCAGGCCACCGGTGCCGAGTATGGGCCCCTTCAGTTGCCACAGCAGGGCAGGGCGCAGCTCCAGCCCGACCAGAAACAGCATCAGCACCACCCCGAACTCGGCGAAGTGCATCACATCCTTCTGCTCTCCCACCAGCCCCAGCAGGAAGGGACCTATGATGATGCCCGCCAGCAGGTAGCCGAGCACGGAACCCAGCCCCCAGCGCTTGGCCAGCGGCACGGCGATCACCGCCGCCGAGAGGTAGATAAGCGCATCAAACAGTAATCCGTGACCCATCAGCCGGCCCTCCGTTCGCATGTCTGGCCCGACTCACAGGGTCGGCCAAATGACTGACAGTGTTTCATGAGAGCACCTCCAGCAGATCCCGCAGATAGGGGCTGCCGCCGAGTTGGGCCGGGGTCAGCTGCTCGTCGCGCAGGGCACACAACAGTTGGCGATAATCCTGGCCACAGCGGCGCAGCGCCTCCGGATCCTTGATCTTGTGAAAGGAGTGCAGCACGAACGGCGGCAGCCAGCTCATGCCGCACAGCTGCGCCGTTTGCTGGAATGGCAGCAGGAAGTCGAGCAGCGGGCGGCGGTTGTAGCCTTCGCTGCAATAGGAGTCGGGGGCGCCCCCCGTGGTGATGGCACTCAGCCACTGTTTGCCATTGAGGGCGTGGGCTTCCGGACCGTAGGCGTAGCCATACTCCAGCACCAGATCCATCCACTCCTTCATGATGGCGGGGCAGGAGTACCAGTAGAAGGGGTGCTGAAAGACGATGATGTCGTGTTCCGACAGCAGGGCCTGCTCCCGCTTCACGTTGATGAACATGTCCGGGTAGTGCTGGTAGAGGTCGTGCACCGTGATCCCCTCCAGATCGGAGACGGCCTGCAGCAGCTGCTTGTTGGCCCGGGAGCTCTGCAGGGCCGGGTGTGAAAAGAGAACCAGAATGCGTTTCATGAAGTCATAACCTGAAGATGGGCCTGATACCGGTGAAAAGAAGATGCATTGAGCTGCGACGTTATCAAGAAGCGCAATAGCCCGCCAGTTCCGGGATCAGATCGCGCAGCGCCGGATTCAGGGTCTGATGGGCGGGATAGCAGAGTCCGATGCGCCGAAACATCCGCGGCCCGCTCACCGCGACCGTGCACAGGCCGGGTTCGTCGTCCACCAGGCCGTCGGGCAGGAAGCTGATGCCGACGCCCGCCAGCACCAGCGCCATCACCAGCCCCTTGCTTTCGGCCTTGGCCACCAGATTGAGGGTGAGCCGGTCGCAGGCCAGCAGCCCTATGGTCTGCTGATGGGCCTCACAGGGCGGGCACTCAATAAAATCATAATGCTGCAGCTCAGTCAGCGCGATGCGGGCGCGGCTGGCGAGGGGGTGGTCGGTGCGCACGCACAGCACATAGTCCTCTTCCCACAGGGGCAGGAAGATCTCGTCCTCCCGGCGCAGCGCATCCAGGGTCAGCCGGCAGTCGGCGGGGCTGCCGTAGTCGGAGAGGGTGAGATCCAGCTCGGGCAGCACGTCCTGCACCCGCTGCAGCAAGCCGGCCAGCCGGTGGCGGCTCAGATCCGGCATGATGGCCATGTTGAGTCGTGCGCGCGTCGCCTTCTGGCGAAACAGCTCCGGCAGGCGGCGTGCCTCTTCCACCAGCTTGACCGCATGGGGATAGAGGTAATGGGCCGGATCCTTTGCCTCAACCCCCTTCTTGCCCCGGGTGAACAGGCTGTCGCCGAGCGCCTCTTCCAGCTGGCGCAGGCCGGCCGAGAGGGAAGGTTGGCTGACGTGGCAGCGCAGTGCCGCCGCCGTGATGTTTTTCTCTTCATAGATGGCGATGAAGAAGCGCAGCAATCTCAGATCCAGCATGAGCCCAACCATAGTTTTTTCAGATGATAACCAGCGGAAAACAATATTTATCACTGATGGATGCAGCGACTATAGTGACTGAGTTCCGTGCTGGCCAGCCGCTTGTGTGATCCCGTTTCTCATCGAATCAAAAGGAAATACCATGTCCAAGTCCCTCGTCGTGATCACCGGTGCCTCCGCCGGGATCGGTGCCGCCATCGCCCGCGCCTTCTCGGCCGCCGGTCATCCACTCTTGCTGCTGGCCCGCCGGGTCGAGCCCATGCAGGCGCTGGGTCTGCCCAACGCCTTGTGTGTCAGCGTCGATGTCACCGACACGGCCGCCATGAAGGCCGCCGTCCAGCAGGCAGAGACCCGGTTTGGCCCTGTGGGTTGCCTGGTCAACAACGCCGGCGTCATGTTGCTGGGGCAGGCCGACGTGCAGGATCCCGCCGAGTGGCAGCAGATGCTCAACATCAATGTGATGGGGGTGCTGAACGGCGTTCATGCCGTGCTGGCCGGGATGAAGGCTCGCCGCAGCGGCACCATAGTCAACATCAGCTCCATCGCCGGTCGCAAGACCTTCCCGAACCATGCGGCCTATTGCGCCACCAAGTTCGCGGTGCACGCCCTGACCGAGAATATCCGGGAAGAGGTGGCCGACGTAGGCGTGCGCATGGTGACCATAGCCCCGGGCGCGGTCGAGACCGACCTGCTCAGTCACACCACGGACGAGAGCATCAAGGCCGGCTATCACGACTGGAAGGATCAGATGGGTGGCGTGATCGCGCCCGAGGTGATCGCCGAGGCCGTGCTCTATGCCTGGCATCAGCCCGCCAACGTCTGCGTACGCGAAATCGTGCTGGCGGCCACCCGTCAGCAACCCTGATCCGGACTGGCCATGAGGGGAGGGCTTGACCCTCCCCCTGGGCCAAGGGTTACCATAGGGCTCCTCCGATCAATGAGTCATGTCATGGTTCTGACCCGTCGCCAACTCGCTCGCGCCCGCCGCTGGCTCCCCCTGTGGAGTCTGCTGATGGTGCTGATGTCGTTTGGCAGCCGGGCGGCGACCGATCTCTGTACCCTGACACTCCATTGCAGCCAGAGCGAGCGTACCCTGGAGAAGGCCATGCCATGCGGCAGCTTCACCTCGGCGCTGGCCATGACGGTGCTCACCAGCGACAGCCTGACGGTGGCCGTACTGGAACCCGATAGCCCGCACTTTGTTTCTCCCTCCCTGTTCACGCCCGAGGTGCCGCTCGAGCGGCTCGAGCGTCCTCCCCGTCATCCAGGTTGAGCCGAGTTCCCCTGTTTTTTGGGTATTTCTTCTTATCTGAGGTGAGTTATGTACAAGTCCTTGTTACTGGCCCTGCTGGCCGGTACCGTCAGCTTCTCCGCCCTCGCGGCCGAGCAGATGACCGTCTACAAGTCCCAGTATTGCGGCTGTTGCAAGACCTGGATCAAGCACATGGAAGAGAACGGCTTTGAGGTCAAGGTCGTCGAAACCGAGCAGCTCGATCCCATCAAGCAGCAGTACGGCATCACACCGCAGCTGGCCTCCTGCCACACGGGCGTGGTGAATGGCTATGTGGTGGAGGGGCATGTACCCGCCGCCGACGTGCAGAAGCTGCTCAAGGAAAAACCGGCGATCCGCGGTCTGACCATTCCGGGCATGCCCCAGAGTGCGCCAGGCATGGATATTCCGGGTCAGCCCTACCAGGTGCTGAGCATCAGCAACGAGGGCGCGACCAGGGTCTGGTCGAGCTACCCCGGCTGATGCAAACTGGCCATGAGCAGGCACGACTCCATCATGTGAGGCACACCTGAGCGAACCTGTGTCGCTCATGGTCAGGTTTGAGGGCCGCTATCGCGAGATAGCGGCCCTTTTACCTGTTCTTGCGGGTTTTGCAGGGTGATAACTTGCAACTGGGGGCGACAAGGGGCAGATTGATCCCCTATCCAAGGAGCCAAGGCTCAGGTCTGCTAACCCTTTTAAAGCGCAAAGGATGCGACATGTTCACCTTTCCCCGAGGGCTTCTGCTGCTGGCTTGCCTGGTTGCCGTTCCCTGTTCATATGCCAATGATGAGTCCGCCATGCCCACAAGCGACACCCTTATCCAGCCTCCCGTGGCCACCAAACACCCTCACACCATCAAGAAACACGGCGACGTCCGGGTCGACAACTACTACTGGCTGCGCGATGACGAGCGCCAGAAACCCGAGGTGCTGGCCTACCTGGAGGCGGAGAACGCCTATACCGAGGCCATGCTCAAGCCGACCCGGCCGCTGCGCGACCAGCTCTACCAGGAGATGGTGGCCCGCATTCCCCAGCAGGATGAGTCCGTCCCCTATGTGAAGAACGGCTACCGTTACCAGACCCGCTATGAGCCGGGCAAGGAGTACGGCATCTACTCCCGCAGCAAGGTGGACGGGCCGCAGGAGTCCGAGCCGATGCTGGACAGCAACCAGCGCGCAGAGGGGCACGAGTTCTATTCCCTTGGCGCCCTGGAGGTGAGCCGCAACAATCGCTGGCTGGCGGTGGCGGAAGATTTCCTCTCGCGCCGTCAGTACCAGATCCAGTTCCTCGATCTGGAGAGCGGCAAATGGGCCGCCGACAAGCTCGAGAACACCTCCGGCAACCTGGTGTGGGCCAATGACAGCAAGACGGTGTTCTACGTGCGCAAGCACCCCAAGACACTGTTGCCCTATCAGGTCTATCGCCACGAGCTTGGCTCGGATCCGGCGAAAGATACCCTGGTGTATGAGGAGAAGGACGACACCTTCTACGTCAGCCTCTATGCCACCACCTCGGAAGATTTCATCGTCATCGCCCTCTCCAGCACCACCACGGGCGAGGCGCGCCTCATCGACGCCAACGTGCCGACTCAGGCACCGCGGCTGTTCCTGCCCCGTCAGGTGGATCACGAATACAGCCTGGATCACTACCGCGGTCGCTTCTATGTGCGCTCCAACAAGGACGGCAAGAACTTCGGCCTGTACGAGACCAAGGAGAGCCCGGTCGAGCGCTGGAAGGCGGTGATCGCCCCCAATCCAGACGTGCTGCTGGAGAGCTATGCCCTGTTCAAGGAGTGGCTGGTGCTGGAGGAGCGCAACCAGGGGCTGACCCGGCTGCGCCAGATAAACTGGCAGAGCGGTGACGAGAAGGAGATCGCCTTCGACGACCCCGCCTATGTCACCTGGCTCGCCTACAACCCGGAGCCTGAGACCAGCCAGCTGCGCTACGGCTACTCCTCCATGACCACCCCCTCGTCCACCTATGAGCTGGATATGGCGAGCGGCAAGCGCACCCTGCTCAAGCAGCAGGCGGTGGCGGGCTTCAAGCCGGAGCTGTACGCCAGCGAGCGCCTCTGGGTGACCGCCCGTGATGGTGTGGCCGTGCCTGTATCCCTGGTCTATCGCAAGGATCTGTTCAAGAAAGAGAGTGCCGGGTCGCCAAAAAATCCACTGCTGGTCTACGGCTATGGCTCCTACGGCGCCAGCATGGATCCTGATTTCAGCACGGCTCGCCTGAGCCTGCTGGACCGGGGCTTCGTCTATGCCATCGCCCATATCCGGGGTGGCGAGGAGCTGGGCCGCCACTGGTATGAAGATGGCAAGCTGCTGAAAAAACAGAATACCTTCAACGATTTCATCGACGTGACCGAGGCGCTGGTGGCGCAGGGTTATGGCGCCAGGGATCAGGTCTACGCCATGGGCGGCAGCGCCGGCGGCCTGCTGATGGGGGCCGTCATCAATCAGGCGCCCCAGCTCTATCGTGGCGTGGTGGCCCAGGTGCCCTTCGTCGACGTGGTCACCACCATGCTGGACGAGTCCATCCCCCTCACTACCGGGGAGTACGACGAGTGGGGCAACCCGAACCAGAAGCGCTACTACGACTACATGAAGGCCTACAGCCCCTACGACCAGGTCAAGGCGCAGGCCTACCCGAACATGCTGGTGACCACAGGGCTGCATGACTCCCAGGTACAGTATTGGGAGCCCGCCAAGTGGGTGGCCAAGCTGCGCGAGCTGAAGACGGATGATAACAAGTTGTTGCTGAATACCGACATGGATGCCGGCCACGGCGGCAAGTCGGGTCGCTTCAAGGCCTACGAGGATATCGCGCTGGAGTTTGCGTTTATCCTGGATCTGGCTAAGCCGAAAGCATAAGTCACCAAGGTTGCAGCCCTTGCCAGTCAAGGGCTGCAAAAGAATCTTGTCTATATCCCCCGCCTGCCAACCGGTAGCACACTCCAATTAATCTCCGATCAGTAAATTAATGATCGGCTTCAAATTTCTCGTCATCCATATCCATCATTTTGTGTTTTTGTTTGATTTATGTTGGCGCCATGTGCTTAATCGAAGCCGTTATGACGCTTTGATTGGTCCCTTCCGGGCCAATTATCTTCGGTTGGCATGAAGCCGACTGTCTCACCACAGGATGCTGGTGGCTTTTTGGGGAACGCTCGCCGTTCACCCGATTCCTCATATCGAGGTCATGGATGACCACCGACGCAGAACGGTGGTTTGTCCGGCATTCGCCCGTGGAACGGGCGAGCTGAATCAATCAAAAAGGATGAACAACATGAAAGGATTATCCCTGGCGTGTGCCTTGTCGGCTGCCCTGGTCGGTGTCTCGTTTGGTGGTCCGCTGCAGGCGCAGGAGCGCTTCGTGACCATAGGCACAGGCGGTCAGACCGGCGTCTACTACGTGGCGGGCCAGTCCATTTGCCGCTTCCTCAATCGCGGCGCCGCCGATCACCAGATCAAGTGCAACGCCCCGGCCAGCGGTGGCGGGGTGGCCAACGTCAACGGCATCCGCAGCGGTGAATTCAACTTCGGCATCATGCAGTCCGACCATCAGTACAAGGCGATGAAGGGGCTGCCGCCGTTCCAGACCGAAGGGGCCATGGGCGACATGCGCGCCGTCTTCTCCCTGCAGAGCGAGGTGTTCACCATACTGGCGCGCCGCGATGCCAAGATCGCCAGCTTCGATGACATGAAGGGCAAGCGCGTCAACATCGGCAACCCGGGCTCGGGCCAGCGCGACACCATGGAAGAGATAATGGCGGTCAAGGGTTGGAAGAAGGGTGACTTCGGTCTGGTCTCCGAGTTGAAACCGGCCGAGCAGGCCTCCGCCCTTGGCGACAACAACATAGATGCCATGAGCTACTTCGTCGGCCACCCGAACGGCGCCATCCAGGAGGCCTCCACCACCACAGACGCCGTGCTGGTACCTGTGACCGGTGCCGACATTGACAAGCTGCTGGCCGAGAAGAGCTACTACACCAAGGCCGAGATCCCGGGCGGCATCTACAAGGGCAGCGATCAGCCGACCCCGTCCATCGGTGGCAAGGCGGTGCTCTCCACCAGTGCCAAGGCTGATCCGGAAGTGGTCTATCAGCTGGTCAAATCCGTGTTCGACAACCTGGATCGCTTCAAGCGCCTGCACCCGGCTTTCGCCGATCTGAAAGAGGCCGACATGATCAAGGTGGGGCTCTCGGCGCCGCTGCATGAAGGGGCTGCCCGCTACTACAAGGAGCGCGGCTGGCTCTGACTGACGGCCCAAAGGCCCAGGTCACTCTCTTCGACACCCGTCAGCCGCTGCCCGGTTGCGGGGGCGGGTGTCGCTCTTGTTGTACTCGTTGGCACAAGTTAACCCTATGCAAGATAAACAACTCTCTACCGAGGAACTGATCGCCCAGGACGTGGGCGCTCGCCTGCCGTTCGGCCTCATGGGCGGGCTCATCACCACACTGGCGCTGGCCTGGTCCCTGTTCCAGCTCTGGATCGCCTCGCCGCTGCCCTTCATGCTGGGCTTTGGCGTGCTCAATGACACCGAGACCCGCGCCATTCACCTCACCTTCGCCCTGCTGCTGGCCTATCTGGTGTTTCCGGCGTTTCGTTCATCGCCACGGGATCGGGTGCCGCTCGGCGACATCGCCTTGGGACTCATCGCCGCCGGGGCCGCCAGCTACCTGTTCGTGATGTACCAGGCGCTGGCCCTGCGGCCGGGCAGCCTGACCACAGAGGATCTGATCACCGCCTGCATCGGCATCCCGCTGCTGCTGGAAGCGGCGCGCCGCGCCCTGGGGCCGGCGCTGGCGGTCATCGCCCTGCTGTTTCTCGCCTATAGCCTGGCGGGGCCCTGGATGCCGGGCTTGCTGGCCCATCGCGGGGTGAGCTTCACTGCGCTGGCCAACCACCAGTGGATCACTACGGAAGGGGTGTTCGGGATTGCCCTCGGCGTCTCCACCAGCTTCGTGTTCCTGTTCGTGCTGTTCGGTGCCCTGCTGGAGCGGGCCGGTGCCGGCCATTACTTCATCCAGCTCGCCTTCAGTCTGCTCGGTCACCTGCGCGGCGGCCCGGCCAAGGCGGCTGTGGTGGCCTCCGGCCTGACCGGCCTCATCTCCGGCTCCTCCATCGCCAACGTGGTCACCACGGGCACCTTCACCATTCCCATGATGAAGAAGGTGGGGTTCAGCTCGGAGAAGGCGGGGGCGGTGGAAGTGGCCTCCTCGGTCAACGGCCAGATCATGCCGCCTGTGATGGGGGCTGCCGCCTTTCTGATGGTGGAGTACGTGGGTATTCCCTACGTCGAGATCATCAAGCACGCCTTCCTGCCTGCGACCATCTCCTACATAGCGCTGCTCTACATAGTGCATCTGGAGGCGCTCAAGCTCGGCATGCAGCCCATAGGTGGTCATCAGCCCAAGCCCTGGCTGCGCCGGTTGACCGGCTTCGCCTTCGGCGCTGCCCTCATCAGCGGGCTGTCGATGGCGGTCTACTACGGCCTGGGCTGGCTCAAGCCAGCGCTGGGTGAGTACGCCCTGCCAGGCATAGCCCTGCTGCTGGCCATCACCTATCTGGGTTTGCTGAAAATAGCGGCCAGCCATGAGCCGCTGGCGGCGGAGGATCCGGACAAGCCGCTGATTGAGCTGCCCAACACCCGCGCCGTGCTGCTGTCCGGTCTGCACTTCCTGCTGCCGGTGGTGGTGCTGGTGTGGTGCCTGATGGTGGAACGGCTCTCGCCCGGGCTGTCGGCCTTCTGGGGGACCGTCATGCTGGTGATCATACTGCTGACCCAGCGCCCGCTGCTCAACTGGCTGCGCAGCGATGGCAAGCACGACTACGGCACCTTCAACGATGGCATGGTCGATCTGCGGGAGGGGTTGGTGGCCGGTGCCCGCAACATGATCGGCATCGGCATTGCGACCGCCACGGCGGGGATCATAGTGGGTGCCGTCTCCCAGACCGGGGTCGGTCTGGTGCTGGCGGATCTGGTGGAGATGCTCTCCATGGGCAACCTGCTGCTGATGCTGTTGCTTACCGCCCTGCTCAGCCTGATCCTCGGCATGGGGCTGCCCACCACCGCCAACTACATAGTGGTGTCCAGCCTGCTGGCGCCCGTTGTGGTGACGCTCGGGCAGCAGAACGGCCTGATAGTGCCGCTCATCGCTGTGCACCTGTTCGTCTTCTACTTCGGCATCATGGCGGACGTGACGCCGCCGGTGGGGCTGGCTTCGTTTGCGGCGGCGGCTGTCTCCAAGGGCGATCCCATCAAGACCGGCATCACCGCCTTCTACTACAGCCTGCGCACCGCGGCGCTGCCCTTCCTGTTCATCTTCAACACGGATCTGCTGCTGATCGACGTGGACTTCGCCCACGGGGTGCTGATCTTCATGGTGGCCACCGTTGCCATGCTGATCTTTGCCGCCGCCACCCAGGGCCATTTCCTGGTGAAGAGTCGCTGGTACGAGAGCGTGCTGCTGCTGCTGGTGGCCTTCACCCTGTTCCGCCCCGGTTTCTGGATGGACATGGTGCACGATCCCTATCGCGAGACGCCGCCGGCCCAGCTGGCCCGGACCCTGGGCGAGGTGGAGGCGGAGAGCACACTGCGGCTGCGCGTCCAGGGTGAAGATGCGGTGGGCAAGTTGCGTCAGTCGACCGTGCTGCTGGCGGTGCCGGCAGGAGAGGATGGGGAGGCCCGCCTCGCCAGCCTGGGGCTGGCCTTGTATGAACAGGATGGCAAGACCCTGATCGACAGCGTCACCTTCGGCAGCCCGGCCGCCGCGGCCGGCATGGAGTTCGATCAGGAGATCCTGGTGGTCAAGGCGCCCACCGAGCGCTGGCGCAAGGAGCTGATGTGGCTGCCCGGCTTCCTGCTGTTTGCGCTGATCGTCGGGCTGCAACGGCGACGGGCGGTGCGAGCCTAACAAGGGTCAATAAAAACGGCGCCATCGAGGCGCCGTTTTCATCTTCCCGGTCGGGGCTTATTCTTGCAGATCCTGCTCCTGCAGCAGGCTCAGGGTCTGTTGTTCCACCGGACTCAGGCCCAGCTGTTCGCAGGCTTGCTCGAAGCTGATGCCAAGGTGGCACATCATGATATCCATAACCGGGAGGGCTTATTCCTGTGGATCCTGTTCCTGCAGCAGGCTCAGGGTCTGTTGTGCCACCGGGCTCAGGCCCAGCTGTTCGCTGGCCTGCTCAAAGCTGATCCCTAAGTGGCACATCATGATATCCATAACCGGGAGGGCTTATTCCTGTGGATCCTGTTCCTGCAGCAGGCTCAGGGTCTGTTGTTCCACCGGACTCAGGCCCAGCTGTTCGCAGGCTTGCTCGAAGCTGATGCCAAGGTGGCACATCATGATATCGATAGCGGGCAGATAGTTTTTCATTCCTTCTTCCATGGTGATCCTCCAGACCCGTTCCTTATGCCCGAGCCTCGAAGGCGGGGCAATTAGACTTTAGGCGTAGGCTGCTCATTTGCTGAGCGCCCCTGCCACTGGGCGGGGGAATTTGTTACTCTGCTTGTCAGCAAGAAGATGTTGCCGTATGACTGCGAGCAACACGTGAGGAGCAGGGCATGTTATTGAGTTTCTTGATCATCGCATCGGGCTGGTGGCACATTCGTGCGGCCTATGGCTCAGACTCCCGTCAGTTCTACATCAGCAAGCCGCTGACCATGCTGCTCATCATAGCGCTGGCCTTCGGCTATCAGGGCTATGACCACGACGGATCCCACGCCTGGATCCTGCTTGGCCTCTGCCTGTCGCTGGCCGGTGACGTGCTGCTGATGCTGCCAAGCGATCGTTTCATTCAGGGGCTGGCGGCATTTTTTGTCGCGCACCTCTGCTACATAGTCGGTTTCGCCCAGGGGCCGCTGGTGCTGAACCTGGTGGATGGCCTGCTGTTGCTGCTGGTGGCAGGCATGGTGTTCGGCCTGTTGTGGGGCAAGCTCGGGGAGATGAAGATCCCCGTGCTCTGCTACATGCTGGTGATCATCGGCATGGCCTGGGTGGCTGCCGGTGCCTGGCACGCCTCCTTGACCGCAGGCAGTGCCGCCGCCCTGGTGGGGGCGCTGATGTTCCTCTTCTCCGACAGCATGCTGGCGCTGGACCGCTTTCGTCGCCCCTTCCCCCATGCCACGGCCTGGGTGATGAGCAGCTACTTTGCCGCCCAGTTCCTGATCGCCGCCTCGCTGGCGGGGTGAAGAGGCGCCGCTCTCTTTCATCGCGCGGACCTGAATCCTGAACTGCGCCGGAGGGTGAAGATCCGCGACAATAAAAAATGGGCCTGTTGGCCCATTTTTTATTGTCTGTTTTCAGCGCCTTGCTATGCCTCGAGCGGCTCGGCGTCGGCAGCCCTGGGAGCCGGCTGCTTGAGCAGCAGCATCAGGGCGCTGGCGATCAGCAGGAAGATGCCCATCACGTAGAACACCTGGTTGTAGGCCATGATGGCCGCCTCGCGGCTGATGGTGTTCGACAGCATGGCCTGGGCCTGCTGCTGGGCCAGCTCGGGACCCGAGCCTTGCGCCATCATGGTCTGGGCCAGCTGCAGCAGGTAGCTTTGCCCCTCTATGCTGCTGGCGGCCAGGGTGCTGCTGATCTGGCTGACATGGACGCGGGTGTCGTTGTCGATCAGGGTCGCTATGATGGCGATGCCGAAGGCCCCCCCCAGGTTGCGCAGCACGTTGAGCAGGGTCGAGGAGGAGGGGATCTCGTCATGGGTCAGGCTGGCAGTCGCCACCAGGGAGAGCGGCACCATGATGAAGGGCTGGCCCAGCGCCCGCACTATGAGCGACTGGATCAGCTGGGGGCCGGCGTAGTCGGCACTCATGTTCATGTTCATGAAGCAGCTGATGGCAAACACCAGGAAGCCGAAACTCACCAGATAGCGCGGATCTATCTTGTGGGTCAGTTTGGGCACCAGCGGCAACACCAGCAGCTGTGGCAGCCCCATCCACATCAGTACCTCACCGATCTCCAGCGCGTTGTAGTTGTGGATCTGCGCCATGTAGAGCGGCAGCACATAGATGGAGCCCATCAGCGCCATGCCGAGCACCAGATAGGCGAAGCAGGCCAGCGCGAAGCGCGGGTTGTGCAGCAGCCGCAGGTTGACCAGCGGATGGCGTCTGAGCAGCTGGCTGATGACGAAGAACACCAGGGCCACCACAGAGATGACTGTGAGTCGCACTATGAAGCTGGAACCGAACCAGTCCTCCCGGTTGCCCTCTTCCAGCACTACCTCCAGCAGGCCCAGCCCCATCGCCATGGTGACTATGCCGATGAGATCCACTCGCTTGATCACCTCCCAGTCCACCGGCTTCTTGTCCAGCCCGTGGGCCAGCATGGCCATCACCAGCAGTCCCGGTGGCACGTTCAGATAGAAGATGTAGTGCCAGGAGAGCTGCTCCGTCAGCCAGCCGCCCAGGGTCGGGCCTATGGCGGGGGCGAAGGTGGCGCACAGGCCGAACAGCGCCATGCCGGTGGCCCGCTTGTGCAGCGGCAGCAGGCTGACGATGAGGGAGAAGGCCATGGGAATGAGCGCGCCGCCGGTGAAGCCCTGCAACGCCCGGAAGACGATCATGCTGGTGAGGTTCCAGCTGAACGAGCAGAGCACTGAGGCGATGATGAAGGCCCCCGTGGTCCACAGCAGGTAACGGCGCACGCTCAGCCCCCGGCTGAGCCAGCCGCTCAGGGGGATGGCGATCATCTCCGCCACCAGATAGGAGGTGGAGATCCAGGAGCTCTCGCTCAGGGTGGCCGACAGGGCCCCCTGAATGTCCTTCAGGGAGGCGTTGGTGATCTGGATGTCGAGGATGGCCATGAAGGCGCCGATGAGGCCCCCCATGACCGCAATCCAGTTGCGACGTGGAATGGGTTCCATCAGTGGGCGGCGACCAGAGGTTCAGGATCCCGGGTATCCACTATCACCTCGGTGGAGAGGCCCGGCAGCAGCTTGCCGGCCAGGGTGCCCGGCTCGGGGATGCGGATCTTGACCGGTACCCGCTGCACTATCTTGGTGAAGTTGCCGGTGGCGTTCTCCGGCGGCAGCAGGGCGAATCTGGCGCCGGTGGCGGGGGCCAGGCTGTCGATGATCCCCTCGACCGGTTGATCCGGATAGGCATCCAGGATCACCTTCACCTTCTGGCCCGGCTGCATGTGCAGCAGCTGGGTCTCCTTGAAGTTGGCCTCGACCCACACCTGTTGCAGCGGCACCAGGCTGGCGACCTGCATGCCTGACTGGACGTAGAGCCCGGCCCGCAGGCTGCGCTTGCCTATGATGCCGTCGGCCGGTGCCCGCAACTCGGTATAGGTCAGCTCAAGTTTGGCCTGCTCCAGCTGGGCGGCGCTCAATGCCAGTCTGGCCTGGTTCTGCTTGGCCTCGGCATCCAGCACCAGCAGCCGTTCACGGGCTGCCTGCAGGGCGGCTTTGGTCTCCTGCTCCTGTGCCAGATTGACCTGCAGTCCGGCCCGCACCTCGTCCAGACTGTCCTGCGAGCTGTAATGGCGCTGGTTGAGCTGGCTGACGCGCTGCACCTGTTGCCGGGCGCGCACCTGCTCGGCATTGGCAGAGCTGACCTTGGCCTCGGCCTGACGGATCAGGCTCAACTGCTGGGTGCGGGTCGCGGCCAGATTCTCCGCCGTTGCCTGATTGAGGCGCAGGTCGGCTTCGGCCTCGGCCACCTTGGTCTTGTACTCCCGATCGTCCAGCCGGGCGATCAGCTGACCGGCCTTCACCGCCTGATTGTCGGTGACCAGCACCTCGCTGATGTAGCCCGGCAGCTTGGAGCCGATCCCGGTCACCTCGCTCTGCAGGTAGGCGTTGTCGGTACTCTCGAAATAGCGGCCATGCAGATACCAGTAACCGGCGAACAGCAGACCGAGCAGGGCCAGCACCATGGCGGCCAGCAGGGGGATCTTCTTGTGTTGACTCATTTTGGGGGGATTCCTGAACTTAAGAGACGCAGGCTAACACCGGCCAACTGTTTCGATTAGTATCCATTTATGAGATATACAGTTTCACTGGTGCAACAATGGATCTGAACGCTGCATTGATTTTAGTGCGGATCGTCGACAAGGGCTCTTTCACCGCGGCCGCCCAGGAGCTGGGTATGACCAAGGCGACCGTGAGTCGCCGCATTGCCGAGCTGGAGCAGCGCCTCGGCGTGCGGCTGCTCTACCGCTCCACCCGGCAGCTCACCCTGACCGAGGCCGGCGAGCAGTATTATCTGCGCTGCAGCAAGGCGGTGGACGAGCTGGCCCAGGCCGAGCTGATGGTGAGTGCCAGCCAGCAGGAGGTGACAGGTACCCTCAAGCTGGCGGTGCCTATCGAGACGGGGCAACTGGTGGTCGGCCGGCTGGTGGCCAAATTCTTGCAGGTCTATCCGGGCCTGCAGGTGGAGCTGGAGCTGACCAATCGCATCGTGGATCCCATCAACGAGGGACTGGATGCTATCGTGCGCATCGGCGACATGAGCGATTCCAACCTGGCGGCGCGGCGACTGTGGAGCACGGAGCGGCTGCTGTGTGCCAGCCCGGATTACTTGGCGCGCAGCCCGGCCATCACGCGGCCGGAAGATCTGCTTTTACACGAGCGGGTGGCGGTGAGCAGCGGTTTTCTGGCCTCTCACTGGTGTTTCGAGCGCGAGGGCAGAGAGGTGCTGGTTGACCCTCCCTCCCGCTTTCGGGTTAATAATATAACCTGCGCCAGGGAGGCAGCGAAGGCGGGGCTGGGGCTGGCCTCTCTGCCCGCCATGCTCTGCCATGAGGAGCTGGCCAGCGGGGCGCTGGTGACTCTGCTGCCGGAGTGGCAGCAGCCCAAGGTACCGATTTATCTGCTGTTTCCGGAGCGGCGACTGATGCCGCGCAAGTTGCGGACCTTTATCGATTTCATGGTGGCGCAGGGGGCCGATTACGGCATCGACAATCTGTTGTGATAGGTGGATAGGAAAAGGGGGAGGTCTGGATCACGGGATCCAGGTTTGATCCCTAGGATGGAAGAGGGGCATGGTGCCGGTTACAGGTGGCATCGACAACCGGTTGCAGGGGGAAGGCATGGATCAATGGATCAATCTTTATCGGGCTTCCCATTCGCTGGAGGCCCATGCCCTGAAGGGGGCACTGGAAGTGGAAGGGGTACTGGTACGGCTCAACGGGGAGGCGCTGTCCGGCGCCCTGGGTGAGCTGCCGGTGGATATGTTGCAGGTGACCCTGATGGTGCGCGAGCAGGATCGCAGCAAGGCGGGGCGCGTCATAGAGCGTTATCAGCAGCGCCAGGGCAATGGTTGGCTCTGTGGTCAATGCGGGGAGGAGAACGGCGCCAACTTCGAGGTCTGCTGGCGCTGTCATCACGATCCCCACGATAATTAATCGCTCACCCTGCCTCAGCGCAGGGTGAAGTCGATATCCTCCCCCGCGCTGGCGTCGTGATAGGTCGCCAGATCCAGCTCTTTCTCGCTGCGGGCAATCAGCACGGACACCAGAATATCGCCGGAGACGTTGACCGTGGTGCGCGCCATGTCGAGGATCCGGTCGATCCCGGCGATGAGCGCCACCCCTTCCAGCGGCAATCCCACCGCGGTCAGCGTCAGCGTCAGCAGCATGAGCCCCGTGCCCGGTGTGCCCGCCGTGCCGATACTGGCCAGGGTGGCGATGCTGATGATGGTCAGGTAATCCACCATGTGCAGATCCACCCCGAAGGCCTGCGCCACGAACAGGGCCGTCACCCCCTGATAGAGGGCTGTGCCGTCCATGTTGATGGTGGCGCCTATGGGCAGCACCTTGGCGGTGATGGCGGGGGAGACCCCGAGTCGGCGCTCGGCGCAGGCCAGGCTGATGGGCAGTGTGCTGCTGCTGGAGCTGCTGGTGAAGGCCACGGCCTGGGCATCGACGATGCTCTTGAAGTAGTGCAGCGGGTTGAGCCGGGCCAGCAGGATCAGCAGGCTGCTGTAAACGCCGAGCACGTGCAGCAGGCAGCCGAGATAGACGGCGCCGATCACCTTGAGCAGCGGCAGCAGCAGGCTCACCCCGTATTTGCCCGTCATCCAGGCCATCAGGGCGCAGACGCCGTAGGGGGCCAGCGCCATCACCATCTGGGTCAGCTTGAACATGCCTTCCGCCAGCGAGGTGAAGAAGAGGATGGCGGGGCGGCCGCGCCGGCCGGTGGCGTTGAGGGCGAGGGCGAGGGCCACCGCGAACACGATCACCTGCAATATCTTGCCATCCACCATGGCCTGCACCGGGTTGCGCGGTACCAGATGGCTCAGCACGCTGGCCAGGGTAGGCTGTTCCAGCATGCCGACGCGCTCATAGGGCCCCATGTTGGCGCCCATGCCGGGTTCCAGCAGCCAGCCCATCATCAGGCCTATGCAGATGGCGATGGCGGTGGAAAAGAGATAGAGGCCTATGGCCTTGCTGCCGATCCGATCCAGGCTCTTGCCCTTGAGCAATGAGGTGAGGCCGGCGATGACCGAGCAGAAGATGAGGGGCACCATCAGCATCTGTATTGTGTTGACGAACAGGACGCCAATGGGCTTGAGCTGCAATGCCTGTTCACTGAAACCGAGTCCCAGTCCGATCCCGGTCAGCATGCCGATCAGGGTCTTCAACCAGAGGGGACGGCGGGTCCAGATCCGCCAGGGCTTGAAAGCCAATCCATGGAACAGCATGACGCCAATGTCCTTATATTCGGTCTGCGATGGCAAAAAGGGGCGTTAGTGTAGCCATCCCCTTGTCAGGTTGCCACATTATCGGCAAAGCACGCCTCACAACCAGCAGGTCCTGCAGGAAATCGGCAATTTATTGGCCTATATCAAGGTCGTCAGCGGCGGTGCGGGATTTAATAGGCATCAAATATGTCTATTAAAGAGGTTTGCAATGACTCAATCGGTACACGGTCACGAGGTGATGGAGATGATGCTGGCACAGGGTGGCCAATTTACCCGGGCCAGCCTCAAGCAGGCGATCGATGCGCGCTTCGGTGCCGACGCCCGTTTCCATACCTGCAGCGCCAGCGAGATGGATGCAGATGCGCTGATCGCCTTCCTGGCCCAGCGCGGCAAATTCATCGAATCGGAGCAGGGTTTCCAGACCCATGCCGACAAGATCTGCAACCACGGGTGATCCCCTGCGGCGAGCGGTCTGTGACGCTCGCCGAATCCCGCCGCCTTTGTTATATTTCGCCCTCTTTCCCCTCCTTGTTGAAGGCTTAGCCTGGGCGTTGTATGGACACTTTCTCCGCTGCCGTCATGTTGTTTCTGATCATGGATCCGCTGGGCAACCTGCCGGTATTCCTGTCGATCCTGCGTCATATCGATCCCAAGCGGCGGCGCAAGGTGATGATGCGGGAGCTGTTGTTCTCCCTCGCCATCATGATGGCCTTCCTGTTCGCCGGTCAGCAGATCCTGAATTTCCTCAATCTGCGCCAGGAGGCGGTCAGCATAGCGGGCGGCATCATATTGTTCCTCATCGCCATCAAGATGATCTTCCCGAGTGAAGGCGGGGTAACCGGGCTGGCGGCGGGCGAGGAGCCCTTCCTGGTGCCCATGGCCATTCCCATGATCGCCGGCCCCTCCATTCTCGCCTCCCTCTTGTTGCTGGCCAACCAGGAGCCGACCCGGATGGCGGACTGGTCGCTGGCCCTGTTGATGGCCTGGGGCGCCAGCGCCGTGATCCTGATGTTCTACGAGGTATTCAACAAGCTGCTGGGTGAGCGAGGACTCACAGCGGTGGAGCGGCTGATGGGCATGCTGCTGGTGATGATCTCGGTACAGATGCTGCTGGACGGGGTGCACCACTATCTGGCGGTGACCGGCCAGGGCTAGCTGTCAGGGCTGCTTGCCAGCCCCGGCTGCCAGCATCGCTGATGCCGAGGATGGAGCGTATCTCCGCAGCCAGCCGCATGATCAGGCTTGTTCTGCGGTGGAAGACTCCGGCTTGCTGATGCCGAAGATGAAGCGCGTCTCCCGCAGCCAGCCGCATGATCAGGCTTGTTCTACGGTGGAGGGTTCCAGCTTGCTCATGATGAGGGCGAGCAGAGTTTCCCGCAGCCAGCGGTGGCCTGGATCTTCCTCGTGGCGCTGATGCCAGATCAGCAGGTGGGAGATGCTGTCGAGCGCTATGGGCAGCGGCAGCGGCACCAGCGGATAGACCTGGGTGGCGTGACGGGCGTAGAGCCTGGACAGGGTCACTATCATGTCCGAGTGCATGCCCATCCGCAGCGCCGCCTCGAACGAGGGCACGGTCGCCTCGATTCGGCGGTAGAGATCCATCCCCGCCAGCTTGTGATCCAGCATCCAGCGGTCCCGCCCCTCGCAGTAGGTCTGCACATGGGGATAGGCCAGGTAGCGGGCGAGATCCCACTCGGGCTCGTGCAGGGCCGGGTGATCGTGCTGCACCAGACAGGTGAGGTCATCGATGGCGAGCAAGCGCTGGCAGATGGCGTTGGGCAGGGTGTCGAGCCGAAAATCCGAGCTGATGCAATTCTCCCGCACCGTGAAGGCGATGTCCACCTGGCCCTGGCTCATCTCGGTCAGGCTGTTCTCGGTCCACTCCTCATAGCGCAGCCGTATGCCCGGCGCCTGCCGTTTCAGCTCGCTCAGGTAGAGCGGGGCGAACAGGGTGAAGGCGCTGTCCATGCTGGCGATGACGAACTCCCGCTCGGTATTGGCCGGATCGAAATCCGGCGGCTGGATCAGGTTGTCCAGCGACAGCAGTATGGGCTGCAGCTGCTGCTGCAGCGTCAGGGCGCGGGCGGTGGGCTCCAGCCCGTAGGCGGAGCGCACGAACAGGGGGTCATCGAAGGTTTCCCGCAGACGGCCAAGGGCCTTGCTGACGGCAGACTGGCTCAGGTGCAGGCGGCGGGCCGCCCGGCTGCCGTTCCGCTCTTCCAGCAAAACTTGCAGGATAATCAATAAGTTGAGGTCGATACGCCCCAGTTGTTCCAGCAACATGATATGAATCTCCTTCAATTCTTAGATGAATTTATACCATTTGTTTTCATATCTTGGCGAACCTATGCTCGAACTGTCTCTCGCCTTCGATGGCGGCTGGTACAGGATGTAGTGGTTGAGGGGACAAGTAGCATCAAGTGATACGGCGACCCTGGGTCGCCGTATTTTTTGCGTGATTTATTTGCAAACTTGCACCTGCCTTGATTTTGCCCAACAATCTTTGCGCCTTCTTTTGATACAAACAATCGGTATCTATCAGTCAGGAGCATCCCTATGGGACTCGGTGGAATTCATATCTGGCATTTGTTGATCCTGCTCGTGGTCGTGGTCGTGGTGTTTGGCAGCAAACGCCTGGCCGGCGCCGGTGAGGATCTGGGCACCGCCATCAAGGATTTTCGTAAAGCCTTGCGTGACGATGAAGTACAGCCGAAATAAGTGGGAGTTGAGTGATGTCTGTAGACGAGAAAGTCGAGTTGAATGAAACCTGTGACAGCTGCGGCTGTTTCGCCGAGATCGGCACCATCATAGGTGAAGGTGACGATGTAATGGATCTGGTGATCGAGGCGGCGGCAGAAGCCGATGCCCGCACCAAGCTGGCCGCTTATGAGGCGCTGGCCAAACAGGTGACCGCCGAAGCCAGCATCAGCAGCGAGCTGAGCCAGGGCGCCAACGGCGTGATCCTGAAAGCCCGCCTGCAATTCACCTGCACCGCCGAAAAATTGATTTTCGAGATGCGTGCCCGCTCTATCTGAGCCCAGTGATGACACGGCGGGTTCGCCTGCCGTGTTGACCCTTCTGCTGTGGGTCTGCGTTCTATAGTTAGTTATCCCACAGACGGCTTTGCCCGACGCGAGTCGGCCAACAGAAGGCGACCACATAATGAGGCTGCGATGGATCTGGGGCCTGCTGGCCCTCTGGTGTCTTCCTCTGCTGGCGGCGGATCTCAAGCCACAGCGCCTGCCCCAACCCGGGGACCTCGAACACATATTGCAAAAGAAAGAACTCAGGGCCCTGGTGGTCTATGAGCGGGGCTTCTTTTTCCTCGACAAGGGGACCCAGCACGGCATCCTGGTCAATCAGCTGCAGGGGTTCGAGCGCTGGCTGAACCAGACCTATCTCGCCAAGGAGAAGATCAAGCTCAAGATCATCTACATACCGGTGCGTCAGGACAAGCTGCTGGACTACCTCAGCGAGGGGCGCGGCGATCTGGTGGCGGCCAACATGACGGTGACGCCGACCCGGCGCGAGCAGGTGACCTTCTCGGATCCGGTGATCGCCCCCATCGAAGAGTGGCTGGTGAGCCAGCATTCCCTGCCGACCTTCAACCGCATCACCCAGCTCTCCGGCCGGCGGGTCTGGGTGCGGGCCAGTTCCAGCTATTACGAGAGCCTGCGCCAGCTCAACTGGCTGTTTCGCGAGCTGGGGCTGCCACCCATTTATATCGAGACGGTGCCCGAATACCTGCAGGACGGGGATCTGCTGGAGATGGTGGCGGCCGGCATCATACCGCTCACGGTAACCGACAGCTTCAAGGGGCGCATCTGGCTCGGTATGATCAGCGGCCTGAGAGCCCACAAGCTGATCCCGCTGCGGGACAAGGGCCGCAGTGCCTGGGCGCTGCGTAACAACAGTCCCGAGCTGCTCAAGGCAGTCAACGCCTATCTGGCCGATGCGGGCAAGCGCACCCTCTACAGCGACATGACCCTGCGCCGTCTGCTGGCCCGCAGCGATCAGATGAGCAATATTCTGGCGCCGGATCCTCTGGGGCGGCTGTCGACCATACGCAAGGTGCTGGAGCAACAGGCCGACAAGTACCGGCTGGACTGGCTGATGCTGGCGGCGCTGGCCTACAAGGAGTCGGGCCTCAATGCCGGTGTGCGCTCAGAGCGGGGGGCAGTGGGGATCATGCAGCTGTTGCCGAGCACGGGGGGCGAGGTGGGCATTCGCGGTGCCAGGCTCGCCAGCCTGGAGGGCAATGTGGAGGCGGCCTGCCGCTACATGCGGCTGATCCTGGATACCTACTTCAACGATCCCGGGCTGGATGTGCTCAACCGCCACCTGTTTGCGCTGGCGGCCTACAATGCAGGCCCGAATCGGGTACAGGCGATCAGGGCCAAGGCGGAGGCCGCCGGGCTGGATCCGAACGTCTGGTTTGGCAACGTGGAGCAGCTGGTGGCCAACGAGGTCGGTCAGGGGCCCATCAACTACGTCAGCACCATCTACAAGTACTACGTGGCCTATCGCTTCAGCCTGCCGCAGCTGGAGGGCAAGGCGGCCGCCATCGAGGCGGTGGCCCAGCCCTGATATTTTCTGGCCCGTCTAGACAGGCTGGGCGGGTGGCGCAAAGGGTTCCCAACCCTGATCCCTGTGCTGCAGATACCAGGGGGCCAGCTGGCCGGTCGGCGAGGGATCCGGCTGACTGGCTTGCGGTCGATGGCTGATGGCGGGGCGATCCGTGAGTTCCATGGTAAATTCCTTCATCCACATTCCAACGAGGCCTGTAGCCAGCGTTATGCCATTTCCCCATGACAGGCAGATGACGCCATGATCCCCGGCGAATTTGCACTGATTGATCAACCCGAGCTGGCGCTCAAGGTGCGCTGCCAGCTGATCCGCAGCGCCCGCTGCCGGATCCAGGCCCAATACTACAGCTGGGATGAGGACAGCAGCGGCAAGCTGCTGTTGTCCGAGTTGCTGCATGCGGCCCGGCGCGGAGTACGGGTACAACTGCTCATCGACGACCTCTATGCCGGCGACAACCGCTTCCTGGAGATGGTGGCCCATCAGCCCGGCATAGAGGTGCGGCTGTTCAACCCCTTCTGGCTGCGGGGTTGGCGTCCGCTGACTCTGCTGCTGGAGGGGATGTTCAGCTTTCGCCGCATCAATCACCGCATGCACAACAAGTTGTTGCTGGTGGATGGCAGCCAGGCGGTGATCGGCGGCCGCAACATAGGTGACCGCTACTTCGGGCTGGGCGGTACGCCCCGATTCGTCGACCTGGATCTCGCCTGCCGTGGCCCGCTCTGCCAGCAGGCCGAGCAGGGCTTCGATCAATTCTGGCGCAGCCGCTGGAGTCACCCGATCCGCCGTCTGCTGCGTCGCCCCTTGCTGCGGGCCGAGGTGACGGCGGTGAACGACTTTCTGCTCACCCTGACCGAGCCGCAGGTGGCGGCCGTCTATGATCTGCCCGCCAGCCTGTTTGACGCCGAGCCTGTTGCCCTGAACTGGTATCCGGGAGAGGCCGAGGTGTGGTTCGACCGGCCCGGCAAGGGGCTGGTGTCGAGGCCGACCACGGCGCCCCTGCTCTGGCGCAAGCTGGCCGACAACCTGGGGAGCCTGAAGTTGGTGAGCCCTTACCTGATCCTGACTCGGGGGCTGCGCCGTCGACTGAGGCAACAGCGCCAGGCGGGGGTGAGCATAGAGATTCTTACCAACTCCCTGGCCAGCACGGACGTGCCCCTGGTGTATGGCGCCTACCGGCGTCATCGCCCCTGGCTGATACGGCAGGGCATCGCCCTGTCGGAGCTGGAGGGGGAGGCGCTCAGCCTGCACGCCAAGCTGATCCTGATCGGGGAGGAAGAGGCGCTGCTCGGCAGCTTCAATCTGGATCCCCGCTCCCTGATGCTCAACACCGAGCTGATGCTGCACCTGGCGTGCCCCGCGCTCTGCGCCGAATTGCAGCTGTGGCTGGCGGGGTGGCAGCAGCGGTCGTCCCATTCCGTTGCCGCGCCACAGTCGACCCTGCGTCGACTGCTGGCCAGGGTGAGCGACTGGCTGCCGCTGCAGCGCTGGTTGTGAGCGGGTCATTTCTTGTGCGAGATCTCGCAAAGCCTTGTGCGCCTTCGAGGATAACGTTTGCCATCCAAAGGCGATGAATTTCTTTATCGTATTGTTTTTAATCAGTTTGTTCAGATGTAGGAATCCTGGGAGCGCCCAGTCACTTGCATACTCCACTGAATAAAACGGTTTTTTATTTTATTCAACTGCGTAATATTTCAGTTGCAAGGACAAACACGGTGGCTTGTCTGCCGTGCGGAAGAGGGTCGTGAAGGGCACTGGCCGGTTGGATTGCTCCAGCAGGCGCCTGCTTCGGATGGGTAGCGGAAACTCAGGAAACAGGACAGGCACCCGACAGGACCGGATTCCAATATGGAACATGCTATTTGCGAGGGGGTGACATGGAAATGTCACCCCATTTTTTATGGCCCGCTGACGGAGCGGCGCCCAGAAAAAGACCGCCGGTTGGCGGTCTTTTTCTCTGTTCAGCCCGACGGCTCATGGTCAGGCGATGCCCGCCAGCAGCCGGCTCCAGTTGCGCTTGCTGGCAACGAAGCCATCGTGCAGGTTGCGATACTCCAGCTGCAGCTTCAACTTGTCATAGCGGGCCAGTGCCTTGCGCTTGCGTTGTTCCAGCAGGCGTTTGCGGCTGGCGTAGTAGTGCTGCAACTGCTGGCTCAGCTTGTCGTACTCCTCCTGCAACAGCGCCTGCCACAACTCCCTGTCTTCCTGCTTGCGCAACTTGGCCTGCGCCCGCTTGAGCTGCATCTCCAGTCTGGCCTGTTCGATCAGCTCTTCCGGACAGGATCTCAGATCCCGGGTCAGCCCGCACCAGGAGGCGCTGCGGATCAGCCACTTGGTGGGATCGAACTGCCACCAGTGGATGCCGTTGCGATAGTCGTTTTCGAACAGGTGGTGGAAGTTGTGATAACCCTCGCCGAAGGTGAAGAAGGCCAGGATGCCGTTGTCCCGCGCCGTGTTGCGGTCGGTAAACGGCTGGCTGCCCCAGATGTGGGCCAGGGAGTTGATGAAGAAGGTGGTGTGGTGGGTCATCACCATGCGCAGCACCCCGGCCAGCAGCAGCATGCCGAGCAGATCGCCGTGGACAAGCCCCAGCAGCAGCGGGATGCCAATGTTGGTAGCCAGGGTCAGCGCCAGATAGTGTTTGTGCTGGAAGACGACGACGGGGTTGTTCTGCAGATCCCGCACGTTGCTGTAATCGTTGTAGATATCGCGCTGGTACTCGCGCAGCATCCAGCCGATGTGGGAGTACCAGAAGCCGCGACCCGCGCTGTAGGGATCCTTCAGGTTGTCATCCACGTGGCGATGGTGGCGACGGTGATCGGAAGACCAGTGCTGGGCCGAGTTCTGCAAGGCGAGGGCCCCGCCGATGGCGAAGATCCACTGCAGGATAGGGTGGGCCTTGTAGGCCTTGTGCGACCAGAGGCGGTGGTAGCCGGCGGTGATGGAGATGCCGCTGTAACAGAACAGCAGCAGGAAGCAGCTCCACTGCCAGAGGTCATAGCCATGGGTCATGCCGTACCAGGGCACGGCTATCAGTGCGGTCAGCCCGGAGAGGGCAAACAGCAGGGTATTGGTCATGATGATCGGGGGGCGTTCCATCTCACTCGGTTCCTTTCAGCGAACAGCTGTGCGCCATTCTCCACGCAGCCAGAATTCGGGTCAATGGTAAAAAAGTAGGAGACAAACCTGATCCCGGCTCGGCCTTCGGGTTATCATTTGGCCTCGATAACCTGAAGGTGACTGTTTTCGTGGGTATTCGCGCGCAACAAAAAGAAAAAACCCGGCGTACTCTGATCGATGCGGCGTTCAGCCAACTGTGCGCCAATCGCAGCTTTTCCAACCTCAGCCTGCGGGAAGTGGCGCGGGAGGCGGGCATAGCGCCGACCTCTTTCTATCGTCACTTTCGCGACATGGAGGAGCTGGGGCTGACTCTGGTGGATGAAGGGGGCCTGACCCTGCGCCAGCTGATGCGCCAGGCGCGTCAGCGTATCGCCGGTGGCGGCAGCGTCATCAGCACCTCGGTGCAGACCTTCATGGAGTTCGTCGAGAACAACCCGAACATCTTCCGGCTGCTGCTGCGTGAGCGTTCCGGTACCTCGGCGGCATTTCGGCAGGCGGTGGCGCGGGAGATACAGCACTTCATCGCCGAGCTGACCGATTACCTCGAAGCTACCACGGGGGCGCCGAGGGAAGAGGCCTACATCCAGGCCGAAGCCATGGTGACCATCGTCTTCAGCGCCGGTGCCGATGCCCTCGACATGACCAGCGAAGAGTGCCGGGCCCTGTCCGATCGCACCATAAGCCAGCTGCGCATGATCGCCATGGGCGCCGAGGTTCAGAACCAGAAGCGCCGCCAACCTCTCTCTTAAGTCAAAGGATGGACACTTCTATGCATGATCAGAATCCGATCCCGAAGAAACCCCTGCTGCTGGCCCTGCTCATCGGCATCTGTGGGGATGCCTCCCTGTCGGTGCTGACCGAGTCGGTGATCCCCTTCTCCTTCTTCCCCATGATTGCCCTGGTGCTGGCGGCCTATCAGCTCTACCAGCACTATCGTCACGTCTCGCTGGAGGGCAATACCCCGCTCTGCATGCTGCTCTGCCTCTTCATCGGCGGCTTCGGCCACTCGGCGCTGGTCAAGGTGCAGTACCCCGAGCTTGGCAGCAACTTCTTCTCGCTCATCATGATGTTGCTGCTGCTGGCCGTGCTGTCGATCAAGCTGGGCATCAGCGTGGGGAAAAAAGAGAAGGAGTGACGCGCACTCCTTCCTGATAAATCATGACAGAGCCGGGTTTATCCGGCTTTGTTGTCTGTGCCGCGCTGCTTGGCGTCCACTATGGCCTGCAGTCGAGCCCGGATCTCCACCATGCCAAACACGCCGAACACCAGCACCTGGACGAATTCGAGCCGGCTCACCGCGAAGTAGGGTTTGCAGGCGGCCTTGACCATGCTGGCCTGCACCCAGTGCATCAGGATCACTATCACGCCGCACACCGGCAGAAAACCGTTGAGCTTGCCTGGCAGGGGGGCGAGCAGACTGACCAGCACGCCGAACCAGAAGAACAGGATCAGCCCCATCGCCAACAGATTAAATACCCGCTTCATCGTTTACCTCCCGCAGATAGAGTTGATAGCAGACTTGGCCTGCCTGTTTGTCCTTGAGTAGTTGCCAGCTGGCTGGCAGCGGCAGATCGGCCATCTCCTTCTCCCGCTCCAGATAGATGAGGGCATCCGGTGCCAGCCAGCCGCGCTGCTCCAGCAGTTCGCATACCTGAGGCAGCAGCTCGCGCCGAAACGGCGGATCGAGGAACACCAGATCGAACGGCGTGGCCGGGCCTTGCAGCCAGCTGACGGCATCGGACTGGATCACCTGGCCCTGATTGCTGCCGAGGGCGGCCAGATTCTTCTTGATCTGGTCGGCGGCGCCCTTGTCCATCTCGATCAGGGTCACCTGTTCGGCATAGCGCGACAGCGCCTCCAGCCCCAGGCCGCCGCTGCCGGCGAACAGGTCCAGACAGCGGGTGCCACGGACATGAGGGGCCAGCCAGTTGAAGATGGTCTCCTTGACGCGATCCGTGGTGGGTCTGAGCCCCTCCACATCCTTGACCGGCAATTTGCGGCCTCGCCACTGGCCGCTGATGATTCTGACAAAGCCTGATTTCCCCTGTGGGGCTGGGCTCTTGCTCGGGCTGTTATGGCTGGATTTCACTCTGGGCATCGCGTTTCGTCGTCAGAAAATAAAGTGGTAGTATAAGGCGGTTCATTTTTATGCCGACCCGCCGAGGGACGGCTATCTTAGCAGTCAGCCAACGAAGTGAGTATTTTTTAGATGGCAAAAGGTTTGTTTTCCTGGCTGGGTTTCGGCCGCAAGAAAGAAGAGGCTGAGGCTGTCCAACCACAGACACCCCAAGCCACCCCCATTATCGTTGAGCCTGAGGTCGTTGCTCACCCCGTTTCCGATACTACGCCGGTAGTGCCCACTGAATTGCCCGTCAGCGCACAGAATGATCTCCTGCCCGCTGGCGCTGCGCACGATGACGATTGCTGTGCCCCCACCGATCTGGACGCGGGTCCGCTGGTGGTGGAAGAGTGTGCCTCCGAGCTGGAGCCCGTCATCGTCAATGAACTGCTGATCGAGCAGGAGAGTGCCGAGGCCGAGGCTACCGAAGCCGCCCGTATCGCTGCCGAGGCAGAGGCTGCCGAAGCTGCTCGTATTGCCGCCGAGGCACAGGCTGCCGAAGCCGCCCATGTCGCTGCCGAGGCACAGGCTGCCGAAGCTGCCCGTATCGCCGCCGAGGCGCAAACTGCCGAAGCTGCCCGTATCGCCGCCGAGGCACAAGCTGCCGAAGCCGCTCGCATCGCCGCCGAGACGCAAGCTGCGGAAGCTGCCCGTATCGCTGCCGAGGCACAGGCTGCCGAAGCCGCCCGCATCGCCGCCGAGGCGCAGGCTGCAGAAGCCGCTCGTATCGCCGCCGAGGCACAAGCTGCCGAAGCTGCCCGTATCGCCGCCGAGGCACAGGCTGCCGAAGCCGCCCGTATCGCCAAAGAAGCCCAGAGAGCGGAAGATCTTCGCCTGGTCGCCGAGATGGAAGCTGAGGCCGCCGCACTGGCTGCCTTGCCGCTGGCCGCCAAGGTGGATGACGATACCCAGGACAAGCCGCAGCGGGAGGGCTTCTTTGCCCGCCTCAAGCGCAGTCTGGTGCGCACCAAGGAGAATATTGGCTCCGGCTTCTTCGGCCTGTTCAGTGGCAAGAAGATCGACGATGAGCTGTTCGAAGAGCTGGAGACCCAGCTGCTGACCGCCGATCTGGGGGTCGATACCACGCGCCGCATCATAGATGGCCTGGTGCAGCATGCGGATCGCAAGCAGCTCAAGGATGCCGAGGCGCTCTACGGTCTGCTCAAGCAGGACATGGGTGCCATGCTGGCCCAGGTCGAGCAGCCGCTGGTGATCGACACCAGCAAGAAGCCCTACGTGATCCTGATGGTGGGCGTGAACGGTGTCGGCAAGACCACCACCATTGGCAAGCTGGCCAAGCAGTTCCAGGCCGAAGGCAAGAGCGTCATGCTGGCCGCCGGCGATACCTTCCGTGCCGCTGCGGTCGAGCAGCTGCAGGTATGGGGTCAGCGCAACAACATCCCAGTGATCGCCCAGCATACCGGCGCCGATTCTGCCTCCGTCATCTATGATGCCATCGAGGCTGCCCGCTCGCGCGGGGCCGACGTACTGATTGCCGACACCGCCGGCCGCCTGCAGAACAAGAGCAACCTGATGGAAGAGCTCAAGAAGGTGGTGCGGGTGATGAAGAAGCTGGATGAAGAGGCGCCCCACGAGGTCATGCTGACCCTGGATGCGGGCACAGGCCAGAACGCCCTCAGCCAGGCCAAGCTGTTCAGCGAGGCGGTGGGGCTGGACGGTATCGTCCTCACCAAGCTGGACGGGACCGCCAAGGGCGGCGTCATCTTCGCGGTGGCCGACAAGTTCCAGATCCCGATCCGCTATATCGGGGTGGGCGAGGGGATCGACGATCTGCGCCCCTTCGTCGCCAACGACTTTATCGAGGCACTGTTCAGTCGCGATGAGTAAGCTCAGGCGCCATGGTAAGCGCCACATGCCCCGACCCAGGTCGGGGCTTGTCACTGTCAGGGATCCGTTATGATTCGTTTCGATAAGGTCAGCAAGGTATACAGCGGCGGCCATCAGGCGTTGCAGAAGGTCAGCTTTCACCTGCGCAAGGGGGAGATGGCCTTCCTGACCGGGCACTCAGGGGCGGGCAAGAGTACCCTCTTGAAGCTCATCAGTGTGATGGAGCGGCCGACCGACGGGCGTGTCTTCTTCCACGGCGACGATGTCAGTCATATCAAGCGGGGAGATATCCCCTATGTGCGGCGCCAGATCGGCATGATCTTTCAGGATCACCGGCTGCTGATGGACAGAACCGTGTTCGACAACGTGGCACTGCCGCTGGTGATCGACGGTTACAGCCATGCCGACATCAACAAGCGAGTAGCGGCGGCGCTGGACAAGGTGGGGCTGCTCGGCAAGGAGCGCTACCAGCCGCGCATGCTCTCAGGTGGTGAACAGCAGCGGGTCGGCATCGCCCGCGCCATCGTCAACAAGCCGCCGCTGCTGCTGGCGGATGAACCGACCGGCAACCTGGATCCCCAGCTCTCCATGGATATCATGCGGCTGTTCGAGGAGTTCAACCGCTTCGGCGTTTCCGTGCTGATTGCCACCCACGATCTGGGGCTGATCGCCCGCATGCGCTATCGCACCCTGACCCTCAAGGCGGGGCGCATGTATTCGGCAGGGGAGGAGCTCTGATGGCTATTTTCCGCCACAAGCAGCCACCACAGTGCCGCTTTATGCTGGCGTGGGGTGAGGATCATGCCCGCTTGCCCGTCAGCCACTTGCCAGGGGAGATGCTCTGATGGCTATCGTTCGTCATAAACAACCGCCGCTGCGCCGGTTCATGATGTACTGGGTCGACCACGCCCGTCAGGCCTTCTCTAGTCTGGGCGAGCTGTGGCGCAATCCGCTCGCCTCCCTGATGACGCTGGCGGTGCTTGGCGTCAGCCTGGCGCTGCCCTCCTGCTTTCACGTGCTGCTGAAAAATGCCGAGGTGGTGGAGGGGAGCTGGCAGACCAGTTCCCAGATCTCCCTTTATCTGCGCAAGGATCTGCCCGAGCAGAGCATTCTCGACATGAAGCAGCGGATCCTGCTCTATCCCGAGGTGGAGTCCGTCACCTACATGAGCCGGGATGAGGCGCTCAAGGAGTTTCGCGAGATCTCCGGTTTCGGCGATGCGCTTGACTACCTCGACAGCAACCCGCTGCCGCCTGTGCTGAGCGTTATTCCCGATCCCCGCTGGCAGAATCCGGAAGGGGCCGCCGAGCTGCTCAACAAGCTGAACAACGAGGATGGCGTCGAACAGGGCAAGCTGGATCTGCAGTGGCTGACCCGCTTGCAGGGGATCATGAACCTGTTGCGCCACACCATTACCGGCATAGCCGTGCTGCTGCTTTCCGCCGTGCTGCTGATCGTCGGCAATACCCTGCGCCTCAACATACTCAACCAGCGATCCGAGATCGAAGTGCTCAAGCTGGTGGGGGCGACCGATGCCTTCATTCACCGTCCTTTCCTTTATACCGGCATCTGGTTCGGGGTCATCGGCGGCATGCTGGCCTGGTGGCTGACCGAGGTGATGGTGATCTGGAGCGAGGGTGTGGTAAAGGAGCTGGCGGGCTTGTATAACAGCAATTTCCGGCTGGTCGGCATGGGGGCGGTGGATGGGATTAATCTGATTCTGCTGGGGGCTCTGCTGGGGCTGATCGCCTCCTGGTTCTCGGTCCATCGCCACATTCGCGACATAGAACCATCCTGATTGATTTATCAGCGTTTTAAAGCGCTGGATTTTGAGACACGGATCAAGTAAAAGAGGGGCCGTTTCTGGCACGGCCAGCGTTCTGAGAGTAATCTGAACGGTACCGATCTTCGGGATCTTCTCTGGATCCTGTGAACCTTCTGATTTATAAGCAGTCTACAAGTGCTGAAGAACTTATACGGGTGTGGCCCCTCTGCCTTGCTCGTCTGACTTGGCAAGCATGTGAAGGTTGCGAGCTCCGCAACAATGGACTTAGCATGCTACTTTTCGGGGGTCCTTGATTGTGACCCCCTTTTTTTGACTGTTCATTCATGATTCATCCTGCCGGCCTAAGATAACCCCGGTTCAGACATGCTCACTATGATGTTTGATACAGGCCGCAGAATGGCGTCCGGTCAGTAGACAGACCCTCTCAGGGTGTTAGACTGATTCGATTGAAAAGAAAGAGGTAGAACATGGGAACTTCATTGCAGCGCACTATGGCTCTGATTCCGCAAGGTAGTCTGGAAGGCTATATCCAGGCAGTTAACTCGATTCCTGTGCTGACCGCAGAGGAAGAGCGTGAGCTGGCTGAGCGTTTGCAGCAGGGCGGCGATCTCGAGGCTGCCCGTCAGCTGGTCATGTCGCATCTGCGTTTTGTCGTTCACGTCGCCAAGAGTTATGCCGGTTACGGTCTGCCCCAGGCTGACCTGGTGCAGGAAGGCAATATCGGCCTGATGAAGGCCGTCAAGCGCTTCGACCCGACTGTCGGGGTGCGACTCGTCTCCTTCGCCGTGCACTGGATCAAGGCCGAGATCCACGAATATGTCCTGCGCAACTGGCGCATGGTCAAGGTGGCGACCACCAAGGCCCAGCGCAAGCTGTTCTTCAACCTGCGCAAATCCAAGAAGCGTCTGGGCTGGTTCAGCCACGATGAAGTGCAGGCCGTCGCCGCCGAGTTGGGGGTCTCCCCGACCGATGTGACCGAGATGGAAGCACGCATGAGCAACTACGATCAGGCGTTCGATCTGGTCGGTGATGATGAAGATGAAGGTGGCTTCGCCCCGGTTCATTATCTGGAAGACAAGTCGTCCGATCTGGCGGCCACCATAGAGAATGACAACTGGGATGACCATGCGACCCGTCGCCTGAGCTCGGCCCTCGCCACTCTGGATGAGCGCAGTCAGCACATCATCCGCGCCCGCTGGCTCGATGATGACAGCAAGACCACCCTGCAGGAGCTGGCCGACACCTATGGTGTCTCTGCCGAGCGGGTGCGTCAGCTTGAGAAAAACGCACTCAAGAAGCTGAAAGACGCCATGGAGGCCTGATGCCTCCCTCACAAAAACAGGGCCTGATGGCCCTGTTTTTGTTTCACGAGCATCTGGTCGGCCTTGCCTTGGTTACCCTTGTCTATGTTATGTTGCCGCCACTGCCACAGTAGGGAGAGCAGATAGTGAAACTGTTGAACGACCTGTTTACCAACAACCGCGAGTGGGCGGAACGGATCAAGGCCGAGGACCCGAATTTCTTCGCTACCCTCTCCGCCCAGCAGGCCCCCGAATACCTCTGGATCGGTTGCTCCGACAGCCGGGTTCCCGCCAACCAGCTGATGGGCTTGCTGCCGGGGGATGTGTTCGTCCACCGCAACGTCGCCAACCTGGTGGTGCACACCGATTTCAACTGCCTCTCGGTTCTGCAATACGCGGTCGAGGTGCTCAAGGTGAAGCACATCATCATCTGCGGCCACTATGGCTGCGGTGGCGTCAAGGCGGCGATGCAGAACCAGGAGCTGGGGCTCATCGACAACTGGCTGCGCAACATCAAGGATGTCTACTTCAAGTATCGCGAACAGCTGGATGCCATCGAAGATGAGCACGAGCGTTTCGATTACCTGTGCGAGCTGAACGTGGCCGAGCAGGTGGCCAACGTCTGCCACACCACCATCATCCAGAATGCCTGGCGCAAGGGGCAGGAGCTGGCGGTGCACGGCTGGATCTATGGCATCAAGGACGGTCTGCTGCACGATCTGGATCTCTGCATCAGCGGGCCGGATCAGATCCCCGATGTTTATCGCGCCTGGCCGGACATGCGTCCGCCCCACCGCCGTCGCTGAGGAACCTGCCGTTGGCGCCAGCCCTCTATCTTCAGATCAAGCAGCACATCCTGGACGGGATCCGCGAACGCCACTATCAGGCGGGGGACAGGATCCCGACCGAGGCCGCCCTGTGCGAGCTGTTCACCGTGAGCCGGATGACGGTCAACAAGGCGCTGCGTGAGCTGGTGGCCGAGGGCTGGCTGGTACGCACCGCTGGTTCCGGCAGCTTCGTGGCGGACAGGCGCACCGAGTCTCCCTTGCTGGCCATTCGCAACATAGCCGACGAGATCGCCGAGCGCGGCAGCGAGTACAGCGCCCGGGTGATCCGGCTGCAACGCCAGGCCGCCGACGAGAAGGTGGCGGTCCAGCTCGGGTTGCGGGTCGGCGCCCCCATCTTCCACAGCCTCATCGTCCATCAGGCCGATGGGGAGCCGCTGCAGCTGGAGGAGCGCTTCGTCGATGCCGAGCGCCTGCCGGATTACGGCGGGCAGGACTTCACCCAGCAGACGCCGAACCGCTATCTGATGGAGGTCTGTCCCCTCTCCGAGATGGAGCACGTGGTGGAAGCCGTGCTGCCGAGCGCCGGTGAGGCCGGTCTGCTGCAGGTGCGGGTCGATACCCCCTGCCTGTTGCTGCACCGCCGTACCTGGTCGGAAGGTTACCTGGTCTCCTACGCCCGCCTGCTCTCGCCGGGTTCCCGCTACAAGCTGAGTTCCAAGACCAGCCTCAGTTGATTGTATATACATATTGTTTTTAACAGAGCCCACCTCATGGTGGGCTTTTTTGTGTTTAAACTCTAATTACAGCGCTGTTATCAAGATGTGAATTTGATCCTTTCTTTCCTGCCAGAGATCGGATATAAATTAATGTATATACATTTAGAGGTCGGTATGAACAAGGAACTGTTGAACTGCGAGCGGGTCTGGCTCAACGTGACACCCGCCACCCTGCGCCCCGATCTGGCTGACTACGGTCTGCTGGAGCCCCACGCCCTCGGCGTGCATGAAGGCAAGATCCACGCCCTGGTGCCCATGCAGGATCTCAAGGGCCCTTATCCCGCCCATTGGCAGGAGATGAAGGGCAAGCTGGTGACCCCCGGCCTCATCGACTGTCACACCCATCTGATCTTCGCCGGCAGCCGGGCCGAAGAGTTTGAACTGCGCCAGAAAGGGGTGCCCTATGCCGAGATCGCCCGCAAGGGTGGCGGCATCCTCAGCACGGTAAGGGCCACCCGTGCCGCCAGCGAGGATCAGCTGTTTGAGCTGGCACTGCCGCGGCTCAAATCCCTGATCCGGGAAGGGGTCACCACTGTGGAGATCAAGTCCGGCTACGGCCTCACGCTGGATGACGAGCTCAAGATGCTGCGGGTTGCCCGCAGGCTTGGAGAGGCGCTGCCGATCCGGGTCAAGACCACCCTGCTGGCGGCCCATGCGGTGCCGCCCGAATATCGCGACGATCCCGACTCCTGGGTCGAGACCATCTGTCAGGAGATCATTCCGGCGGCCGCCGAGGCGGGCCTGGCCGATGCGGTGGACGTCTTCTGCGAGCACATCGGCTTCTCGCTGGCCCAGACCGAGCAGGTCTATCTGGCTGCGGATCAATACGGTCTGGCGGTGAAGGGCCACATGGAACAGCTCTCCAACCTGGGGGGCAGTGCGCTCGCCGCCAACTTTGGCGCCCTCTCGGTGGATCATCTGGAACATCTGGATCAGGAAGGGATCCAGGCGCTGGCCCACCGTGGCGTGGTCGCCACCCTGCTGCCCACCGCGTTTTATTTCCTGAAAGAGACCAGGCTGCCCCCGGTCGCCGCCCTGCGCAAGGCCCACGTGCCCATGGCGGTCTCCTCCGACATCAACCCGGGCACGGCCCCCATCGTCTCCCTGCGGATGGCCATGAACATGGCCTGTACCCTGTTCGGTCTGACCCCGGTCGAGGCCATGGTCGGGGTGACCCGCAACGCCGCCCGCGCGCTCGGCGAGCAGGAGCGTTTGGGGCAGTTGAGAGTGGGCATGTTGGCGGACTTCCTGGTCTGGAACTGCGGGCACCCGGCCGAGCTCAGTTACCTCATCGGCGTCGATCAGCTGGTGAGCCGTATCGTCAATGGCGAGGAGACGCTGCATGGATAAGTTCAGCCTGCCCCATATGTCGGTTTGGCAGGGGCGCCAGGATCCGGAAGATGGCGAGCTTGCCTTGCGCTGGCACGACAAGGTGCAGGCCTGGCCGCTGATCGGAACAGCCGAACCCGGCGTCGCCCTGGTGGGCTTTGCCTGCGACGAGGGGGTGCGCCGCAACAAGGGGCGCACGGGGGCGGCCGGCGCACCGCTGGCGATCCGCAAGCTGCTGGCCAACAGTGCCTGGCATCTGACCCGTCCCGTCTTTGATAGCGGCGATCTGTGCTGTGACGACGGCGATCTCGATGCCGCCCACGGCCGGTTGGCCGAGCGGGTGGCGAGCCTGCTGGATGAGGGTCACTTCCCGCTGGTGCTGGGGGGCGGTCACGAGGTGGCGTTCGGCAGCTGGAGCGGCCTCAACCGCCATCTGGCCGGTCAGGGTCGGGTCGGCATCATCAACTTCGATGCCCACTTCGATCTGCGTCGCAAGGTGGAGCAGGCCAGCTCGGGCACCCCCTTCTTCCAGATCGCCGAGCAGTGCGCCGCCCAAGGCACAGGGTTTCATTACGCCTGCCTCGGGGTGGCCGAGACAGCCAATACCCAGGCGCTGTTTGCCCGCGCCGATGAACTGGGGGTCTGGTATGCGCTGGACGAGGCCATGACCCAGGCCGCACTGCCAGAGCTTCTAAACGGGCTGGATGCCTTTATCGCCCGTTGTGATCACCTTTATCTGACGATCGATCTCGACGTGCTGCCCGGCGCCGTCATGCCGGGGGTGAGCGCCCCCGCCGCCCGCGGTGTCGAGCTGGCGGTCATCGAACCCCTGATTGCCCATATCCGAGCCAGCGGCAAGCTGCGGCTCGCCGATCTGGCCGAGTACAACCCGAACCTGGATCAGGATAACCGCAGCGCCCGCGTGGCCGCCCGGCTGGTCCATCAGTTAACCAAGTAGCGCTCTGCCGAGGGCAGGTCGCCATGCTGCTGCATTGATAAAACAAGGAGTGTGTATGTCTGAGCAACACCTGGATCCCCGTCAGGATCCGAGCCGGGTCATCCGTGCCCCCCGTGGTACCGCGTTGACCGCGAAGAGCTGGCTCACAGAGGCGCCGCTGCGGATGCTGATGAACAACCTGGATCCGGAAGTAGCCGAGCATCCCCAATCCCTGGTGGTGTATGGCGGTATCGGCCGCGCCGCCCGCAACTGGGCCTGCTACGACAAGATAGTCGAGGTGCTGACCCGGCTCGAGGAAGACGAGACCCTGCTGGTGCAATCCGGCAAGCCGGTCGGGGTGTTCCAGACTCACAAGGATGCGCCTCGGGTGCTGATCGCCAACTCCAACCTGGTGCCACACTGGGCCAACTGGGAGCACTTCAACGAGCTGGATAAGAAAGGCCTCATGATGTACGGCCAGATGACGGCCGGCTCCTGGATCTACATAGGCACTCAAGGGATAGTGCAGGGCACTTACGAGACCTTCTTCGCGGTGGCCAACCAGCACTTCAACGGCGAACCTGCGGGCCGCTGGATCCTGACCGGCGGTCTGGGTGGCATGGGCGGCGCCCAGCCGCTGGCCGCCACCATGGCCGGCTTCTCCATGATCGCCGTCGAGTGCGACGAGACCCGCATCGATTTCCGTCTCAAGACCCGCTACGTCGACAAGAAGGCCCACAGCCTGGATGAGGCGCTGGCCATGGTCGAGGAGGCCAAACGCAACGGCACCGCTGTCTCCGTCGGCCTGCTCGGCAACGCTGCCGATGTCTTTGCCGAACTGGTGGCCCGCGGCATCACGCCGGACGTGGTGACCGACCAGACCTCGGCCCACGACCCTATCCATGGCTACCTGCCCCAGGGCTGGAGCGTGGCCCAGTGGCGCGCGCTGCAAAAATCCGCGCCCCAGGAGGTGAACCAGGCCGCTCGTCACTCCATGGCCCGCCAGGTGGAAGCCATGCTGACCCTGCAATCCCGTGGCGCAGCCACGCTGGATTACGGCAACAACATCCGCCAGATGGCGCTGGAGGAGGGGGTCAAGAATGCGTTCGACTTCCCCGGTTTCGTGCCCGCCTATATCCGTCCGCTGTTCTGCGAGGGGATAGGCCCCTTCCGCTGGGTGGCGCTGTCCGGCGATCCGGAAGACATCTACAAGACGGATCAGAAGGTCAAGGAGTTGATCCCGGACGATCCCCACCTGCACAACTGGCTCGACATGGCCCGCGAGCGCATCGCCTTCCAGGGCCTGCCGGCGCGGATCTGCTGGGTCGGGGTCAAGGATCGGGTACGCCTGGGCCTGGCTTTCAACGAGATGGTGAAAAATGGCGAGCTGAAGGCGCCCGTGGTCATAGGTCGGGATCACCTGGACTCCGGCTCTGTGGCCAGCCCGAACCGCGAGACAGAGTCGATGATGGATGGCTCCGATGCCGTCTCCGACTGGCCGCTGCTCAACGCCCTGCTCAACACCGCCGGCGGTGCGACCTGGGTGTCGCTGCACCACGGTGGCGGTGTGGGCATGGGCTTCTCCCAGCACTCGGGCGTGGTGATCGTATGTGACGGCACCGATGACGCCGCCAGGCGCGTCGGTAGGGTGCTGCGCAACGACCCGGCCACAGGTGTGATGCGTCACGCCGACGCAGGCTACGAGATTGCCATCAACTGCGCCCATGAGGCGAAACTGGATCTGCCGATGCTGACCGCAACGGGCAAAGGGGTTAAATAAGATGTTTGAACTCAATCTGTTACCGGGCAAGCTCTGCCTCAATACCCTGCGCCGCGTCAGCCGCGAGCCGGTGCATATCAGCCTGGATCCGGCCGCGCTGCCGGGGATCCACGCCTCCGCTGCCGTGGTCACCAAGGTGATCGAGCAGAATCGCGTGGTGTACGGCATCAACACCGGCTTTGGCCTGCTGGCCAACACCCGCATCCCGGTGGAGCAGCTGGACGAATTGCAGCGTTCCATAGTGCTCTCCCACGCGGCCGGCATCGGCACCTACATGGATGACGCCACTGTGCGGCTGATGATGGTGCTCAAGGTCAACTCGCTGGCGCGGGGCTTCTCCGGCATCCGCTTGACTGTGCTTGAGGCGCTGATGACCCTGATCAATGCCGAAGTCTATCCTGTGGTGCCGAAGAAGGGCTCCGTCGGTGCCTCCGGCGATCTGGCGCCGCTGGCCCATATGAGCTGTTTATTGATTGGTGAAGGCAAGGCGCGCCACAAGGGCGAGCTGATGGACGCTGCCACGGCGCTGAAGATCGCGGGTCTCGAGCCCATCTCTCTGGCACCGAAGGAGGGACTGGCCCTGCTCAACGGCACCCAGGCCAGCACGGCGTTTGCGCTGGAAGGCCTGTTCCACGCCGAGGATCTGTTCGCCGGCGCCATCACCATAGGTGCCATGAGCGTGGAGGCGGCGCTGGGCAGTCGTCGTCCGTTCGATGCCCGCATCCATGAGGTGCGCGGTCAGCTCGGCCAGATTGATGCCGCCGCTTGCTACCGCCAGCTGCTGGTGGATGGCAGCGAGATCGGCATGTCTCACCACAATTGCGAGAAGGTGCAGGATCCCTACTCGTTGCGCTGCCAGCCCCAGGTGATGGGGGCCTGCCTGACCCAGATCCGTCAGTCTGCCGAGGTGCTGGTATGCGAGGCCAATGCTGTCTCCGACAACCCGCTGGTGTTTGCCGAGGATGAGGAGATCCTCTCCGGCGGCAACTTCCACGCCGAGCCGGTGGCCTTCGCCGCCGACAACCTGGCACTGGCCATCGCCGAAATCGGGTCGCTGTCCGAGCGTCGCATGGCGCTGCTGATCGATTCGCGCATGTCGGGTCTGCCCGCCTTCCTGGTCAACAACGGTGGGGTGAATTCCGGCTTCATGATCGCCCAGGTCACCTCGGCGGCGCTCGCCTCCGAGAACAAGAGCCTGGCCCACCCGGCCTCGGTGGACAGCCTGCCCACCTCCGCCAACCAGGAGGATCACGTCTCCATGGCTACCTTCGCCGCGCGCCGACTGGCGGACATGGCGGAGAACACCCGTGGCATACTGGCGGTCGAGCTGCTGGCGGCGGCGCAGGGGCTGGATTTCCGTGCTCCGCTGCGCACCACTGAGCTGCTTGAGCTGGCCAAGGGTCGGCTGCGCAGCAAGGTCAGCTTCTACGACAAAGACAGGTACTTCTCGCCGGACATCGAAGCGGCTGCCGAGCTGCTGGCTCAGGCGAGCTACAACGACCTGATCCCGGCAGGTGTGCTGCCCAGCCTCTAAGCCCCATTCGCTCCATAGCAAAAGACCGCCCTCAGGGGCGGTCTTTTCGTTGCTGCGGTAGCGTGATCCGTTATTCGTGCTCGAACATCAGGAACAGGTAGACCACGAACAGCACCAGGTGGGTAGCACCGTGCAGCACATTGGTGCGGCCGCTGCTGAAGGTCACCTTGCAGACCATGAGGGTGGTGACGAGCAGCACCATGTCGGCGGCGGAGAGGCCGAGGCGCACCTCCTGGCCCAGCATGGCACCGATAAACAGCACGGCGGGCACTGTCAGGGCTATGGTGGCCAGCACAGAGCCGAAGTAGAGGTTCATGGCGCGCTGCAACTGGTTGTTGAAGGCAGCCTTGATGGCGCCCACGGCTTCCGGTGCGAGCACGATACAGGCCACGATGAAGCCACCCAGCGCAGGCGGCGCAGCCATCACCTTGACCCCGTAGTTGATGGGGATCGCCAGCGTCTTGGCCAGCAGGATCACCACCACCAGATAGGCGAGCAGCAAGAGGGTGTGGTAGAGGTTGCTCTGCAGCGGGCCGTGGTGCTCTTCGTAATCCTCGTGGTCGCTGTCGACGAAGAAGTGGCTGTGGCTGCGGGTCTGGATCAGCAGGAAGATACCGTAGAGCAGGATGGAGATGATGATCAGCATCCAGGACATGGGGCTCGACATGCTGCCAATGGTGCCGCCCCGGGTGAAGTTGGGCAGCACCAGACAGAGCAGGGCCAGCGGTATGATGGCGACCAGGTAGGATTTGACCCCATCCAGATTGAAGCTCTGGGTGTGGTAGCGCCAGCCGCCGAACAGCAGGGTGAAGCCCACCAGGCCGTTGGTGACCAGCATCACCACGGCGAACATGGTGTCACGGGCCATCACGGGATTGGGGTCGCCGGTCAGCATGACGGAGGAGATCATCACCACTTCCAGCGAGATGACGGAGAGCGTCAGGATAAGGGTGCCGAAGGGTTCACCCAGCTTGATGGCGAGGGCATCCGAGTGGCGTACCACAGAGAAGATGGCCCAGGTGACGATGGCAAGCAGCGCCGCCGAGACAGGAAGATAAATCGCAAGCGGAGTGGCCTCTGTCAGCAGGTCGCTGCCCAGCGTCTTGAAAAACAGCAGGGTCAGCAGGCCAATGGACAGGGCAATCTCTTGCCGGATAAATGACTTCATAGGCAATGGTTCTCATCTCGGGGCGGCCGGGGCCGACGGGGTATGGAGGCAAAACGGCGCCGCTACGGGTGTGGCGGGCCTGCTAATGATAAAGGGAGTTGTACCGCCAGGGGAAAATCATTTTGTTGCAGGATGTAATCTGCCGCAACTGCCCCGTCGGGTCGGGATATAGATAGGTATCTGCCCGCTTACTGCGTAGCATGGGGGCATGCCGGTCGAATTCATGCTTCCGTGGATCTGGCGGCATCCTGACCAGGGACTCCCATGTCTGTTGTGCGTCTGCGTTATCACACCATAGAGTTTGGCGAACTCGACATCCACCTGCGCACGTTGCGTGACAACCAGCAGTTCTCCGATGACGAGGGAGAGGCGGAAGCGCTCGGCATCTCCTCGGCGTTCTGGCCGCTGTTTGGCATCGTCTGGGACTCCGGCAATGTGCTGGCCCACCTGATGGTGGAGCACGAGGTGGCGGATCTGCGGATCCTGGAGGTGGGGTGCGGCATAGCCCTGGCGAGTCTGGTGCTCAACCACAGGCTGGCGGACATCACGGCCACCGATTATCACCCGGAGGCGGGGGCCTTTCTGGCGGCCAACGTGCTGCTCAACAAGGGGGCGCTCATCCCCTTCATCCGTACCGGTTGGGAAGATGCCGTCACCGAGCTGGGCCGCTTCGATCTCATCATAGGCAGCGATCTGCTCTACGAGCGCGGCCAGGTCGAGACCCTGGCCGGTTTTATCGAGCAGCACGCCAAGTCGCACTGCGAGGTGATCCTGGTGGATCCGGGGCGTGGCCAGCAGGGTCGCTTCAGCAAGTTGATGACGAGCCTGGGCTATGCGCACAGTCAGCACAAGCCGCTGGACGTGAGCTATCTGAGCCAGCCCTTTCGCGGTCAGATACTGCAATACCGGCGTTGACCTTTCTCACCGGTGTCAGCCTTCTCCGGCATGGTTTTGTCGCCATGCCAACAGCCAGATCTGCAGCCGGGCCAGGGCCATGGGCCTGGCGTACACATAGCCCTGGATCAGATGCACGCCGTGCTGGCGCAGATAGTCGACCTGTTCCCCGGTTTCGACCCCCTCGGCGATCATCTCCATGCCGGATTCGTGACCGAAGGCGATGATGGAGTCCAGCAGCGTCCGCTTGAGGTCGTCCGTGCCTATGGTGTCGACGAACATCTTGTCGATCTTGATCTGGCGGATGCCGAGTCGCTGCAGGTAGGCGAAGCCGCCATAGCCGGTGCCGAAATCATCCAGCTTGAAGTGATAGCCCAGCTGCTGCAGCGCCGTGATCTCGCCGATCGCCGCCTTGATATCTGTGATCGGCTTGCGCTCGGTCAGCTCGAAGGTGAGCCGGGTCGGTGAGGGCCAGCCGTGCCGCTGCAACAGGGTGCGCAGATGGGGTTGCTCCAGGTGGGTGGCCACTATGTTGACGCTGACCCACTGCGCCGGCGCCAGCCGGGGAAGATCCGTCATGATCCGCTCCAGCAGTTGCTCCGTCATCGGCAGGATCAGCCCCTGCTCCTCCGCGTAGTCGATGAAGGCGCCGGGCGGCACCAGCTCGCGCCCCCGCTGCCAGCGCAGCAGCGCCTCGAAGCCAACCACCTGCTGGCTGCGGTTATCCACTATGGGTTGATAGAAGGGGACAAACTCCCGCCTGGCCAGCCCGGTTTGCAGCAACCCCTTGAGAGAGCGACGATAGTTGCGCAGCCCCCAGTAGGCGGCGACCAGCAGGGCTCCCAAGGCTCCGCCATACCAGAGCCCATGGTGCCGTGCCTGTTGCCGGGCATAGCGCTCCAGCGCCTTGCCCGCCCATAGCGTCTGCCTGATCTGTTCATCGGGATCGCGGAAGCTCAGACCTATGCTCTGGCTGCCGACCTCCTGCTTGATGCTGCTGTCGCCGCGGGGAAAGGTCTGGCTCGATGTCCCCGGTTGCTGGTCGAGTTCCAGATAGAAACAGTCGGTGCAAGGATATTGCAGCAGAGAATGGCTCCAGCTGTTGCTCAGCACCCAGTAGACGATGTTGCCGCCGGTGCGGTAGTAGGCGACCAGCTCCTGCTCTGTGTGGAAGCGGGACTGGGTGGCGGCGATCCCGAACGGCTCCTGGTTGGCGTAGGGGGGCAGCTCGATCGGGGTGAAGGGCAGGTCAACCCCCAGACTGGAACAGCCACCGCCGCTAGCGAGCAGGATCCCCTGAATGCGGATATGGCCGTTGTAGAAGCGGGGATCCCGCAGCAGCGCCATGTCCTGCTCGCCGCAATCGAACCGAAACTGGGTCAGCTGGCTACGGACGTTGTTGTCCAGCAGACGGTGACGTTCCGCCAGCGCGGTCTCGATCTCTTCCTTCTTCTCCTGCAACAGCTGGTGGGCCAACGGGCCGCCGAGCAGCTGACTGAGAGGCAGGCTGGCCAGCAGGGGCAGGCAGAACAGCAACAGGCTGAGCCAGAGGGGGGGGATGGGTCGCATGGTGCACCTGCCTGGTGTGCGGATGGGATGCATATGGGTGGCATCATCATAGTGCATTAGCTGAATCGATTTGAGCGGGGCTGATCACACTTGTGGCGCGAATTTATAATGTGCTGATAAATAATGGTTTTATAAAATGAGCTGTTGAAGATTCAATCGCTGACCTGTCATAAATGACAATTGTCCAGCTTATCTGAAGTGGCTAGAGTAGCGGTGCGGTTTGACTCACCGTGTGTTCAATACTCCTGTATCTGTTTTTTTGTCAGTAGCACAGAGTGTTAGTTTTGATATGAGTGTTTCTTTTGGTCCCCTTAGTGGGACCATTTTTCTGTCTGAAATTCCCTGATCCCGTTGCCCATCTCCCGTTTCCTGCCCCTGTGGCCATTTTTCATGGCCGGCTTGCCGTCAGGCTTGGTGTTCAGGTGCCCATTTGGTTATGCTCGCCCGCTTAATTCCAGAAGCGGGATCTTCGTCCATAGGCGCGCTTCGGCGTTGGCTGATACGATGAGGCCACATGGATGTTGTCGGGCATACGGAAAGGCACATGAAACTGACCACTCAGCTTGTCTCGTTTATTACCCTGTGCGTGATCGCCGCCATGGCCATGGTGCTGCTCGGCGGGGTATTCAGCTTTCGCGAGCTGGGCATGGAGCTGCAGCAGAAGAAGGTCAACTCCCTGGTCGAGATCATCGACAAGCAGCTGGAGGTGGCCGACGACCATCAGGATCTCACCCGCTGGCTGCCGACCCTGCTGCGTTCGGCCCATGTGGTGGAGCTGGAGATCCGTCAGGGCAAGCAGCGGGTCTACTGGTTTCGCGACGTGCAGCAGCAGACCGACGAGAGCCTGCTGATCCCCTATAGCCAGCCCATCTCCCATCAGGCCGGCATGCAGGCCGACTTCAAACTGGAGCGGCCGTTCAAGGAGTTTGAATACTCCATGCGGGCCATGTCCGGCATCTCCCTCGGCGTCTTCATCGTCATCTTCGGACTCTGGTACTCCATTCGCTGGCTGCGGCTGCAACTGCGGGGCGCCGAGCTGCTGGCCGAGCGCGCCCAGCTGATCCTCGACAACAAGCTCACCAAGCTGGCCCACGATCCGGCTGATGAGTGGCCCGTCTCCGCCAGCCAGGCCCTCGACTATCTGCTGGCCGAGCTGGCGGATGCCCGCAAGGAGCGCAGCCGTTTCGACAACTTCATCCGCAGCAATGCCTTCGTCGACAAGATGACCGGCATAGGCAACCGCCTGTTCTTCGACAACCGGCTGGAGAGCGCCATCATGGAGGCGAGCGTGATGAGCGGCGGCGTGCTGCTGATCGAGCTGGCCGGGCTGGAGGATCTGGATCCCGAGCTGAGCGGGCGCCAGAGCCAGGATCTGCTGATGGAGGCGAGCGCCTCCATCACCGCCTTCGTGCGCAAGCACAACGGTGCCCTGCAGGCCCGCTATGCCGGCCAGGTGTTCGCCGTGCTGCTGCCCAACATGTCCGAGAGCGAGATGGTGGACGGTGCGGGTCAGCTGCACAAGAGCCTGCAGCGGCTGCACTGGCCCGAGGCGGTCAACGTCGAGACAGCCGTCTACCTCGGTGCTGTCTGCTATCAGGCGCAGGATTCCCTGCTCAAGGTGCAGGAAGAGGCCGAGCTGGCGCTCAAGAGCGCACGGCTGCAGGGACATACCGGCTGGTTCCTCTACGAGAAGCAGCTGGATGAGGAGCAGAGCAGCAAGGGCACGGTACGCTGGCGCACCCTGATCGGCCGTCGCATCGAGGAGCACGGCATCGACTTCTACGTCCAGCCGGTGCAGCAGGAGCGGGATCAGGTGGTGCTGCAGCAGGACTTGTTGATCCGCATTCACGACGAGCAGGGGCGGGAGTTGCAGGCCGGTGTCTTCATGCCGATGGCCGAGAAGGCGGGGCTGCTGTTGCCGCTGGATCGGCTGGTGGCGGAGCAGACCCTGCGGCTGCTGCGTCAGCGCTCAGAGCAGAGTTGCCCCATCAGCCTGACCCTCTGCGCCCAGAGCCTGCTGCACCGCGAGTTCCAGCGCTGGCTCTTCTTCGATCTGTTCCAGCTGCCGCGCAGCACCAACGAGCGGCTGGTCCTGCAACTGTCGGAGGCCCAGGTGACCCGCCACTACGAGGCACTCAAGCGGCCGCTGCGGGCGCTGCGCATGCTGGGTTGCCAGCTGGCCATCGATCATGCCGGTCAGGATGTGGTGAGCACTCAATACATCAAGGAGTTCGAGATCAACTTCCTCAAGCTCCACCCCAGTCTGGTGCGGGAGATCCACACCCGTCAGGTCAACCAGATGGCGGTGCGCAGCCTGGTGGGGGGCTGTGCCAACACCCGCACCCGGGTCATAGCCGTGGGGGTGGAGAGCGGCGACGAGTGGAAGATGCTGCGCCACCTCGGCGTCCATGCCGGGCAGGGGCCCTGGTTCGCCGAGCCGGAGCGGCTGGTGATGGAGCCGGCCGGCGCCTGATCCTGTGACCGCAGGGCCGCTTTCAGATCCGGCCCTGTTCTTGCAAACCCGCGAGTCCCTGCATGCCACCCGTGTGGATGAAGACTATCTTGCTGCCGCGGGGGATGCGCCCGGCGGCCAGTTCGCGAAACAGGCCCCACATGGCCTTGCCGCTGTAGATGGGCTCCAGCGGCAGGCCTGTCTGCGCACTGAAGGCTTGCACCCACTGCCAGAGGGCCGGGCTGAATTTGGCATAGCCGCCATCATGGTGATCCAGCGCTACCTGCCAGCCGGGGGTGGTGGCCGCGGCCGGGTGAAGGCGACATACCTCGTCGGCGATGAAGCTTGCGCCTTTCAGTACCGCGATGGCGAGGATCCGCTCCTGCTCCCGCTTGCCGGCGATAAGGCCCGCCAGGGTGCCGCCGCTGGCGCAGGGCAGTACCCAGAGATCCGGCGAGAAGGGCACCTCGTCGACCAGCTCGGCCACCCCGGGAAGGGCGAGCGGGCTGCTGCCCCCTTCCGGCACTATCAGGGTATCGGGTGCCGCGAACTGGGCCAGCCACTCCGGATCCTGCCGCCGCCGGTAACTCTGGCGGTCGACAAAAATGAGATCCATGCCCCAGCCTTTTGCCGCGCTCAGGGTGGAATTGCTGGCAGCCTCCGGCTCACCGCGTATGATGCCGGTAGTGTTAAGGCCGGATTGGCACCCTGCCGCCGCCAGTGCATGTATGTGGTTGGAGTAGGCTCCACCAAAGGAGAGCAGGTGCTTTATGCCCTGCGTCCGGGCGTGTTGCAGCTGGTACTTGAGCTTGCGCCACTTGTTGCCCGAGATGGTCGGGTGGATCAGGTCATCCCGCTTGCACCAGAGCGTGACGCCATGCGCTGTCAGCAGAGGGTGCGAGATGGCCTGGAGCGGCGAGGGAAGCCGGGTCGGCTGCAGGGCAAACACCTGCGAGCGGGTCGAGTTGGGTTGCAATGAGTGATCCATCATTTATCTGGAGGCTAATACCCTGTTTATGCTAAGGTTTAATCCGTTTTATGCAGCCAGGTGCGGGTTTCAATGAAACAACTTTTCAGACGTTCGACCCCGAGCCGTCAGGTAGGGATCCTGCTGGCCAGCGATCGTATCATGCTGGCCTCGCTGGGGCCCCAGCCAGTGTTCGCTACCCGCGCCATCAATGGCCCGCAGGAGTGGGCGCTTGCCATGAGCGAGCTGTTCAGCCGCCATGGCCTCGCCAAGTCTAAGGTGCGGGTCGCCCTCGCCGCCAGCCTTTATCAGCAAGTCCAGATCGACAAGCCCGCCGTGCCCGAGGCCGAAATGGCCGGTGCCCTGCCCTGGGCGGTCAAGGATTACGTCAATGAACCCGTGTTGCAGCTCGCCATGGACTACGTGGATTTGCCCACGCCGCCGGCCGGCCGGCCACGCATCAGCGTGATCTGCGTGCCCAAGGCGCGGGTGCAACAGCTGGCGGATGCGGTCAACAGCATTGCCAGCCTGGATGCCATCGTCAGCGACGAGCTGGCCATGACGGCGCTCTATGAGGCCGATAACACGGTGCGCATGCTGCTGTGGCAACCCAGGGGGCAGGATCTGCAACTGCTGGTCTTCCATCAGGGCGGCCTCTGCTTCTCCCGCCAGCTGCGCGGCTTCACCGCCCTCACCGGCGAGCATGAGCCGGACAGCATGCTGCTCGACTCCCTGGCGCTGGAGATCCAGCGCTCTCTCGATTACCTGGTCGGCCAGCTCAAGCTGCCGGAGCTGGGTCAGATGCAGCTCGCCATCGCCTCCTCCTTCATCGGCACCCTGGTGCGCCACATGGAGCAGACCTTTGGCTTCGCCGTCTCCGCCATGGCCAACAAGGCGATCCTCTCTGGCGTTGAATATCTCTCGGCCTATGCAGCAGCTCTGGGAGGTGAGCAATGAGCGTGCTTGCCATGTCGGCTACCAAGGCCAACAAGTCCGAATTACTGTCTGGCATCGAATATCTCTCGGCCTATGCCGCTGCCCTCGGGGAGGATGCCTGATGAAACGTCAGATCAACCTCTATGGCGCCGAATTTCGCCCCAGACGCCAGTGGGCCAGCCTCAACCAGATGGCGCTGGTGTGGGGTGGCTGCGTGGCATTGCTGCTCTGCATGGCCGCCTTCTACGGCTGGCAGCAGCAAGGGGTCGGCCGCGAGCTGGCGCAGGTGCGCGCGGCGCTGGAGGTCAAGCGGGGCGAGGCCCAGCGGCTGGATGCCGAGTTGACCCGTCACCAGGCAAATACCCTGCTGCAACAGCAGCTTGCCACCCGGCAGGAGGAGCTGACCGCCAAGCAGGGGCTGATGCGCCAGCTGGGCAGTTTGGCGTTGCAAAAATCCCAGGGCTACGCCGGCCTGATGGCCGATCTCTCCCGCATTCGGGACAGGCAGCTCTCCTTGCAGCGGATCGAGATCGCCGAGGGGCGCATCAATCTGTCCGGCTTTGCCGGCCGCAGCCAGGATGTGCCCGCCTGGGTAAACCGTTTCAAGCAGACCCCGTCGCTGGCGGGCAAGCAGTTTGGTGAATTGACCCTGAGCCGCGACAAGGAGGGCCGGTTGGCCTTCCAGCTCAGTGGTATCGAGCGGGAGAAGCCCTGATGAGCCTGAAAGCACAATGGCAGGCATGGGCGGACAAGATTGCCGCCCTCAGCCAGCGCGAGCGGGTATTGATCCTGTTGACCGGTCTGGTGCTGGTCTGTGCCGGCGCCATCTATGGCTGGCTGGATGGCGCTGCCCTGCGGCTGGAGCAGGACAGGGTGGCCTTGACCACGGCCCAGCGGGATCTGGAGATCATGGATCTCGAGAACCTGGGCAAGCAGGCCAGGCTGGCGCGGGATCCCGATCAGAACGTGCGCGAGCAGCTGGTGCGGGTCGAGGGGGATATCGGCAAGCTGGATGCCGAGCTCAAGGCCCAGACGGTGGATCTGATCCAGGCCCACGAGATGCCGGCCGTGCTGGAGGCCCTGTTGTCGCGCTCCGCCAATCTGCACATGTTGGCGCTGACCTCCCTCGCCCCTCAGCCGCTGATGGCGGGGGATCAGCGCATCAACCTGTTCAAGCACGGTATTCGCCTCAAGCTGGAGGGCGGCTACTTCGATGTCTATCAGTACCTGAAGGCGCTGGAGGCGCTGCCCCGCCACTTCTACTGGAAGCAGTTTGACTACCAGGTGCAGGAGCATCCCAAGGCCGTGGTGGAGATGGAAATCTACACCCTGAGCACCAGCAAGGAGTTTATTCGTGGTTAGATGGCTGACGCTATTGTGTTGTCTGCTGGGTCCGGTAGCCCAAGCCGAGGTGCTGCAGGATCCCACGGAACCGCTGGACGGGATGAACAGTCAGGCGGGAGCCACCGCCAGCCAGAGCGCAGGTTTGCCAACATTGCAGAGCGTGATGCTGGGCAATGGCCCGGCACTGGCGGTGCTCAACGGGAAAAGTTACCGGGTGGGCCAGCAGGTCGAGGGATATCGACTGGTGTCCATCAGTGCAGATGCCGTGGTGCTGGAGAAGGGGGGCAAGCGCCAGTCGCTGACCCTGTTCGCCAGCAAGATCCGCATCTGAACGCGCCCCGCCCGGGATGGGTGGGGCAAGGTTTGTCGAGTTTAATTGCAAGTCAGGGTGCACTCATTACATGAAAAAAAATCATCTCTGCCTGATCTCTGTGGCCGTGCTGGCGGCAGGCTGTACCAGCTACCGGCACCCCGAACCCGTGCAGGCCAAGGACGCACTGAAGCACGCCATGACCGAGCAGAACAAGGTCGGGGCACTGGCGACCGTGCCCAAGTCGGTACAGAGCGAACTGCTGCAGATGAACCGGCCGCCCCAGGCCCTCAGCATGCCGGAACAGCGGCTGCGCATCGCCGCCCACGATGTGGATGCGGTGGAGTTCTTCGGTTCCCTGTTCAAGGGTTCCCGCTACAGCGTTGCCGTGCATCCCGGCGTGGCCGGCCAGATCTCCGTCGAGCTCAAGGACGTGACCCTGCCCGAGGTGCTGGCGGTGGTGGGTGACATGTATGGCTTCGACGTGCAGCGCAAGGGCAATGTGTTCCACGTCTATCCGGCTGGGCTGCGCACCGAAACCATACCGGTCAACTACCTGATGATGTCCCGTCGTGGCCTGTCCCGTACCTCGGTCAGCACGGGCGGGGTGACCTCTAACGACAACAATTCAAACAACGGCGGCATCAACTCCAGCAGCAATGCTGAAATATCTTCTAACCAGAATGGCACAGGTATTTCTAGCAACTCCAGTACCCAGACGACATCGAACGGTACCCAGATAGAAACGGACACCAACAGCGACTACTGGACCGATCTGCGCACCTCGCTGGAGATGCTGATCGGCAGTGGCGATGGCCGTGCCGTCATCACCAGCCCGCAGGCGGGTCTGGTCACCATCCGCGCCTATCCAAAAGAGCTCAAAGCGGTGCGCGAATTCCTCAGCCAGTCCGAGACCCACCTCAAGCGCCAGGTAGTGCTGGAGGCGCGGATTATGGAGGTGGCTCTTAGCGAAGGCTATGAGCAGGGGGTAGATTGGAGCGGTTTGACAGCAAGTTGGGATGGGAATAAAGGAATTCCCAAGGTGGCTCAGCCGAAGCTGGTAGCCCCAGGTGCTACGCCAGAGTACAACCTGTTGAATGGTGGTGGGTCTCTTGGGGAGAGCTTGGTTGGAGCTGTGAATCCTATTTTTAACGCGATTGGTGGTGGTGCCGGTTTCACTATCACTGACGGTAACTTCAACGTGGCGGTCAACCTGCTCAAGACCCAGGGGGATGTAAACACCCTCTCCAGCCCGCGGGTGACGGCGACCAACAACCAGAAGGCGGTGATCAAGGTGGGGACGGACGAGTACTTCGTCACCAATGCAACGACAACCATCACCTCTACTACAACAGGATCAGAGCGGACTCCCAATGTAGAGTTGACTCCCTTCTTCTCCGGCATAGCGCTGGACGTGACACCGCAGATAGACGAAGAGGGCAAGGTGCTGCTGCATATCCACCCCTCCGTCATCGACACCGAAGAGCAAAACAAGACGATCGATTTGGGCACCACGGGAGGCAAGATGACTCTGCCGTTGGCCAAGAGCTCGATCCGCGAGTCCGATACTGTGGTGCAGGCCAACAACGGCGACATCATAGTCATCGGCGGTCTGATGAAGACCGACAAGCAGGAGATCGTCAGCAAGGTGCCGCTGCTGGGGGACATTCCCTGGGTCGGCGAGGCCTTCACCAACCGCCGCGAGAGCACCAAGAAGGTGGAGCTGGTGATCATGCTCAAACCGACCGTGGTGGAGAAGGACACCTGGCAGAACGAATTGCAGCGCTCCTCCGATCTGCTCGACAAGTGGTATCCGCCCAAGGGCTAAGCCATGACACAGCACGCGGTTGGCCTTGTTCCATGCGGCCTGTGGCTCGGTGCCACGACAGGCCCCCAGGCCGGTGACGACTCATGTACCTGAATCACTTCGGTTTGCAGGAGGCGCCGTTCGGCCTCACTCCCAACACGGGTTTCTACTACGGATTGCCTCCCCATGAGGAGGCGCTGCAGGTTCTAAATTGGGCCTTGATGCAGGGGGAGGGCTTTATCAAGGTGACCGGCGAGGTCGGTACCGGCAAGACGCTGCTCTGTCGCAAGCTGCTGAGCGAGCTGGGCTCGGAGGCCTGTCCTGTGCGTCTGGCCTGGCTGCCCAACCCGCACCTCAGCCCGGCCGAGCTGCGCACCGCGCTGGCCCTGGAGCTGGGGTTGTCGGTGCGCGAAGGCAACGAGCTGGATCTGACGGATCGCATTCATCGCCACCTCATAGGCCTGCATCAGCAGGGCAGCCGGGTGGTGGTGCTGATCGACGAGGCGCAGGCCCTGCCGGACGAGACCCTGGAGGCGATCCGGTTGTTCGGCAACCTGGAGACCGAGTCGAGCAAGCTGCTGCAGATAGTGCTGTTCGGCCAGCCCGAGCTGGACACCAGGCTGGCCAAACTCCATCTGCGCCAGTTGCGCCAGCGGATCGGTTTCTCCTACTGCCTGCGGCCGCTGCGCTTTGACGAGACCCGCGCCTATCTGGAGCACAGATTGCAGGTCTCGGGTTATCGCGGGGCTCCGCTGTTCGATGGTCGCGCCATGCGCCTGCTGTGGCGCGCCTCCCGTGGCATACCGCGACTCATCAACATATTGGCGCAGAAGTGCCTGATGCTGGCCTATGGCCGGGGTGAGCGCCAGATCGATGCCGGTCTGGTGCACCTCGCCATTCGCGATACCGACGATGCCAGCCGCCCCGGTCGGGGGCGCTGGTGGCCACTGTTACTACTGCTGGGGTGTGCCCTGGCCTATGGAGTCTGGCCATCATGAACGAGATCAACCAGATGCTCGGGGATATGAGAGCGCCCCAGCTGCGTTGTGCGTCAGCATGGGGCTGGCGGATACCTATGCTGGCCTATGGAGTCTGGTCATGAGCGTGATCAACCAGATGCTCAAGGATCTGGAACAGCGTCAGCAGGGGGGCGAGGGGGCCGTCTATGTGCCTCCCGTGCGGCAGCAGGGCTGGTGGATGCTGGTGCTGACCCTGATCTGCGGCCTGGCCCTCGGCATTCTCGGCTGGCGGACCTGGATCTACTGGCAGCAGAGTCAGCGGGTCGCACCGCAGAGCCTGGCACAGGCGGCCAGCGAACCCGGGCCTGATGCGGTTGCCCGCGCCGTGCCGGTCACGCCGACGGAGGAGGAGCAGGAGCCGGTGGATCTGGTGGTGGCCTTGCCCACCCCGGGCACCAGGTCCGAGCCCCACGCTGCTGCCGACCCCGACCCCGAGCCGGCGGCGGAAGATCAGGGCGAGACCGGTTATGACGCTCTGCCCCCGAGCGATGAGTCGCTGCAGCCCGATCTCTATGCCGAGCTGGAAGCGGAGCAAGAGGCGGTTGCCCCGCCGCCGCGCAAACCGGGCGTGCTGAAGATAGAGACGGTGAACCTCTCCGAGGCCGAGCTGGCGACCCTGGCCGAGCGCAAGGCCACCACCGCCATGGCCAGGGGGCAACTGCGCGATGCCCAGGACAACTACTATCAGGTGCTGGTCCACGACCCGCACAATCAGGGCGCCCGCGAACAACTGGCGGGCCTGCTCTATGGCGAAGGGCGGCTGAGCGAGGCCACCCAGCTGCTGGAAGAGGGGATCCAGCTCGATCCCGCACAGGCGGATTTTCGGCTGCTGCTGGCGCGGCTCGCCATCAGCAGCGGCGATCAGCTCAAGGCGCTCGGCTGGTTGACCGGCTATCAGCCGGATCTGGCCAGCAATCTGGATTATTACGCCACCTGGGCCGGCCTGACCCAGGAGCTGGGCCGCAATGCCGAGGCGGCCGAGATCTATGTGACCTTGCTGCGCCAGCAGCCGGATCAGGGCCGCTGGTGGCTCGGGCTCGGCGTGGCCGAAGATGGCCAGGGCCACAGCCAGCGGGCGCTCGATGCCTATCGCAACGCCCAGTTGCACGGCAACCTCGGCGAGGCCTCGACCAGCTGGATTGAACAGCGAATTGCCCAGCTTGCCCCCTGACGGGCGGGCTGGTTCACTTTTTTGGAGTTTGCATGGCACAACCCAGACTGAAAATGCGCCTCGGCGACCTGCTGGTGCAAGAGCAGATCATCTCGGATGATCAGCTGCAGCTCGCCCTGCAGCAGCAGCGTCAGACCGGCCGCAAGCTGGGCACCACACTGATCGATCTCGGCTTCATCAGCGAGGTACAGCTGCTGCAGTTTCTTGCCCGCCAGCTGGACGTGCCCTTCTTCGATCTCAACAACCTCACCATAGACGCCTCGGCGGTGCCGCTGTTGCCCGAGGTGCAGGCGCGTCGCTATCGCGCGCTGGCGGTCAACCTCACCGACAACCGGGTGACCGTGGCCATGTCGGATCCGGCGGACTTGAGCGCCCTCGACGCCATCGCGGCGCTGCTGCGCCCGCGGGAGATGGTGCTGGCGGTGGCGCGGGAAGGCCAGCTGCTGGAGTATTTCGACCGCCTCTATCGCCGTACCCGTGAAATAGAGAGCTTCGCCGAACAGCTGCACGAGGAGTACCAGGATACCGGCTTCGAGCTGGGTTCCAGCAACCTCGGGGCCAACGACGAGGGGGAGGCGACGGTCGCCAAGCTGCTGCGCTCCCTGTTCGAAGATGCGGTGCAGGTGGGGGCCTCCGATATTCACATAGAGCCGGATGAGAAGGTGCTGCGCATTCGCCAGCGGATCGACGGCATACTGCACGAGAATATCCTCAGCGAGGTGCGCATCGCCCAGGCGCTGGTGCTGCGCCTGAAACTGGTGGCAGGGCTCGACATCTCGGAGAAGCGGCTGCCCCAGGATGGCCGCTTCAACATGAAGGTGCGCGGCCGGGACGTGGATGTGCGTATGTCCACCATGCCGGTGCAGTACGGCGAGTCGGTGGTGATGCGGCTGCTGGATCAATCCTCCGGCATACTGTCGCTGAGCGAGACCGGCATGCCGCCGGAGATCCTGACCCGTTTCCGCCGTCAGCTCAAACGCCCCCACGGCATGATTTTGGTGACGGGCCCCACCGGGAGCGGCAAGACCACCACCCTTTACGGCGCCCTCTCAGAGCTCAATCAGGCCAGCCACAAGATCATCACGGTGGAAGATCCGGTGGAATACCGGCTGCCCAGGGTCAATCAGGTGCAGGTGAACCCCAAGATTGGCCTCACCTTCTCCCATGTGCTGCGTTCCACCCTGCGCCAGGATCCGGACATACTGCTGGTGGGCGAAATGCGGGACAACGAGACGGTGGAGATAGGCCTGCGCGGCGCCATCACAGGCCATCTGGTGTTGACCACACTGCACACCAACGATGCGGTCACCAGCGCCCTGCGTCTCATCGACATGGGGGCGCCCGGCTATCTGGTGGCGAGCGCGCTGCGGGCCGTGGTGGCCCAGCGGCTGGTACGGCGGGTCTGCGAGCACTGCGTCGAGGAGAGGGCGCCTGACGAGGGTCAGGCCACCTGGCTGACCGTGCTCTCCGGCGAGGCGCCCGGTCAGCATGCCTATCACAAGGGGCGTGGCTGCCAGAGCTGCAACTTTACCGGTTACTCTGGCCGGATCGGGGTCTACGAGCTGCTGGAGCTGGATCAACCCATGATGGATGCCCTGCGCCGCAATGATGCCGAAGGCTTCGCCAAGGCGGCGCGCCAGCATGAACACTATCGGCCGCTTGCCTTGACCGCCCTTGACTACGCCCGCCAGGGGATCACCTCGGTGGACGAGGTGCTGCGGTTGGCCGAGGATCTGGGGTAAGCCATGACTCACTTCAATGCCAACCCCCGTGCCGGTTGCCATGACGCTGTCGATCAGGGGCACTCCTCATGAGTACCTTTGCCTACAAGGGGCGCGACAGCCAGGGCAATGCCGTCAGCGGCGTGGTGGACGCCGCCAACGAGATGGCGGCGGCCGAGCAGCTGATGCGCCGCGGCGTGATGCCGACCGAACTCAAGCCGGGCAAGGCGAAATCCGCTGCCGTCGACTGGTCGCTGTTGCTGGAAGGGGGCGTCAAGCTGGACGAGCTGGTGGTGTTCAGCCGCCAGATGTACGCCCTGACCCGGGCGGGGATCCCGATCCTGCGTGCCATCGCCGGGCTGGAGGAGAGCGCCCACAGCAAGCCGCTCAAGCGAGCGCTGCACGCGCTGGGGGAGGATCTGGGCAACGGCCGGCCGCTGTCGAGCTCGATGCAGGCCCACCCCAAGGTATTTGGCAGCCTGTTCGTCGCCATCATTCACGTGGGCGAGAACACGGGTCAGCTGGAAGAGGCTTTCTTGCAGCTCGCCAACTATTTCGATCTGGAGCTGGAGACCCGCAAGCGGATCAAGACCGCCATGCGCTACCCCAGTTTCGTGCTGGCGGCCATCGGCATCGCCATGGTGATCCTCAATATCATGGTGATCCCGGTCTTCGCCGGCATGTTTGCCAAGTTCGGCGTTGAGTTGCCGCTGGCGACCCGGATCCTGCTCGCCACCTCACACTTCTTCGTCCACTACTGGTGGCTGCTGCTTGGCACACTGCTGGCCATGGTGTTTGGCTGGCGCCGCTGGGTGAGCACGGTCAAGGGCAAGCTGACCTGGCACAGATGGCAACTCAGGCTGCCCATCGTCGGCACCATCATAGAGCGCTCCCTGCTGGCCCGCTTCGCCCGCAGCTTCTCCATGATGCTCAAGGCCGGGGTGCCGCTCAATACGGCGCTGACTCTGGTGGCCGATGCGGTGGACAACGCCTGGATGGCGGGCCAGATCCGCGACATGCGGGCCGGTATCGAACGGGGTGAGAGCCTGCTGCGCACCGCCGGCAGCAGCGGCCTGTTTACCCCCCTGGTGATGCAGATGATCGCGGTGGGGGAAGAGACGGGTCAGGTCGACGATCTGCTGCACGAGGCGGCCGAGTATTACGAGCGGGAGGTGGACTATGACCTCAAGAGCCTGACCGCCCGTATCGAGCCCATCCTGATCGGGATCGTGGCTGTCATGGTGCTGGTGCTGGCGCTCGGTATCTTCACGCCCATGTGGGACATGATGCGGGCCGTGCGTGGCAAGTAAACAGGCAGCTTTACCGTCAGTGATGCGGGGAGTGGATAAGCGGCAAGATGTGGAGCGAAACAGGTGAGCAGACAGTCACAACAGGATGATCGCTGGCTGGGGGGATATAGACGGATGGCCGTGCTGATCTTGCTGCTGATCATAGTGGCGACCCTGGCCCAGAGCTATCGCACCCACAGAGCGGAGGCGCTGGCCCTCGGCCTGGCCCTGCTGGGAGAACAGTTTGCCGAGCGGGCACAAAGGTTGCACGGGCTCTGGCTGGATCAGCGCCGTCCCGCGAGTCTGTTTGCCGATGGTCTGGCCTGGCAGTTCGATGACAGGGGCTGGCCGATAGGGGCCGGATCCCTGCTGGCGCCCTCGGAAAATTGCCGCCAGCTCTGGTTGTCGATCATAGGCACACAGAGCCAGGATCTGCCGCCGCTGCAAGCGCTGGCGAGCCGCGATGGCGGGGGATGCGAGTTCGGTTGGGAAGATAATTGGCTGATTTATCAATTTTCTGATGGCAGAGTGCAACAAAAGCCTTGAATGAGGCCGATTGTGTGGCTCAGTTAAATGATTTTTTTATATCTGCATGAAATAATGCGGGTTATTACGGAGGGACCATGGCAACAAATCGAATGGCACCAACACATCCCGGGTTGGTGATGACGTCTCGGGCGGCGGGTTTCTCGTTGATCGAACTGGTGATCGTCATCGTTATTCTGGGGATCCTGGCGGTGACCGCCTTGCCTCGCTTCCTCGATGTGACCGACGAGGCCAAGAAGGCCAGCGTGGAAGGGGTCTCCGGCGGCTTTGCCACCGGCGTTTCGCTGGTGCGGGCCCAGTGGGAAGCGGAGGGACGTGCCAAGCAGGACAGCCTCAATACCGTGCTGTATGACGGTTCCCGCTTCTATCTGACCACGCCGACCGAGACCCAGGTCAGCAATGGCGAGCTCTCCCCCGGTTATCCCATGGATACCTCGGCGGGTGGCGGTATCGATGTGGATCCGGCCAACCTGACGGCCCAGCGCTGTCTCAAGATTTGGGAGGGTCTGTTGCAGAACCCGCCCAAGGCTACTGCCAGCTTTGACGAGGTGCGCGGTAGCGGCAATGACCTGAAATACTATGTCAGTGTGACCAATAACGGCCTGGACTCAGTCTGCCGCTACTATCTGGTCAATAGTTTGAGTAAGGGTAGTGATGGCAAGTATCAGGATCCGCAAGGCAGTACTGATGCATTCATGAGTTTCAGTTACCGTCCGGCTTCCGGTCAGGTGACCACCAATATCAATTGACAGAGGAAAGTAAAATGAAAAAACAGGCGGGTTTTACCCTGATCGAGCTGGTCATAGTGATCATCATTCTGGGCATTCTGGCAGTGACTGCTGCCCCCAAGTTCCTGAATTTGCAGGATGATGCAAATCAGGCTGCTGCACAGGGCGTTGCGGCGGCTTTGCAAAGTGGTGCTCAGCTGGTTTATAGCCGGTCAGCTCTGGATGGCAAAGAGAAAGATCCAACCGCGTCAGTTTCCGCAGGCACTAGTACAGTGTCCACTGCCTTTGGTTATCCGACTGCAAATAAAGCTGGTATCGGCAATGCAGTAACGGTGGATGGTAGCTGGGAGCAGAAAAATGACGATGGTGTTTACACTTCTAGCCAAGCCAACAGCTGCCAGGTTATTTACACCGCCCCGTCAGTGGCAGGTGGCACTTTCTCGGTATCTCTAAGCGGTGCCAACTGTAGCTAATAAGATCGACAATTCAGCGAGGCTTCGGCCTCGCTTTCTCCTTTCCCCAATGAGAAACCCCATGCCTGCAACCAAGGGCTTTACCCTGATTGAACTGGTCGTGGTGATCCTGTTGCTCGGGATTCTGGCCGCCTTTGCCGTGCCCAAGTTGCTGGGCAAAGGCGGCTTTGAAACTCAAACCCTCCGCGATGAGCTGTTGGCCCGGCTGCGGCTGGTACAGACCGTCAATATGCACGAACCTGCCAGCCGCTGTACCCAGTTGATCGTTGCCTCCCCCCGTTTTGCCCATCGCACCTATGGCGTCACGGCACAGACGGCTTGCCCGGGCAGCGATCCCTTGACTGGCTGGACTGGCAACCAACTGACCCGTGGTCGGGTGGTGAGCGCCTCATCCGGCCTGCTGATCTCTCTGGTCGGTACCGGTAATGGACGTTTTGTACTCCGCTTTGATCCGATGGGGCGGCCGCTTGGTGCCTGTGCGGGTGGCTGCACTCTGCAGGTGAGCGATGGGGGCGAGACGAGTCGCATCAAGATCGAATCCGAGGGGTATATCCATGAGAGCCCCTGAGCGCGGCTTTACCCTGATAGAGCTGATCGTCGGCATAGTGCTGCTGGCGGTGGCGCTGACCGGCATTCTCGGGCTCTTGATCAATCAGGCGCCCCAGGCGGTGGATCCGGTACAGCAGGTACGCGCCGCCCAGCTGGCCCAGCGCCTGGCCGGGGAGATACTGCAAAAGTCGTTCGATGAAAACTCGGATCACAACGGTGGCCGTTACCGCTGCGGCGAGACGGTCGTCAGCGTCACCATCCCTGCCTGTTCGACCCGTTATGGCACGGATGGCGAGCCGGCCCCTTATGCTTTCAACGATGTGGATGACTTCGATACCTCGGGTAACTGGGTGGATGCCAATCTGTTTACCCAGACGGCAGCGGGTATCAGCAGCGAAGAGTATCGCAACTATCGGGTCAAAATCGCGGTAAATGCGGTCGATTTCAGCGATGGCACTTTCAAAAGCTGCGTCGCCCCCTGCTCTGTGGGCAAACGCATCGATCTGCAGGTGCGACTGCCGGATCAGAGTGTGCTCGACTTCTCCTTCTACCGGGGGAACTACTGATGAGGGCGGCGATGTGCGGTTTTACCCTGATCGAACTAGTGATGGTGATCCTGCTGCTCGGTATCATGGCGACCTTTACCAGCCAGTTTATCGGCATCGGCACCCAGATCTATGGCGATGCCAGCAGCCGCGAGCAGTTGATGAGCGATGCCCGTTTCGCCATGGAGCGGCTCAATCGCGAGCTGCGTGATGCTGTGCCGGGTTCAGAGCGGATTGAAGACCAGAATGGCAACTGGCTTGACGAGGGGGCCTGCCTGCGTTTCTGGCCCATCAGCGCCTCCAGCCGCTATCTTGTCCTCAATCGAGCCATGTCGGGCAGCGGCGCTACCCTGGAGCTGGTGATGGCAACCCCCGCCTCTGCGGCCAATCCACTGAGTCAGGATGCCAATGCCGTCAAGGCAGGGGATCTGATGGCCGTCTTCCCTGTGCCGAATTCAGGCGTGGATTCACTGACCGCTGGTTGCGACTATGGCCGTTGTGTCGCCCGAGTGACCGAGGTGCTGGCTCCGGTATCCGGGGCCCAGACCATTCGCTACAGCAGTAGCGAGACCCTGGCAGGCCTCTCGCCGGGCAGTCGGGTCTATTTTGCCAGCCAGCAGGTGCGCTACTGCGTGGCAGGGAACAGGCTCACCCGCGCCAGCGCGGCCATCGCTGCCGCGTTACCTGCCACGGGAGTGCTGATGGCGGAGTCCATTCGTACTGGCGCTTTCTATCGGGAAGCGCTGGCCTTCAACGCACAAGGGGAGTTTGGCATGCGCTTTGTGTTCGAGCGCAAAGGGGAGTCGGTCACCTTCAACCACAAGATAGAGGTGTTCAATGTGCCCTGATACACAGGCTCTTGGACGCATGCGTGGCAGTGCCCTGATGATTGCCCTGTTTGTCATAGTGGTGATGGCGCTGCTGGCGGCCGCCATGGGCCGCTTTCTGACCGACAGCAGCGAGAAAAACACGGTGGAGGTGCGCAGTGTGCGTGCCCTGCTGGCAGCCCAGAGCGGGCTTGAGATAGCCTTGTATCAGCTGTTTCCCAATAGACCGACACCACCATCACCGCTTGATCGCTGCGAGTGGGTACTCTCATCACCTGTGTTTAATGGCAATCCGGGACTGGCTGGCTGCGAGGCAAGGATCAGTTGCGTGCAACTGCCCGTGACCTACAACGGAGGGGTGACCAATGGCTACCGTCTGCTCAGTGTCGGCTCCTGTGGTTCTACCGATCTCGGCAGCGCCAACCCGGATTTTGCCGTGAGTCGCACTCTGGCCGTTGAAGCCTATGATGGAGGTTCATGATGAAATGGCTATGGGCGCTGGCCCTCTTCACTAGCCCGGTCTGGGCATTTGACCCTATCGACACCAGCACCTTCTTCCCTGCTGTGGTACAGGGTCATCATGGTGACAACAACAATACCTGCCACCAGATCAGCGGCAACCAGCTGAGCCAGCTCAACAATCCCAAGATCAATGGCACCGGCGGTCTGCCGCTCAATTTCTGTTCCATCCTGCCCGATCAGAACAATACGCCCCGTTGCGATAACGGGGCTGGCGGTTACAAGGTCTGCGCCATCACCGGCAGCGATATTCGCGGCCTCCCGATGGCAACGGGGAACAACAAGTTCCCGACCATCACCTCTGTGATGCCGCTTCTTTGCCAGCAGGGCCAGCAAACCGCACTCTTCTCGGACTACGGGTCTGCCACGGTCGAGAATTGCACTGTGACCTTTCCGAGCCGCAGCACCTACCAGATCAAGTCGCTGAGTGTACGCAACAACGGTGTGCTGGTGCTGGGGGATGGGGATTACTTTATCGACTCGCTGATCCTCGACAATGCCACCATCCGCCTGTCCGGCAACGGCACGACGCGCATTTTTGTCAACAAGGACATGAAGCTGCTCAACACGGTCAACATCAATGCGACCAATCAGGGCAGCCTTGTCTGGGTCAACTATGGCGACATGACCATAGACAACAACTCCCGATTTTATGGCTACCTCTACACCGATGGTCGTTTGACCATGAACAACAATGCCACCGTTTATGGGCGGGTGACGGCCCGTTATCTGAGCATGGATGCCCAGTCCAGCATCAACGACTATGCCGTTCCTCCTCCGCTGACCTGTTTTGAGGACGGTTTTGACAGCGCCCAGATCAACCCGGACAGCTGGGTGGTGGCCCAGCGCAACAACAGTACCTTGCCATCGGTGCAAAATGGCCGCCTGCGCCTCACCCAGAACGTCACCGATCAGGCCACTTCGGCCACCTTCCAGCGCCTCTTTCCGGGAGCCGGCAACCTGGTGACGGTCGAATTCGATCAGTTCGCCTACAAGACCTTCGGCACGAGCGGGGCGGACGGCATGGCGGTGGTGCTCTCGGATGCCACCCTGACGCCGCAGCCGGGGGCCTTTGGCGGCCCGCTGGGCTATGGCTTCAAGACTGGGATCAGTGGCTTCGCGGGCGGCTGGCTCGGGGTGGGGCTCGACGAGTACGGCAACTATGCCAACGAAGGGGGCAACTACAACTGGGGGTCCCGTCCTCAGGCCGTTTCCATCCGTGGCTCGGGTTCTGGCACCTCCGGCTACAACTATCTGGCCGGTACCGTCAGCAACCTGAGTCCGTCCGTCGACAGCGGCATCAACGGCAATCGCCCCCACCGCTACCGCATCACGGTCGACTCCAGGACGACTGGCAGCTCGCTGGCGAAAGTCGAGCGGGATACCGGCTCGGGCTATGGCACCCTGGTTGGTCCCATCAACATGGCGAGTCAGGCCGGCCAGGCGGCGGTGCCGGCCAATTTCCTGCTCTCCCTGACCGGCTCCACCGGTTCGGTAACCAACTACCACGAGATCGACAACGTGCGGATCTGCGCCCTGCGATCCAACCCGGTCGGGGTGCAGATCGACCACTTCCAGCTCGATCACTCCGGTCAGGCACTGACCTGCAATCCGGAGACTGTGACTATCAAGGCGTGCGCCGATGCTGCTTGTACCACGCTAATCACAGATCCTGTCACCGCGACCCTGAGTCTGGATCCTGTTTCCAGCAGCAATGGCTGGATCGGCGGCAATACGGTGACCTTCAGTGGCGGCTCCACGACCGTTCAGTTGCGCAACAACACCGCCACTGCGGTTACCATAGGGGTGTCCGGCTCGACCCCGGCCACCAAGCCATTCAGTACCACCTTGTGCAAGGCTGGCGCCGGGACGCCCAGTGCGGCAGCCTGTACCCTGAATTTTGCCGATAGCGGCTTTTTCTTCGACGTGCCGGATACCTATTCCAACCAGCCGCAGACGGTGACCATCAAGGCGGTCAAGAAGAGCGACCTGACCCAGCAGTGCGTGCCGGGTTTTGCCAGCCAGAGCAAGATCATCAAGTTCTGGAGCAGCTATCTCTTGCCGAATAGCAATAACTACAACAGCAAGATGAGTGTCAACAGCAGTGTGATCGGTACCAGTCTGGGCACTGCGACGCCTGTATCCCTCATGTTTGATGCCCAGGGGCAGTCGAGCATGACGGTCAGCTACCCGGACGCCGGTCAGGTGCAACTGGATGTCCGTTACGACGGCACGGGCAATGAGGCGGGGCTGGTGATGCTTGGCGCCGACCAGTTTGTGGCGCGTCCTGTCGGCTTGTGCATTACACCCCCGCAAGGTGTGTGTGCGGCAGGGAATAGCAGCTGCCCTGTGTTCAAGAAAGCGGGAGAGACATTCCAGGTAGACATCAAGGCGATGGCCTGGGAATCCGCCAATGATGGGGATATCTGCGCCGGAAATCAGACCACGCCCAACTTTGTACTGAGCGGCATCGGTCTGGGCAGCACTCTGGTGGCCCCCAGCCCGGGCACCAATGCCACGCTTGGCACCACCAGCTATAACCATGTGGCCGCCGCCAACAGTCTCAACAGCGTCAACCAGACGGTGAGCGAGGTGGGGGTGTTCCGGATGACGGCGACCCCGCCAGCCAGCGGTTACTTCACTTACACAATCCCATCCGCCCAGAGCCAGCCGGTGGGCCGTTTTATCCCCGCCGATTTCAATCTGGTCAGCGGCGACATAGTGCCTGCCTGCAATGCCTTCTCCTATATGGGGCAGCCCTTTGGGGTTGCGCTGGATGTGCTGGCCCGCAACCTGTCGGGTGGCCAGACCCAGAACTATACGGGGCTGTTTGCCAAGGGAGACGCCTATCTCTCTGTTGCCAACAACAAGGATGGCAAATCCCTGTCGGCCCGGTTGCGCAGCCTGTCTGCGCTGCCCTGGGTGAATGGGCGGTCGGCGTTTACCGGTAATAGCGAGTTTGTTCGCCTCTCCGACACCCAACAGGATGGCCCTTACCAGTCTTTGCTGTTTGGTCTCTATATGAAAGACAACGATGGCGAACGTACCCTGATTGCCAGCCCCGACTTCAACGATGCCGTGGCCGGCAATTGCAGCGGAGCTGGTTGCAATGCCCGGCTGATCGACAGTGTGGCCATGCAGGTCTATTTCGGTCGATTGCTGGCGGGCACGGGGGCGGGTCTTGCCTCTGCGCCGCTGGCCGTTCCCTTGCAGATGCAATATTACGAGGCGGGCAACTGGCAGTTGAACAAGCTGGACCAATGTACCCAGCTCTCTCTGGCCAATCAGGGGTTCAGTTTCCTCAATCCGGGCCAGGCGTTTGATGCGAGTACCCGTGACCTGAGTCTGGGGGGCAATCGCAAGATCCGGCTGGGGTTGGGTAGTGCGGCGCCGGGGGGCGAGTCTGCCCAGGCGAAAGATGGCGAGATCCTGTTCCAGTTTGCCAAGCCGGATATCTCGGTACGGATCCCCTACAGGGTCGATTTGTCGAAACAGCCGTTGCGGCCGCTCTGGTTGTCTGACCCTGTTACTCTGCAAGGCGAGGCCATTTTTGGCTCCAGCCGGGGCAATGACAGAATTATTTATCGGCGCGAAGTGATGCCGTAATGGAGGCGGGGCGGCGGATCTTCGCGATCTTCCCCCCTATCTTCTTGTTTATTAGCGTTTGTCAGCCTGTGCGGGTGAGTGATGACTCGCATTTTTGTCGCGCCTGATGGGTTGGCGACAGTTTGAGCGCTTGCCCATTGGGGTGGGCATTGGTAAAGTTAGCCGGTTTTCTGCACCTCCAAATTCTTAGGATTTCCCGTAGCCATGTTCAAAAAGCTCAGAGGCGTCTTTTCCAACGATCTGTCGATCGACTTGGGAACTGCCAACACCCTGATCTACGTAAAAGATCAAGGGATCGTCCTTAACGAACCCTCAGTTGTCGCCATTCGCCAAGAGCGCGGGAACGCCAAATCGGTCGCTGCCGTCGGTCATGCCGCCAAGCAGATGCTGGGTCGTACCCCAGGCAACATCTCCGCCATCCGTCCGATGAAAGACGGCGTCATCGCCGACTTCTACGTGACCGAGAAGATGCTGCAGCACTTCATCAAGCAGGTTCACGACAACAACTATTTCCGCCCCAGCCCCCGTGTGCTGGTGTGTGTGCCGTGTGGCTCTACCCAGGTAGAACGCCGTGCCATCAAGGAATCCGCACTGGGCGCCGGCGCCCGTGAGGTTTACCTGATTGACGAACCCATGGCTGCCGCCATCGGTGCCGGCTTGCCGGTCTCCGAAGCGACCGGTTCCATGGTGGTCGACATCGGTGGTGGTACCACCGAAGTGGCCATCATCTCCCTGAACGGCGTGGTTTACTCCCAGTCCGTGCGGATCGGTGGCGACAAGTTTGACGAAGCCATCATCAGCTACGTGCGTCGCAACTATGGCAGCCTGATCGGGGAAGCCACCGCCGAGCGCATCAAGCACGAAATCGGCTCCGCCTATCCGGGCGAAGAGGTGCGCGAGATCGAAGTTCGTGGTCGCAACCTGGCCGAGGGTGTGCCGCGCAGCTTCACCCTCAACTCCAACGAGATCCTGGAAGCGCTGCAAGAGCCGCTGTCCGGTATCGTCTCCGCCGTGATGGTGGCGCTGGAGCAGTCTCCGCCGGAACTGGCGTCCGACATCTCCGAGCGCGGCATGGTGCTGACCGGTGGTGGCGCACTGCTGAAGGATATCGACCGTCTGCTGATGGAAGAGACCGGCATACCGGTAGTGGTTGCCGAAGATCCCCTCACCTGTGTGGCCCGTGGCGGCGGCAAGGCGCTGGAGCTGATCGACATGCACGGTGGCGACCTGTTCCACTACGAATAAGACCCAAAGCCGGCCAGCGCGCCGGCTCTTTTTTGACGACTCATGAAACCCATTTTTGGTAGAGGCCCTTCGCTTCAGTTACGGTTGTTTCTCGCCGTCATCATCTCCATTGCAGCCATCGTAGCGGACTCTCGCTTCGGTGTGTTTACCCATGTCCGCGTCTACCTCAGTTCGCTCGTCAGCCCGCTGCAATACATGGCCAATGCGCCAGGTATCATGCTCGATACCATGTCGACCCAGGTGCAGACCCGGGCCGGCCTGATCGAGCAGACCAAGCAGCAGGAACAACAGCTGTTCACCCTGCGTTCGCGCCTGCTCAAGATGGACCATCTGGAGCACGAGAACCAGCGTCTGCGTGAGCTGCTCGGTTCTCCGGTGCACAAGGAGTCCCGCAAGATGGTGGCCGAGCTGCTGTCGGTGGATTCCGACCCCTTCAGCCATCAGGTGCTGATCAACAAGGGGGCGCTGGATGGTGTCTACAACGGCCAGCCGGTGATCAACGATCAGGGGGTGATAGGTCAGGTGCTGCACGTGGGTTCCACCACCAGCCGTGTCCTGCTCATCACCGACTCCAGCCACGGCATCCCGGTGCGGGTGCTGCGCAACGATCTGCGCGCCATTGCCTCCGGCAGCGGCGAGCTGGACAAGCTGGAGCTGCGCAACCTGCCGCGCAACACGGACGTGCAAGTGGGCGACCTGCTGGTCACCTCCGGCCTTGGCGGCCGCTTCCCGGAAGGGTATCCGGTGGCGACCGTGACCCGCTCCGACTATGTGGAGGGCAAGCCCTTCGCTCAGGTCGAGGCCAAGCCGCTGGTGGCACTGGACAGATTGCGCTACCTGCTGCTGCTCTGGACCGACAAGAAGCCGGACGTGCACGATGATGAAGAGGCGCCGACCCCGGCGGCTGCGCCGGTAGCGGCAGCCTCGGCTGCGGGAGCGACGCGCTGATGTTGCAACCCGCCAGCGGCAGGATCTGGATCTGGATCTCGATCCTGCTGGCTCTGTGCCTGTCGATCCTGCCGCTTCCCTTTCAATTTGAACCCTTCCGTCCGGACTGGCTCGCCATGGTGCTCATCTACTGGGCGCTGGCGTTGCCGCACAGGACCAACGTCGGTTCCGCCTGGGTGGCGGGCCTGCTGCTGGACGTGCTGCTGGGCAGCACCCTCGGCGTGCGGGCCATGGCCATGGCCATCACCACCTATCTGGCGGCCTTCCAGTTCCAGAAGATCCGCAACTTCTCCCTCTGGCAACAGGCGCTGATCATCGGCTGTCTCTCGCTGGTGGGCAAGGTGACCATCTTCTGGGCCGAACACCTGTTCAGCCGTGCCAGCCTCAATCTTGCCTACTTTTGGTCGACCCTGAGCACGATGCTAATATGGCCCTGGGTGTTTCTGGTCTTGCGCAAGGTGCGCCGCCGCTTCAATATCAAGTGAATATGAGCAAAAACAATGCATTGTAACTTTACCTCATCTCATTAAGTGAATATGAACAAGCACAACGAACTGCAACTGTATCTCGCCTCGGGCTCGCCCCGCCGTCATGAACTGCTTGCCCAGCTGGGGTACCGCTTCGAGGTGCTCAGACTGGATGTGCCGGAACGGCGGGAAGAGGGTGAAAAGGCGCAGGATTACGTCTGCCGCCTCGCCCGCGACAAGGCGATGGCCGGCGTGGCAGCCGCCCCGACGGCACTGCCGGTGCTGGGCGCCGACACCATAGTGGTGCTGGGTGATCGGGTGCTGGAGAAGCCGTCCGATCTGCTCGATGCCAAAGACATGCTGGAGGCGCTCTCCGGCAAGGTGCATCAGGTGATGACGGCGGTCGCGCTGGCGACTCCAGAGCGCTGCGATGTGCGCCTGGTCACCACCAACGTGGCGTTTCGCAAGCTGGACGAGGCCGAGATCGAAGCCTACTGGCGCACGGGTGAGCCCTGTGACAAGGCGGGTGCCTATGCGATTCAAGGGATTGCCGGCAAGTTTGTCAGCCGCATCGAGGGAAGCTACAGCGCCGTGGTCGGCCTGCCCCTGCTGGAAACGGATCTGCTGATCAAGCATCATCTGGAACAGTCTCGGTAATCTATCCGCCAGCCGTGTTCTGCGAGGCCCGTTCAGCGGGCAGGCACAGGGTCGGAACATGGCGGTCAGAATTTGAAGCCATCACAGGCAAGGCATGGGTCGGTGAAACTCGCCGGCTGTTTCTTACTGCGTTACTCACCGGGCACGCGCCGGTTTGGCTGCCAGAATTTAAAACTAGAAAGGCAAGGTAACTTATGTCGGTAGAACTGCTGGTGAACGTCACCCCCTCCGAAACCCGGGTCGCCCTGGTCGAAAACGGTCTGCTGCAGGAAGTGCACGTAGAGCGTCAGGCCAAGCGCGGCATAGTGGGCAACATCTACAAAGGCAAGATCAGCCGGGTGCTGCCCGGCATGCAGGCGGCTTTCGTCGATATCGGCATGGACAAGGCGGCCTTCCTGCACGCTTCCGACATAGTGCCGCACACCGAGTGCGTGGCGGTGAAGGAGAAGGAGCAGTTCCAGGCCGGCAACATAGCCGAGCTGGTGCGCCAGGGGCAGGACATCATGGTGCAGGTGGTGAAAGATCCGCTGGGCACCAAGGGCGCCCGTCTCACCACCGACATCACGCTGCCGTCCCGCTATCTGGTGTTCATGCCGGGCAGTGCCCACGTGGGGGTTTCCCAGCGCATCGAGTCCGAAGCGGAGCGCGAGCGCCTCAAGCGCACCGTGGCCAGCTATGTGGATGATCTCGGTGGCTACATCATTCGCACCGCCGCCGAAGGGGTGGGGGAGCAGGAGCTGGAGCAGGACGCCGCCTTCCTCAAGCGGCTGTGGCGCAAGATCCTGGAGCGCAAGCAGAAGTACCCGCCCTGCAAGATCCTCTACGAAGATCCCAGCCTGGCTTTCCGGGTGGTGCGCGATTTCGTCGGCGCCGAGCTCGACAAGATCCGGGTCGACTCGCGCCAGAGCTTCGATCAGCTCAAGCGCTTCACCGAGGAGTACGTGCCTGAACTGGCCGGCAAGCTGGAATACTACTCCGGCGAGTCGCCCATCTTCGATCTCTACGACGTGGAGAACGAGATCCAGCGCGCGCTGGATCGCAAGGTAGAGCTGAAATCCGGCGGTTACCTCATCATCGACCAGACTGAAGCCATGACCACGGTGGACATCAACACGGGTGCCTTCGTCGGCCATCGCAATCTGGAAGAGACCATCTTCAATACCAACGTCGAGGCGACGGCGGCCATCGCCCGCCACCTGCGCCTGCGCAACCTCGGCGGCATCATCATCATCGATTTCATCGACATGCAGTCTGAGGATCATCGCCGGCGGGTGCTGCACAGCCTGGAGCAGGCGCTCTCCAAGGACAGAGCCAAGACCAACGTCAACGGCTTCTCCCAGCTCGGTCTGGTGGAGATGACCCGCAAGCGTACCCGCGAGAGCCTGGAGCACGTGCTCTGCTCCGAGTGCCCCGAGTGCAAGGGACGCGGCCGGGTCAAGACGGTGGAGTCGGTCTGCTTCGAGATCCTGCGGGAGATCATCCGGGTCAATCGCGCCTACGATGCGGATCAGTTCACCGTCTACGCCGCGCCGGCCGTGGCCGACTACCTGCGGGGCGAAGAGTCCCACAGCCTCGCCGAGCTGGAGGTGTTCATCGGCAAGCAGGTCCGGGTGGTGAGTGAACCACTCTGCGGCCAGGAACAATTCGATGTGGTGATGATGTAATTGGTCTATCGCTGGCTGAGTCGGGGCTGGTTAGCCCTCGGGGTCTTCTTCGTGCTGCTGGCCATCTTGGTCAGTCTGGTGCGCTTTGGCGGCCCCTTGCTCAATCAGCACAGGCAGGCACTGCTCGACACCCTGCTGGCCGACAGCAAGCTGGAAGCCAGCGTCGATCGCATCGGCCTGGACTGGACCCGGCGCGGCCCGGCTCTCGAACTGCAACAGCTGGTGATAGCGCCGGATTCCGGCCGTTTCGCCCTGCGCCTTGGCAAGGTGTGGGCGCACCTCGACTTCTGGCGCTCCCTCAACGAACTCAAGCCTGTGTTCGGCCAGCTCATCTTGAGCGATGGCGACATAGCGCTGGATCTGGCCCAGCCGGCCGACCCCGAGCCCAGTGACGGCCGCGATCAGCAGCAGGCATTGCTGCGTTTCCTGCTGACCCAGCTCTCCACCTTCGACATTCACGACACCCGCCTCAGCCTGACCACGGCGCTGGGGGAGGTGCGGGCCCTCGACATCGCCCAGCTGCGCTGGCAGAACCGCGGCAAGCGCCATCAGGGGGTCGGCAAGGCCTATCTCATCAACGGGGTGGGCGAGAGCACCATAGATCTCATCCTGGATGTGGATGCCCCCGAGGCGCGGCTCGATCGGCTCAAGGGGCAGCTCTATCTGGGGGCCAGCCAGCTCGACATCAGCCCCATGCTGGCACGGATCCACGCCGGCGAGCCACGGGTGGCCGGCCAGCTCGATTTCCAGCTCTGGAGCACCTTTGCCAGCGGTCAGCTGGGGGAATCCCTGCTGGCATTCGGCAACAACTACCTGATCTGGCAGGATGAGAAGCAGGGTGCCATGCACCGTCTCGGCCTGCAGGGGGGCAAGATCCAGCTGCGCCGGGATGGCGAAGAGTGGCAGCTCGCCAGCCATGACGTGACCTTCAAGCTCGACGGCAAGCCCTGGCTGCAGAGCCGGTTGCAGCTCGAGCGGGTTGGCTCCCGCATTCAGGGCTATGTGCCCGCCATCGATCTGGATCAGGTCGCCAATCTGAGCCAGCTGGTCTCCGGCCTCTACCCAGAGTTGACCGAAACCATCAAGCGCACCCAGCCCAAGGGCCAGCTGCAGGATCTTGTCCTGCAGGCCGACGCCGACTGGCGCGGGCTTTCCCTCAGCGGCCAGCTCTCCCACATCAAGGTCACTGCCTGGCAAGACGTGCCCGGCGTGCAGGATCTCAACGGCGAGTTCTGGCTGACCCCGACCGGCGGCAGCGCCCGGCTGGCGCTGCACAAGGACAAAGTGGATCCGGCGCGCCACTTCAAGGAGCCGATCCCGGTCGACAGCTTCTCGGCACGGCTCGACTGGTGGCAGGATCCCAGGGGCTGGGTGCTCTATGGTCAGGACGTGGCGCTGGACAACCCGGATCTGACCCTCGCCAGCCGTTTCAGGATGGATCTGTACGAACATACCTTCCTCGCCCTGACCGGTCGCATCGACGTCAAGAATGCGGGCAATGCGGATCGCTACTACCCCTTGCAGGTGATGGGCAAGAGCCTGGTGGACTACCTGAGCGGCGCCATCAAGGGCGGCCAGGCCAGGGGCGCGGATCTGCTCTGGTACGGTGAGTTCAAGGATTTCCCCTACAGCAAGGGCGAGGGCATCTTCCAGGTGGCGGTGCCGCTGGAACGGGCCACCTTCCAGTTCTTCCCCGGTTGGCAACCGCTCACCGATCTGCAGATAGACCTGCTATTCCAGAACGCCAGCCTCGACATGAACAGCCGCTCCACCCGGCTCGGCAAGGCCGGCTCCGACTCGGTCCATGCCTGGATCCCGGATCTCTACCCGGGTGCCCACCTCTATGTGGATGCCAAGGTCGAGGGCGAGGGCAAGGCCATCAGCGACTACCTGCAGGACTCCCCGCTGGGGGACTCCGTCGGTCAGGCGCTGCGGGAGATCGAGATCCGGGGCCCGCTCAAGGGCTCGGTCAAGCTGGATATCCCCCTCGATGGCGAGAGCGAGGTCAAGGCGAGCGGCGACGCCCTGTTCAGCAACAACAAGGTGCGGGTGGCCAGCCTGGATCTGCCGCTGGAGCAGGTGCAGGGGCGGCTCGAATATGACAATGAGCAGACCCGTTTCAGCAACCTCAAGGCCAGCCTGTGGAACCAGCCGCTGACCCTGGATTATCAGGGCCGGCAGCAGCCGAACCGCTATCAGGTCGACCTCAAGTTCAAGGGCTTGTGGGACAGCAGCCGCCAGCGCCGCGATCTGCCTGTGCTCGACATCCTCAAGGGGCGTGGCAACTGGGCCGGCACCCTGGGGCTGACCCTGCCCAACGACAAACCGTTCAGCTTCCAGCTGGCGCTGGACTCCAACCTGCAGGGCATGGGGCTGGATCTGCCCTCGCCGCTGGCCAAGGACGCCAACAGCCGCTTGCCGCTCAAGGTGACAGCCCGTGGCCGCGACGGCAGCGCCGACATTCGCGCCGTGTTGGGCGCCGATGTGGATATGCAGAGCCGGCTGGTCTATGGCGATGGGGTGCCTTACCTCAGCCGGGTGCGGGTGGACGTGGGTCAGCCCGGGGCCCGGGTGCTGCGTGACAAGCCCATGCTGCTGGCCATCAACCAGCAGCAGGCGGATGTGGCCGGCTGGCTGGCCCGACTCAAGCAATGGCTGCCGGCGAGCACGGCGGCGGGCGGCAATGCCGTGGTCGGTCCCGCCTTCCTGCCCCAGGAGTGGTGGGTGGACGGCCAGCTGGCCCGCGCCGACATCGGCAGCGCCAACCTCAAGGCGGTGCACTTCACAGTGGGGCCGGTCAAGCAGGCCACCGAGGTGATGATCGACAGCCCGGACGTGATGGGAGTGGTGCGCCTGCCGGTGACCGAGCGTCAGCCCATAGACGCGAAATTTGCCCGCATCTATTGGTCCGGCAAGAGTTCGGATCTGAGCCCCGAGCCCGATGCCAGACAGGACAGGGCCATCATGGACGCCATTCCCTGGCTCACCTTCAGCTGCGTGGACTGCCGCTTCGGCGCCCTGCCGCTGGGGGAGGTGAAGGGAGAGCTGGTGCCCGGCGCCAACAAGCTGACCCTCAAGGGGCTGGACATGCGGCTGGCGGGCAGCCAGCTGACCGGCACGGTAGACTGGCTGGCCCAGCCCGGCCGGATGCAGACCCATGCCCGTGCCAGCATCAGCAGCAACAACAGCGAGCTGCTGCTCAAGCGGCTCGGCTATACCTCGCCCATCGGCGATGCGCCCGGCAAGATGGCGCTGGATCTGAACTGGAACGATGTGCCCTATCGGCTGGATGTGCCGACCCTGGCCGGCAGTGCCAACTATCAGCTGGAGGGGGGCACGCTGCGCGAGGTCAACGACAAGGGGGCGCGCCTGCTCTCCCTGCTCAGCCTGGATTCCCTGCTGCGCAAGCTGCGGCTCGATTTTCGCGATGTGTTCGACAAGGGTTTCTATTTCGAATCCATGTCCGCCTCCGCCAAGATCAAGCAAGGGGTGGTGGATAACCAGGACTTCTACATGAAGGGCGCGGCGGGCAACCTGCGCGGCGAAGGCATCGCCGACCTGGTGCGCTGGCGACTCGACTACGAGCTGAGCTTCTCCCCCAACTTGGGCGGCACCCTGCCGGTGGTGGCGGCCTTCTCCCTGACCCCGATCACCGGCCTCTATGTACTGGCCCTCTCCAAGCTGCTGGAGCCGGTGGTGGACGTGGTCACCCGCATCGATTTTCGGGTCTCGGGTCCGCTGGATGCTCCCAAGCTGATCGAGGCGGGGCGGGATCGGGCCCGCATCAAGCTCAACCAGCAGCAGAAGGAGGCGGTCGATGCGGTGGCCCCCAACCTTCCGACGCAGGAGGTGACCCCCTTCCTGCTGACCCCCAAACACGCGGGGCCCGCCCAGCGCTGAGGCTGGTGGCGGGTCTTGCCATCACAAGGAGTGAGCCATGATCCGACATATTCTGCTGATCACCTTCAAGGGTGAGGCCAGCCCCGACGATATCGCAGCCGTCAGGGCGGCCTTTCTCGCCATCCCCCATCAGGTCAGTGGCGTGCTGGCGGTGGAGTGGGGCCAAAATGACAGTCCGGAGGGGCGTGCCGAAGGTTTTACCCACAGCGTGCTGATGACCTTCGCCGACGAGGCCGCCCGCCAGCGCTATCTGCCCCATCCAGATCACGACGCTCTCAAGACACTCTTTCGTCCCGTGCTGGATCGCATCATAGTGCTGGATTACACCCTGCAAGCGGGGGATGCTGTCACTGTCTGACGGCCCGAGCGACAAGGAGAGAGTCATGTGGTTAGCCGCAATACAGCTGGTGTCCGGCCGTCGCTGGCAGGATAACCGGGAGCAGATCGCCGCCGAGCTGGCGGCGCTGCCCAAAGAGCGGCCACTGCTGGTGCTGCTGCCGGAGAACTTCGCCCTGTTTGGCGAGCGGCAGGGCTATCTGGACGGGGCCGAGACCATAGGCCCCGGTCTGGGCGGAGCAGCGCCGATCCAGCAACAGCTGGCCGAGTGGGCCCGCGACTACGGCATCTGGCTGGTGGCCGGTGCCATGCCGACCACCATCGCCGGTTCGGAGCATATCCACACCAGCTCGCTGGTGTTCGACCCGAGCGGCGAGCTCAAGGGCCACTACCACAAGATCCACCTGTTCGATGTGGACGTGGCCGATAATCAGGGTCGCTACCGGGAGTCGGAGACCTTCAGCCCGGGGAGCCAGCCTGTGCTGGTGGACTCCCCCTTTGGTCCCCTCGGCCTCTCTATCTGTTATGATCTGCGCTTTCCCGAGCTTTACCGCCAGCTGGCCCGGGCCGGAGCCCGCGTGCTGCTGGTGCCTGCCGCCTTTACCGCCGTGACTGGCGAGGCGCACTGGGAGCCGCTGCTGCGGGCCCGCGCCATCGAAAACCAGTGCTATCTGGTGGCCGCCAATCAGGGCGGTACCCACGAGACGGGGCGCCAGACCTGGGGCCACAGCATGGTGATCGACCCCTGGGGCCGGGTGCTGGCCTGCCAGCCAGCGGGCCGTGCCACAGTGCTGGCAAAGATGGATGCCGGGCTTGTCGATGAATTGAAGCGCACCATGCCGGTGCTGAGCCACGCCCGCCTGCTTTGACGGTATGGTGCTGAATTGAAACGCAGCCGCTGACCGGTACTAAGCCGGGTCCGGCTGTGGTCGGGTCGATTGGGCAAAGCCTGTTCGGCCGTGATGCAGACCCTATGCAATTGGATTCGCAGCCATTCGATGATGCCGCCATGCGGCCAATCGACCCTGCGAGTCGACAAACGGTTAAAACATCTCGTTACGAGAGTGGAGAAGAAGATTGAGTCTATTGAGCCAGGTTAGTGCCTCCCTGTTGGCCCCGAACGACCTAGATGAAGGGCGGCTGCAACAGCTGCTCGGCAGCCTGATGAGCCATCAGGTGGAGTTCGGCGACCTCTATTTCCAGCGCAGCTGGCACGAGTCCTGGATGCTGGAAGACGGCATCGTCAAGGATGGCAGCTACAACATAGACCAGGGTGTCGGGGTCCGCGCCGTCAGTGGCGAGAAGACGGGCTTCGCCTATTCCGATGAGCTGAGCCTGCTGGCGCTGCAACAGTCGGTTACCGCTGCCCGTGGCATAGCCGCCGCCGGCGCGCAGGGCAAGGTGAAGGCCTGGGCCCGCACTGAGGCCAATCTGCTCTATCCGGCCATGGATCCGCTGCAGACCCTCGACAAGCACCAGAAGATCGCCCTGCTGGAGCAGATGGACAAGTTTGCCCGCAGCCTGGATCCCGCGATCAATCAGGTGATGGCCTCCATCAGCGGCGTCTATGAGGAGATCCTGGTGGCCGCCACCGACGGCACGCTCGCCGCCGACGTGCGCCCGCTGGTACGTTTGTCGGTGACTGTGATCGCCGAGAAAGGGGATCGCCGGGAGCGCGGCAGTGCGGGTGGCGGTGGTCGCTGTGGTTATGCTTACTTCCTGGAGCTGGACGGGCTGGAGAGCCGGGCCTTTGGCTATGTGCGCGAAGCCGTGCGTCAGGCGCTGGTCAACCTCGAGGCCATAGACGCCCCGGCCGGCACCATGCCGGTGGTGCTCGGCGCCGGCTGGCCAGGCGTGCTGCTGCACGAAGCCGTGGGCCATGGTCTGGAGGGGGACTTCAACCGCAAGGGCTCGTCCGCCTTCGCAGGTCGCATCGGCGAGCAGGTCGCCTCCAAACATTGCACCATAGTCGATGACGGTACCCTGCCGGGTCGGCGCGGCTCCGTCAGCATAGATGACGAGGGGACGCCGGGCGGCTACAACGTCTTGATCGAAAACGGGATCCTGAAAGGTTATCTGCAAGACAAGCAGAACGCCCGCCTGATGGGCGTGCCGCTCACCGGCAACGGTCGCCGCGAATCCTACGCCGCCCTGCCGATGCCGCGCATGACCAACACCTACATGCTGGCGGGTCAGTATGATCCGGCGGAGATCATCGCCTCGGTGAAGAAGGGCATCTATGCCCCCAACTTCGGCGGCGGTCAGGTGGACATCACCTCCGGCAAGTTCGTCTTTTCCGCCTCCGAGGCCTACCTCATCGAGGATGGCAAGATAACGACCCCCATCAAGGGCGCGACCCTGATCGGCAACGGCCCCGAGGCCATGAGCCAGGTCTCCATGGTGGGTCGGGATCTGGCGCTCGATCGCGGAGTCGGCGTCTGCGGCAAGGAGGGGCAGAGCATTCCAGTCGGGGTCGGCCAGCCCACCCTCAAGCTGGACCAGCTCACAGTGGGTGGCACCTCCTAGGTTGGGTCGGCCGCGCCGTGCATAACCCGACGCTGCATCTGCAAAGTCAAACCCCGGCACCTGCCGGGGTTTTGTCATTCAGGCAGACGGCAACCAACAAAAAGCCCCGGCACATGGCCGGGGCTGGTGGATAGGGTGACTGGGTCAGTTGACCGATATGGCTCTGGCGTCTATGTAGAAGCGCGCATTGCCTTGTGGATCGACCCTGATCTGGGCAACCAGACGATCGCTCTGTTTGTATTCCCACCGTGTTTTTATCCTGGCCAGGGCGGGGCTGGCTGCACCGACCACATTCAGATATTCATGAAACAGGCTGTAGCTTCCAATCTCGGTCAGCATCTTTTCCATTTGCACATCTCCTGCAGTGAGTGGGTGTCTCCACCCACAAACCTATCAAGCACACTCTGAATCGAGTCTGTACAAAAAACACACTATCTCATTTATGTGTCAGCAACATGATCAGGCGCAAGATCAGTGACGATTGTCGGCGGTTATGACACCGTTTTCAGTCAGGGCTGGCGGGCCTCTTCCAATTGTTCGAGTGCACCGGATACATGTGGCAATGCAGGTGCCGTTTGTGCCGCAGTGGCGCCGTGGAACACGGGATCCTGTGCCACTTCCTTGATGCCGTTGATGCAGAACTGCATGCCCATGCACACCAGCAGGAAGCCCATGATCCGGGTCATGGCATCTATGCCGGTGGCACCGAGGATCTTGCAGACAGGATCCGCCAGCTTGAGCACGCCCCAGCTGAGTGCGCTCATCAGGGCGAAGGCGGTCACCATGGCGGCATAGATGGTGAAACGGTTGTACTCGTCGGGCAGCTCGGCTATCTGGGCGGCGCCGCTGATCACCAGCGCCATGGTGCCCGGCCCGCACATGCTGGGCATGGTCAGCGGCACGAAGGCAATGCTCTGGTTGATATCGACCCCGGCCGCCTGGCTCGGGGCCGGGAACAGCATGCGAAAGCCGATGAAGGCGATGATGAGACCGCCGGCCAGGCGCAGGCCGGGAATGGAGATCCCGAACAGATCCAGAATGGAGGAGCCGATGAAGAAGCTGACGCAGAGGGTGCAGAACAGATAGATGGCGGCCAGATTGATCTGGCGGCGCACGTGCTCACGGGACATGCCCTTGCTCAGCCCCAGCAGCAGGGTGGCCGTGGTGGGTGGATTGACCATGGGCAGCAGGGCAAGCAAGGCGAGAAATACGACCTGAAAGAACATCATGAACCTCGGATGACTAGAGTGGAGGAGTGTCCCGGGCCGTCGACAGGCCCGAGAGGGAGGCTATCTTATGTCGGCCGGGCTGAACACCAGCCATATGAAAAAAGCCCCGATTTCAGTGGGGCTTGCGAGGGGTCAGGCGATTTGCGGCGCAGCCTGCCGTTGGCTGCGCTGTTGCAGCCAGAGCAGCAGGCCGAGCACGAAGCCGAGCGCAGCCAGGCTCACCACATAGTGGGAGGGGGCCAGCACGTCCTCCTTCATCCAGAGCGTGACCAGCATGGGTGTCAGGCCGCCGAAGATGGCGTAGGCCACGTTGTAGGAGAACGACAGCCCGGAGAAACGCACCACTGCCGGGAAGGCGTTGACCATGACGTAGGGCACGGCGCCGACGATCCCGACCGCGAAGCCCGCCAGCATGTAGAGCGGGATCAGCTGGTCCATGCCGGTCGCCAGGCCGTGGTAGAAGGCGTAGCTGGCGCCGGCCAGCAACAGGGAGCCCAGCATGAAGGTGGGACCGCTGCCGAGGGCATCGATCAGCCGGCCATAGAAGATGCAGCCCAGGGTCAGGGCCAGGATGGCCAGGGAGTTGGCGGTCAGGGCATCGGCGGGGCTGATGCCATGCACCTTCTGCAGGTAGGTGGGGGTCATCAGGATCACCACGACTATGCCAGCGGAGAGCAACCAGGTCAGCAGCATGGAGATCAGCACGCTGCCCTTGTGGTTGCGCAGCACAGTCTTGAGCGGCAGCTCTTCCGCCAGTGCCTTGTTGGCCTGCATCTCGGCGAAGACAGGGGTCTCGTGCAGCCAGCGTCGCAGGTACATGGCGACTATGCCGAACGCTCCGCCGAGTACGAAGGCCAGACGCCAACCCCAGTCGCTCACCTCGGCCGGGCTCATGCCGCGGTTGATGGCGGTGGCCACCAGGGAGCCAAGCAGTATGCCGGCCGTCAATCCTGCGGTGAGGGTACCGCAGGCGACGCCGATCCGGCGGGCGGGCACGTGCTCCGCCACGAACACCCAGGCACCCGGCACTTCGCCACCGATGGCGGCTCCCTGCAGGATCCGCAGCAGCAGCAACAGCAGGGGGGCGGCGATGCCGAGCGTGGCGTAGGTGGGCAGCAGGCCAATCAGCAAGGTCGGCAGCGCCATCAGCAATATGCTGAGGGTGAACATGCGCTTGCGGCCGATGAGATCGCCGAAGTGGGCCATGATGATGCCGCCGAGGGGGCGGGCCAGATAGCCGGCGGCGAAGATGCCGAAGGTCTGGAACTGGCGCAGCCACTCGGGAATGTCGGCCGGGAAGAACAGCTCGCCGATCACCACGGCGAAGAAGACGAAGATGATAAAGTCGTAGAATTCGAGGGCGCCACCGAGGGCGGCCAGGCTCAGGGTCTTGTAATCCTGTCGGTTGAGGGGACGGCTGTGGTCGTAAGCTTGCGTGACTGTCGTCATATCCTTATGTTTCCCATCGTTTTTTTAGTTATTGTTCCCCATCCTTTGAGGGGACACGCTCATGACCGAGGGTATGCTTTTGCATCCCGGTATGTAAATCGCACAATTCGCAACACTGTCTTGCAGCTTTTTGGTGCAGCGAGGCGGGGAACCGGGCCCATATCCGGGAGCCTGCTCCCGGGGCGAATGACTACAACTATACCCGGGTACTCAACCCGTTTCCGGGTACAAGACAGCTGGAGAAATCATGAAGAAAACCAAGGTGTTGCTCTCCTGGAGCAGCGGCAAGGACAGCGCCTGGGCGCTGCACACATTGCGGCAGGATCCGGCCATCGAGGTGGTGGGTCTGTTTACCACCCTCAATCAGACCTTCGAGCGGGTGGCCATGCACGGGGTGCGCAAGCAGTTGCTGATGCAGCAGGCCGAGTGCGTTGGCTTGCCGCTGACCGCCATCGATCTGCCCTGGCCCTGCACCAATGAGGATTACGCCCGCATCATGACCGACTTCATCGCGGGCGTGGTGGCAGAGGGGATCCACCAGATGGCGTTTGGTGATCTCTTTCTCGAGGATGTGCGCGCCTATCGGGAGAAACAGCTGCTGGGAACGGGCATTGAGCCGCTGTTTCCGCTGTGGGGCAGCGACACGGCCAAGCTGGCGCAGCATATGATGGCGGCTGGGCTCAGGGCCAGGATCAGCTCCCTGGATCCGAAGAAACTGGATGCCAGCCTGGGCGGCCACGAGTTTGATCCCGCCTTGCTGGCGGCCCTGCCAGCCGGGGTGGATCCCTGCGGCGAGAATGGCGAGTTTCATACCCTGGCCTGGGACGGCCCCATGTTCCTGCGGCCGTTGACCATACGGGTCGGAGAGACTGTAGAGCGGGATGGCTTCGTCTTCACCGACCTGCTGCCTGCCGACCTCCCTATCGTCTAGTCGGTATTTGTCTCCCGCTCGCCCTTGTCGTCGTTGTAGCGTAGGGCTATGTCGTGAAACTGCGAGTGGATGCGGGCGAAGGTATCCGTGATGTCGGGGTCGAAGTGGCTGCTGCGCCCCGCCAATATGATGGGAACCACCTCATCGTGGGACATGGCGGCCTTGTAGCAGCGCTTGCTGATCAAGGCATCGTACACATCCGCCAGCGCCATCAGCCTGGCCGAGAGGGGGATCTCGTCCCCCATCAGGCCATAGGGGTAGCCGGTGCCATCCCACTTCTCATGGTGGTAACAGGCGATCTCCTTGGCCAGGCGCAGAAACTCGACCTCCACCCCCAGCGCCTCCTCGGCATGGACTATGGCCTCCTTGCCGAGGATGGAGTGATGCTTCATCTGGGCAAATTCGTCTGCATCCAGCTTGCCGGGTTTTAGCAGGATCCGGTCCGGCACGCCGACCTTGCCGATGTCGTGCAGGGGCGCCGACTTGAACAGCAGTTCTATGGTCTTGGGGGTCAGCTCGGCGCGAAAGCGGGGGTGATCGCACAGGGTTTCCGCCAGCAGCTTCACGTAGTGCTGGGTGCGCAGTATGTGGTTGCCGGTCTCGTTGTCGCGGGTCTCGGCCAGAGAGGCGAGTGAGTGGATGGTGATGTTCTGGATCAGCTCGTTCTCCCGGGTGCGCCGTTCCACCTCCTGCTCCAGATAGGCGTTCTGGTCGTGCAGCAGGTCCCGCGCGGCTTTCAGCTCCAGATGGTTTCTGACGCGGGCCAGCACGATGGCGGGGGTGATCGGCTTGTGGATATAGTCCACCGCGCCCAGCGCCAGCCCGTGTGCCTCCGCGCTCTCCTCTACCTTGGCGGTCAGGAAGATCACTGGAATGTCCCGCGTCTGTGGCATCTCCTGCAGCGCCTGCATCACCTGGTAACCGTCCATCAGGGGCATCACCACATCGAGCAGGATCAGATCCACCCGGGTTCCGGCCGACAGTATCTCCAGCGCCCGCCGGCCGCTGATGGCCACCTTGACTCTATAGTGAGGGCTCAGCAAGGCGCTGAGCAGGGAGAGATTCTCCGGCGTGTCATCGACCACCAGCAGGGTGGGTTTGGTGTCGGGATCCAGCAAATTGAGCATGATGGTGCCCTCACTCTTGGTTGAACAGATCGGGCTTGAGGGCCCGGACTTGTTGCAGATGTGCCAATGCGTCGGTGAAGCGGAACCGGGTCATGGCGCTGGCCATGGCCGGTGCGGCTTCCTCCAGCAAGGGGGCGAGCCTGGCCTGATGGTGCTGGAACAGGATGAAGGCCTCGGCATCATCCTCCAGCAGCAACTGGGTCAGCCGTGTCAGTACGGACGCTATGTCCGGTTGCGGCAGCTCGGGTCGAGCCGGGGAGGCCTGGGGGGGCAGCAGGGGGAGCAAGCCATCGGTCAGTTGCTGCTGCATCTGCAACCCCTGCTCGGCCAGGGGTAACAGGCTGCTGGCATCGTCTCCCCGGGCGATGGCACTCTCCAGCCGGGCCGCTATGTCCCGTAGCGGGTCGGCGCCCAGGGTGGCGGCTATGCCCTTGAGAGTATGGGCTTGCCGATGCGCCTCTTCGCTATCGTTGTTCTGCAGGGCGGCGATCAGATGCTGCATGGGTTGAACGCCCTGCTGGGCGAAGCGGCGCAGCAGGTCCCGATACCACTCCCAGTTATGCATCAGGCGCTGCAGTGCTGTCTCTGCCTTGAACCCGAGCGCCTGCAACTGCGCCTGCAAGGGCTCCTCGCGCTGGGTCACCGAGGACTTGATCCGCCCCCCGGTTTCACGGCTGAAGGAGGTCGCCCAGCGCTGCAGGGCGGCATAAAGCTTGTCGGGATCTATGGGTTTGGCGATGTGGTCATCCATGCCAGCCTCCAGGCAGCGCTCCCGATCGCCGGCCATGACATTGGCCGTCATCGCCAGGATCGGGATGTGATGCCCCTCGCGCTCCTGCAGGCGCAGTAGCCGGGTAGCGGCCAGCCCGTCCATCACCGGCATCTGCATGTCCATCAGGATCAGGTCGTAGTGCGCTTGCTCCGCCATCTTCAGGGCGATGGCGCCATTGGCGGCTATGTCGACCTTGGCCCCGACCGCTCGCAGCAGCTCCCGCGCCACCTGCTGGTTCAGCTCGTTATCTTCCGCCAGCAGTATGGTGAGCCCGTCGAAGCGGTAGCTGTGGGCCGGTTGTTGTGACTTGAAGGCGACCGGCGTGGCTTGCTGGCCAAACAGACCTATGACGGTATCAAACAGCACTGAGGCGCACACCGGCTTGACCAGTACCCGGTCAAATCCGGCGGCCTCCGCCTCGCGAAATACCTCCTCCCGTCCGTAACCCGTCACCATGACCCGGTAGGGGCGTTGGGTGAAGCCGCGGGCGATGAGGCGGCGACCCGTTTCTATGCCATCCAGCCCCGGCATGTGCCAATCCAGCAGCACCACCTCATAGGGTCTCCCCTCCTGCTCGGCGCTGGCGATCATCTGCAGCGCCTGCTGGCCAGACTCTGCGGTGTCCACCACGAAGCTCATGCTGCTCAGCAGAGCGGCCAGTATGGTGCGGGAGCTGGCGCTGTCGTCGGTTACCAGCATGCGGCGGCCGCGCAGATCCAGGCTGGGCAGGTAGCGGGATCTGTACCTGCCCCGGCCAAGGCGGGCGGTAAACCAGAAGGTGCTGCCCTGGCCCGGTTCGCTCTGCACCCCCACCTCGCCTCCCATCAGCCCAGCCAGTTTGCGGGAGATGGCGAGTCCGAGGCCGGTGCCACCGTACTTACGGGTGGTGGAGCTGTCTGCCTGCTGGAAGGACTGGAACAGCCGCTGCTGTTGTTCCTGGCTCATGCCGATCCCCGTGTCCTGCACCGAGCAGTGCAGCAGCACCTCCTGCGGCAGCTTCTCCAGGCAGCTGACCTTGACCAGGATCTCGCCCTGCTCGGTGAACTTGACCGCGTTGTTGGCGTAGTTGATCAGGATCTGGCCGAGGCGCAGCGGATCGCCATAGAGCAGGGTATCGAGCTGGTGGTCGACCTCGAACAGCAACTCTATGCCCTTGGCCTCGGCCTTCTCGCCCACCAGGGTCGCTAGGTTTTCCAGCACATGGTCGAGATCGAATTCGATCCGCTCCAGATCCAGCTTGCCGGCCTCTATCTTGGAGAAGTCGAGGATGTCGTTGATGATGCCGAGCAGGTGCTGGGCGGAGCGCTGGATCTTGCCCACGTAGTCGAACTGCTGCGGGTCGAGCCGGGTTTGCAGGGCGAGGTGGGCCATGCCGAGGATGGCGTTCATGGGGGTGCGGATCTCGTGGCTCATGTTGGCGAGAAAGTCGCTCTTGGCCCGGGTTGCGCTCTCCGCCAGTTCATAGGCTTGTTCCAGCTCCTGATTCTTGGTCTGCATCACGGCGAACAGCTCTTCCCGGGTCGGCTCGGCGAACTGCTGCTGCATCTGTTGCAGCATGCCGTCATCCGGCCAGTGGGGCAGGTGGCAGACCAGGGCGATGGCACTGCCCGAGTGAGATACCAGCCGTATGGCGCCATGAGCGGTGCCGGGTGAACCGGGTTGCAGCGGTTCATCGGCGGCCAGGGAGAGCCAGAGCTCCTGCGTCTTGCTCTCCAGCCACAGCCGCAGTTGCAGCCAGCCGGTCGTCGCCGCCAGCTGGCGCACCAGCTCCGAGGTGGCCCCCGCCAGCGGGGCCACGAAGGTGGGGCTCTTGTCGATGCAGGTGAGAACCTGGATCACCTTGCGTCTGGCGGTGAGGGCCGCCGCCGGGCCAGAGATCCGAATGTCACCTATCAGCTGTTGCATCTAGCCTTCCTCCTCCGGTTGCACCCGCAATATTATGCAGCTTGCATCGTCCGTACTGCGGCCGCTGTGGGCTATGACCTGGCGAGCCAGGGTGGCGGGATCCGCCCCCAGTTCCAGTGCGCCGTCGCGCAGGTTGAGTGATTCGCTGATGCCATCCGAGTAGAGCATCACCACATCCCCCGGCACTATGGGTTGACGTTGCAGCAAGGGGGTTGGGAAACGCTCCCCCAGCACGCCGTCGCGGGAGATGCCGCGCCAGGGCTCGTGGCCACGCAGGCAGATGCGGGTATTGCCGATGCCGGCATAGCTCAGCTCGCCGCGTTCGCCATTGATCAGCGCCACGCCGGCGGCGGCTCCCCGGGTGCCGATGCAGTGCTGGTGGAGCAGGTGCAGCAGACGGGCAGGCTCCTGCTCCTGGCTGTTGTGCAGCGCCTCCTCGAGGATCTGCACCAGCTTGTTGGCCGAGGCACCGTGGCCGCTCACATCGATCAGCACCAACGAGACCCCGTCGGGGCCTGGGCGAATAAAGGCCAAGTCGCCCGAGACCCGCTCCGGATAGCAGGGCCGGTTCTCGCTGGCCCACTCCAGTGTCAGCGCGCGGGTGTTCGACACCTGAGTGGGCAGGGTGACGCGGGCCATCGAGGGTGCCGCCCCGAGCCACTTGCGGGCCTGTACCAGGGTGCCCCCCTCGGGCGGTGTGCTGATGGTGAGTTCGGACATCATGCGCCGCACGCCGGGCAGCCCCAGCCCAAGCGTGCCCGAGGTGCTGTAGTGATCCTGCATGGCCTGGTGCACGTCCGGGATGCCGGGCCCCTTGTCACGGGCGATGATGTCGATGCAGGGGCGTCCCTTGGGGTGATTGAGAGCCAGGGTGATCTCCCCCTTCGTGGCGTATTTCAGGATATTGCTGCCAAGCTCGGAGACCACGGTGGAGAGCATGGCGCGGTCCACCTCGGACAGGCTGGCGATGAAGGGGAGACGACGCACCGCCATCACCGTCAGGTGCAGGTCGATGTCGTGGCGCAACGGATACCTGGCTTCCTGCGCTGTCTGTTCCAGTTGCATGGGATTTACTCCTCGGCCTTGAGGCGATTGACATGGGCGAAGGCATCGTCCATGTCGATGAAGCAGCGCAGCTGTCCCGGCTGCGCCTCGGCCAGCGCCAGAAAGGCGGCGATCCCAGCATTCAACCCGACCAGCAGGCAGATGGCGCCGAGCAGGCGGCACACGTCGGCCAGCTTGCACACCTGTCTGAATTCGTGGTGATCGAGCAGCATGACGCCGGAGAAGTCGAGCAACACGGCGCGCTGACGGCCCTGTACCAGCCGTTGGGAGAGGGTCTGCATCAGCAGTTGCATGCCGTCGTCACCGAGATCGGGACGCATGCTGACCACGACGCAGTCAGCCACATTGGCTATGCCCAGATCGTTGTTGAGCTGCATGGTCATGGTCGGCTCCTAGAGGGTGGATCCGACCCGCTTGAGGGCAATTTCGAAGGCATCCCTCAGGGTCGCCGTGGTGCGGATATCGCCGACCGAGACCCCCAGCTCCACCATGGTGCGGGCGATGGCGGGAGAGACCCCTGAGATGATGGCCTCGCACCCCATGAACTGGGTCGCCTTGGTGATCTTGATCAACTGGTTGGCGACCCCGGTATCCACGGTGGCGACGCCGGCTATGTCCAGCACGAAGACCCGGGCCCGGGTCTCGGCAATCTTGGTGAGCGACTTGTTCATCACGTCGGCGGTACGCATGGAGTCTATGATCCCCACCAGCGGCAGCAGCAGGATGCCGTCCCAGATGGGGGTGACCGGGGTCGACATCTCCTGCAGCGACTTGTGCAGCTCCTCGCGCACCCTGGCGGCCTCTTCCGCCTCCTCCATGGCTCGTTTGAGCTGACGGTGCTGCTCCACCTGGGCCGTGATGTCGGTGGCAAACTTGACGATCTTGCTGGGCTTGCCGTTCAGATCCAGCACCGGATTGTAGGATCCCTGGATCCAGACCTCCTCGCCCTGCTTGCCGAGCCGGCAGAACTCGCCGGCCAGGTACTCGCCGCGGCGCAATGTTTCCCAGAAGGCGCGATAATCGGGCGACTGGGCGTAATCCGGGTCGACCAGCAACCTGTGGTGCTGACCCTTCAGCTCCTCCAGCTGATAGCCCACTATGTCGAGAAAGCGCGAGTTGGCATCCAGAATGGTGCCATCCAGGGAAAACTCCACCTTGCCCATGACCCGGCTCAGGGCATTGATCTGTCCCTCGAAGTTGGCGTTGAGCTGCTTTTGTTCGGTCAGATCCATGGCGTATTCGATGATCCGGATCAGCTTGCCCTGTGCATCCAGCATCGGGCTGCAGGTGCCCAGGGTCCACACATCCCGCCCCTGCTTGTCCAGCCGGTGGAACTCCCCCTCCTGTGGCTGGCCGCTGCGCAGTGCCTCCCAGAAGGCGGTATAGGATGGGGATTGCGCTTTATCCCGTGAGAGCAGCACCTCGTGGTGCTGGCCCTTGAGTTCGTCCAGCGAATAGTTCATGAGGGCGAGAAAGCGCGGGTTGGCGTCCAGGATCTGCCCGTCGGGGGAGAGTTCGAGCCGCGCCAGCATCTTGTCGATGGCGTCCATCTGGGCTTGGTGAGGGGATGATGCTGAGCCGGTCTTGGTGGAATGGGCAGAGGTGTGTGCGTCCATGGCATCTCCAGTGAGAGAATGTCGTTGATGTTGATATCAATAAAGGGTGTTAAGCAGTTATAGCTCACGCGGGCTCTTTAGGCCTGAATTAAGGGTCAAAAGGGGCTGGTGGCGATCAGATGTGACGATCGCTCGGATGAGGCCACATTCACGCGGCGCCTGGCGTTCATCCCGCGTGGAAAATACCGGTTGGCGCGAGTCACCTGGTTCCGTTTTGTGGCCGGTTTCACGGTTTCGGTCGACAGCATGGGGCAGGATTGGCACCCTGTTTTATTCACGTCACGAGTCGTACCATGCCCGCTTTCCCCCGTCTTGCCCTGCTAGCCTCCCTGTTCGCCGCAACCCTCAGCCTGCCCGCCCTGGCCGATCAGGCCGTGACCAGCCCGACCGGTGTCACGACTGTGACTCTGGCCCAGCAGGCGCCCATTCACTGGGTGTCGGTGGCGCAGATTGCCGCCAGTCTGGATGGCCTACCGCCGATGGCGGTGGGCTTCGACATCGACGACACCCTGCTCTTCTCCAGCCCGGGTTTCTATCGCGGCAAGCAGGAGTTCTCGCCCAACGACGAGAGCTACCTCAAGAATCCCGCCTTCTGGGAGAAGATGAACAACGGCTGGGATGCGTTCAGTGTGCCGAAAGAGGTGGGCAAGGCGCTGATCGCCATGCACCTCAAGCGCGGCGATCAAATCTATTTCGTCACCGGCCGTTCGGCCACCAAGACCGAAACCGTGAGCCAGACGCTGCAGCAGACCATGGGGATCCCGGCCGATCGGCTCAATCCGGTGATCTTCGCCGGCGATCAACCGGGTCAGAACACCAAGGTGCAGTGGCTCAAGGATAAACAGATGAAGATCTTCTACGGCGATGCGGACGGGGATATCAAGGCGGCGCAGGCCGTGGGTGTGCGCGGCATACGCCTGCTGCGGGCAGCCAACTCCACCTACCGGCCGCTGCCGCTGGCTGGCGCTTTGGGGGAAGAGGTGATAGTCGACTCCCAGTTCTGATCGCCGTCTTGCGGTTGGCAAAAGGGCCGGCTCCTGTCAGGAGCCGGCCCTTTTTTCCTGGCGTCTAGCGGGCGGCGAAGGTATTGCAGCTGGCGGGTTTGCCGCTGTCAAAGCCGCGCTTGAACCAGGCGTAACGCTGGGCCGAGCTGCCGTGGGTGAAGCTGTCCGGGATCACCCGGCCCTGGCTCTGCTGTTGCAGGCGGTCGTCACCTATGGCCTGGGCGGCGTTGAGCGCCTCTTCCAGATCGCCATGCTCCAGCACCTGTTCCCGCTCCATGTAGTGGCCCCAGACGCCGGCGAAGCAGTCGGCCTGCAATTCGAGTTTGACCGACAGCTTGTTCTGCTCGGCGCGGCTCAGCCCCTGTTGTTGCTGGCGCATCTTGCGTTCTATGCCGAGCAGGTTCTGCACATGGTGACCCACCTCGTGCGCCACCACATAGCCCTGGGCGAAGTCGCCGTCGGCTCCCAGCTTGTCGCGCATCTCCTGATAGAAGGAGAGGTCTATGTAGACGGTGCGATCCGCCGGGCAGTAGAAGGGACCCATCACCGACTGGCCCTGACCGCAGCCGGTGCGGGTTGCGCCGCGATAGAGCACCAGTTTGGGGGCCTGATAGGGGTTGCCGCTCTGCTGGAAGATCTCGCCCCAGGCATCTTCGGTGGAGGCCAGCATCACCGAGGTGAACTTGGCCAGGGGATCCTTGGCCGGCTGAGACACCTCCTGACGCTGGGGCTGGCTCTGGGTCGTCGGCTCGCTGAGCAGGGGGGAGAGGTCCACCCCGTAGTAGCCGGCCACCATGACTACCACCAGCAGGATCAGGCGACCCTTGCCGCCGATGGGAAGCCCGCCACCGCCGCCCTGTTGGCGCCTGTCTTCAACATTGTTGCTCTCACGGCGATTCTGCCAGCGCATAGCCTTGCTCCCCTCATGTGCAATGGCAGTAATGATAATGGCTGGCGGTGCGGCTTGCCTAACGGGGCCAGGCCTGCGGCCGGGCCGCAATCGGCTGGCAAGCGCGTTTATTCGGCCCAGGGCATCTCGGGCAGGGAGTCCAGAAACTGGGCGTAACGCTCGAGGTTGAAGGGACCCTGTTCCGCCTCCATCGCCATCAGTTCGGCGCCCAGGGCACAGGCGATGTATTGCAGCGCCTCTTCCCGTGGGGTGCCCTTCATCACCAGCCGCATCAGGGTCGCCTTGACCTGCAACGGGTGACCATCGATCAGCTGGTTGTCGACCATTTCCAGCAGGGTTTGTTCGTCAAAGAACTCGGTGGGTTCGCTCATGTTCAACTTCCTCGTCATGTCATAAAGGGTGCCAGTATAGCCACAATGCTATTAACACATTGAAATATGTCGATAAAAACATTCCTGTGAGGCCGCTTTTTGTTACCCATACTTACTGAGGGTTTGCTGTCGGCAAACGAAAGACATCATAAAATTGCATGGACGGATATCAAGATGCCCACCATAGACTCGCTGTTATCCAAGCCCCAAAATCTGCCCAATGTGCCCGAAGTCATGCGCGATCTGGTGCAGACCTTCAGTGAGAAGGAACCGGATATCCTGTTGATCGCCAAGAAGATCAACAAGGATCCCGTCATTTCGGCCAAGCTGCTGCGGCTGGCCAATTCCGCCAAGTTTGGCGGCAGTCGCCAGGTCGCCACCGTCAACGAGGCTGTGGTGCGACTCGGGGTCGATGTGGTGCGCAACATGGTGCTGGCCTGCGGTTTGACAGGCTCCATCAATGCGGTGCCCGGCATCGACCTCAAACACTTCTGGGGCAAGGTGTTCGACGTGGCCGAGCTGGCCAGACGGCTCGCCAAGCTCAAGGGCATGAAGGGGGAGGAGGTGTTCACCTGCGCCCTGCTCTATGACATGGGGCGGCTCATCATGCATGTGGGACTGCCGGAGAACATGGTGAACCACATCAAGGATCTGGAGCCCAGCAAGGGGCGCGCCAAGGCCGAGGAGCTGGTGGTAGGCTTCAACTATGCCCAGACAGGGGCCGAGATGGCCAGGCGCTGGCAATTTCCCCTCAGCATCTGCCATGCGGTGGAGTATCACTACAACCCCTTGCTGGCCAAGGAGTTCTCTGCCGAGGCTGCGCTGATCCACCTGGGCATAGTGCTGGCGGCGCAGTCGGATGTGGGGGAGGAGGCGCCGCCCGAGTGGCCCGTCCAGGTGGCCGAGCGACTCGGTCTGGCCTGGCCGGATTGTGCCGCCGTGTTCATGGCCTTGCGCGAGCAGGGCAATGGCTATGCGGGTCTGCTGGCGGCCTGAGCCTGCTCATCCTGTTATCGGGGTCGCACTGCGGCCCTTTTTCATGGGGTTTGCCTTGCCAATGAGGCGGAGCAGGGGCAGTCTTGAGGGCCTGTTTTTGTTGAAAAGAGTCCTTGCCATGATCCTCTCCGAGCGCCTGCTGCTGCGCGAACTGACCACAGCCGATACCCCCTTCATTCTCGAATTGCTCAACGACAGCGACTTTCACCGTTATATCGGTGATCGCGGCATACGCACCCTGCTCGACGCCGAAAACTACATCCAGCAGGGGCCTGCCGTCAGCTATGCCCGTCATGGCCACGGCCTCTATCTGGTCGTGCGCAGGAGCGATGAGGCCAAGCTCGGCATCTGCGGCCTTATCAAGCGCGATACCCTGCCCTGCGAGGACATAGGCTATGCCTTCCTGCCCGCCTATCGGGGTCAGGGTTACGGCATAGAAGCGGCGCAGGCTGCGCTGCAAGATGGTCGGGAGAGGCTGGGGATAGAGCGAGTGATCGCCATCGTCACCCCGGGCAACGAGCGATCGGTGGCACTGCTGGCCAAGCTGGGGCTGGTGCGCAGTCGTCTGGTCAAGCTGAGCGAGGATGCTGATGAGTGTCTGCTGCTGGAGGCGGTCGGAACTCAAACCTGTCCGGTCTGAAGCGTGCAACGGCGAGGCGTGGCTGACAGTCTGTGATGGAAGGCGCTGTGAGTGGCGCTGGTGCGGGAGAAATTAAGTTCAAGAGGTGAAACAAAGAGGCCGCCGTGAGTTGCGGCCTGTCTGCATCGGGCGCTGCCGGTTGGCAGGCAGGATCAGTTGAGGTCTTCGATGGAGAACTCGCCAGCGATACCATCACAGGAGATGGCGAAACCGCCGCTGAAGCGGGTGCTGAACTGGATCAGGAACGCATCGGAATCCTGCTCTTGTGGAGGCAGGTTGATGGGTTTGCTGCGACGCAGGGGCTTGTGTGTATGTATGGCTTTCATCATGGTATTTCTCTATATAAATTAAGTGTTTGCTCCTTGTTTTTGCAAATTTCAGGTTAATGGGCGCGGTCAACCGCCAGGGTCGACAAGCGCGCAGGAATACCCAGCCCGAGTCACGGGCGTCTGCACTGTCAAGGAATATGCTGATGCATAAATCAAATTGGGTGGGCAGAACGGGTCTGCGCCGTGAGAGCCGGGCAACGCAGGCAGACAGCCTGACGGTTCTCGAGGCGAGTAAATCAGAGGAAGGTTATGTAGGTACTGGCAGGATTCATCTAACGTTGAAGCATTGCGAACATAAACAGGGCTGATTAACTAGCCGGTGCGCATTCTCTCCTCGATATGAATAAAAAGCAAACAATTATTTGGTGATTTTATCTCAAATCCGTTTTTTTCAGTATCGCCAGCCACAAAAAGGGCTCCCGTCGGGAGCCCTTTTGCATGATGCCAACCGGGGTCAGCGGGTGACTCAATAGTCGCCGGTGGCCTTCTTGGCGGCGGTGATCATGGGGGTGATGGTCATGCCCTGCACCACGATGGAGAACATCACCACAGAGTAGGTCATCACCAGGATCACTTCCCGCAGATCGACGCCGTGTTCCGGCAGCATCATGACGCCGGAGGGCAACGCCAGCGCCATGGCCATGGCCAGACCGCCGCGCAGACCGCCCCAGGTGAGGATCCGCACCGAGAACTTGTTGTAGCTGCGATAGCGGCGGAAGGCCATGTAGGGCAGCGACACGCTGATGAAGCGGGCGGCCAGACAGAGGGGAACCGCGATGACCAGCAGGATCCAGTCTTGCCAGGCGAGCTCCAGCAACACCAGCGCCAGACCGATCAGCAGGAACAGCAGGGCGTTGAGGAACTGATCCATCAACTCCCAGAAGTGATCCAGGTGGTGCTTGCTCTGCTCGGAGAAGCCGGACTGGCGGGTCCAGTTGCCGATCATGATGCCGGTGACCACCATGGCCAGGGCGCCGGAGACGCCGATCATGTTGGCGAAGGCGAAGCCGGCAGTCGGGATGCAGAGGGTCAGCAGCAGCTCCAGGGAGCCGTCGTCGGTGGCACTGATCATCACGTGGGCGATGAGGCCCAGCACGGCGCCGAACAAGATGCCGCCGAGGGCTTCATGCAGGAACAGGCCGGCCACGCTGCCGAAGGTGGGTTCAACCCCGCCAAAGGCGACGGCAAACACGGTGGCGAAGATCACCAGACCGACACCGTCGTTGAACAGGGATTCCCCTTCGATCTGGATGGCGATCTGGGGTGGCGCCTTCATCTTCTTGACGATGGCCAGCACGGCTATGGGGTCGGTGGGGGAGATCAGGGCCCCGAACAACATGCAGTAGACCAGCGGCAGTTCCCAGCCCAGCAGTTTGGCGATGAACCAGAAACCGTAGCCGATGAGGAAGGTGGAGAGCAAGGTTGCCACTATGGAGAGAATGGTGATCTCCCACTTCTGGCTACGCAATGCCTTCAGGTTGATGCCGAGACCACCGGCGAACAGCAGGAAGCCCAGGATCCCCTTCAGCAGGAAGTTCTGGAAGTCTATGCTCTCCATGGTTTTGACGGCCAGGGGTTCGAGATTGAACCAGCCCAGCTTACCGAACAGCACCAGCAGCGCGGAGATCAGCATGGATCCGGCTGTGATGGCGATGGTGGTCTGGATCTTCACAACATACTGATTGGCAAAGGCGATGAAGATCGCCAAGGCTGCCAGGAAGCAGAGTGTGTAGTAGACGCTCATAGTTATTTTTCTCTTTAGTAAACAGCAAGCACGTATCCCTATTGAGGACGGGCATAGGGTACTCTGGGGTCACATGTTACTCATTACCCATTTATGAGTATATAGGTCGCAATTACGGACAGATAGACGGCTAGATTTCCATTTGATTTGTTTGCTGCTAGGATGAAGTTCACGCAGTTGCATGGATGTAAGAGGAACGAGCGGTGTCGAGCATAGAGTCGAATAAAAAGTCGGACATAAAGAAGAAGCTGGAATCCTGTCTCAAGGAACGGATCCTGATCATCGACGGTGCCATGGGCACCATGATCCAGGGCTACAAGCTGGGTGAGGCGGACTATCGGGGCGAGCGCTTTGCCGACTGGCACACCGACATCAAGGGCAACAACGATCTGCTGGTGCTGACCCGGCCCGGGGTGATCCGCGAGATCCACGATCAGTACTGCGCCGCCGGCGCCGACATCCTCGAGACCAACACCTTCAACGCCACCCGTATCGCCATGGCCGACTACGAGATGGAAGCCTTCTCCGCCGAGATCAACCGCGAGGCCGCCCGTCTGGCCCGCGCCGTGGCGGACGAGTGGACGGCCAAGGACCCCACCAGGCCGCGCTTCGTGGCCGGGGTCCTGGGCCCCACCAACCGCACCTGCTCCATCTCGCCGGACGTGAACGATCCCGGCAAGCGCAACGTCACCTATGACCAGCTGGTGGCCGCCTACACCGAATCAACCCACGCCCTGATCGAGGGTGGAGCCGACCTCATCCTCATCGAGACCATCTTCGATACCCTCAACGCCAAGGCCGCCGCCTTCGCGGTGGATCTGGTGTTCGAGGAGCTCGGTTATGCCCTGCCGGTGATGATCTCCGGCACCATCACGGACGCCTCGGGCCGCACCCTCTCGGGCCAGACCACGGAAGCCTTCTACCATTCGCTTCGCCACGTCAAGCCCATCTCGTTCGGCCTCAACTGCGCGCTCGGCCCGGACGAGCTGCGCCAGTACGTGGAAGAGCTGTCGCGCATCAGCGAAACCCATGTCAGCGCCCACCCCAACGCCGGTCTGCCCAATGCGTTCGGCGAGTACGATCTGGACGCGGGCGAGATGGCGGAGCACATCCGCGAGTGGGCTTCGAGCGGCTTCCTCAACCTGGTGGGGGGTTGCTGCGGCACCACCCCGACCCACATCCGCGCCATGAGCGACGCCGTGGCGGGCATCCGTCCTCGCGTCTTGCCAACGCTGCCGGTCGCCTGCCGCCTGTCCGGCCTCGAGCCGCTCATCATCACGGCGGAGTCCATGTTCGTGAACGTGGGGGAGCGCACCAACGTCACCGGCTCGGCCAAGTTCAAGCGGCTGATCAAGGAGGGGCTCTACGACGAGGCGCTGGACGTCGCCAAGCAACAGGTGGAGAGCGGCGCCCAGATCATCGACATCAACATGGACGAGGGCATGCTGGACGCCGAGGCGGCCATGGTGCGCTTCCTGAACCTGATCGCCGGCGAGCCGGACATCGCCCGGGTGCCCGTGATGATCGACTCCTCCAAGTGGGAGGTGCTGGAAGCCGGCCTCAAGTGCGTGCAGGGCAAGCCGGTGGTCAACTCCATCTCCATGAAGGAGGGGGAGGAGAAATTCATCGCCCAGGCGAAGCTGCTGCGTCGCTACGGCGCCGCCGTCATCGTCATGGCGTTTGACGAGGTGGGCCAGGCGGACACCCGTGCCCGCAAGTTCGAGATCTGCCAGCGCGCCTACCGGATCCTGGTGGATCAGGTGGGCTTCCCGCCGGAAGACATCATCTTCGACCCCAACATCTTTGCGGTGGCGACCGGCATCGACGAGCACAACAACTACGCGGTGGACTTCATCGAGGCGGTGAAGGACATCAAGCAGCACCTGCCCCACGCCATGATCTCGGGCGGTGTCTCCAACGTCTCCTTCTCGTTCCGCGGCAACGAGCCGGTGCGCGAGGCGATCCACGCGGTCTTCCTCTATCACGCCATCCAGAACGGCATGGACATGGGGATCGTCAATGCCGGTCAGCTCGCCATCTACGAAGACATTCCGGCGGAGCTGAAAGAGAAGGTCGAGGCCGTGGTGCTGAACCTGAACAACGATGCCACCGAGGCGCTGCTGGCCATCGCCGAGAAGTATCGCGGCGCCGGTGCCCAGGCGGAGGATCCGCGGGATCAGGAGTGGCGCAGCTGGCCTGTGGGCAAGCGGCTCGAGCACGCCCTGGTCAAGGGGCTTACCGATTTCATCGAGGAAGACACCGAAGAGGCGCGGGCCGGGGCCGAGAAGCCGCTGCACGTCATCGAAGGGCCGCTGATGGATGGCATGAACGTGGTCGGCGATCTGTTTGGCGCGGGCAAGATGTTCCTGCCCCAGGTGGTGAAGTCAGCGCGGGTGATGAAGCGGGCGGTGGCCTATCTGCAGCCCTACATCGAAGCCGAGAAGCAGGGCGGCTACAGCAACGGCAAGATAGTGCTCGCCACCGTGAAGGGGGACGTGCACGACATTGGCAAGAACATCGTCGGCGTGGTGCTGCAGTGCAACAACTACGAGATAGTGGATCTCGGGGTCATGGTCTCCTGCGAGACTATCCTCAAGACCGCCCGCGAGGTGAACGCCGACATTATCGGGCTGTCGGGTTTGATCACCCCGTCTCTCGACGAGATGGTGCACGTGGCGAAAGAGATGGAACGCCAGGGCTTCAAGCTGCCGCTGCTGATCGGCGGGGCCACCACCTCCAAGGCCCACACAGCGGTCAAGATAGAGCAGAACTACAGCGAACCCGTGGTCTATGTGTCGAACGCCTCCCGTGCCGTCGGGGTGGCCCAGAGCCTGCTGAGCACAGAGCTCAAGCCCGCCTTCGTCGCCCGCATCGACAAGGAGTACGAAATCGCCCGTGAGCAGCACGCTCGCAAGCAGCCGCGCTCCAAGCCGGTCAGCCTGGCCCACGCCCGTGCCAACCGTCATCAGCTGGACTGGGTCGGCTATCAGCCGCCTGCCCCTTGCGAACCCGGCGTGCAAAAGTTCGAGAACGTGCCCATCTCAGTGCTGCGCCCCTACATCGACTGGACGCCGTTCTTCCTGAGCTGGGAGCTGGCAGGCAAGTATCCGCGCATCCTGGAAGACGAGATTATCGGCGAGGAGGCGACCAAGCTGTTTGCCGATGCCAACGCCATGCTCGACCAGCTCGAGCGCGATGGAAGCGTGCGCTGCGCCGGCATCATAGGCCTGTTCCCCGCCAACGCCGTGGGGGACAGCATAGAGGTCTATACCGACGAGTCGCGCACCGAAGTGCGCAAGGTGCTGCACCACCTGCGCCAGCAGAGCGAGAAGCAGGGCTTCCCGAACTACTGTCTGGCGGACTATGTGGCGCCGAAAGAGAGTGGCAAGCCGGACTGGATCGGCGCCTTCGCGGTGACCGGCGGCATAGGTGAGGAGGTCATAGCTCAGGCCTACAAGGCCGATCACGACGACTACAACGCCATCCTCATCCAGGCGGTGTGCGATCGTCTGGCGGAGGCCTTCGCCGAGTACCTGCACGAGCAGGTGCGTAAAGTGCACTGGGGCTATGCCCAGGATGAGGCCCTCAGCAACGAGGAGCTGATCCGCGAGAACTATCGCGGCATACGCCCGGCCCCCGGCTACCCCGCCTGCCCCGAGCACACCGAGAAGGGCAGCATCTGGGAGCTGCTGGGGGTAGAGCAGGCCATCGGCATGAAGCTTACCGAGTCCTACGCCATGTGGCCGGGGGCTGCCGTGTCGGGCTGGTACTTCTCCCATCCCGACAGCAAATACTTCGCGGTGGCGCAGATCCAGCAGGATCAGGTGGAAGACTATGCCGTGCGCAAGGGCATGACGTTGGTGGAAGCCGAGCGTTGGCTGGGGCCAAACCTGAACTGAAGGGTGATCTCCCCGTGACACGGGTTGATCTTTGACGAGAAACGGCGGCATCCTTGGGCTGGTGGACAGACCAGCTTAGGGCCGCCGTTTGACATATCGGTGACAACGGGATTGCAGTGTGCAGTTCTGTGTGGTTTGTCTTGTTGTCAGGAGAAACAATTGGCGTTGTCTTGGCGCTGTGGCACCTTATACTCTCCCGCCCCATCCTGCCCAGGCACTGCCTTCTAGCGGAATTTTCATGAAGATCGCCATTTTATCCCGTGAGCCCAGAAACTATTCCACCCGCCGTCTGGTCGAGGTGGCACAGGCGCGCGGTCATCAGGTAGAGGTGCTCGACACCCTGCGCTGCTACATGAATATTGCTTCCCACAGCCCCTCCATTCACTACGAAGGACGCGAGCTGGAGAGTTACGACGCTGTGATCCCGCGCATCGGCGCCAGCATCACCTTTTACGGCACCGCAGTGCTGCGTCAGTTCGAGATGATGAATACCATGGCGCTGAACAGCTCGGTCGCCATCTCCCGTTCCCGTGACAAGCTGCGTGCCATGCAGTTGCTGTCACGCCACGGCATAGGCCTGCCCATCACCGGCTATGCCCACAGCACCCACGACGTGCCGGATCTCATCACCATGGTGGGCGGCGCACCCCTGGTGGTGAAGCTGCTGGAGGGGACCCAGGGGATAGGCGTTGTGCTGTGCGAGACCCAGAAGGCCGCCGAGAGCGTGATCGAGGCCTTTATCCAGACCAACAACAACATCCTGGTGCAGGAGTATATCCGCGAGGCCAACGGCGCCGACATTCGTTGTCTGGTGGTCAATGGCAAGGTGGTGGCGGCCATGCGTCGTCAGGCCCAGCCGGGGGAGTTTCGCTCCAACCTGCACCGTGGCGGTACCGCCGAGGCGATCAAGATAAGCCCGGAAGAGCGGGCGACTGCGGTGCAGGCCGCCAAGATCATGGGGCTAGATGTGGCCGGGGTGGATATTCTGCGCAGTGCCCGTGGCCCGCTGGTGCTGGAGGTAAACTCCTCCCCCGGCCTGCAGGGGGTGGAAGCGGCCTCCGGCAAGGATGTGGCGGGCAAGATCATCGAGTTCCTCGAACTCAAGGCGAGCCGCAAGAACAAGCCTGCCGAATGATCGCAGCAACCAGAATGGTTGGAACAGACGAGGCGCCTTCGGGCGCCTCGTCGTTTTTTGGCTCGCCGCTCGGGTGAGGGGCCGGGCCGCCAGGGTGAGCTCGATCTGGCCGTCGGTGCAGCTCAACGCCGCCTCAATCAGGTTGCCGAGGGGTCGAGCAAGAGGGGATGGAGAAGGCCATAGCGCTGCGCAAGAAGGAGGGCTCCAGTAGGCCCAGGCCGGCAGAAGAAGCGGCAAAGCAGGGCGGCAAATGGCGCTCATGCTTGCGTTATCATCTGTTGCAAAATTGCACCACCTCACGATCAAACACCAATGCTTAATTATTTTCTGGATGAAGTGACTGGATTGCGGTGCCGCACTTGCCTCCGGGTGGCACAAACGCTCTACTTGGCGCCCTTCGCACGTCGCGGAACATAAAAATTTAATAAAACTATCTGCGGATTTCTTGCACGAATACGCCATTCGCGCCGACTTCCGTCATGATTTTACCTTGTCATAGGCAGACTACGCAGCATGAATAACCAAAAATTAACATCCAGAGACATAGTCGCTCTGGGCTTCATGACCTTCGCGCTCTTCGTCGGCGCAGGCAACATCATCTTTCCACCCATGGTCGGATTGCAGGCCGGTGAGCTGGTGTGGAGCGCCGCCGCCGGCTTCCTGCTGACGGCGGTCGGTCTGCCGGTGCTCACAGTCGTGGCGCTGGCCAAGGTGGGGGGCGGTGTGGATGCCCTGAGTGCGCCCATCGGCCGCAAGGCCGGGCTGCTGCTCGCTACCGTCTGCTATCTGGCCGTGGGGCCGCTGTTTGCCACCCCGCGCACGGCGACTGTCTCCTACGAGGTGGGGCTGGCGCCCCTGTTTGGCGACGATGGCTCGGCCTTGCTGATCTACAGCCTGGTCTACTTCAGCCTGGTGATCGGCATCTCCCTCTATCCGGGTCGGCTGCTCGACACAGTGGGCCACGTGCTTGCGCCGATCAAGATCCTGGCGCTGGCGGCGCTGGGCCTCGCCGTTCTGTTGTGGCCTGCCGGTTCTGCCATCCCTGCCATCGAGAGCTACCAGCATCAGCCTTTCTCCAACGGCTTCGTCAATGGCTACCTCACCATGGACACGCTGGGGGCCATGGTGTTTGGAATCGTCATCGTCAACGCGGCCCGCTCGCGCGGGGTGAGCAGCGCCAAGTTGCTCACCCGTTACACCATACTGGCCGGCCTCATCGCCGGGATGGGCTTGACCCTGGTCTACCTCAGCCTGTTCCGCCTCGGCTCGGTGAGCGGTGAACTTGTGCCCCATGCCCAGAATGGCGCCGAGATCCTGCACGCCTACGTCCAGCACACCTTTGGCAGCATGGGCAGCGGCTTCCTGGCGCTGCTCATCTTCATCGCCTGTCTGGTGACGGCCGTCGGCCTGACCTGCGCCTGCGCCGAGTTCTTCGCCCAGTACCTGCCGCTCTCCTACCGCACCCTGGTGTTGCTGCTGGGGGGCTTCTCCATGCTGGTCTCGAACCTGGGGCTGAGCCACCTGATCCAGCTCTCGGTGCCGGTGCTGACCGCCATCTATCCCCCCTGCATAGTGCTGGTGGTGCTGAGCTTCACCCTGCGCTGGTGGGGCAACGGCACCCGGGTGGTGGGGCCTGTCATGCTGATCAGCCTGCTGTTCGGCCTGATCGACGGGCTCAAGGCCTCGGCCCTGGCCGACCTGCTGCCGGCCTGGAGCCTGGCCCTGCCCCTGAACGAGCAGGGGCTGGCCTGGCTGCCGCCCTCGCTGTGTGCCCTGCTGCTGGCGGCCCTCTGGGATCGCCTGCAGGGTCGCCCACAGGTGGCGCCTGTCAGTAAGGGCCTGGCCTGAATGCAAAACCGGCCTCTTGGCCGGTTTTGGTGGTTGAAACAATGAACAAGGCGCCCTCGGGCGCCTTGTCGTTTTTACTCCCGCATCGCCAGTCTGGCGCTGAAGATGCCGCCCTCCAGCCGGGTCTCTATCTGCCAGCCCAGCTTCTCGCAGATGCGCTGGATGATGGTGAGGCCGCAGCCGTAACCGAGGATTTGGTCCGGCGCGGCGGCGGTGGGGTTGCTGATGGTGAGCACGGGGCCGGCCAGCTCGATGTCGATGTGCCCCTCGGCGTAGCTGAGGGCATTCTTGAGCAGGTTGCCGAGCGCAATGGCGAGCAGGGAGAGGGGGGCCAGCGCCTCGCTCTCCTCGTCCAGCTGCAGCCGGATATCCAGCTCCTCCCGCTGCAGCAGCGGGGCCAGGCGCGCCAGCTCCTGCTGGATCAGCGGCGCTACTCGTTGTGGGGGACGCTCCACCGCCTCCTTGCGGCCCAGCAGCAGGAAGGTCTCGGTGAGCAGCGCCATCTCGTCGGCGGCGGCGCGAATGCGCAGGGTGGCGCGGGCGGCCGGAGCCGGCAGGTCAGTTACCTTGCCGAGCAAGGCGGCGGACCCCTGGATTACCATGTTGGGGGTGCGCAGCTCGTGGCTGGCGAAGCGGCTGAACTCCTGTTCGCGGGCGAACACGGCGGCCACCTCGTGTTTGCCGGTCAGCAGCGCCAGCTCTATGTCCCGCAGCTCCTGCCAGGGGGCGTCGGGTACGAAATCCGCCTGATCCGGCGTGAGATGAGCCACCCGTTGACGCAATCGCTCAAGGGGGCGCGTGATGTGGCGCACCAGCCAGATGCCGAAGCCGATGCAGGCGAGCAGCAGGGCCAGCCCGATCAGCCGGGTCGCCAGATGCAGCTGGTCTTCATAGGGATCAAGGTAATCGTCGGCGTCATCGTTGAATACCAGATAGAGCAGCCCCTCGCCGGACGGATGGGGCCGCACCAGGAAGTGCTTGTCTTCATCCCCCAGCACATGTTCGTAGAAGCCCGGGCTCTGATAGGGCTTGAGCCAGGCGGGCAGCCGGCCGGCCTGGGTCCAGTAGCTGGAGAACTGACGCGGGCTGGGGGCGGGGGCCGCCACGCCGAGCCGCAGCCAGTCGTCGTTGTAGCGGGTCACCTCGGCTTCCAGCCAGTGACGCAGGCTCAGCTCCTCCATCTTGTCTTCGGCCACCACCATCAGCAGGCTGATGATGATCAGCAGCAGCATGCCGGCCCCGCTCAGGGTCAGGATCAGGCGACGGCGCAAGCTGGGCAGGCTGTCCTGGGCATCTGGCCGTGTCTGGTCAAGGCCCTCTGCAGGCTGGCCCATTGAGTCACCCGATGGGGATGGCTCATGGTCTCCGGGTTTGGTCATGGGGTCGCCAGTCGCTGGTCGGTCATGGTCTCTTGGTTGGGTCATGGGGTCACCAGTCGCCGGTCGGTCATGGCTTCTGGGTTGGGTCATGGGGTCACCTGTCGCCGGTCGGTCATGGCTTCCGGGTTTGGTCATGGGGTCATCAGTCGCTGGTCGGTCATGGCTTCCGGGTTTGGTCATGAGGTCACCAGCCGATAGCCCTGACCGTGCAGGGTTTCCAGCATGGGGGTGGCAAAGGGCTTGTCGAGCGCGTTGCGCAGGGCATAGATGTGGCTGCGCAGGGCATCGGAGTCGGGCTCTTCATCGCCCCAGACTGTGTCGAGCACCTCCTGACGGCTCACCAGATGGGGGGCGCGACGCACCAGCAGGGTGAGGATCTGGAACGGGATCTTGCCGAGCTTGAGCTCGACCCCGGCCCGGGTGGCGCGGCCGCTGGCGGGATCCAGCGTCAGCTCGCCCACGCACAGCGCCCCCATGTCGCTGCGGGGGCCGCGCAGGGCCAGCGCCTGCAGCCGCACTTCCAGCTCCTCCATGGCGAAGGGCTTGACCAGATAGTCATCGCCACCGGCCCGAAAGCCCGCCAGCTTGTCATCCAGGCTGTCGCGGGCGGTGAGAAACAGCACTGGAGTCGATACCCCGTCGGCTCTCAGCCGCTCTACCGTGCTCAGACCATCCAGGCGTGGCATCATGACGTCCATTATGATGACGTCGAAGCGCTGCTGCGCCAGCAGTTGCAGCGCTGCCTGACCGTGATAGGCACAGTCCATCCTGTGCCCGGCCAGCTCCAGGTAATCCATGATGGTTTCCGCCACCTGGGGATTGTCTTCCACCACCAGTATTTTCATGTTTTGATCTCCTGGTTTTGACCGGCATTTCACGCTCGTCTCACACCGGACAAGCCATCCTGTGTGGCAGTGTAACCCCGAGGATCCCCGATGAAGAAGTCTCTCTGCGCGCTCTTGCTGTTTATCTTGTTGCCACTTGGCACCGCGCAGTCGGCCGAGTTCAAGTTGACCGGCCGCACCACCTGGCAGCTGGGCCAGCTGATGGTCAATGGCATTCCCTTCGTGCTCGATGAAGGGACCCGCTTCAAGGACGGGCTGAGCGAGGACGATCTCGGTGGCACCTGGGTCGATCTGGAAGGGGTGATGGAGGGCGAGCTGAGGGTGATCCGCGAAGTGGAGGCGCTGGAGGAGGACGATGAGATGGAGCTGGAAGGGCCGGTCGCACAGGGGCGTATCTGGGGATATGTCACCTCGGATGACAGCCTGGCCCCCTTCGAAGGCCGCTGGCTGGAGCTGGAGTGCAAGTTTGACGGCATGCGGTTGAGCCGCTGCCGCGAGGACGACTGAACATAAGCTTCAATTGTCTACCGGCAAAATGGCCTGCCCAGATCCATAGTTAAACCTCGACACGAGTTTGACCATGGGCTTATTGCTATGACGCGCACCTCCCTTCTGTTGCTGGCACTGCCGCTCTGCACCCTGGCCGCCGATGGCGAGCTCTGGCTGGTGGAACTGGAACACAACGACGGCATTCGCCTGCAATTTCAGGGCGCTGAACTGGAACTGGGCAGTGCACGCCTGAGCGGGGTTCGCCACACAGGCGAGCTCAGACCCGGCATGCGGCTCGCCATCCTCAGTCGTGACGGGGTCGCCGAGCATATTCGCCGCACAGATCTCGCGCCCGAGTCAGCTGCGGCCGTTCACTGGCGACGGGCACAGGCCCCCTTGCTTGCGGTGGCCGGTCACTCGCTGCAATTGCAGGGGTTGGGCACAATCACCTTCGATGCCGGCACCCGCTGGCTCAACGGCGGTCCCGCCGATCTGCAACCGGGTCGCCAATTGGTGCTGAGCCGCGATGAAACGGGTCGGGTAACCGAGATCCTGATCCCCAACCCCGAGGATGAACCGGAATAAGGATCATGCAGCCAAACGCTTAATATTTATTTTGCTAAATTAGAAATATCTTTTTTATCTATATTCCAAAAGATGATTAAGTGACGAATAAAATAATAGAGCGAGTGCTCTGATATTATGTCAATCAATATTGAATGAAGTTCAATTTATGATTTTGTTAATATATTGTGCATATTAAAATGTGGGCTGGATCGCATATTGAGATTAACATGACTGATATTGTCGTACTCACATGCCACCCGCTGATATATAAAGTTGGTGAATGCATGTCAATGTTCAATATATTGGGGTTGCTATGCAAAAATTAAAACTAACTGGCTTGTCATTAATCATATCCGGCCTGCTGATGGCACAGGCGAAAGCGGCAGAGCCCGTCTATCCAGACCAGCTTCGCTTGTTTTCATTGGGCCAAGGGGTCTGTGGCGACAAGTATCGCCCCGTCAATTGAGAAGAAGCCCAGAGCGTTAAAAGCAATATTGTCGGCATGATGGGGCAATGGCAAATAAGCGGGCTGGCCAACGGCTGGGTCATTATGGGGCCGGGTTATAACGGTGAAATAAAACCAGGGACAGCGTCCAATACCTGGTGTTATCCGACCAGTCCTGTTACCGGTGAAATACCGACATTGTCTGCCCTGGATATTCCAGATGGTGACGAAGTCGATGTGCAGTGGCGGCTGGTACACGACAGTGCGAATTTCATCAAACCAACAAGCTATCTGGCCCATTATCTCGGTTATGCCTGGGTGGGCGGCAATCACAGCCAATATGTCGGTGAAGACATGGATGTGACCCGTGATGGCGATGGCTGGGTGATCCGTGGCAACAATGACGGTGGCTGTGACGGCTATCGCTGTGGTGACAAGACCGCCATCAAGGTCAGCAACTTCGCCTATAACCTGGATCCCGACAGCTTCAAGCATGGCGATGTCACCCAGTCCGACCGCCAGCTGGTCAAGACTGTGGTGGGCTGGGCGGTCAACGACAGCGACACCCCCCAATCAGGCTATGACGTCACCCTGCGCTACGACACTGCCACCAACTGGTCCAAGACCAACACCTATGGCCTGAGCGAGAAGGTGACCACCAAGAACAAGTTCAAGTGGCCACTGGTGGGGGAAACCGAACTCTCCATCGAGATTGCTGCCAACCAGTCCTGGGCGTCCCAGAACGGGGGCTCGACTACCACCTCCCTGTCTCAGTCCGTGCGACCGACTGTGCCGGCCCGCTCCAAGATCCCGGTGAAGATAGAGCTCTACAAGGCCGACATCTCCTACCCCTATGAGTTCAAGGCCGATGTCAGCTATGACCTGACCCTGAGCGGCTTCCTGCGCTGGGGCGGCAACGCCTGGTATACCCATCCGGACAACCGTCCGAACTGGAACCACACCTTCGTCATAGGCCCGTACAAGGACAAGGCGAGCAGCATTCGCTACCAGTGGGACAAGCGTTACATCCCGGGTGAAGTGAAGTGGTGGGACTGGAACTGGACCATACAGCAGAACGGTCTGTCTACCATGCAGAACAACCTGGCCAGAGTGCTGCGCCCGGTGCGGGCGGGGATCACCGGTGATTTCAGTGCCGAGAGCCAGTTTGCCGGCAACATAGAGATCGGTGCTCCCGTGCCGCTCGCGGCTGACAGCAAGGTGCGTCGTGCTCGCAGTGTGGACGGCGCTGGTCAGGGCCTGAGGCTGGAGATCCCGCTCGATGCGCAAGAGCTCTCCGGGCTTGGCTTCAACAACGTCAGCCTCAGCGTGACCCCTGCTGCCAATCAATAACGGCAGCGCGTTGTAGTGATGGAACCGGGCCTCTGGCCCGGTTTTTGTTTGCACTGGTCGGGCTTGTTAAAGGCTTGTGCTTTCCATTTCCCCACTTATACTGGCGCCATCTTGTCGGAGTGCCAACCGTCGAACGACGCGAGGCTGAGACCGTTAATTCGGGATCCGTGGAACCTGATCAGGCTAGCACCTGCGAAGGGAAACAAGGGTAACTTGCGGGTTGCCGCGCCGGGGGAGGGACAAGCCTCTCCCGCTCATCAAGAGGAGCCATTCCTCGATGAGTCAGGGCGCACAAGAGGGAGTCTGTCCCGTCCGGTCTGCCCAGGAGGGCGCCGTACGACCCACCTGACAAGGGGGGATCCGGACAGCAGAGCAGGGAGGAACAGATCCCGGGCTCGCTCCCTCTTGCGGCACAACTCACCCACAGGTTCATCACTTCTCCTCGAACTCCAGACAAGCAAACACCCATAACTTCAACCAGTTAATGAGAGTTTTGCTATGTCTACTTCCGTATCATCCGCCACTGAACAGGCCGTATCCGAGCAGGCTGTTTCCGAACAGCGCAAGCCAGCCCCCAGCCGTCGCGAGCAGCGCGCCAGCGCCCAGCGCTTTATCGACAACCTCAAGGGGATGGCCCACCCCAACTCCAGCCGCATCTTCATCGAAGGTTCTCGCCCCGATATCCGGGTGGGGCTGCGTGAAATCACCCTGGCCGACACCCTGGTCGGCGGCAGCAAGGAGAACCCGCAGTTCGAAGCCAACGAGCCCGTCCCCGTCTATGATACCTCGGGTGCCTATGGCGATGAGCATGCGGTCATCGACGTGCGTCTTGGTCTGCCGCGCCTGCGGCAAGGCTGGGTGCTGGAGCGGGGGGATACCGAGGAACTCTATGGTCTCAGCTCCGCTTTCACTCAGGAGCGCCTCGCCGACGAGGGGCTGGATCACCTGCGTTTCGATAACTTGCCCAAGCCCCGCCGCGCCAAGCCGGGCCGCCGGGTGACCCAGCTGCACTATGCCCGTCAGGGGCTGGTCACCCCAGAGATGGAATTTATCGCCATCCGCGAGAACATGGGCCGCGAGCGGGTGCGCTCCGAGCTGCTGCTGCGCCAGCATCCGGGTCAGGGTTTCGGCGCCCGCCTGCCCGAGAACATCACCCCCGAGTTCGTGCGCGATGAGGTGGCCGCCGGCCGCGCCATCATCCCCAACAACGTCAACCACCCGGAAACCGAGCCCATGATCATAGGCCGCAACTTCCTGGTGAAGATCAACGCCAACATAGGCAACTCGGCGGTCAGCTCCAGCATCGAAGAGGAGGTGGAGAAGCTGGTCTGGTCGACCCGCTGGGGCGCCGACACCGTCATGGATCTCTCCACCGGTCGCAACATCCACGAGACCCGCGAGTGGATCCTGCGCAACAGCCCGGTCCCCATCGGTACCGTGCCCATCTATCAGGCCCTGGAGAAGACCAACGGCATCGCCGAAGACCTCACCTGGGAGCTGTTCCGCGACACCCTGCTCGAACAAGCCGAGCAGGGGGTGGATTACTTCACCATCCATGCCGGCGTGCTGCTGCGCTACGTACCCATGACCGCCAAGCGCCTCACCGGCATCGTCTCGCGCGGCGGCAGCATCATGGCCAAGTGGTGCCTGTCGCACCACAAGGAGAACTTCCTCTACCAGCATTTTCGGGAGATCTGCGAGCTGTGCGCCGCCTATGATGTGGCCTTGTCGCTCGGCGACGGCCTGCGTCCCGGCTCCGTCTATGACGCCAACGACGAGGCCCAGTTCGCCGAGCTGCACACCCTGGGCGAGCTGACCAAAATCGCCTGGGAGTACGACGTCCAGGTGATGATAGAAGGGCCGGGTCATGTGCCCATGCACATGATAGAGCGCAACATGACGGAGCAGCTGGAACACTGCCACGAGGCGCCTTTCTATACGCTTGGCCCGCTCACCACAGACATAGCCCCCGGCTACGATCACTTCACCTCCGGCATAGGCGCCGCCATGATCGGCTGGTATGGCTGCGCCATGCTCTGCTACGTCACCCCCAAGGAGCACCTGGGGCTGCCGAACAAGGAGGACGTGAAGCAGGGTCTCATCACCTACAAGATCGCCGCCCATGCCGCCGATCTCGCCAAGGGTCATCCGGGCGCCCAGATCCGCGACAACGCCATGTCCAAGGCGCGCTTCGAGTTCCGCTGGGAGGATCAGTTCAACCTGGCACTGGATCCCGAGACCGCCCGCGCCTACCACGACGAGACTCTGCCCCAGGAGTCCGGCAAGGTGGCGCACTTCTGCTCCATGTGTGGCCCCAAGTTCTGCTCCATGAAGATCACCCAGGACGTGCGCGACTACGCCGCCAGCCTGGAAGCGGTCGAGGTGAAACTGGTGGGCATGGATGGCCAGCAGGAGCGGGTAGTGGCCGAGGTGGAAAGCGGCATGAGTCGCATGGCTGAGACCTTCAAGGAGAAGGGGAGCGAGCTCTACCATCAGGCGGCGGCCCTCAAACCGGCGCGGGAGGAGGCATGAACAGCCGACCCATAGTCTGGACCATAGCCGGTTCCGACTCGGGGGGCGGCGCCGGTATTCAGGCCGATCTGCACACATTGCACAGCCTGGGTGTACACGGCTGCTCCGTCATCTCCGCCATCACGGCCCAGAATTCGGTGGCGGTGAAGATGGTGGATCCCGTGCTGATGCAGACCTTCTGCGCCCAGATCGACGCCCTTGGCGTCGATCTGCCGCCGGCGGCCATCAAGATAGGCCTGCTGCCGACCCGGCTCCATGTGGAGGTGTTGGCCCGGCGGCTCGATACTCTGGCGGCGCCTTTTGTGGTCTACGACCCGGTGGCGATTGCCAGCACGGGCACCCCCATGGCCGAAGCCAATATGCTGGCGGCGGTGCGTGAGCACCTGCTGCCGCGCCTCTCTCTCATCACCCCCAACGGCCCCGAGCTGGAGGCGCTGACCGGCATTCCCGCCAGCAGCCCTGAGCTGGTGCGAGCGGGGGCGGCGCGACTGCGGGAACTCGGCGTCCGCGCCGTGCTGGTCAAGGGCGGCCATCTGGGCTGGAGCGAAGAGCTCTGCCTCGATTACTACCAGGACGAGCACCGCGAGTTCTGGCTAGGGGCGCCACGCCTCGACACCCGCCACGGCCACGGCACCGGCTGCTGCTACGCCAGCGCCATCGCCGCCGTGGTGGCGCAGGATCACCCGGTCGATGACGCCATCACGCTGGCGCGCGCCTACCTGCAGCAAGGCTTGGCGGGGGCGCAAGGGGTGGGGGCCGGCCCTGGCCCCATAGCCCATCTCGGCTGGCCGACCAGTCTCGCGCACTTTCCCCGCGCCGTACTGGCGGGATCGAGCCTGGATCGCCGCTTTGGTCTCTATCCCGCCAGCGAGGCTCGCCTGCCGGATGGCCCCTTCGCCCGGACCGAACATCGGCTCGGCCTCTATCCTGTGGTGGATTCGGTCAAGTGGCTCAGGCGTCTGCTGGGGGCCGGGGTCAAGACCATCCAGCTGCGCATCAAGAACCTGCCCGCCGCCCAGGTTGCGCCAGCGATAGCCGAGGCGGTGGCGCTCGGTCGCCGCCACGGGGCGCGGCTCTTCATCAACGACCATTGGCAGCAGGCCATAGCCGCCGGTGCCTACGGCGTGCATCTGGGGCAGGAGGACATGGAGACGGCGGATCTCGCCGCCATCCAGGCTGCCGGCCTGCGCCTCGGTCTCTCCACCCACGGCTACTTCGAGCTGATGCGGGCCCGGGAGCTGGCCCCTTCCTACATAGCGCTGGGTCATATCTTCCCTACCAACACCAAGCAGATGCCGTCCCGCCCGCAGGGGCTGGTGCGGCTGCAACGCTATCGGGCACTCATGTGCGACTGGCCGACGGTCGCCATCGGCGGCATCGGCGAGGATAGAGTGGCTGCAGTGCAGGCAAGCGGGGTCGGCAGCATTGCCCTGGTCTCTGCCATCACGGCAAGCGACGACTGGCAGGGGGCCATAGCCCGACTGCTGGCGGCCGTGGGGGCGGGGGATGAGCCTTGCTCTGCGCTTACCCATAAGGCCATCACGCAGCAGGAGGCCGATCATGCTCTCTGATGCTGAATACCTGCGCTACGGCAGGCAACTGATGCTGAGCGAAATCGGCGAAGCGGGGCAGGCGAGGCTGAAAGAGGCATCCGTGCTGATCGTCGGCCTCGGTGGGCTCGGCTCGCCGTTGGCGCTCTATCTGGCCGGGGCCGGGGTGGGCACCTTGTGGCTGGCCGACGGCGACGTGGTGGATTCCAGCAACCTGCCGCGCCAGATCCTGTTCGATTCCGAGGCGGTCAATCACTCCAAGGCCGAGCTGGCCCGCGAGCGGTTGGCGGCCAACAATCCCCATGTGGAGCTGATCGCCATCAATCAGCGGCTCGATGAGCAGAGCCTGCCAGCCTTCGTGGCCGAGGTGGATCTGGTTGTCGACTGCTGCGACAACCTGGCCAGTCGCCACGCCATCAACGCCGTCTGCGTGGCTCATAACAAGCCCTGGATCTCCGCCGCCGCCGTCGGCTGGCAAGGTCAGCTGATGGTGCGAGCCGCTCCCGAACAGGCCTGCTACGCCTGCCTCTATCCGCTGGATACCCGCATCACGGAGAGCTGCCAGAGCAGCGGCGTCACAGGCCCTCTGGTCGGCGTGATGGGCGCCTTGCAGGCGCTGGAAGCCCTGCGTCTGCTGCTGGGCAAACCCAGCCCGGTGGCGGGCACCCTGCGCCGTTTCGATGCCCTGACCCACGAGTGGCAGACCCTGGGGTTGTCCCCCGATCTCGCCTGCCCGGTGTGTGGCGGCGTCACCCTTGCCCAGCCCATGGAGGATGCGCAATGAAGATCCGATTGAACGACAGCGAGCTGGTGCTGACGACCAGCCCGGATAACCAGATCAGCGTGGCCGAGCTGCTGGCTGCCCGCGAGGTAGCCCCGCAGGGGGTGGCGGTGGCACTCAACGGCGCCGTGCTGCCCCGCAGCCGCTGGCCAGACACCCGACTCAATGACGGGGACCAGATCCACCTTTTCACTGCCATCGCCGGAGGCTGAGATGCTGACCATAGCCGACCATGAATTTTCGTCCCGTCTCTTTACCGGCACCGGCAAGTTTGCCCGCCCGGATCTGATGGCTGCCGCCATCGAAGCAAGCGGCTCCCGGCTGGTGACCATGGCCATCAAGCGCCTGGACCCCGGCAAGCGCCACGACGACATCCTCACCCCGCTGCTCAAACTCGGGGTCAAGCTGCTGCCCAACACCTCGGGCGCCAAGACGGCCGCCGAGGCGGTATTTGCCGCCCACCTGGCCCGCGAGGCGCTGGGGACTAACTGGCTGAAACTGGAGATCCATCCCGATCCCAAATATCTGCTGCCCGATCCCATAGAGACGCTCAAGGCTGCCGAGAAGCTGGTGAAAGAGGGCTTCGTGGTGCTGCCCTACTGCGGGGCCGATCCCGTGCTCTGCAAGCGGCTGGAAGAGGTGGGCTGCGCCGCCGTCATGCCGCTCGGCGCCCCCATCGGCTCCAACCAGGGGCTGGTGACCCGGGATTTCCTCGCCATCATCATCGAACAGGCGCGGGTGCCTGTGGTGGTGGATGCGGGGATAGGGGCGCCGAGCCACGCCGCCGCCGCCTTTGAGCTGGGCGCCGACGCCGTGCTGGTCAACACCGCCATCGCCGTGAGCCGGGATCCGATCGCCATGGGCCGCGCCTTCGCGCTGGCCTGCGAGGCCGGTCGCAGCGCCTATGAGGCGGGCCTCGGCGCGCGCGGTCTGCAAGCCAGCGCCTCCAGCCCGCTCACCGATTTTCTGGAGGCCTTATGAGCCTCAGCACTGGACAAGACTCGGTGGCGGTGGCCTCTCTCGCCCCGATTCCCGAGAGGGATGGGATCCGCTCCCCTCTCCCTGTGGGAGAGGGGTTGGGGGTGAGGGCCGCGGCTGAGACAAAGGACGCAAGCTTTGTCGAGCGCTGGCGCGAGCTGGAGTGGGACGATATCGGCATGCAGATCCGCGCCAAGACGACCCGGGATGTGGAGCGGGCGCTGGCCAATCCGCGCCGCACCCTGGCCGACTTTATGGCGCTGATCTCGCCAGCCGCCGAGGCGTTTTTGCCGCAGATGGCGGCTGAGGCCGAGCGCCTCACCCGCCAGCGTTTCGGCAATACGGTGGGCTTCTACGTGCCCCTCTATCTGTCGAACCTCTGTGCCAACGACTGCTCCTACTGCGGTTTTTCCATGAGCAATCGCTTGAAGCGCAAGACGCTGGATGCAGAGGAAATTGAGCGCGAATGTCTGGCCATCAAGGCGCGCGGCTTCGACAGCGTGCTGCTGGTGACCGGCGAGCACGAGAGCAAGGTGGGCATGGCCTATTTTCGTGAGCAGCTGCCGCAGATCCGCCGCCATTTCAGCGCGTTGGCGATGGAGGTGCAGCCACTGTCGCAAGCGGATTACGCCGAGCTCAAGACCTTGGGGCTGGATGCCGTCATGGTCTATCAGGAGACCTATCACGCCCCCAGTTACGCCCGCCATCACCTGCGCGGCAACAAGCAGGATATCGAGTGGCGGCTCGCCACCCCGGAGCGGCTGGGCCGGGCCGGCATCGACAAGATAGGGCTGGGGGCGCTGATCGGCCTGTCAAAGGACTGGCGCGCCGACAGCTATTTCGTGGCCGAGCACCTGAGCTGGCTTGAACGCCACCACTGGCAGAGCCGCTATTCGCTCTCCTTCCCGCGCCTGCGTCCCTGCACCGGCGGCCTGCAGCCCGAGGTGGTGATGTCGGACAGGCAGCTGGTGCAACTGATCTGCGCCTGGCGCCTCTTCTCGCCGACTCTGGAGTTGTCGCTCTCCACCCGGGAATCCCCTGCGTTTCGCAACGGCGCCCTGCGCCTCGGCATCACCCAGATGTCGGCGGAATCACGCACCCAGCCGGGTGGCTATGCGGAAGGGGACAAGGAGGAGCTGGAGCAGTTCGCCATCCACGACGCTCGCCCGCTGGGTGAGGTAGCCGCTGCCGTCAGGCAGGCTGGGTTGCAGCCGGTGTTTAAAGATTGGGAACCCTTCCTGGGCCGATAGGGGCGGCCATGTCCCCCTTTTGCCGGTGGCATCCGGGCGTCCAGCCCGACGCTGTGCCTGTGGCAAGCAGGCACGGCTGTGCCGTGCAATCGTAGGGTCGATTAGCCGTCAGGCGTAATCGTCCGCTTTGCAATTTTTTTTGGGGGGGGAACACGGCACGGCCTTGCCGTGCAGGACGCGAGGCCGTTGGCCTCGAAGGGGTTTCGCCCGCCCTTCGGGCTTGGGCGAGTAACTTTTCTTTGCGTGGCCAAAGAAAAGTCACCAAAAGAAAGGCCATCCCCGCTTATTCGCCCGACTTCGTCGGGTTCCTTCGGCTCACCCGCTTGTCCGACGGCACGCGGCGACGGGCCATCCATGGCCCGGCGCCGCTCGCTCGACATCCTGTCTCGCGGCCTGGACAAGCGGGCTCGCCTCAGCGAATGAGAGGGGGAACCAATACCGCGCCCGCTCTTGGCCAGTTAGTACGGTGTGCGTTGTAATGCTCGTTCATGTCACACCTCTCAATATCAACGGGGAAATAGCCCCAACTATCTGATATATGGCGTAGTATCGGAAATAACTGACTTTGGATGAGGCTTTCAAACTAGCGAAGAAAGACTCTCCAGCGATTCCAATACACAGGTTTCTTGTACCTATGACGTCGACGTTTTACCTCCCGCGCAAGCTTTCTGGTGATAGCCAGATATACACAGAAGCAGAGCTATTGGCTGCTTCGAAGTTTGTTGTCGTCTTGGCGGAGCCTGGTGGGGGAAAAACCGAGCTGATGGAAAGTCTTGCGCGGCAGTTGGGGACAAAAGCCGTAACCGCAACCCGATTCCGGCATATGGGGGCAGAGGAAGAAAATAGCCCACTAGTGATCGATGCATTTGATGAGCTGGCCAAGATAGATCGGTCAGGAGTTCACTCGCTTCTGGCTAATGCCTGTAAGGCAAAAGCGACGCGAGTCATCATTTCAAGCCGTTCCAGTGAATGGAGCAATGCAGACACCCAGTCATTTCAAGAGTTTCTTGGTACTCAGCCTCTGGTCGTCAGGCTATGTGAATTTGAAGGGGACGATCAGCAAGCTATTTTCCTGCATCACTACCCAGAAGAGAACTTCGTCGCCTTCCGCTCTGAAGTGATTCGATTTGAACTTGAGCCATTACTGCCCAATCCACTGTTCCTGCAACTGTTTGCGGGCGCCTATATTGAGAGCGATAGACATTTTATCGACAAGCGCTCCATTTTCAGCACGGCAGTCGAGCGTCTGGCCAAAGAGGCTAACTCTAGTGTCAGGAGCGCTGCCTACTCTCTGACATCACAGCAAAAGATTGATTTGGCATCGGAAGTATTCGCCAAGCTACTGTTGTCTGGTGCTGAGGGGGTTAGTACCCAAGATGCTACGGCAGATAGGATCTACCCGACGCTGACGTCATTGCTTCACCCTATCGCTTCCAGAAACGATCTTTTGGCAACCCGGCTCTTTAAACCGGGAGACAGAGTGGATCAACATCGTCCGGTGCATAAGATCGTTGCCGAATATTGCGCGGCGCACTATCTGACTCAACGGATTGCTGATCCAACCAAGCCACTGATGCTTACGAACTGTTTCGCCGTCATCGCGCCCAACAATACGGTGCGAGATGAATTACGGGGGCTATTGGGCTGGATGGCGGCACTGGGTAACCGCGCTATACAGGAAGAGGCCATCAGGATAGACCCTTATGCTGTGCTGGCCAACGGTGATCCTTCCCAATTGCTTCCTAGCTCAAAACGAATGCTGGTGGAGCAGTTGAGAGAATTTGCAGCTCAAGATCCCTACTTCAGGCGGGGTGATTACTGGCGCAGGTTCAGTATCTCGGGCCTGTTTACGCAGGAGGTGGCAGACGAACTAAAGCCACTACTAGCAACTGGTGATGAAGGGCATTTGCGCGACTTGATTCTTGAATTGCTGGCGGGATCTGCGGCAATTGAATCTCTAGAAAAAGAGTTGTGCCAGCTCGCTTTTGCTGCGCAAGAAAGCGCCCATACACGCATTCTGTCAACGAGATGCTTGCTCAAGATAACAGGCCGCGATCATCACGCAGACTTGGCCCGTTTCATTGCAGAAGCGGGTGAGGTCTCGCTGGAGATAGCGGCAGAAATCATTCTAACGCTAGGTTATCAAATCTTTGAAAGGAAATATTTATCTGAATTTCTTTGTATATGCGCAACGCTCTATCCTGGTCACCAAGTGCTAGAACGTACTATAGGCGCTCGCTACTTTATAAAAAAATTCATTACCGAAATTGATCTGCTAACTACCGAGTGGTTTTTGGATGAATTGACCAGAGACCTTACCTGCCATTGTGGCAAAGAATGCTACGAATGTGATTGTCGCAACGGTATAAGTAAAATCGTAGGCTCACTGCTTGATCACTATTTTGATATTGCTCAAGCACCATTTGACCCAGTGAAAGTTTGGCGGTGGACTCAGGGGCTTAATTTTCATGGAAGTAAGAGGGCCGATGAAAGCAGCTCTGTTCGTATACTGTCTACAGACCACCTTTTACGGCAGGGTGTTATCACCTTGGCATTTTCAAAACTAACAAATAGAGACGATATTCATCATGCTCAGTTATATAATTTCAGCTGGCATAGTCACTCCGGCCTCAACCTTCAATCGATAGATTGTAAGTTTATAGTAGACCTTGCTTTTGAAATAGAAAATATAACTCTGTGGGCGTACTTTATTGAAAGGCACCAATATTACCGTAAGAGTGAAGAACGAGGACCGAATCCTCTCAGGCGGCACATGCGTGAGCAAGCATTGTTAAAGCCTAAGTTTATGCAAGTATGGGCAAGGTCTAACAAGGTAACTAAGGAACAGTTCCAACGGGAGCATCATGAATGGCACCGTAGAAGATCAAGAATAATAGGGCGCCGAGACAATAAGCAGATGGCACTGCGTGCTACCAATATCAAATATCTACAAGAAAATAGGGAGTTGGTTGAAAGTGGCCGTCATTGGGGGTGGTTGGTTCATTTTTCAGAACTTTTGTTGATGGCGCCAGACAGGATTGAATTGGAGTGTGGTGACAAAAATATTGTTCATAATGCTCTTGTAAATTGTCTAGATTTTATTGCGCCAAATATACCAACTTTAAATAAGCTTGCAGAACTGCAGTGTGCTTCGCAGTACCTTAAAGTGGAAGTTATTCTCTATGCGGCCTGTATTGAAATTATGCGTGTCAACGGTAATCTGGAGGTTGTTGAATCTAGATTGTTGTCCGCGTTACGAACCAATATAAATATGGGTTATAGTGCAATATCAAATGAAGAAAGAGACCTTCTTAAAGCTGAAGTGGATCGCCTCATATTTTCCAACCCGGCAAAAGCAGAGAGCTTTATTCGACAGTATCTAGAACCCCAACTTGTAAATAAAGCATGTAACAATACTGAGCTCTGGTTATTAAAAAGAGATGACAATTTCAGCCATCTACGCGCATCTCTTTCAATTGAGTGGCTCCAGAATTATCCAGAACTAAATCTTTCTACATTGAGTGAACTTTTTGACATTGCTGCTCAGTATGGAGATCGTACTGACTTGAATGAGATTATTGCTAGTCGCTGTGGTGAGTTAATGTCGGTATGGCCTTCCTTAACTGACAATGATGAGATCGAGCAGAAACGTACGTTCTGGCTATTAAGATCGTTTTATTTTATTGAAGATACACCCGAGCAGTATTGGGACTGGCTTAAGAGAGACAGAGACACAGTTTTACTCTTCTATAGGTTCTCTAGCAGCATAAACAGGAGTGAAAATCCAAGCTGGCCTGCCTTAACTGCGGGTAAATCATATAACATATTGGACGCATTTATTGAACAGTGGCCAAAGGTAGATTTGCCTAGTGGCTGGGGAAGTGATAGCCCCCAAGATGAGAAAGCCTATCGATTTTTAAAAGAGTTACTCTGGTCATTCAATACAGATGATGGCGCATCATACATTAAATTGTTACTCGCTGATCCTCGCTTTTCCGACTTCCATATGGATTTGCAGAGCATCTATGCCACCCAAATAAGGAAGAGGGCATTGCGAGATTTTACTCCTCCGCTGCCACAAGAAATTATCAAGCTGCTGGATGGTAATGAAGTCGTCACAGTGGAAGGCTTGCGCAAGCTGGTTCTTGATGAGTTGCAACGATATCAGCAAGATATAAATGGGGGCGAGTTCAATTCAGCAGAGCGCTTTTACGAAAAAGATGAAAGGCTGGATGAAGTTCGTTCAACCGAAATCATTGCTGAACGTATCAAGTTACGGCTTGAGCCCCAAAGCATCACAGTCACACCGGAACATCAGCTAAAGGATCGAAATCGTAGTGATTTCACTGTCACCAAGATTATTGGTGGTCAGAGGCGGCTTTTGGTGACTGAGGTCAAGGGGCAGTGGCATCGAGAACTTTACACAGCTGCATCAGTTCAGCTCTATGACCGTTATTCCATCCACCCGGATGCTGAAAAGCAAGGCATATTTTTAGTTATCTGGTTTGGTGCGAATGAAGAGGTTGCAGGAAGAAAGAAGCACGGTATTGAATCTGCCGAGATGCTGAAATCAAGAATTGAGGATAAACTTCCCGCCGATTTATTAGGACTAATAGACGTGTTTGTATTAGATGTGTCTCGTACATAGTCAGCCTAACTGTGGAAAATGAGGTTCGACATGGTGATGAGCGGTGGTTTAGGGACTCCCGCTACTTTGGCCGAGGGGGGAATGGATTGCTGGACTTAGGTGGTGAGGAGATGGAATACCATGTCTAACGTCCGTTCATCTGAGAGATACACGCAGGAGGCGTCTTACAACAGGATTCAGTCTATGGGCGTAAGCGAATAAATATATGCATCAATAGGCTGGTCATGAAGGAAGATGCGATTTCTTGCTCGGCATTCAAAGGTGGCACCTGAGGCGATGGCAACCGCTTCGCTGGCTGTGTTGCCAATTCCCATCACGATTTCCAGCCGAAATAGGCCCAACTGCTGAAAGCCAAAATCACGCAGCAGGGCGACTGCCTGTTGGGCTATGCCTTGGCCTTGTCGGGATTGTCTCACCCAATAGCCGATATTGCCGTAGCGATGATGGGGTGACAGCTGGTTGATGCCGGCGCCACCCAAGAGCTGGCTGGTCGCTGCGCAGAAGAGGCCCATATCGTAGGCTCGTCCCGCCTCGCGATCCTGATCGCAGGTGGCAAACCACTCCAGTGCGCTCTCCCGAGTAAATGAGTAGGAGCACCAGCTCATCCATTTGCCGACCGTTTCGATGGATTCGTGCGCCGCGCGGACAAACTCGTCGGCATCGCCCGATTCGAAGGGGCTAATAACGAGATTGGCATTGGCAAGCGGTTGGAATGTCATGGGCAGTCCTGCTTTTTCATTTGGATGAATGGTTAGGCCTTTTCGACGGCAACCCGCTTAAGCTCCATGCCAACACTGGCAGGAGCCGTGAGCGAGAAACCGAATTGCTGATAGAGTCGCGGAGCCTGCCCATCTGCCAGCAAGCTGACATAGCCTGACTCCGGCACTTCGCGGGCGATATAGTCCGCGATCTCCGCCATGATCTTTTTGCCTACACCTTGACCCTGATATTCAGGCAGGACTGCAATATCAACGACTTGATAAAATGTCCCGCCATCTCCGATAACTCGACCCATGCCGATTGCGGTCTGACCGCAAAATATCTGGACGGCAAACAGCGTATTGGGCAGGCCACGTTCTGCGGCCTCAATGGTCTTCGAGCTAAGTCCGGCTGCTGTTCGAAGATAGCGATAGGTTTCGACGGGCGGCGTTGAGTGGACGACAGTGAAAACGGGTGTTGGTGCGGTCATTCGGGTAACTCCATGTAGGGCCTGATTGAATTAAATTCGCATATCAAGGGTCTGGCCGCTGTGCTGCGATCTGATGGGTAGGTTCTCCTCGACGCTTCCAGATGGACAGCTATAAACCCATCCTCTCCAATTCCGTAATATCCCCGCCGCCAATCAGCTTTAAGTTCTGGCTGATCTGCTCTACCGGCCAGTTCCACCAGGCGAGGGTGTTGAGGCGGGCTATGGTGTCGTCATCGAAGCGGTAGCGGATCACCCTGGCTGGGTTGCCGCCGACAACGGCGTAGGCGGGTACGTCACTGGTGACCACGGAGCGGGCGGCGATAATGGCGCCGTTGCCGACCTTGACGCCCGGCATGATCAGCGTGTCATAGCCTATCCAGACATCGTTGCCGATGACGGTATCCCCCTTGTAAGGAAGCGTGCCCGGTGCGGGGGCGGCACTCTCCCAGCCGTTGCCGAAGATAAAGAAGGGGTAGGTAGAGAAGCCGGAGGTCTGGTGGTTGGCGCCGTTCATGATGAACTTGACCCCGCGGGCGATGGCGCAAAACTTGCCGATGATCAGTTTGTCGCCGATGAAGGGGAAGTGATAAAGGACGTTGCGCTCAAAGCCTGCCGAGTCTTCCGGGTCGTCGTAATAGCTGTAATCGCCCACCTCGATATTGGGCCCCTTGATGGTGTTCTTGATAAAGCACACCTGGGGAAAGCCCTTCATGGGGTGGGGGTTGGCGGGATCGGGTCCGTGCAAGGTGCTCTCCTTTCGAATCTGTCAGCACAATACCGTAAAGGAAGTTGATGAGGGTCTGCCACCTTTTTGTGGTGCAGCACCGGCCGGGTGCGGGTTGGCCAGGCTCTGTCGTCCCGTGTCATCTGGCGTATCGACCCGGGACGGGTTTGTCTCTAGCATGGAGCCAATGCGGGGCAAGGGCTCCGCCACGGGCTTTTGGTGAAGTCCGTCCTACGGACTTTTGGCGGAGAGAAAAGATGAAGCTGCGTTCCTTGTTGATGGTGGGTGCCCTGCTGCTGGGCGGCTGTGCGGTCAATCCCTACGGTGGCACTCAGGCCCCGGTCAGTGAACCGGACCAGCCAGTGAGCCAGCCGGACAAACCTGTTACCAAGCCGGATACCGGGGCGCCCCTGCCCAAGCCGGTGGCCCCGACCGGGCTGGCGCTGGCCATGGCGGATGCCTTCGTGCAGGCCCCCGAGGTGCGGGAGCTGGTGAAGAGCGGCAATCCCGTGCTGCTGCTCACCCCGCCCCGAGACGGCACCAATGACGAGCTCGATACCCGCACCATGGCGGCGGCCATGAGCAAGCGGATCCAGTCCAAAAGCGGTTTTCGCTTCGTCGATCCCGGTCAGGTCGCCGCCATCACGGGGCAGCTCGAGTATCAGCAGGGGGGCATGAACCCGGCATCCCTAGTGCGGCTCGGCCGCCAGACAGGTGCCGGTTACATGCTCTATGGGGATCTGGTGTCCGAGGGGAGTCGCTATCGGCTCACCATGAGCCTGATGGAGCTGCGCAGTGGCGAGCTGCTCTGGAACGGCAGCCGCTCCGCCAGCCACTGACGATGCCGAAGGGCTGGCAAGTTTGTCAGCCCTTCACTTTTTGGCCGGTGCAAGTTGGTTAAGGTAATCGAGCAGCGAGAAGGGATGTGCAAAGCCAGTCATCGCGGCCAGCCTGTCCAGCTCTATCTGTCCTACTTGCTGGAGTTGTGCCTGCTGGGCAGGCGTGAGTGTCGTGGCGCTTGTCTTGATCAAGGTATCTAGCAAGGTGCGGTCTCCCGCGACAGCCTGATGGAACGCCTTGAGCGCCAAGTCATCCACCGCTGCGGCGGTGCAGCGTTCCATGCTCTTCTCATGCAGATAGATAAGCACGGTCGCCTGTTGTTCCCTCTCCAACGACCAGAAACGATCCTCTTTGGGTGGCAACGCGGGCTTGTGCCGGGCCTTGCTCGCCTCACATCGTTCAAACGCCGGATCCAGATCGTGCAGCGACAGGGCCATGACACCTTGGCCTGTTGTCAGCAACAGGCACAGTGCACCCACGGTCCAGCTGATGAGCTTGGGTTTTGACTTGCCCTCAGTGGTGAGCGGGGACAGTGACTTCATGCCTGCTTCTTCAGAAAATAGGTGATATGCCCCGGCGGCATATCCGGCAGTTCGCCAAAGACGGTGTAGCCCTGTTTCTGGTAGAAGGGCAGCGCCTGGAAGCTGGTGGTTTCCAGATGAAAGTGGGTGATGCCCTGGTCGCGGGCATATTGCTCCATGGCGCCGAGCAGGCGGGCGCCCCAGCCATCCTTGCGGATGCGCTCGTCGATCCAGAGCCAGTCCACGTGCAGCCAGCCCCACTTGATATCGGCGAGGATGCCGCCCAGCACCTTGCCCTGTTCATCCTTGATAAAGCTGGCGATCCGCTCGCGCAGGTGCGTGCCCGCCTGGGCCGTGTTGTAGCCAGACAGGCCGATCCGCAGGGCATCGAGCTCCTCATCCTGCGGCGGTAGGGGTGGGGTCAGTCGCATATTGGCTCCAGGTCCATGAAAATAGCCTCAATAAATAATGGCTTGGACTCAATTTGGTCAAGCCCTCTGACCACAGAACCGGACATCCGCTATTGCCCTGTGACCCGTTTCGATGAGTAGATAAAGGCGTTGCTACCGGGGGCTCGTCAAATCTCGGGGAAATAGCAGGCGGCGATATCGACGGGCTGATCGGGGCAACCGGGGAGGTAGAATTGCCAGCCGGCGTCGGAGAAGGCACGCAGCTCGTTTTCGACGAATTTCAGGGCCAGGCTCAGGGCCTGCAGGGCGTCGACGCCATAGATGAAGGTCTTGTCGCTCAGCCCCTCCAGCTTCACCTTGCAGCGCCAGTCGCCACTGGCGGATTTGGGGTCCGGCTCCGGCGCCTTGATCGCCATTTTCAGGGTCACTTGTTCGCCTTCGATGCTCACGGCCTCGAACTTGGCGGTCACTATGCTCTTCTTCATCTGGATATCCTTTCTCCGCTTGCCCACAATCCTGTTTCGCCAAGGCGATGAGCATGAAATGGTGAGTCTGGACAGACAGCAACGACAGACTCAGGAAGGCCAGCCTAATGGAAGCGGGGGCGGGAAACAATCTGCGCACGCACGGCCTGTGAGGTGGCTTGAATATCCGCGTGCCGCAGCCGACGAGTCTGGCTTATTGCCTGTTTTTCATCCGACCCAAACTGACTGCGCATCTTATTTTCTTGAATGTATTGATTAATATCTATCAATGACAGGATCCGTTATTGGCCCAGAGCCAGCCTGGGGACGATAATCGGGATCAGGTGGCAAGTCTGGCGCTCGCTTCTCGGCAATCGGATTAAGGAAATGGTATGGCTCTCTCGGTCAAACAACTATACGAAGTGATGGCCCAGCTGCCTGATCCTGTCTTCATCCTGAGCGAGGATGGTTACTACATCGAATACATAGGCGGCGTGGAGCAGCAATCCTATCAGGATGGCAATCCGCTGGCGGGCAAGCGGCTGGCCGATGTGCTGCCCGCCGACATGGCGCAGTGGGTGATGGAGCAAGTTGCCCTGGCCCTGAGTTCGGGCCAGGTGCAGGTGGTGGAGTACGGCCTGGCGGCGGTGGAGGTGGTGGGGATCGATTCCTCGGTGGGGCCGCAGGGAGAGCAGAGGTTCGAGGGCAAGATAGCCCCGCTGCCATCTCGTTACGATGGCAAGCGGGCGGTGGCCTGGGTGACCCGCAGCATCACCCGCCAGTACGAGCTGCAGCAGCGGCTCAAGCTGCAGAGCGAGACCGACCAGCTCACCGGCCTCTACAACCGCCGCTTCTTCTTTGAACACTGCCAGCAGCAAAGGGTGAACCCCGAGTGCAGTGGCCTCATCATGCTGGATATAGATCACTTCAAGCAGATCAACGATCGCTTCGGCCATCAGCAGGGTGACAGGGTGTTGCAGCGTTTCTGCGAGTGCGTGGCGGCCCAGTTGCGGAGCGAAGACCTGTTTGTGCGCAGTGGTGGCGAAGAATTTCTGATCCTGTTGCCAAGGCTGGGTGAGTCAGAGCTATGCATGATAGCGGAGCGGATCCGTGCCGCCGTGGAGGCTCTGGCGCCTGATCCAGTGGCCTTCACCGTCAGTCTGGGCACGACTCTGGTGACGCCGGGGGAAGAGATCAACCTGGCATTGGCGCGTGCCGATGAGTGGTTGTATCGGGCCAAGCGGGCGGGGCGCAACCGGGTTGCTCATTGCCCGGCAACCTGATGACGGGGACTGTACTTGTTGCATGAAACAAGTTGATTTATATCGGTAAAATCCATCAATGACACCGATGTCAATTGGGTCGAAATATGACTCGCTTATTCCGATGATATTCCCGGTTTGATGGTGCTAATATTATCGGCCTGATTGCTGATTTTATTCATGTTGTTGGACAACGCGCAGAGGTTTTGTCTTATGTTATCAGCCGGGAATGAACTGGTCATATTGAGACCAAAATGATACATCTCATTGTCTTTTGAAACAATTCTATTCAAACAGTCATGAATTATTAACCTTGACCTTTATGGCGATTTCAACGATGGTAGCGTGACATTCCCGTTTCATATTGGCTGTCTTATTGACCGCTGGCGGGTTTGCTTTTTCTACAATCTGGTGATGTGCACAGACATATCACCCGCCTATTACACGGGCTAATAAAATAACAAAGATGACAGACAAATAAGGTGTATATCGCAATGAGTATTGCTATTGCTGAAAAGAAGAACCCAGCTTCAAAGTTGAAATGGGAGAAAAGTGATTCGGTATGGACCATGGGCTTATATGCCACTGCAGTCGGTGCTGGTACACTCTTTCTCCCTATTACCGTGGGCAGTAATTCCCCGGTTATTTTGCTGTTTATATTATTGATGGCATTCCCGCTATCTTATTATTCCCACCGAGCGCTGAGTCGCCTGGTATTGTCCAGCTCCCATCGGGAAGGGGATATTACCCATGTGGTGGAGGAGCACTTCGGTGCCAAGGCGGGCAAGCTGCTGATGCTGGTCTATCTGATGGCCTTCTACCCCATCATTCTGGTCTACAGCATCTCCATCACCAATGCCATCGAGAGCTTCATGGTGCATCAGCTGGGGGGCGCAGTGCTGAGCCGTGGCTGGCTAGTGCTGGCTGTGATGCTGGGTCTGCACCTGATCCTGCTGACCGGCAAACAGGTGGTGGTGTCGGCCATCAGCGTGCTGGCGCTGCCCATGGTCGCCTTCCTGCTCGGCATCTCCATTTATCTGCTGCCCCAGTGGAGCCTCTCCTATTTCACCGAGAGTCAGGCGGTGGAGTGGCGCGATCCCGCCTTCTGGAAATCCCTCTGGCTGATAGTGCCCGTGATGGTTTTCTCGTTCAGCCATGCCCCCATCATCTCCTCCTTTACCGCCGCCCAGAAGAAGCGCTGCCATGTGAGCGCCGACGTGCGCAGCAAGCGCATCATCAAGTGCAGCAGCCTGCTGATCTGCGGCAGCGTGCTGTTTTTTGTCATCAGCTGCGTGATGAGTCTGAGTCAGGCGGAAATGGCGTTGGCCCGCACCGACAATATTTCCGTGCTGTCGGCGCTGGCGAACAAGTTTTCCAATCCGCTGATCGCCTATGTGGGTCCGCTCATCGCCATTCTGGCCATGTCCAAATCCTTCCTCGGCACCTCCATGGGGGTGAGCGAGGGAACTGTGAGCATGGTGAGCGGTGCCTGTCAGGGGTTGGGGCTCTCCCTCAGGGAGACCACCATAGCCCGGGTCTCGTCCGTCATCCTGTTTGTCGTGACCGGGATCATCACCTATCTGAACCCCAATGTGCTGGACATCATAGAGAAGGTGAGCGGACCGCTGATCGCTGTGATCCTGTTCCTGCTGCCGGCCTGCTCCATCTATCGCCTGCCGGCGCTCGCGCGCTATCGCGGCCCCAGCACACTGTTCGTGATGGTGGTGGGGCTGCTCGCCATCTCGGCCCTCATCTACGATCTGCTCTGACGAGCGAGAGACGGCGCAAAACAACAGGGGCGACCACTTGGTCGCCCCTTTTTCATGTCCGCGTCGTCAGCTCAGCAGGGTCGAGACGCTCTGCCCCGCCATCAGCAGGCCTATGGCCAGCGCGCTGAACCAGACCAGGGTCGCGCTGACCAGCAGGTAGCCGCTGGCGACGAACAGGCCGTCCCGCTGCAGCATGCCGATGGCCAGCAGCAAGATGGCCCAGGCGGGCATGGCATTGGTGAAGGGAATGGCCCCGAGCGGCAGCATCAGCAGCAGGGCCGCCAGCATGAGCAGCAGGCCGTTGCAGCGGTTGATGGTGCCGCTGCCGGTCAGCAGCAGGAGGCGCGGGCGAATGAAGCGATCGATGCGGGCCAGCAGGTCGGCGCCCTTGTGCAGGGTCGGCTTGAGCTGATCGGCGGCGAAGCGGCGCTCCATCAGGATGGCGGGCAGCCAGGGCACCCGGTTGAGGGTGATGCCGATGCCGATAAACAGGATCAGCAGGCCAAACGGGGTGCTGACGCCCGGGATCGAGACCGGCAGCAGGAAGGGCACGGTGAGCAGCACGCAAAACAGCAGCATGCCCTGCTCACCCACCAGGGCCAGCATCTGGCGCAGGCTGATATGGCTCTCCTCGATGGCGTGGGCGGTCGCCCGCAGGGTGTCGGAGAGCTTGTGTTGTGGGTCTTTGAGTTGCGCGGCAACCATTCCCGTATGTCCTTCTGGTGACTTGAACCGGCTCACCATGAACCGGTTGCGCGCCAGCATACGTGGCAGAGGTTAATCCCCGATGAATAACGGCAGCGGCGATGAGCGGGGTGGTGGCGGGAGATGGTCGTGGCAACAGAGTGTGATCCTCCCTGCGAAAATGGGTTGATACAGGCCAGGTTTAGGATGGGGGTCAGGGGGCTCTGATATGCTTGGTGGGCACTGGTGCACAAGCAGAGGGATTGCGATGAAACGAGCAGGGATCATGATGATGGGGCTCTTGCTGCCGCTGGGGCAGGCCTGGAGCGCCGACGGCGAGGCTGGGCTTGGCTGGCAGGTGACGCCATTTTTCGGTTACAGCTCGTCCATCGACTTTGAGGCAAACGATGACCCGCAGCCCATGCCAGTCTCCACCCAGCTGCAATCCTTGCAGGGGGAGGGCTCCGGCAGCTGGGGCCTGTTCATCAGCAAGGAGGTGGATGACCCCGGCATGATAGAGCTGCTCTACAGCCACCAATCCACCCGCCTCTCCCCGGATCAGTCGGAGCGGCTGACGGTGGACACGCTGCACTTCGCCGGGGCCCTCACCCTGTCGGACAACCTGATGGCTCCCTACATAGGCGCCGGCATAGGGGCGACGCGCTTCGCCGCCTACGACAGCGAGGTGGCTCCCTCAATGTCGCTGGCGCTCGGGGTACAGCCGCGTCTGACCGAGCGTCTGGCGCTGCGGGCCGAGGTGCGCGGCTACGGCACCCTGGTCAACGACAACAGCCAGTTCCTCTGCAACCCGGATAACTGCGTGTTCAAGGTGCGCGGCGAGCTGGTGACCCAGTGGCAGGCCAATATAGGCCTGACCCTGAGGTTTTGATGCCAGCCCTGTGACGTGCCCTGTCAGGCAATGCCGCGGGTGATCCGGCTAAGGGGCTCGTTGACGTCGAACAGCTTGTACTGCACCGCGCTGGCGCCCATGGCGAGCACCCGCTGCTCGTGCATTGTCGCGTAGGCGAGGGCGCTGGCCTCATCCTCGAACAGATAGATGCCCCCCGCCTCGCCGGTGCGCGGGTTCTCGGTCCAGATCTTGGAGATGAAGCCCGGCTCCCGGCTGATGGACTCGGCCAGCGGCATGGCGGCGGCTGTCAGTGCCGGCCCCATCTGCTCGGCGGGGAAATTGAAATGGATTTGCAGCAAACTGGGCATGATGCACCTCTCGTGCGGATGGAGTGACAGAGTCCGCATCATAGGAAGCCGGCATCTTGTCTGCAAGAAGGCACCTTTTCGTGGCATAGTTACCGCAAAGTAACCACTCGCGAGCCATCACGTGTCCCCACTCCCTTGCCCCGCCTACCAGGTGCTGCGGCTGCTGACCGGTAAATGGAAACCGGCCATCCTGTTTCATCTGCGCAGCCAGACCCTGCGTTTTGGCGACCTGCGCCGCTGCCTGCCCGAGGTGAGCCAGAAGGTGCTCACCGCCCAGCTCAAGGAGCTGGAGAGCGACGGCGTCATCATTCGCACCCTCCATCCCGATGTGCCGCCCCGGGTGGAGTACGCCCTGAGCCCGCTTGGCGTCGCCCTGCTGCCCCTGCTCCAGCAGATTCACGACTTCGCGCTGAGCCACGCCGACCTGCTGGTGCGGGCCGGGGATGGCCCGGCGAGCGAGCCACACTCAGCCGCCATCGAACGGGGTTAGTCTGGCGCCGACCAGACCATCACCCACTCGGCGCAGCCGGTGTGGGGATCCCGTTGTTCACTCTCGATCTGAAAGCCTTGAGATAGATAGAAGTCGCAAGCGGCCAGGTTCTGCCGGTACACCTGCAGTCGCAGGGCCGGCCGCTGCCGTTTGGCGTGGGCCAGCAGGGCCTTGCCATAGCCGCGTCCCTGCTGCTGCGGGGCAACGAAGATGGCGGCCAGGGTCTCTTCATACAGGGAATAAAACCCCAGCGCAGAGCCATCTTGCCAGAGCATATAAGAGTCGGCGGCGGGCAGGTAGGTCTCCCGCATCGGCGCCAGGTTGGCGTGCCAGTAAGCCGGGTCGATGAAGTGGTGGGCCTGCAAAGAGGCTTCCAGCCAGATGGCGAGGACGGCCTCGGTGTCGGCCGGGGTGAAGGAGCGGATCTGCATGGGTGTCTCGTCTGGATTCGTCACAAGAGGGGTATGGTAACAGCGCCAGCCTGGCCGTCACCCGGCGGTTGGCCAAAGTGGCGCCCCCATAACAAAAAAGGCGACCCGCGGGTCGCCTGTTGCCGCTTAACCGGCGTAGGGGAGGGAGGAGTGGTGCAGCACTATGCGCACCTTGCCGTCGTCCCCCTTCTTGAAGCCCCAGGTCTTGTCGACCGTGGTCTCCTTGTTGTCCCTGTCTATCAGGTGAACCTTGCCCATGGTGAGGGCCATGTCGCCGTTGATGTAGACGGCGGCGTTGTCGTAGTTGTAACTTTTCCAGTTCTTGAGGGCGAAGCCGGTGTCGGCGGGGTAGGCCTGATTGTTGCCGACGAAGTAGGCCAGCGCCCCCTCCTGGTTGAGGCGGAAGGTCTGTTCGCCCCCGGCCAGGGTGGGCTTGAACAGGACAGGGCCATTGTTGTAGCCGTAGGCGCTGTCGAGCACGGCAGTGGCCGTCGTTTTGGCCTTCGCTATGCCACCGCTGCGGTAGTCATCGCTGATCTGGATCAGGGCCTTGCCCCAGGCATCCTGCGCGGCCTTGATCTCGGCTTCGGTGATGTTGTTGTTGGCAATCTCGGCGGCGCTGAGGGAGCCGCTGGCGGCGAGCAGAACGAGGACAAGGCCGGATTTCTTGGTGAACAGCGTTTTGGTGAACAACGTCATGGGATGATGACTCCTGGGTTCGCGTTTAAGGAGACCCGGAGTTTATCTATCCGCGATGAATAAAAATTGAACCAACCGTTCAGCCACGAGCAGGGAGGGATCGGCATTGCTCCCGTCTCCTCTCCCTCCGTTTCAGATGTCTCTCGTCAGCGGGCGCGCAGCAAGCTACGGCTGGCCGGGGTTGCCGCCAGCAGCCGATAAGCGAACAGGGAGAGGGCGAGCAAGGCCGGTACCTTCAGCAATTCCCACCAGAGCAACTTACCCTGCGGGCCAAAGATCATCAGCCACACCACCAGCATCATGTGCAGGCAGTAGAGGCCGAGCACTTTCGGAGCCTGGCGTTCCAGCCAGCTGCCTTGGCCCCAGCCCGGGTTGGCCAGCAACAGGCCGAACAGGCCCAGGCCCCAGAGCAGCGAGCCGAGCAGGAAGTCGTGGCGACTGAGGGGCACCGAGGCCCAGTGCAGCAGGCCCCAGGCTTCCAGAGTGTAGAGTGCCATCCCCACGATCAGCAGCAGGGCGCTGCGCTTGGCATCCGGCTGCCAGGCGCGAAAGCGCAGCTCGGCGCCCAGCGCCACGAACAGCAGCGAGAAGAAGGGGCCGTTGCGGGTCAGCAGGGCCCACTCCCCCCCCAGCAGCGGCTGGCCATAGGAGCCGCCGAGCAGGGCCAGCAGGTAGAGCAGCACACCGAGCACCAGCGCCAGTCGGGGCAGCCCAATCCGATGACACAGTGCCTGCAGCAAGACCGCCAGCATCAGGGCCGGCAGGAACCAGAGATGGATCATGCCGCCCACCCACCAGGCGTTGAGAGGATCCCCCAGCTGCATCTGCCACTGGCTCGCCATGGCAGGCAGATAGCCGTCGCTCAGTGCCGCCGGCGGGTTGAAGGGGATCAGCAGATAGAGCAGGCTCCATAACAGCCAGAGCCCCAGCAGGGGGCGGCAGTAGCGCAGCGCCACCGCCATGGGGTTGCCTGCGGCGAGGGCGGGTTGCAGAAAGTAGCCGGCGCACAGGAAGAAGAGCGGCACCGCGAAACGGCACAGCTGGTTGATGACGCCCCCCAACCAGAAGTAGAGGGTGCCGTCCCACAGGGCGGGATCGAACGGATTGCTGAAGGGGGAGAGGTGAATGGTCATCACGGCCATGATGGCCACTACTCGCCCGCACTCTATGCTGGAGATGCGCATGATACCTCTTGGCGCCAGGAATTCTGGCCGCACCCTAACAGCCGCGAGCGGCCCCCATCCAGTCATGGCGCCGACAAGTGTGACCCCCATCGGCACCCGCTTACCTTTTGTTACCTCGGGTGCGGGCAAGGTTACCCCCCGTGGGCGCCGGATCTCGTTTTGGTGTCGGTAAACGCGCTAGAGCAGGGCAATCAGCACAGTGGCGAGGGCCCCGAGCAGCAGCAGGGCTATGCCGCGACCGGCCGGGCCGTGCAGCTTGTTCCACATCAGCAAACTGGTGAGAGCCAGCAGCAACATGGCCAGTGCCGCCATATCGCCGAACAGCTGCCAGGAGAGGCCTGTGCCCATGCCGCGATGCAGCCGGTTGAGGCTGGCGGCGAAGTTGGCCTGTTGCCGCTCGGTGCGCACCAGCAGAGTGCCCTCCACATAGCTGGCGGCCAGGCTCTGGCTGAGGGTGATGCCGCGCATCTCCCAGCGGGCCGGCAGTGTGAGGGGGCCCGCCGGGGTAGGCAGGGTCTGCGCCGGGGTGATCATGGCGCGGCCTTCCTCGAAACTGTCCGGGTAGTGTTGTTGCAACAAGGTTTTCAGCTCGTCCGGGCTGGCCAGCGGCGCGTCCAGCCCTATCTCCTCGCTCGACTTGGCGGTGTGGGGGCCAGGGATGGGCAGCACGGCCCTGTGTTGCAGCCAGAGGCCGGTCAGGCCGTAGAGCAGCATCAGGGTGAGGGTGGCAAAGCCGGCCCAGGCGTGGATGCGGCGCACCCACTTGTTGTTGTGAAGGGGGAGTCTTCTGCGTTTCATCGGTTGCGCTTCATAAAAATCTGGCCAGCGAGGGCTGGCCAGAGAGATCAGGGAAGAGGGTGGGATCAGAAGCGGTAGGCGGCGCTCAGATTCAGCTGACGGGGCGTGCCCGGCATGATCTGGGAGGCGCTGGTGGCGCTGACGAAGTAGTCGTGGTCGGTCAGGTTCTCCACGCTCAACTGGGTTTCCCACTGTTGCCAGCGGTAGCCGGCGCGGGCATCGAAACGGGCATAGCCGGGCAGCGTGGTGGTGTTGGCGTTGTCGGCGAAGCGATCGCCCACCGCAGTCACCCCTGTCTCGCCGAACCAGCCCTGCTTGCCGCTCTGGTAGCCGGCGAACAGCTGGCCGTTCTGGCGGGAGACGTTCATCGGCCGCTTGCCCTGCAGATCCGCATCCGCCTTGACCTGCTCGGCGTCCTGGATGGCGATGCCGCCGCGCAGGTAGATCTCGTCGGTCAGCTGGGCGCGGGCGCTCAGCTCTATGCCCTCGGTGCGTTGCAGGCCGGTGAGGATCACCTTGGTGGGATCCAGCGGATCCTTGCTGCGCTTGTTGTACATCTCCAGCCGGTAGACGGAGAGGGTGGTCGCCAGCCGGCCATCCAGCCAGTCGCTCTTCACGCCGCCCTCGTACAGCCGGGTGTGCTGGGGATCCAGACTGTTGTTCTTGTCGCCCGGAGTGATGCCGATCAGCTCGCCGCCCACCGGAGTGAAGGTCTTGCTGTAGGAGGTGTAGAAGGCGTGTTCCTCGAGCGGATTCCATACCAGCCCCAGCCGCGGGCTCAGGCTGGTGACAGAGACGGTCTCCTCCTTGTTGAGGTCGTTGCGGCGGCTGGTGACTGTGAAGTCGTCGCGGCGCAGGCCGCCCAGCAGATGCCAGTCGCCCAGGCTGAGCTGATCCTGCAGGTAGAGACCGTAGCCGCGCACCTTGTGGTTGGCGTCGCTGGAGAGCTTCATGGCGCCATCATAGGTGGGCAGTGAGCCAGGATCGTAAAGGTTGCCGGCCGGGATCGCGGTGGCGTTCTGGTAGAGCTTGGGGGTGCGCTCCTGCCAGTTCTGCTCGAAGCCGATTAGCAGGCGATGCTCGACGGGGCCGGTCTGCAGCTGGCCTTCGGCCTCGGTGTTGCTGATCAGGCTGTTGGCCTTGAGATCCTGCTGCCAGCGGGAGCGGGTCACCTGGTCGCCCTTGACGCTGGTGACATAGGTGTTGTCGAACTGGCTGTCGAGGCTGGTGTAGCCCAGCTGCTGGCGCAGCTGCCACTGATCGTTGATGTCCCAGCTGAGGCGGGAGCGGGTGGACTGGGCCACATCGTCGATGAAGTCGCGGCGAGTGTCGCTGTAGACGTACTCCTTCGGCACGTCGGCCGGGCGGCCATTGACGCCGGGGATGCCGCGATCCGGGGTGCGGTCGTGCTCGTTGCGCTCGTACTGCACCAGCCAGTTCAGCCTGTCGCTGATCTCCCAGTTGACGGAGGGGGCCAGCAGGGTGCGCTTGCTGGTCACGCCGTCGCGGAAACTGTCCTTGTCCTCCTGAGCCAGGTTGAGGCGCAGCTGCACCCGTTCACCCGCCTCGCCGTTGAGGTCGGCGGCCAGCCGCCGGTTGTCGAAGCTGCCGACCAGGGCGCTGACGCTGGACTCCTGCCCCTTCAGCGGCTTCTTGCTGACCCGGTTGATGATGCCACCCGTGCTGCCGCGGCCATAGAGCACGGCGGCCGGGCCCTTGAGCACCTCGACCCGCTCTATGTTCCCAAGGTCGCGGGTGTACTGCATGTCATCGCGAAAACCGTCCAGATAGAAGTCGTTGCTGGCGCTGAAGCCGCGGATGTTGACGCCATCGAAGCGGGTGTCGCCGCTGGCGTTGACGCCCGGGATGCCGGTCAGGGCCTCGCTCAGGGTGGGCTGGCCGAAGGCGGTCAGCTCGCTGGCCTTGACGGTGTCGATGGCCTGCGGCACCAGCTTGGCCGGGGTGTTGGTACGGGTCGCGGTGGCGACCTCTTCATGCTGGCTGCGTTTGCCGACGACCGTCATGGTCTCGTCTTCGGCACGGGCGCCGGCACTCAGGGCCAGCAGAGCGACGCCCAGCAGGGCGCGTGGGTGATTGGGTGTGTACATGTTGCGTGTTGACTCTTGAGGAAGCGACCTGATGGTCTGAACTTATTGATTTATTTATAATTATTGGTTTCTCTCCTGCGAGAGGATGCTAATGATATTGATTTTCATTAGCTCTGCAACATAAAGATGTGATGAACATTGGCAAGGGGATCGGATGGAGCGCAACGGCCGGCAGCGCCGTGCCACTGGGTGTCAGGGGCGGTTTGGGGCCCATGGAGGAGGCCGGGTGGTCAGCGGCCCTGGGTGCCCTGGTTGTCGGCGGATGCCAGCTGCTTGCCCAGCACCAGCCGGGGGGCCGGATCCGTCTGCAGTGGAATGTCTTGCAGCGGCGTGCCCTGCAGGTTGCGGTGGATGATGTTGGCCGTCATCCGGCCCAGGGTTTCATAGCTGCTGATGGTGCCGACGGTGCAGCCGTGCTCGACAAACAGCTCGGCGCTGCAGATGGTGGGGATGCCCGCCTCGTTGAGGGCGGCCAGCAGCTCGGGGGCGATGGAGAGCAGATAGCTGTCGGCGGCGAGGAAGACGATGCGCTGACGGGCATCCTGTTGCAGACGCTTGAGCTCGCCGGCCAGCCGCCGCTTGTCAGGCGCTATGCGCCAGGTGGTGAGATCCCATTGATAGCGTTTGGCTTCGCGCAGCAGCAGTTCACCGGTCAGCAGGGTGTTCTGCTCGCGGGGGTTGAAGGGTAGCAGCAGTCCCTTGTCGGTGGGCAGGTGCTGGCGGGCGTTGGCGAGCTGGAGCGCCATGGGCACCAGGTTGCTGGTGCCGGCCACCATCCGGTTGTCCGCCTTGTCTTCCGACAGGATCCCGGCCCCGACGGGGTCAGACACTATGTTGAAGATCAGTGGCTTGCGATCGCCGATCAGACTCCTGACCATGGTCGTGGCCGTGGTCCCGAAGCAGTAGATGTAGTCGTAGTCGGCGAGGGAGGGCAGCAGTTGCTGACGCAGCTGGGTCGCGAAGGCGGCGCGATCCTGATTGGCGTTGAAGGTGACGAAGGTGGGTTGATGGCCGAGCCGGATCAATTCGGCACGAAAGCCCCGTTCGGCATCCGTTTCGCCGCGCCACAGCACCATGGCGATGGTCAGCGCCTGAACGGGAAGGGCGAGCAGCAGGCAGCAGCAGATGAGCAGGCGTAACGGCATGATGATCTCCTCTTCGTGGTTCTGTTGAGCCTAGATCATGAGCCGGACGGCGGCTGGCCTGCATCCCTTTGCGGGCCAACAAAAAGCGCGCCGGCATAAGCCGGCGCGCTGTTTTCTGACTGAGAGCCGAGATTAGAAGTCGTAACGGGCTGCCAGCTGGAAGTCATCCTTGACGTTGAGCTTGCCGCTCTCCTGGCTGTCCAGGTTGTTGATGCGGTACTCGCCGATGACCCGCAGGTTCTTGTTGAACTTGTACTGGGCGCCCAGGGTGTAGTAGTCGATGGAGTCGTAATCGCTCTTGCCGTCCTGCTCCACCTTCTGCTTGTTCCACAGCGCCATCAGGCCGAAGCCGTTCTCGAAGTTGTAACCGAGTGCCCCTTCCCAGCCGGTGTGATCCTTGCCGGTGGCCAGGAAGTCGGTGCCGTCCGCATAGCTCAGGGCGGCATAGACGGCCTTGTTGTCGTACTTGGCGGAGAGCAGCCACAGCTTGGCATCCTCTTCTCCGTTCTTGTCGCGGATACCCACGTTGTAGGCGGTACCCAGCGCCAGGTTGAACGGGAAGGTGTAGGCCACGGCGGCGCCGTAGGCGGCATCGCTGTCCTTGCTGGTGGTCTCTTCGGTGTCACCGCCATCGAACTTGTAGCTGGTGTCGACCTGGAAGCCGTTGAACAGACCCGAGTATTTCAGCACTGAACCGGCGCGGTTGGTGGCGAAGGTATCTGTCTTGGCGCCGAGGGCTTCGTTGCCGTAGCCATCGGAGAGGGAGACGTCAGTCCAGTCGGCCAGGAAGCCGGGGGCCCCCTTCTGGCGACCGAAGGTGATGTTGCCCCAGTCGGCGCCGACACCGGCGAACGCCAGACGGGTGCGCAGGTTGTCGGAGTTCTCGCTGATGGTCTTCTCGCTGTCGTTGATGTACATCTGCACTTCGTACTGGGCCAGCGCCTTCAGTTGGCTGTTGATCTGGCTATCCACCTTGGCGCCGAAGCGGACAAACTGGTTGGCGCCCTGCTTGTCGCTGTACTCCTGGGTGCCGTTCGGATGGGTGGTGTCGACCCCTTCCTTCTTGTCACCGAAGAACTGGCCGGCATAGATGCGGCCGTACAGATCCAGGGTGGTGGTGTCATTTTTATAAACTTCAACGGCTTGTGCCTGGAAGGCCGCGGTGAGAGCCAGTGCCACTACAGTCAGCTTTTTCATCTTAATCCCTTGTGTTGCAAGCTTTTGTTTTAAAGACGGGGCCATGCTAGGCGAGGGGGATGACAGCGGGGTGACACTCAAGTGACGTGTCGGTGGCGATTTGATGTCAGTTTGGTGAAGGGCCGTGATTTGTGTGGCGATCCGCCACTTTTGCGCGCAAAGGTTTGCCCTTGTGATAGAATGCCGCCCGTTTTCGAGCTCCAAAGGTTGGATATGCGATGAGACGTGAACTGGCAATCGAGTTTTCCCGAGTGACGGAAGCGGCTGCACTGGCTGGCTACAAGTGGCTCGGACGTGGTGACAAGAATATCGCCGATGGGGCGGCCGTAGCGGCCATGCGCCATATCCTCAATCAGATCCAGATCGATGGTGAGATTGTGATCGGCGAAGGTGAAATTGACGAAGCCCCCATGCTCTACATAGGCGAGAAGGTGGGCACGGGTCTGGGCGACGCCGTGGATATCGCGGTCGACCCGATCGAAGGTACCCGCATGACCGCCATGGGCCAGGCCAACGCCTTGGCCGTGCTGGCAGTCGGCGACAAGGGCTCCTTCCTCAAGGCGCCCGACATGTACATGGAAAAACTGATCGTGGGTCCCAAGGCCAAGGGTGCCATCGACCTGGATCAGGCCCTCGAGCTGAACCTCAAGGCCGTGGCCAAGGCGCTGGGCAAGCCGCTCTCCCGCCTGACCGTGATCACCCTGGCCAAGCCGCGTCACGACAAGGCTATCAAGGAGATGCAGGGACTGGGCGTGCGGGTGTTTGCCATTCCCGATGGCGACGTGGCCGCCTCCATCCTCACCTGTCTGCCGGACAGCGAAGTCGACATGCTGTATGGCATCGGCGGCGCGCCGGAAGGGGTGATCTCGGCGGCGGTGATCCGTGCGCTGGATGGTGACATGCAGGCTCGCCTGATACCCCGTCACAAGGTCAAGGGCGACAGCCCGGAAGTGCGTGCCTTGGGCGAGCAGGAAATTGCCCGCTGCGAGGCGCTTGGCATAGACCTGAGCAAGGTGCTCAAGCTGGAAGACCTGGCCAAGAATGACAACGTCATCTTCTCGGCCACCGGCATCACCAAGGGTGATCTGCTGGATGGCATCACCAGCGATGGCGTCATGGCGACCACGGAAACCCTGCTGATCCGTGGCAAGTCACGCACCATTCGTCGCATCAAGTCGATCCACTTCCTGGATCGCAAAGACAGCGTGGTGCGCGACATCATTCTCTGATGAGAGTGGGTTGAACCTGCTGTTGCAACATAAAAAGCCCGACCGCTGCCGCCGTCGGGCTTTTTGTTGTCTGCGGGCTGACAGAGCCCCCTGACTGGCCACTATTTCACGGGCGCGGGGGATAAGGCTAAGGGGAATCGCGGCCCTTTGATAGACTGGTTCGCCACGCACAGGAAAGCGTTACATGGAATGTCGTCAAGGTTGTGGAGCCTGTTGCATTGCCCCCAGTATCAGCAGTGCCATTCCGGGCATGCCCGCCGGCAAACCGGCCGGGGTGCCCTGCGTCCAGCTCGATGTGCGGCTGGGCTGCAAGATCTTCGACCAGCCGGATCGCCCTCTGGTGTGCAGCGGTTTTAGACCCATGCCGGATGTGTGCGGCTATCACAGGGAGGAGGCCATCTGGCTCATAGGTGAGCTGGAGCGGCTGACGGCATAAGCGGGCTGCGGCGTACAATCAGAGCAGAACAGATAAAAGAGAGGCCGCAATTGCGGCCTCTCTTGTTGGTGCTTCTGGCGCAGGGACCAGGATCAGACATCGGCCAGTTGCAGGGCCTGCCGATAGTATTCGTTGGCCTTGTTGGTGAGCCGGCGCTTGTCCATTACCTGGCCGAGGGCGTGGTAGACGGCGGCACTCGGTGCCTTGGCCACAGCCTGCTCCAGCAGTCGCTGGGCTTCGTCCAGCTGGCCGGCCAGCAGATAGGTCTGGGCCAGTGCGGCGTCGACACCCGGCTGATCCTGGATCTTCTGCAACAGGGTCAGCATGGGCTGGTAGTTGTCGAGCTTGAGTCTGGGCAGGCGGGTCAGCAACTGGGGGGAGACCTGCTTGCGCAGCGCATCCAGCCAAAGCTCGGCGGCTTCGTTGTCGGCACCGAGCTGACGCAACCGATCCCCATAGCAGGCCAGCAGATCCGGATCCTGGCGCAGCTTGCGCGGCAGATCCTGCCAGACAGGGCGCAGGGTATCGAGGGCGTCGCTGGCGGCTTTGAGCCGGCCACGCCAGGCCTGATGCAGCAGATCCTCTTCCTGTTTGGGGGTCAGCTTGCCCACCTTGTGCAGGGCGGGGATGAGGTCGATGAGGGCCGCCCAGTCCTCGCGCGCCAGGTGTACCTGACGCAGCTGATCCAGCACCATGGGGTGGCGCGGATTGAGGGCATAGACGGATTCCAGCATGGCCAGCGCCGTATCGTACTGGCCCTGCTCTATCTGCAACTGGGTCTGGGTCAGGGTCAGCGCCAGCTCGGCCTTGGGGTTCTCCTCCTGCGCTTTTTGCAGGTATTGATCCCGGCGCACGTCATCGCCACGGGCCTGGGCGGCCTTGGCGGCGCTCAGGTAGTTGAGCAGCGGTGTGTCGCTGTTGCTGGCGCCCTTGAGCATCAGCTTCTCGGCCTGGCTGTAGTGACCTTCGGCCATGGCCAGGGTGGCGGCCACGGTCTGCTGGTTGGCCTTGCGGCGTCGACGTGAGCCGTACCAGCCCAGCGTCTTGCGACGCAGGCCGAACACCCGGCCCAGCACCCACTCGACGATGAGCAGGGCGCCATAGAAGAGCACGGCCAGGATCACGGCGCTGGTAACCGAGGACTCCACCGTGTAGTTACCCAGGGCGATCAGCACATACCCCTTGTTGCCGGAGGCTTGCGGACCGAATATCAGCCCCGCCACCATCACGGCCACCAGAACAATCAGACGAATCATGGTGCCCTCCTCAGTTGCTGGCCAGAATGCGTTGCAGGCGCTCGGTCAGCACCTCTTCCAGCATGGCTTGGGTCTTGAAGCGATCCGGATAGTCGAACTGGATCTGCTCACCCTTGAGCTTGTCCAGTTCGGACTGCATGTAGTGGGTCGCGCTGTTGTCGGTATCGAAATACTGGGTCAGCCAGCGCTGTGCCTTCTCCAGGCTGTCGTCATACAGGGCCTGCTGCTCGCGGTAGACGGCGAGCTGGGCTTGCAGCAGCTTGGTCTTGAGGTTCTCGCGCAGGAAGATCTCCTGCTGCGGGGAGAGCAGGGCCTCCACGGCACCATCGCGGCGACGTATGGTGATGAAGTTCTCGGTGAACTTGACCCAGTTCTTCTTCAGGTTGCTTTCCCACTCGTCCGGGTTGGTGCTGACGGCCTGATCCGGCTCGATTTTCGCTTCCGGCATGCTGACGGTGGAGAGCGGTAGCAGCTCTATCTGATCGGAGAGGGCGGCCAGTTTCAGGGTCAGCCCTTCGCGATCGACTCTGGGCATCCCCTTGAGCTGGGCTATGTCTGCCGCCAGCGCCTTGCGGATGGGCATCAGGCTGGGGTCGTTGAGCGCCTTGATCCGCTCGTCGGCATTGCCGAGCAAGGTGATGGCGGAGATGAGGTCATGCTCCAGCCACAGCTTGCGGCCCGCCATGCGCACCAGGTATTCGGATTCGGCCAGCATCCAGTCGTTGGGGCGCTTGTCGTTGAGATCCAGCACCCGGTTCTGCAGGCCCTTGAGCTCGTCTTGCAGCAGTTGCTGCTGCTTGCCGACGGCGGCCAGCTGCTCACTCTCCTTGCTGTTGCTCTGATCCAGTTTGCTCATGGCCTCGGCCAGCTGCAGCTTGAGCTGATCCAGTTCCCCCTGCTGGGCCACAGCACTCTTGTGGCCGTGCAGGTAGAGACCGCCGGTCAGGCCGAGGGCCAGCAATATGGCCACGCCGCCCAGCAGGGCGCCGGAACGGCTCTTGCCGCCGTTGACCACGGCGGTCGGCTGGGGCTTGACCTGGGTTTCTTGTTGTTCAGTCATTCCATCTTCCTCAGTTCCAGAGCGGCCGTCAGGGCCTGGTTGGATGCACCTTGGGCAATCGTGATTCGGGTAAAGCCCGCCGCCTCGGCCATCTCGGCCACGCGGGGGCTGGGCACCACCAACAGGCGGTCATAAAGCCAGGGTTGCTGCTGGCTTGGCACCAGTTCCAGCAACCGCTGCAACAGTTCGCCACTGGTGATGAGCAGGCTGTCGAGCCCGGCCGCCTGCCAGTGGCGAGTCAATGCGTCCCCGTCGAGTTCGGGGTAGTGGCGCTCATAGGCCGCACAATAGTGCACCAGAGCACCGCGTGAGGCCAGCGTCCGGGCGATGAGATCCCGGCCGCCATTGCCGCGCAGGATCAGCACCCGCCTGCCGCTCACCTGTTGCAGGGCGGGCAGGGCCAGCAGCCCTTCGCTGCGCGGATCGTCCGGGCAGCTCGCCGATATGCCTGCATCGGCGAAGGCGTCCGCGCTGGCCTGACCGACTGCAAAGTAGTCAATATGTGGCCAGGTCTGACCAGTTTGCAACAGAAAATGGTGAGTAAAATGAACTGCATGCATGCTGACGGCTATGACTATGTCTGCCTGGGGCAGCAGTTCGGACAGGCGAGAGAGTTCGCTGCCCGCCACGGTTTCCAGCAGCGGACAGCAGAGCGGTGCGTGGCCGTGCCGGCGCAACAGCTGCACCAGCTCGGCGGTCTGGGCGGCCGGGCGCACCACCAGCGGGATCATCAGGCAGCGCTCGGCGGTTGTGGCCATGATCCGGCCCGGCCCGCACTCATGCCCGGTAGACCTCGGCCAGTATGACGTCGGCGCCCGCCGCCAGCAGGCGCTGGGCCAGGGTGTGGCCGAGCGCCTCGCCATCGGCCAGCGGACCGCGGATCTCGTCGCGGACCACCTGACTGCCATCCGGGCTGCCCACCAGGCCGCGCAACCAGACTTCCTCCCCCTGTACCAGGGCATAGGCACCGATGGGCACCTGACAGCCCCCTTGCAGGGCGCGGTTCATGGCGCGTTCGGTCAGCACCCGGATCCGGGTCTCCGCGTGTTCGAGCGGGGCCAGCAGGGCGTGAAGCTCCTCATCGTCGAGCCGGCACTCGATGCCGACCGCCCCCTGACCGTTGGCGGGCAGGCTCTGTTCCGGTTCGATGAAGGCGGTGATGCGATGTGCCATCTCCAGCCGTTTCAGGCCGGCGGCGGCGAGTATGATGGCGTCATATTCACCGGCATCCAGCTTGGCGAGACGGGTATTGACGTTGCCGCGCAGGTCGCGGATCACCAGATCCGGGCGGGCGGCGCGCAGCTGGCACTGACGGCGCAGGCTGGAGGTGCCGACCACGGCACCTTGCGGCAGCGCCTCTATCTGGCTGAAACGGTTGGACACGAAGGCATCGCGCGGATCTTCGCGCTCGCAGATGGTGTGCAGACCCAGTCCCTCGGGGAACTCCACCGGCACATCCTTCATGGAGTGAACGGCGATGTCGGCGCGTCCCTCCAGCATGGCGGTCTCCAGCTCCTTGACGAACAACCCCTTGCCGCCCACCTTGGCGAGAGGGGTATCCAGGATCTTGTCACCCTGAGTGCTCATGGGTACCAGCTCGACCTGCAACTCTGGGTACAGGGCTTCCAGCCGGTCTTTGACGAAGTTGGCCTGCCACAGGGCCAATGGGCTCTTGCGAGTGGCAATTTTCAGGGTTCGGGCTGCCATATCAATCAGTTGTTTCATCTTTAGAAGGAAAACGATCTTACCACCCTTTGCAGGGGCTTTCATGGCGCAGCCAGCAAAAGCGGGGCCAAGCTCAAAAAGGGGGGCTGAAAATGATTTTCATTAAGTTGAATTAATTTATTAATTCATTGAATCTACTAATTTTTATTGCTTTCCATTGATACTGTTCAGCTGCCAGTCATAAATAATCCGGTGATTCAGTGCGGGCTTGTTTACCACCGCTGTTTGCATTGTTAACATGATCACACTTTTTTGACGTCTCCCCGTTTTGGTGCGTCATTTCTTACCTCGGTATAGGCAGGGCATTGCTGGTAAAACTCGATACGCTGGTGGCGCGCTACGACGAACTCAATCGTCTCAAGACGCAACGGGCGTTAGGTCTCATGAGTCGCTATGGGCAGCAGGTCTTCCAGCTGCTGCCCGTCATGCTGCACTTCAATCATCCCCTGTTGCCCGGTTATGTGGCAGGCGATGTGCCCCACGGCATCTGGAGTTTTACCGCCAACGAGGCCCAGCAGGCCTTCATCCAGGATCTGTGCCAGAACGCCAACTGCCAGAACGGCCTCACTACCCACGACAAGTCGATCCAGGGGCTCTACTCCATGGGCAGCACCTCGTCCATCGGCCAGTGCTGCCACTCGGATCTCGATATCTGGGTCTGCCACGTGGCCGGTTTGTCGCAGGAGCGGCTCGAGCTGCTGGATCTCAAGTGCCAGCAACTCTCCAAGTGGGCCGAGCAGCGCGGGGTGGATCTCAACTTCTTCCTGATCCCCGAGGACAAGTTCCGCCAGCGCAACGATGCCCAGATGCAGGGGGAGAGCTGCGGCAGCGCCCAGCACCTGCTGCTGCTCGACGAGTTCTACCGCAGCGCCATGCTGATCGCCGGCAAGCGCCTGCTCTGGTATCTGGTGCCTGCCGAGTATGACGATCGCTACGACGAATACGTGAACGGCCTGTTTGCCCACGGCAAGCTTAGCCAGGACGACTGGCTCGATCTCGGTGGCTTCGACCGCATTCCCGCCGAGGAGTACTTCGGCTCCGCCTTGTGGCAGCTCTATAAGGGCATCGACTCCCCTTACAAAGCCGTGCTCAAGTCGGTGCTGATGGAGGCTTACTCCCACGAGTATCCCAACACCCGCCTGCTGTCTGTCACCAGCCGCGACTGGTTCCAGCACAATGAGGGCATGCACTACCGGCTCGACAACTACTGCCTGATGCTGGACAAGGTGACCAACTACCTCAAGTCCATCGGCGACATGCAGCGACTCGATCTGGTGCGACGTTGCTTCTATCTGAAAGTGTGTGACGGCCTGAGCCATCCGAAGGAGGATCACTCCCCGGCCTGGCGCCGCGAGCAGATGACCCAGCTGGTGGCCTACTGGGGCTGGAGCCCGGAGCGGCTGCATCATCTGGATCACCGCCAGGAGTGGAAGGTCGAGGACGTCAAGGTGGCCCACGCCGAGCTGCTGGAAGCCCTGATGCAGAGCTATCGCAACCTGATTCAGTTTGCCCGGCGCAACAACATCAGCGAGTCCATCAACCCGGAAGACATCGGCATACTGTCGCGCAAGCTCTACGCCGCGTTCGAGAGCCTGCCGGGTAAGGTGCAGCGCATCAACCTGACCATAGCGCCGGATCTGAGCGAACCGGATCTCAGCCTGGTGCAGGTGCCCCATGGCAGGCTGAATCGTGCCGGCTGGTATCTCTACAAACATTCGTTGGAGCCGGCGGACATCATAGGCCGGGCACCGCTCGAATATAACGGCTACATCAGCAAGCTGGTCTCCTGGGCCTACTTCAACGGCCTGCTGACGCCCCAGTCCCGGGTGCACCTGTTCAATCAGGGCTCGGATCTGCACATAGACAACCTGCACCAGTTCTGTCGTGACCTGTCCGGCACCTTCCCGGTCAAGTATCCCCGCGCCACCAACCTGGCCCTCAGCCGTCCGTGCGAGATCCGTCAGCTCTCCATCTTCCTCAACCTGGAGACGGACCCGACCAGCCACTGGGTGGGTCAGGTGATCGAATTCGACGCCAATGCTGCCGACGTCTTCTCGTTCGGCCGCAATCTGGAGTGTCTGGTGGGATCGGTGGATCTGGTCTATCGCAACTCCTGGAGCGAGATCCGCACCCTGCACTTCCAAGGTGACGAAGCCGTGGTGGATGCCCTCACCACCATACTCGGCAAGATGCACCAGGATGCCGCCGCCCCCGAGATGATAGAGGTGTTCTGCTACAGCCAGCACTTCCGCTCCCTGGTGCGGACCCGTTTCCAGCAGCTGGTGGCCGAGTGCATCGAGCTGCGCCTCGCCCGTGACAAGCAGCAGCTGGTCAAGACGCTCGCCCTCGGCAAGGAGAAGTACGGCATCTTCTTCGAGCGGCGCGGGGTGTCGGTCAAGAAGCTGGAAAACGCCATCGACTTCTACCGTCACATCTCCCACAACAAGCTGGATCACCTGCCGCTGCGGCTCGACAAGACCCACAGCCAGCACCTGCCCGGTATCGTCGACTCCTACGCCAGCGAAGGGCTGGTGCAGTTCTTCTTCGATACCCGGGATGCGGGGACCAACATCTATATCCTGGATGAGGCGAACCGGGTGGAGATCTACCAGCATTTCGCCGGCAACAAGGATGAGCTGGTGCAGGGGGTGAACCGTTTCTACACCTCCAGCCACGAGCGTTTCAGCGATGCGGGCCAGTTCAGCAACTTCAACCTGCCCCAGTACTACGAGATAGTGCAGGTCAACGGTGAGCTGGAGGTGATCCCCTACCGCAGTCAGGGACCGCTGCGTGACGGCGCAGGCCAGGCCCGTGAACTGGGCTCGGCGACGGGGTAGCATCAGGGGTCGGGCATGGGGTGGCCGATAAGGCCCTCTTGCTGACGCGGCTCCTCGAACCTGCCAAATAAAAACGGCCTGCAGATGCAGGCCGTTTGGCTATCCGGAGCCTGCTCAGTCCGCGAGGCGGGCCAGCAGCCAGCTGCGGATGTCGTCAAGCTGGGGGCGACAGATCTCGTGGCGCATGGGGTACTCGTGCCACTCGAGCGTCAGCCCTGCCGCTTCCAGCCGGTTCTTGGCGTCCCAGCCCATGGAGAGGCTCACCACGTCGTCATAGATGCCGTGCATGTAGCAGATGGGCAGGCTGCGGGCGGCCTCGCTCATCTCCGCCAGCAGGGCGTCGGGCGCCGCCAGATAGGTGGACATGCAGAGCAGCCCGGCCAGCCGTGCCGGATGGCGCAGGGCGGTGAAGGAGGCGATGACGCCACCCTGGGAAAAACCGGCCAGCAGGATGCGCTCGGGAGCAAAGCCTTCGGCCACCAGCTGATCCAGCAGGGCGGCGATGCGATCGGCGGATTCACGCACATGGGACTCCACGGCGCGGTCCGCCGGATCGTCGAAGCTCTTGATGTCGTACCAGCCGCGCATCTTGTAGCCCATGTTGATGGTGATGGCGCGCTCGGGGGCATCGGGCAGCAGATGGCGCACCGGCAGGCCGGCAGGCAAGTCCAGCGCATCCACCAGCGGTGCCAGACCCGCGCCGGAATCCCCCAGCCCGTGCAGCCAGATCACGGCGTGGCGAGCGTTCTGCGGATGTAGGTCGATCATGGGAATACCACAGCCTCACCCGCCTGGGTGGTGCAGGCCTTGGTCAGCAGGGCCTTGAGCTCATGGCCGAAGCGGTTGTCGATCCAGGTTTCCCCTTGCAGCTCGAAGTGGAAACCGTTCTCGCGGGTGGCGACCCAGATCTGGTGCAGGGGTTCCTGCTTGTTGATGATGACCTTGGTCTTGTTCTCGAACGACAGGGTCAAGACCCCCCCGGCGCGTTCACAATCAATATCCGGATATCCTGCGTCGACAGTGTCTTCCACATATTGGAAAAAGGCGTCGGTCAGGGCGTGATACTCGTGATCCTTCATCGGTTTATCCTGTTGCTTTTAACAATGTGAGTGCGATTATAGAGGGCCAAAAATTTTTTCGCAGCGAACCATTATGATTACCCAGCTTACCAAGTGTCTGCTTGCCACTCTTCTGTCTCTTGGTTTGGCCGCGTGTGGCCTGACGGGGCCGCTTTACATGCCGCCCCCCGAGCAACCCCAGACCCAGAGTACACCGCAAGCACAGACGCCTGCGACCGCCGAAGCCGCCCCAGAGGCCGCGCCGCAATAATTCAGGAAGGAACCGCCCCTTGGATCACTTTAACTACGACGCCGACGGCCAGCTTCAGGCCGAACACACCTCGCTGCAACAACTTGCCGAGCAGTACGGCACTCCGCTGTACGTTTACTCCCGCGCGACCCTTGAACGCCACTGGCATGCCTTCGATCAGGCCGCAGGCGATATTCCCCATCTGATCTGCTATGCGGTCAAGGCCAACTCCAACCTGGCGCTGCTCAACCTGCTGGCCCGCCTGGGCTCGGGGTTTGACATAGTCTCCGGCGGCGAGCTGTCGCGGGTACTAGCGGCGGGCGGCGATCCGGCCAAGGTGGTCTTCTCCGGCGTGGCCAAGAGCGAAGCCGAGATGCGGCTGGCGCTGGATAAAGAGATCCTCTGTTTCAACCTGGAGTCGGAAGCCGAACTGGAGCGTCTGAACCGGGTGGCGGGCAGCATGGGCAAGAAGGCCAGGGTTTCGGTGCGGGTCAACCCCGACATCGATGCCGGGACTCATCCCTACATATCCACCGGCCTCAAGCAGAACAAATTCGGCATTCCCATCGAGCAGGCGCCCGCCATCTATCGCAAGGCGGCGGCCATGGCCAACATAGAGATCAAGGGGGTGGATTGCCACATCGGCTCCCAGCTCACCGAGTTGACGCCCTTCATGGAGGCGGCCGACAAGCTGCTGAAGCTCATCGACGAGCTAGCCGCCGAAGGCATCCAGATCCATCACCTGGACGTGGGCGGCGGGCTCGGGGTCAACTATGGCGCCGAGCAGCCGCCGCACCCCACCGAATATGCCGAGGCGCTCAAGCAGAAGCTGGCGGGCCGGGATCTGACCCTGCTGTTCGAGCCGGGCCGTGCCATCGTCGCCAACGCAGGCGTGCTGCTGACCCGTGTCGAGTTCCTCAAGCCTGGCGAGACCCGCAACTTCGCGCTGATCGACGCCGGCATGAACGATCTGCTGCGCCCTTCCCTCTACGGCGCCTGGATGAACATCATAGAGGTGGACAGCCGCACGGCCCATGAGCCGGCGCTGTACGACGTGGTGGGCCCGGTGTGCGAGACGGGTGACTTCCTCGGCAAGGAGCGCACCCTGGCCATAGGCGAGGGTTCCCTGCTGGCGGTTCGCTCCGCCGGTGCCTACGGCTTTACCATGTCATCCAACTACAACACCCGTCCGCGCGCGGCCGAGGTGCTGGTGGATGGCACGCAATCCTTCCTCATCAGAGAGCGCGAGCAGTTGGCCGATCTCTGGCGCGGTGAGCATCTACTGCCCTGAAAACAGGAAGGCACCATGGCGATGGGATGGTCCAGACGCGTCTCTGTGTGCGTTGAACGCGCGAGCAGTTGACCGATCGCCGGTGTCGCGAGCATTTACTGCCTAAAGGGTACAGGAACGCACGATGTTGATAGATTTTTCCAAGATGCACGGGCTGGGCAATGACTTCATGGTGGTGGATGGCGTCACCCAGAAGGTGTTTTTCAGCAATGACGTCATCAAGAAGCTGGCGGATCGCCACTTCGGGATCGGCTTCGACCAGTTGTTGCTGGTGGAGCCGCCCTATGACCCTGAACTCGACTTTCACTACCGTATCTTCAATGCCGATGGCAGCGAGGTGGAGCAGTGCGGCAACGGTGCCCGCTGTTTCGCCCGTTTCGTGCGCCTCAAGGGGCTGATCAACCGGGATCGCATCGCGGTCAGCACGGCCCGCGGCCGCATCATCCTGCAGCTGGAAGGGGAGAATCAGGTCACGGTCAACATGGGCGTCCCCCAGTTTGAGCCGGGCAAGATCCCGTTTCGGGCCCAGAAGGCGGAAAAAACCTATCTGTTGCGGGCGCAAGAGCATACTGTGATGTGTGGTGTCGTCTCCATGGGCAACCCTCACTGCGTCATCGAAGTGCCGTCGGTGGCCGAGGCGCCGGTCGAGACACTGGGCGCCATCATGGAGCGGCACGAGCGTTTCCCCGAGCGGGTCAACGTCGGTTTCATGGAGATGGTCAACGCCACCGAGATCAAGCTGCGGGTGTTCGAGCGCGGGGTGGGCGAGACGCTTGCCTGCGGCACCGGCGCCTGTGCGGCGGCTGTGATCGGCATCAGTCAGGGCAAGCTCAAGGAGCGGGTCACCGTCAGTCTGCCGGGTGGCAAGCTGACCATCGCCTGGAAGGGACCGGGTCAGCCGGTCTATATGACGGGCCCGGCCGAGCATGTATTCGACGGCCAGATAGAGTTGTAGGCATGGGGCGGAGATGACTCCGCTCTGCCAAGCGCTAATGTCGGGGCCTTGTGCCCCTTTTTCGGATGGACCAACCAAGTTATGAGCGAACTCAAACGGCAGGAATCACTGGTGGATGAAGCCACAGTGCTGGAGTACCTGGCCCGTTATCCCGAGTTTTTCCAGCGCCACGCGGCCATGCTGGATCGGATCCGCATTCCCCACGAGCGCAAAGGCTCGGTCTCGCTGGTCGAACGCCAGATGGACCGGCAGCGCGAGCGCATAGAGCAGCTGGAGCAGGAGATCACCGAGCTGATGGGGATTGCCAGCGAGAACGAGCGGATCTTCCGGGTCTACGCCGATCTCTACGGCGAGCTCTACGGCTGCCAGACCCTGTTCGAGGTGAGTGCCGTGATGGGCAAGGCCTTCATGCAGCGACTGCGGCTGACCGGCCTGCGGCTCTGGCTCAGCCCGAAGAAATTCCAGTTGAGCGGCCCCGAGCAGAAGTTCATGGCGGAGGGCAGACAGCTCGAGCAGCTGCTGGGCCAGCGCCTGCCGGGGCAGGATTACTACTTCGGCCGACTCAACCAGAGCGAGAAGCAGGCGCTGTTTGGCCACGATGTGCTGGTCAACTCCGTTGCCCTGATGCGGCTCGGCGATCTCGGCGTGCTGGCCTTCGCCAGCTCGGATCCCAGCCACTTCAGCCCCCACAACGACACCCTGCTGCTGGGTCAGCTGGGCCGCTTGCTGCAACTGCGCCTGCCCGAGCTGGTTCGTGGCTAAGGCACAGTCTCCTGCCGCCGAGCCTCTGCCGGCCAGCCTGGCCGATGAGTTGGCGGCCTTCATCGAATACCTGAGGGTCGAGCGCCAGCTCAGCCCTCATACCCGCAGCAACTACCGCTCTCACCTGGAGATCATGACAGCCGAGCTGGTCAGGCTTGGCCTGAGCGACTGGACCCGGCTCGAGGCGAGCCAGGTGCGCAGCCTGGTGACCCGGATGCACAAGGCCGGACTGGTGCCCAGCTCTCTCGCCACCAAGCTCTCGGCCCTGCGCAGTTTTTGCGACTGGCAGGTGCGCCAGGGGCGGCTCAGCGCCAACCCGGCCCGTGGCATAGCGACCCCCAAGCAGGGGCGACCCCTGCCCAAGAACCTGGATGTGGACGAGATGTACCAGCTGCTCAACATCACAGACGAGCAGGATCCGCTGGCGGTGCGGGATCGCGCCATCATGGAGCTGATGTACTCTTCCGGCCTGCGGCTCGCCGAGCTGGTGGGGCTCAATCTGACGGACATCAAGCTCGATGATCGTCAGCTCAAGGTGACCGGCAAGGGCGCGCGGGAGCGGGTATTGCCCATGGGGCGGATGGCGGTGGAGTGGTTGCAGAAGTGGCTCAAGGTGCGCCCCCTGCTGGCGGGGGACGAGGCCGAAGCCCTGTTCGTCTCGCAGCGCAAGCGGCGGCTGTCGGCCCGCTCGGTGCAGGAGCGGCTCGATGGCTGGGGCAACAAGCAGGCGCTCAATGCCCACATCCATCCCCACAAGCTGCGCCACAGCTTCGCCACCCACATGCTGGAGTCGTCCGGCGATCTGCGGGCGGTGCAGGAGCTGCTGGGGCACGCGGATCTTTCCACCACCCAGATCTATACCCACCTCGATTTCCAGCATCTGGCCAAGGTGTACGACAACGCCCATCCCAGAGCCAGGCGGGATCCTGCCACCCCGGAAGATGAATAACGGGGTCTGGTTACCCCGCCGTGAAGGAGCATGAATGCATTTTTATCGCCGCTGGCAGCCGGTGGCCGCCATCTCGTTCGACCTCGATGACACCCTCTACGACAACGGCCCCGCCATTGAACGGGCCGAGCAGTGGATGCTGGCCCATCTGCGCAGCGAATACCTGGCTACCGCCATGCTGGACAAGCCACGCTGGCTGGAACTCAAGCGTGCCATCCTGCTTGCCCATCCCGAGTTGCGCCAGGATGTCAGCCTGGCGCGTCAGCGCACCATTCATGAGGCCATGGTGCAGGGCGGTATGATGGCCGCCACCGCCAGCCGGGAGGCCGAACAGGTATTCGCCGCCTTTCTCGCCGAGCGTTCCAGAATAACGGTGAGCGCCGCGACTCACGATTTGCTGGCGCGATTGGCCGGGCGCTACCCCTTGGTGGTGATCACCAACGGCAATCTGGATCTGACCCGGGCCGGGCTGGTGGATTACTTCACCCTGGTCTGCAAGGCGGGCGCGGGCGCCAGGATGAAACCGGCGCCGGACATGTTTGTACAGGCGCAGAGAGCCCTCAAGCTGGCTCCCGGCCAGATCCTGCATGTGGGGGACCACCCGGAGACGGATGTGCTAGGCGCCCGCCTGCACGGTTTTCGGGCCGCCTGGCTCAACGATCGCCAGCAGCCCTGGCAGGGGTTGCAACTGTTGCCGGATGTGGAGCTGACGGCGCTGGGCGAGCTGGCCGACTTGCTGCTCTGACGGCGATGGCTGCCCTTCACTGCGTTATTTGCGGCAGATCAGCCCACGCAGATCGTAAGGGTCGCCCTGATTGACCCGGCAGTAGCTGATGCCGAAGGGCAGCGCCTGCTGCAGGGTGAGGGCGGTATCCTGATAGTGGCAGACCAGATAGAGGGGACGCAGGCTGCTGCCGAGCAGGCTCCAGTAGTGGATCTCGTCGCTGTCGCCATTGTCTGGTTTGAGCTGAACCAGCTCACCCGGCTCACCATCAAACAGCGCCAGGTTTGCCAGCCGGTGGCTCAGGTTCTGACCCGGTTTTCCTTCCGGATCCCGGCTCAGACCCTGCCAGCCATCTGGTGTGGTCAACAGTTGCTGGCGGGTCTCGATTCCGGGTGGGCAGTCAAATTGCAGGGTGGCACTCAGGGCCAGGGCGGTCAGCAGCATGGAGTCGGTCTCTTGTCGAAAACTCGGGCCTCCATGCTACGTCATAGGCCGCCAAACAGCGCCTTCAGTTTATCCAGCAGATCCCGCGGCGGCGTGACCTGCCTCAAGGATTCCGCCTCCCTTGCCAGCAGTGCCTGCTGCTCCTGCTGCCTGGCGCTAAGTACCCGGTAGAGCGGTTCGACCAGCGACTCGCGCTGCATGACTAGCTCCTGGAACATGGCCTGATTGATACGATAGGTTTCGACGGTGCCGAGCGCCCGCACCGTGAATGGATTGGGCTCGCCGGTGAGCAGGCTCAGCTCGCCGAAGAAGTCGCCTGCGCTGAGGGTACCGAGCAGCAGTTCGCGCCCTTCCACCTCCACCAGCATCTCCGCATCCCCCTTCACCAGCACGAACAGCCAGCTCGAGATATCGCCCTGGGTCAGCATGCGATCGCCGTTGACGAAAGGAGCGAACTTGACCTGATCCGCCAGTTGCAGCAGCTCTTCTTCCTGCAGCATGGCGAACAGCGGCAAGCGGCGCAGGGTGGCGGTGCGCTCGGCGGTATGGCGCTTGTGGCGCTGATCCTTGTGATCCTGATCCGTGGTCATGAAGACGTTGAAGATGGGGGGCGTGAGGCGGCGGTCGTTGCGGCGCAGGGCTGCATCGATCAGGGTGCGCACCGCAGAGTCGGTGGGATCGTCCACCGCCAGATCGGTGAGCCAGTAGCGCACCGCGTAGCGGGCGACGCCGTTCTCCACGTTCATCAGCAGGCAGTCGGGCATCGGGCTGGCGGAGACGTGGCGGAGGCGGGTCTCCCGCAGGGAGTGTTCCACCAGCGCTATGATCTGGGTCGGCAGCGTGTCCAGGGTGATGTCGAACCAGACCCAGCGCCGCCACTGCAGGGGGGCGTTCTGTCGCCGTCCCAGCACGGTGAAGCGCTGTTTGAGCAGGTGGCTGTTGGGGATCACCACGGTTTCCCAGTTGCGGGTCTCTATGGTGGTGGCGCGCCAGTTGATCTCCACCACCCGGCCCTGGGTAGTCTCGACCTGCAGCCAGTCGCCGATGGCGATGGAGTTGTCGAGCTGGATGGAGACTCCAGCCAGCAGATTGCCCAGGGTGTCCTGCATGGAGAAGGCGATGACGGCCGTGATGACGGCCGAGGTGGTGACTATCTCGCCGAGCGCCATGCCGGAGGCGTAGAGCCGGAACAGGCACCAGCCGATGTAGCCGACCGTGATGACGATGTCGGCTATGATGCGCGGGATGCGGATCTGGCACAGGGGCAGCAGAAACTGGAACAGCAGTATCCCCCAGACTTTCACCAGCACCAGGCCGGCCAGCAGACTGGAGATCTCCACCAGCCAGTGGTGGGGCAGGGGCAGGCGAAACCATCCGCCCTCGAACTGGATCAACAGTATGGTGACGGTGCTCAGCATGACGAAGCCGAGCTCGGCGACCAGCTCCCGCCGCCGGCCAGGGGAGCGCCAGAAATGGGTAGCGAGTAGAGACAGGGTCAGCAGGCTCCAGAACGGGTGCTCACCAATCCACAGCAGGGTAGGTAGCGCAATGAGGTGATCGCTAAACATAACAGCCCCTTATCATTGGTTATTTCCAGCATAGTTGCTTTCGAACCGCTAAATGGGTGCGGGGTGAGGGCAATTTATTTATGCTGGGCGCCAATGTGGCAGGGGAGTGGCGAGTGTGCGCAAGTTGAACAAGCTGGTCTGTATCGCGGGGGTCTGGTTGCTGGCGGGCTGCGATCAGCTGGCCGACAAGTATAGAGTCGAGTTTCGCGATGGTTCCTGGCGCGAGATCGCCATTACCCCCTTCTCCGACGAGGCCCGCTGGCGCGAGGGCTGCGCCACCGGCGAGGTGCTGAGCGACATGACGCTGCCGCTCAAGCGGGGCAAGGTGGTCAATGGCCGCGAGCAGCTGCTGATCGGCGGTGAGCTGTTCGAGTTGGATGACGATGCCCTCTATCGCAGCAACGGCATGGTGTTCGGCCACACGCCGGATCACATCCAGCGCGGGCTCAAGGGGATGGAGATATGCCGAACCCTGCGCCCCGAGCGGGGTGGTTTGCCCAAGCTCAAGGCGCGGGGGTTTGGCGACTAGTCAGCCCTTGCTGGCGCGGGCCCGGCAGGCGTCGCCGAAGGCCTCGAAAATCTTGATGGAGTGGGGATTCTCGCTTGCTTTCCACTCCGGGTGCCACTGCACCGCCAGCAGGAAGGAGGCGAGGGCAGGGGCATGGAGCGCCTCGATCAGCCCATCCTCGGCGTGGGCCAGCGGCTCAAGCCCTTTGGCCAGCGTCTTGATCCCCTGTCCATGCAGCGAATTGACCGGGATCGACGGTTGTCCCATCAGCTCGGCAAACCAGCTGCCTGGCACCAGCTCGACCTGATGACTCTCACCATACTGCTCGTCGACCGGATCGTCCGAATCTTCCCTGTGATCGTCATAACCCGGCTCGTTGTAGACCTTCTGATGAATGTCGCCGCCAAGGGCCACGTTGATCTCCTGCATGCCGCGGCAGATCCCGAGGATCGGCAGGCCGCGATCGAGGGCGGCGCGCACCAGCGGGATGTCGAACAGATCCCTGTCTCTGTCCTGCTGCTTCTCCGGGGTCAGGTTCTCCTGGCCGTAGAGGGCGGGATCTATGTTGGATCCGGCGCCGCTCAGATAGACGCCATCCGCCAGATCCAGATACTGCGCCAGATCCTCTGTGCCGCAGCAGGTCGGCACCAGCAGCGGCACGCAGTCGCTGATCTCTACCAGCGGCATTATGTATTTGTGGGTCATCACCTGATAGGGGTGACCATTGCGGGGCTGGGCGCCCATGGTCATGAGTACGACGGGTTTACGCGGGGTGTGGGGGTTGCGAGCTGTCATGATTCACCTTGCTATCCTTTGCGGTCCTGCGCCTTGGGAAGGCCCTTGCTGCCGCTGAAAGGGCAAGGGCATGCCTCAAGGCATGGTCATGGGATCAGGGTCGTGCCGCAGTACCAGAATCGTCGGTCAGCCTGGGCAATGACAGCCTGGATCCTGATCCCAGTCTGCCAAGGCCGTTCAATATGTCAAACGAAATGATGCTGAAATGTTAACTGTTTTAAGCGAGGAGCTGCCTTGAGTCCCTTTTGAAGGGGCCTGCGGGGCGTGTTGGTGAGATGAGGGATATGGTCTGTGGTGGATATATTAAACATCTGGCCGGGGTAACCGGATAGCAGAAGGGGCCCGCAGGCCCCTTTGTCGACTCAGGCGTTCAGCACGAATCGCTCGATGATCTGGGCGACCCCGTCTTCATCGTTGCGCGCCGTGGTGTGCTGGGCCAGCGCCTTGATCTCGTCGGTGGCATTGCCCATGGCCACTCCCAGCCCGGCGTATTCGATCATGTGGTGATCGTTGCCCGCATCCCCCACGGCGATCACCTGGGCGGCGTCCAGCCCCAGATGCTCGGCCAGGGCGGCGACGCCGGTCCCCTTGTTGCTCTGCTTGTGCATGAACTCGAGGAAGTAGGGGGCGCTGCGCACCACTGTGTAGCGCTCATAAAGCTCGGCGGGCAGGCGTTCGATGGCGCGGGAGAGCTGGGGCTGCTCGTCGATCATCATCACCTTCATGATCTGCTCGTCGGCGGGCAGGGTGGCGAAATCGATCAGATTGATGGGCATGCCGATGAGGCGGGATTCGTGCTCGGTATAGGTGCTGACCCTGGGGCTGATGAGGCCACGGGTGACAGAGAAGCCGTGTACGTTCACCTCCAGCTCGTTTGCCAGCCTGGCGATGGCGCTGGCGTCGCTGCCGGTCAGCAGCTGGCTGCGGATGATGCGCTGATCGGCCACCTGTTGCACCAGGGCGCCGTTGTAGCAGATGACGTAGTCATCCTGACCGGTGAGGCCGAGCTCGACCAAGTAGCGGCTCATCCCCTCCAGCGGGCGCCCGGAGGCCAGCACCACAGTCACGCCCCTGGCGCGGGCGGCCTGAATGGCGGCGTGGGTGCGGGGTGAAATCTGGCCCTGGGAGTTCAACAGGGTGCCATCCATATCCAATGCGATCAGCTTGTACATCTCTCACTACCTGAAGTCTGGCTGGCCCGCCCTATGGGGCCAATGGGAGGCCGAGTGTAGCGAAATTCGCCGCCAGGATCACGGGTTGGCGGCGAGAGGCAGCGCCAGCAGGGGGGATCTTGCCGGGGAGTCGCGAGCCGCAGGGCCCGCAGGCCGTCACTTGTGGGGTTCGTAGGGGGTCAGCTGCAGCTGATCTTCGTGGATGGCGAAGTGGATGGGGCCGTGCTCTATGTCGACCCTGTAGTGGTGGTGGGCCATCTCCACCTCGACCCCGGGGAAGACGCGCTGGGTGGCTATGATGTCCATCTCCGTCATCAGTTTTTGCAGCTCTTCCTGCGCCGCCTCCAGCTGTTCATCCAGCAGCTTGCTCTCGTCGATATGCTGGGTGCGGATCAATTTGATCTTCTGCACTGTCTGGGGATTGCGCTTGTCCCCTGGCAGCTGCAACAGCTTGAGCAGCAGATCCTGCAGCTTGTCCAGCTGATCCCGGCACTCCTGCTTGCGCTGGCGCAGGGCCTGCTCCTGCTCCTTGTGGGTGAAGTAGCCACCGAGGATCTGCAACCGGGTCTGGTTGTAGGCCGAAGCCCCCAGTATGGGGGCCATGATGAGGCGATTGGCGATGCTGATGCCCCCCAGCAGGTGGCCCTTGCGCATGCCGCTGTCGCCTACCTTGATGTCTTGCCCGCTGCGGCTGTAACAGTGGCTGAGCTGGCTCTGGATCTGGATGTCGCCGCCGGCCTCCAGCTTGGCGTACTGGGCATAGCTGGCGTGGATCTCGCCCTGGGCATTGAGGTGGCAGAGGTACTCGTCACTCTGCTCGCTCTTGCGGCCTATGATGCCGCTGCGCACCGTGATGGTGCCGCTCGATTCGATATAGCCCCCCTCGACGAAGCCGCCGATCACCACGTCGCCGCTGGTCTTTATCTTCATGCCGGGGGTGACATCTCCCGCCACTATCAGGGCCCCCTCGAAGATGACGTGGCCGTGGCGGATGTCGACCTGCTTGACGCTCAGCACGTCGTCCACCTTCATGCCGTTCTTCTCCTGGCGAGGCAGACCGGGGCGGCCGGCCAGCAGCAGATCCACATCGTCCGGCGAAGCGAAGGTGCCCTCGCCGGCGACCATGGGGCTGTCCTTGCCGTGTTTGGCGGGCAGCTCCTGGCCGGTGACGGTAAAGCCGGGTACGCCCTGGGTGGCGGGGTGGCGGCGCATCAGCTGGGCGCCCGCCTTGACGGTGAGCAGGGTGCCGAGGTCGCGCATGTCGACCCGGCCATGATCCAGCTCCTGGGGCTTGAGGATCCGCTCGGCCGGGGTTTCCACCAGCCGCTCGAAGCGGGTGTCCTGGCCGTTGACGGCGGCCTTGCCCAGCGCCACCGGCAGCTTGAGCAGGGCCCCCGGTGTCGCCTCCTTGGCGGCCAGAATGGCGGCGGCTATGAGGGGCGCCTGTACTCCCTGGCTGATCTCGCTGGCCTGCACCGCCTGCTCCAGCTGTTCAGTGGTGAGATACTTGCCACCCCAGTCGGCGGTGATCTGGGCAACGGCGCTCATCCGGTCTTTCTCCACCACCAGGGTGACGCGGGCATCGTGGCGCTGGGCGACGGGGACCGGATTGCCGGGCAGGGGGGCGGCCGGGTTGCTCAACAGGGTGTTGAGCAAGCTGATGGCCTGCTTGATCCCCTCCGTCAGCGGCTGGTAGCGGCGACAGTTGGAAGCCAGCAGCAGCGTCTGGATATCGCTTTCCGAGACGGGTTTGGTCAGCCCGGGCACTATGCGCAGGCAGGCGTACTCCATATCGGTTGATAACAGTAACCACTCTTTGCTTAACACCCGGTTCCCTTCCCTCGTCTGCATCCATATCGAGATCGCTTCTTACTTCCATTTAATCGGCTTTTTGTTAAAAACGCGAGTCATCAAGATGGTTCCGGTCTGCAGTATTCGGGCATTTCTCCTTTTTGGTCAACGAACTAAGCACAAATGGGTGAGCTGGGACGAGGAAATCAAGGATGACAGCGGGTATGCTGACGGCACGAGAAGCCCGCAGGTCTGCGAGAGACGTGCCGGCCCTGAACCCGGTGGTGGTTTGCATCGGTAAGTCTGGCCCGCCGCGAGAGGAGTATCGATGTTGCGTCATTGTCTGCTGCCCCTGGCCCTGACGGGCCTGCTCATCGCCTGCCAGCCGCAGGTGTCCACCATTGCACTCGGCACCCTGGAGCGGGATCGGGTGCTGCTGACCGCCACCGCCAGCGAGATCATTCGCGCCCTGCCGGTGGCGCAGGGGAGTCAGGTGGCTGAGGGGGCTCTGCTGGCCCGGCTCGACGATCGCCGCCAGCAGGCGGTGCTGGCCCGTGCCCGGGCCCAAGAGGCGCAAGCGCGCGCGGCCCTCGCCCGCATGACCAATGGCGAACGGCCGGAAGACATAGCCGCCGCCCGGGCCAGCCTCGACAAGGCGCAGGCCAATGTCAGGGAGAGCGAACGCAACTTCGAGCGCATCGATCGACTGGTGCGTCAGAAGCTGGTGAGCCCGGCCGATCTCGACAAGGCCCGCGCCCTGCGTGACGGCGCCCTGGCCGAACAGGACGGGGCCCGCCAGCAGCTCGACAAGCTGACCCGGGGCGTACGCAGCGAAGACATAGACGAAGCCGATGCGGCCCTGCAGGCCGCCAGGGCCGAAGTGGCGCTGGCCGAGCGGGAGCTGGCGGATCTCTCCATCGTCGCCACTCGCAGCGGCCGGCTCGACAGCCTGCCCTATCACCTAGGTGAAAGGGTATCGGTCGGTGCCGTGCTGGCGGCCATTCAGGCGGATCAGGCCCCCTACGCCCGGGTCTATGTGCCCGAGCCCTCCCTCGCCAGCTATCGCCTCGGCGAGCCGGTACGGGTGCGGGTGGACGGGGTGGCCGAGCCGCTCATGGGCCGGCTGCGCTGGATCTCGAAAGAGCCCGCCTTTACCCCCTACTATGCCCTCAACGAACAGGACAGAGCCCGGCTGGTCTATCTGGCCGAGATAGATCTGCCGAACGGGGCGCAGGATCTGCCGAGCGGCCTGCCGTTGCAGGCGGAGCCTGGCGATGAGAGGGCGGGCCATGAGTGAACTGGCGATTCGGGCGCAGGGGGTGAGTCGCCGCTTCGGTGATTTCCTGGCGGTGGACGGGCTGGATCTCTGCGTGCCAAGGGGGCAGATCCACGGCTTTCTCGGCCCCAACGGCTGCGGCAAATCCACCACACTGCGCATGCTGACCGGCCTGCTCACCCCCTCGGCGGGAGAGGTGGAGGTGCTGGGGCTCAGCATTCCCAAGCAGGCCGAGGCACTCAAACGCCGGATCGGCTACATGACCCAGAAGTTCTCCCTCTACGACGAGCTGACGAGTTGGGAAAACCTGGAGTTCATGGGCCGCATTCATGGCATGGGTGGTGCCGCGCTCGGCGCCCGGCTGCACGAACTGCTGGCGACCTATGAGCTGACCGCGCTGGCCCGGCAGCGGGCCGGTGCCATGAGCGGCGGCCAGAAGCAGCGGTTGGCGCTGGCGGCGGCCGTGATCCACGGTCCGGATCTGCTGCTGCTCGACGAGCCTACCTCGGCGGTGGATCCGCAAAACCGGCGCGATTTCTGGGAGAAGCTGTTCGATCTCAGCGAAGAGGGCACCACCATATTGGTCACCACCCACTACATGGACGAGGCGGAGCGCTGTCATGCGCTGGCCATCATGGAGGCGGGGCGGGTGCGGGCCCAGGGCTCACCCCAGGCGCTGATGGATGCCATGAGCACCCGGGTGGTCGAGGTGCAGGCCAGCGACCTGCGGCTGCTCAAGCAGCAGTTGCTGCCGCTGGCGCCGGTGCGCTCCGCCGCCCAGCTCGGCCAGCGCTTGCGGGTGCTGGTGGACAAGGAGCTGGCCGAGCCTGTGACCTGGTTGCAGCAGGCCTGCCCGGCGCTGGCCGGTGCCGCCATGGCGCTGGTCAGGCCCAGCCTGGAGGATGTGTTCGTCAGTTGCACCGGGCAGGAGCCAAGGGCATGAACAGTCTGCGACGGCTCTGGGCCATTACCCAGAAAGAACTCAGGCAGCTGGCGCGGGACAGGCTTACGTTCGGCATGGTGGTGATGATCCCCCTGATCCAGCTGCTGCTGTTCGGCTACGCCATCAACACGGATGTGCGCCACATACCTGTGGGGCTGGTGGAGATGAGCCAGAGCGTGCCGGGACGGCTGCTGGTTGAGGCGGTGAAGGCGAGCCAGGTGGTGCGCATCGAACACCATTACGTGGGAGTGCAGCAGGCCGAAGCGGCATTGACCCGGGGCGAGGTGCGGGCCGTGCTGGTGCTGCCTCCCGACTTGAGCCGCCGGCTCAGCGCCGGCGAGACGGCGGGCCAGTGGCTGGTGGACGGCTCGGACACCATGATAGCCGGAGCCCTGCTAGGGCTGCGCAACATGCCGCTGTCGGATCTGAAACCTGGGCTTGAATCCGCACCACCCACCTTCGAGACTGTGCTCTACTTCAACCCGGCCCGCCGCTCGGCGGTCAACATAGTGCCCGGTCTGCTCGGGGTGATCCTCACCATGACCATGATCATGTTCACCTCGGCAGCCATAGTGCGCGAGCGCGAGCGCGGCAATCTGGAGCTGCTCATCACCACCCCGGTCAGCTCGATGGAGCTGATGCTGGGCAAGATTTTGCCCTATATCGGGGTGGGGCTGGTCCAGGTGGCCATCATACTCGGCCTCGGCCACCTCATCTTCGATGTGCCCGTCAACGGCGCCCTGAGTCAGGTGCTGCTGGCGACCCTGTTGTTCATCGCCGCCAGCCTGACCCTGGGGCTGCTCATCTCCACCCTGGCACAGACCCAGCTGCAGGCTATGCAGATGACGGTGTTCATCCTGCTGCCCTCCATCCTGTTGTCGGGCTTCATGTTCCCCTACGAGGGGATGCCTGTGCCGGCCCAGTGGATTGCCGAGGTGTTGCCGGCCACCCACTTCATGCGGCTGATCCGGGGCATAGTGCTGCGGGGCGGTGAGTTGTCTGAGTTGCTGCCGGACGTGCTCTGGCTGGCCGGTTTCACCCTGCTGGTGCTGACCCTGGCCGCCCACAGGTTCAAGAAGAGTCTGGATTGAGGCGTTTGATGCCTAGCTGCCGCGCTGCGCCGTTCTGGCCAGGGTGAGGTAGTCGCCGAGCACAGGCAAGCCTTGCAGCTGGCGGCGCAGCATGTCGAGGGCGGCGAAGGCGAGGATCTTGCGTCGGCTCTCGGGATCCGGGTGGCTGGCCTTCAGCGTCTGGCCGATCTGTTGCCCGTCGGCGCAGAGCAGCAGCGGCACGCCGTCCGGCCCCTCCCATCCCATGGTCAGGCTCAGCCCCTCACTCCTTGCCTCCAACTGCGCCAGCTCGCTGGCGAGGTCGCCGCGAAAGCCGGCCTCAAGCCAGGGATGGTCGTGGCAGAGGGCGAGCAGGGCACCCCGGCTCTCCCCCTCCAGCAGGGTCAGCGGCCTCTCCCCCAGCAGGGCCAGGATCTGCCGCGCCGGCTCCTCATCCCCCCGTCCCACCAGCCAGGGCTGGATCGCCGCGAGCAGTCGCGCCTCGGCGGCATCCATGTCGGCCGCGCTGGCGCCGTGGCCTATGAGTTTCAGCTCGATCAGCGGCATGGAGGAGCGGTAGCCCAGCTCTATGCCGGTCGGCCAGGGGGCCGCATCCAGCATGTCGGAGAGGGCAGATTCCGAGATGCCGAAGCTGTAGAAGCGGCGCAGCTCGGTATCGGTCTGCGCGCCCGCCAGCTGTTTGAGGCGCGGCAAGATCTGCTCGTGCATCATCTGCTTGAATTCGAACGGCACGCCCGGGGTGAAGAAGAGCTGGCTCTGACCCTGATGGCCTGTGTGGGTGACCACAAAGCCACAGGCGGTGCCGACCGGGTTGTCGAGGATCTCGCAATCTTGCGGCAGCCAGGCCTGCTTGGCATTGCTGGCGGGCATGGGCCGGCCCCGGCTGGCGTAGCGGGCCGCTATGGTGGCGAGCCAGTCCGGGAACAGGGTGAGTGGCTGATCGAAGGCCTCGGCCGCCGCCTGGGCGGTGAGATCGTCGGCGGTGGGGCCCAGGCCGCCGCACACCAGCACCACCTCGGCGCGGCTGGCGCTCTCCTGCAGCACGGTTGTCAGATCGGCGAGGTTGTCCCCCACTGTGACGCGGCGGCGCACCTGCCAGCCCTGTTCCAGCAGCAGGGCGCTGAGCCAGGCGGCATTGGTATCCACCACCAGACCCGTCACTATCTCGTCTCCGGTGCTGATGATCTCGATACGCATGGGGGCTCCTTGGGCTGGGGATGTGAACTGGGGCGGCCATGAACCATGGCCGGGACAATCAGGGCTTGGCGTGTTCGAAGTAGTAGCTGATCCGGGTACGTGGATTGAGGTACTCGAACACAGCCGGGGGCAGTCGTTTGGGGTGGATCACCTTGGCGATGGAGAGCTCGGCCTGTTGCAGATCTATGATGGCCGCCTCCTGGCGCGGGATGCGGGGATCGTACACCAGCACAGAGGGGTAGAGCAGGCGGGAGGCATTCACCGACATCACCAGCCCCACCTGACCGTTGGAGAGCTGCACCACGCTGCCGGGCGGGTATATGCCCATCAGCCGGATCAGCATGCTGAGGTATTCCGGGTTGAACTGGGCCTTGCGCTGCTTGTAGAGGCCGCTCAGGGCCGAGTAGGGCACCTTGGCCTGCAGGTGGCAGAGGTTGTCGTACTCGTTGATCAGCGACACCATCTGGGTGAGGGGGTCGAGCTGCCCCTTCTTGAGCCCCTCGGGCCCGCTGCCATCCAGGTATTCGTGGTGATGCAGCACGATTCCCTTGGCCCCGGCCGGAAAATCCTTGGCCAGATTGAGCAGATCCAGGCCGTAGCGTGGGTGCTGGGCCATCAGGTTCTGCTCCGGCTTGGTCAGCGGCTCCGTCTTGCGCAGTATCTGGCTCGGGATCTTCAGCTTGCCGATGTCGTGGAACAGGGCTCCCATGCCGACCTGGCGGATCTCGTCGGCCGACATGTTGCACTCCTTGGCCAGCAGCATGCTGAGCACGCTGACGTTGAGGGAGTGGAAGTAGAGGTTGTTGCCATCCTCGCTGTCGGAGACCAGGTGCAGCACCATCTCGTCCACCGAGAGCAGCTGCTCCGTCATGGCGTTGATCAGCTCCTGCGCCTCGCCGATGGCGTTGAGGGGTCGGGACTGGATCTTGCTCATCACGCTGCGCACCTGCGCCAGCGACTGCTGGAACTGCTTCTCGCACTGCTGCAAGTCGCGGCGATACTGCTGCAACTGCTCGATGCGGCGCTCTTTTTCCAGCTGCATCTCGGCCTGGCGCTGGGAGGTGTCCGGCGCCTCGGCCGGTTGCGGCTGGATCTGGCTCAGCGGCTTGGGCGGCGCATCGCTCTTGTCGGGGATGATAGTAACGAGCTTGAGGCCCAGCCGGCGGATCAGCTCTATCTCCTCTTCAGTCTTGAGCTTGAAGCTGGAAAACAGGAAGGGGTGTTCGCGCCAACCCAGTGGCAGAGAGACGAAATTGCCGACTTGCAGTCGGTCTACGGAAATCTTGATACCTGTCATTGTCTTGGCTGCGAGAGACACATGAGCCGTATGCTAGTCAAAGGCGGAGGTGAATACAAAAGGTATCTGATGACAGGGTAGACGCTTTATTATAGGCTTCTGGATGTCCAGACATATTTACCGATGCAGTACAGGGAGTAAGCATGCCGATCAAGATCCCGGATCAGTTACCCGCCGCCGAAGTGCTGGGGCAGGAGAACATCTTCGTGATGACGGAATCCAGGGCCGTCACCCAGAACATACGCCCGTTGCGGGTGTTGATCCTCAACCTGATGCCCAAGAAGATTGAAACCGAGATCCAGCTAATGCGGATGCTCTCCAACTCGCCGTTGCAGGTGGACGTGGATCTGCTGCGCATCGACGATCGGGAGTCGAAGAACACGCCCCAGGCGCACCTGGAGAACTTCTATCACGACTTCGAACAGGTGCGGGCCAACAACTACGACGGCATGATCATCACGGGGGCGCCGCTCGGGCTGGTGGAGTTCGAGGAGGTGGTCTACTGGCCGCGCATCGTCGAGATCATAGAGTGGTCCCATCAGCACGTGACCTCGACCCTGTTCCTCTGCTGGGCGGTGCAGGCGGCGCTGAAAGCCTTGTATGGCATGGAAAAACAGACCCACGGCGAGAAGCTCTCCGGCATCTATCGCCACCACAGGCTGGATGAGCACGAGCCGTTGCTGCGCGGCTTCGACGACGAGTTCGTGGCGCCACACTCCCGTTATGCGGCGTTCGACGGGGATCTTATCCGCACCCACACCGACCTGCAGATCTTTGCCGAGTCGGAGGAAGCCGGGGTCTATCTGGCGGCGACCAAGGATTGCCGCCAGGTGTTCGTCACCGGTCACCCTGAATACGATGTGCTGACCCTGGATGGGGAGTACCGGCGGGATCTGGCGGCCGGGCTCGAGCCCGTCATCCCGGTCAACTATTACCCGGCCAACGATCCCGGCCAGACCCCGCGCGCCAGCTGGCGCAGTCATGGCCACCTGCTGTTCTCCAACTGGCTCAACTACTACGTCTATCAGCTCACCAGCTATCGGGTGGAAGACATAGGCAAGGTGTTTACCTACCAGCAGCCCAAGTAAGGATCAGAGTGGCGGGCTCAGTCGGCCCGCTCCCGTCGTGCGGTCAGGGCGTCGAGCCACTGGCGATGCACCGTCAGGGTGAAGGCCTTGGGCCTGTGGGCCCGGATGGCGGCCATGGCCTCCTGCTGTGGCTGGCCGAGGGAGACAAGCAGTGCGGCCGCGATCAGACCGGTGCGGCCGCTGCCCCCCTTGCAGTGGATGACCAGATGTTTGCCCTCGCGCAGCAGGCCGGTCAGTTGCGGCAGAGCCTGTTGCCAGGCCTGTTCGAAGGCGGCATCGGGGGCCTGATCGTCTTCGATGGGCAGGTGGAACCAGCGCATGCCGCTCGCCTCGACCTGCGGGCCAAGCTGGCTCAGTGCGAGCCGGGCCAGTTCGGCCTCCGTCATCAGGGTCAGCACGCCGTGGGCTCCCGCCAGCCTGAGCTGATCCAGTGCCAGTGGCAGCGCCACCTGCTGGGTGCCGGGGCAGGGGGTCAGCAGCAGCTGGCCATCGACGCGGGGTACTTCCTGGCTCCAGAAGGGGTGAGACGGGTGCATAAAGGTCCTTATGAGGCCAGCAAGGGCGCGGCGAGCCGGCATGGCCGGTTTCTGAGTGCGCCAAAGCATAGGGGGCGCGGCCCCGATGTCAATCTGCGTTGTGTTCGGCCCGGTTTACGGGCAGAGTCTAAAAAATTGATCGGTTCAAGGAGTTAAGATGAGAAACCTGGATCAACTGGATTTGGATATCCTGGCCCATCTGTTTCGCGATGCAGGCATGACCAACAAGGATCTGGCCGCCCTGGTCGGCGTGGCGCCGTCCACCTGCCTGGAGCGGGTGCGCAAGCTGCAACAGGACGGGGTGCTCAAGGGCGCCCATTGCGAAGTGGATCACCAGGCGCTCGGTGGCCATATCCAGGCCATGGTCTCGCTGCAACTGGCGCGTCACAGCCGCCAGATCATCGATGCCTTCCGCGACGCCATACTGGCGCTGCCCGAGGTGATCAGCTTGTTTCACATGGGTGGCAAGGATGATTTCCTGGTGCACCTCTGCGTCGCCGATACCGAGCACCTGCGCAACTTCGTGTTCGATCACTTCACCTCCCGGGAGGAGGTGGTGCACCTCGAGACCTCGCTGGTGTTCGAACACAGGTTCAGCCGCTCGCTGCCCTGTTTCCTCAACACCTGATCCCCTGTTGCGGCCAACATAAAACCCGCCAATCGGCGGGTTTTATGTTATTGCGGCGGCGGGCTCAGTTCAGCGCAGTCTGGGTATCCGGCGCCGTCTGGTAGAGCCCTTTCTGATAAGCCAGGCTGCCCCACAGCGCCAGCCCGAGCGCGGCATCCTTCATGGCATCCGGCTGCGCCGCCGGGGTGAGGGTTTCGGTAGCATCCTCGTAGATGAAGCCTTCCGCCGGGCGCTCGGGTTGCAGTATCACCACGTCCTTGCCCCGCATCAGGGCGAAGTTCTTGTCGTACTGCATGATGGCGCGCCCCGGCCAGTCGGCGGGCATCCGGGTCAGATCCTTGCCCAGCATGGGGTAGTCGGCGCTTATCCCCATCAGGGAGAGCAGGGTCGGCGCCATGTCGATCTGGCTGACGATGCGCGGATCCTGCTTCGGCGCTATGCCGTCACCCACGATGACGCCGGGAATGTGGAAGCGGGGGATGGGCACCAGGCTGGCACCGCCGACCCGGCTGTCGTGATCGGCGATGACCAGGAACAGGGTGTCCTTCCAGTAGTCCGACTGCTTCGCCTTCTTGAAGAACTCACCGATGGCGTAGTCGGCGTACTTGGCCGCGTTGTTGCGGGTCTGCTTGGGCTGCTCATAGAGGGCGATGCGATTGTCCGGGAATTCGAACGGATCGTGGTTGCTGGAGCTGAACACCAGGCTGAAGAAGGGCTTGCCCTCCTTGTGCAGCGCCTTGAAGGTCTCGTCCGCCTTGGCCATCAGATCCTCGTCCGAGGCACCCCAGGATCCCTTGAACACCGGATTCTTGAAGTCCTTCTGCTCGACTATGGTGGTGAAGCCGTTGCCGAGGAAGAAGCTGCGCATGTTGTCGAAGTGACTCTCGCCGCCATAGATGAAGCTGGTGTCGTAGCCCCGCTGTTTGAGCAGATCCGCGATGGTGAAGAAGTTGGTCTGGCTCTTGCCAAGCTTGACCACGGCCTGGGCCGGGGTGGGGGTGAAGCCGGTCAGCACGGCTTCTATGCCGCGCACCGAGCGGGTGCCGGTGGCGTAGAGCTGCTCGAAGGCCCAGCCCTGCTGCGCGAGTGCATCCAGATTGGGGGTGAGCGGCAGGCCGCCGAGGGAGCCGACGAACTGGGCCCCCAGGCTCTCCTGCAGCAGGATCACCAGGTTCTTCGGCTTGCCGATATAGCTGGCTTCGTTGAAGGTCTGGCTGGGCAAGGTTTCCGAGCTGAATTCGTGGGGCTCGCGGCCACTCTCCTGGCGAATGAGCTCCAGGATGCGCGCCTGGGGCAGCTTGCCGTAGAACTGGCTGGCATCCTCTTCGGCCCCCATCTGCTTGATGGCGAAGAAGAGGGAGTAGGAGGAGTTGACGGTCAGCGCATTGATCAGGGGATCGCTGGCAAACGCCACCATGGCCGGGTTCAGGGCGCGATGGCCCAGGCTGGAACGGGCGCCGAGAAAGCCTATGGCCAGAATGAGCAGGGCGAAGGCGGGCCGCCAGTACCAGCGCGGGAAGGTGAGATCGCGCAGCAGGCGCCCGCTCAGCCACCAGCCACCGCCCAGGGTCAGCAGGCTGAACAGCACGGCGGCCAGCAGTTCTCCCTTGCGGCCGGCCCACAGCATGGATAGCACCTCCTTCGGATAGATGAGGTACTCCACATAGAGGCGGTTGGGCCTGACCCCGTATTCGGTCACGAAGGAGGGGGTGGAGATCTCCAGGAAGAGCATCAGCCAGAGTCCCAGGGTCAGCCAGACCCGGATGATCTGCAGCCAGGCCCGACCGATTGGGTGGGGCCCCGCCAGCAGCAGGGTCAGCATGGCGGGTACGCCCCACAGCCAGCAGAGGGTGGCGAAATCGACCCTCAGCCCTTGCAGCAGCATCTCCTGCCAGCCGGCGACGGCGTCGACCCGTTCCAGTTGCCAGAAGCCGAGGCCGAGTCGGCTGACGGAGAGAGAGACGAGCGCGATCAATGAAAAAACGGCGATGGGCCAAAACGGTCCCAGCCATTGTCTGATAGTGGTCATTGTTGTTCCTACAAGCCTGTTTGCACCCGTCCTCGGGCACATTGTTTTTATATTGCAGGGTTATGACAGCGGGTCCGGGGAAAGGTTGCGTGTAGGTGCCGTTTAAAAGGATGTTTTGGCACGATTTATGATTTTTATGTGAGGGCGCGCAGGGATCCAAGACAGCATAAACGGCTGGAAAAACTGTGATCCCCCCTGCAAAGTCATGTAGGCCGCTTCCCTATAATGACGCCGAATTTTCTCAATCGGAGCCGAAGGGATGCCGGTCTTTATCGATGTGGAATATTTGCAGGGATGGCGCCTGTTCGTGGTGCTCTCCGACGGCACCACGGGGGCGCTGGACCTGACCCCCTGGCGCGCGCAGCCCCTGTTTGCGGCGCTGGATTCGGAGCGGCGTTGCGCCCGGGTCTTCATCAATCGTCACCACCAGCTGGAGTGGCCTGCCGGCTGCACCCTGTCGGCCCACGAGGTCTATCACCTGATCAGACCCATCAACGAGCGGGAGGCTTTCAGTTAACCCCCTGTTTTTGTGAGCCATCCCCAGATTCCTGTAACTGGAATGTTTGTTCATTTGCCTTCTCTACCCAATTTGGGTAAAACCTGCGCAACATTTTGCCAACCCCTCTTCCAGCTTTGCCCGTCAAGGCTTGCCGCCTCCCGCCGCAGGCCTTTTTTGTGGCCGGATGGCAAACCTTTCCCCAGCTGAAAGGTTTGTTGGGTGAGATAAGAAAAACAAAATAAACAAAGAGATAAGGAATAAACATGGCTTGTCATATGCGCACCCCGCTGGCCCTGCTGGTGGGCGGTCTCGCCTGCCACGGCGCCGCCGGTCAGGAGCAGGTCCAGCAGCTGGAACCCATGGTGGTGGTCGCCAGCCGCCCCGCCAGCACCCTGGAAGTGACCCTGGATCCCAAGAAACCGGGCTCTCCCATGCCTGCCGCCGACGGCGCCGGTTATCTGAAGAACGTCACCGGCATGAGCATGGTGCGCAAGGGCGGACTGGGGGGCGACCCCGTGCTGCGGGGTATGGGGATGTCCCGCCTCAACGTGCAGATGGATGGCGGCATGCTGGCCGGTGGCTGCGGCGGCCGGATGGATCCACCCACCGCCTATGTGTTTCCCCAATCCTTCGACCGGATCCGGGTGCTGAAGGGGCCGCAATCCCTCGAGCAGGGCGCGACCCTGGCGGGCACTGTGCTGTTCGAACGGGACAGACCCGAGTTCACCGCCCCCGGCGTCAAGGCCGAGGCCTCGGCGCTCTATGGCAGCTTCGGGCGCGACGACCAGATGCTGGACGCCACAGTCGGTGCCCCCGAGGGGTATCTGCGCGGCCAGTTCACCCACTCCGACAGCGATGACTACCGAGATGGCCACGGCGACAGGGTGCGCTCCTTCTATCGCCGGGAGAACGGCACAGCCCAGCTCGGCTGGACGCCGGGGGAGCACACCTGGCTCGAACTCACCGCCGAGCGCAGCAACGCCCGCGCCGCCTATGCGGATCGCACCATGGACGGCCCCATGTTCGATCGGGAGTCCTTCGGCCTCAAGCTCAGGCAGGAGCAGATCAGCAGCCACTGGCAGCGCAGCGAGCTGACCCTGTGGGACAACGACATAGACCACATCATGGACAACTTCAGCCTGCGACAAAACAGCGGCATGAAGATGCTCTCCAACCCGGATCGGCGCAACACAGGCGGGCGCTGGGCCAACGACATCGCCCTGCCGGCCGACTGGCTGCTGACCGCCGGACTCGATGCCAACCGGGATCAGCACAGGGCCCGCAGCGGGGTGGATTACGCCAGCCAGCCGCGCCAGCGCACCCTGCGCTTCGAGCAGCAGGGGGGCTTTGCCGAGCTGGGCCGTCAGCAGGGGGCCCACGGCTACAAGGGGGGTTACCGGCAGGACAGGGTCGAGACCACCCGTTATGGCGCTGGGGATCAAACCCTCTATAGCGATACCCTGACCCTGGACAGCGGCTTTGGCCGCTACGAATACCAGTGGTCGCCGGCCTGGTCGAGCTACCTGGCCTGGGGCCAGGCCAAGCGGGCACCAGACTACTGGGAGCGCAGCAAGGACAGCGTCCCCTTCACCCTCAACCCGGAGCGCAGCCGTCAGTGGGATGCGGGGCTGGCCCTGCGCAGCCGCGAACTGGATCTGACCCTCTCCCTCTTTAGCGCCGACATCCAGGACTACCTGCTCTATAACAACAAGTCGAACAAGGTGCGCAACATAGATGCCCGGACCCGGGGCGGTGAGCTGGAAGGGCGCTGGCAGTTTGCCGAACAGTGGCGCCTCGATGGCGGCCTGGCACTGGTCTACGGCGAAAACCAGAGCGACAACCAGCCGCTGGCCCAGATGCCGCCGCTCGATGGCAAGCTGGCGCTGGGCTGGCAGCCGGCCGAGGCGTGGAACCTCACCCTGCTTGGCCGCGCCGTTGCCGCGCAGGACAGGGTGGACGTGGGGTCCGGCACAGTCGCCGGTCAGGATCAGGGGGAGACCCCCGGCTTCTTCACCCTGAACCTGAGCGGTGCCTGGCAGTTTGCAGAGGGGTGGCAGCTGTCGGCCGGGGTGGACAACCTGTTCGACACCTTCTACTACGAGCACCTCTCCAAGTCGGTGCACGCCAGTCAGGCGGGGCTGGGCTATGAACAGGTGGGCCGCATCCCGGAGCCGGGGCGCGCCGTCTGGCTCTCCCTCAACTACCGTTTCGCCTCCGCCGGCGTGCTCTAGGCAGACGCGCCAACCGACTGAACCGGGTAACGTTTTCAGTCACAGACCCGTGCTGGCGGGGCCGCTATCATGGCCCCGGAGTGGCGCCTTGTGCGCCGATACCACCACAGCGGGAACATAACAATGAAACAAGGAACGTTGCGCTATGGCGGCCTGATCGGGGCCGCCCTGTTACTGACGGCTTGCGGCAGCGGAGGCGGGGGATCCAGCAGCGAACCCCAGCCCCCCGTGGTCAATCCGCCGCCTGCCACCGCCAGCCGCGCCTGCTACGGCAATGATCAGCCCGCCTGCAACCTGCGCACCTATCAGGTGATGGTGGAGTCCTTCGTCGATGGCGACAGCGCCGCCAACTACGGCGTCGGCTACGGCCCCTCCCGGCACAACGGCGATCTGCAGGGGATCATCGACAGCCTGGATCACATCAAGAGTCTCAACGTCAACGCCATCTGGCTCACCCCGGTATTCGACTCCTGCGCCGGTCAGGGCGGGGATGACAAACTGGATGCCACCGGCTACTTCGCCTGCGACTTCTTCACCGTGGATCCCAACTTCGGCAGCAATGCCCAGCTCAAAAAACTGGTGGAGGCGGCGCACCAGCGCGGCCTCTACGTCTTCCTCGACGGCGTGTTCGGTCACGTCAACAAGGTGGGGGTGAGCAAGCCCTCGCCAGAGGGGCGTCTGCCCGCCCTCAAGAGCGGCGGTGCCGGTTATCCGGGCCAGCTGGTGGATTACAGCCAGCCCCAGAGTCTGGCCTACTTCAAGGAGGTGGCGCGTTACTGGGTCGAGCAGTACGGCATCGACGGCTGGCGTCTCGATCAGGCCTACCAGCTGGGGCTGGACGAGTGGCGTGCCATTCGTGGCGAGGTCGAGCAGGCCAGCGCGGCACGCAAGGCGGCCGGTCAGCAGTGGGGCACGCTCGGTTACCTGGTGGGCGAGGTGTGGAAGGGGGCCGACGAGATCCGGGCAGAGGCTTACGGCCCGAGCGACAATCCGGCGCTCTCCTCGGCGTTCGACTTCCCGCTGCGTTACGGCCTGGTGCAGGCGCTGGCGGTGGAGGAGTCCGGCAAGGGCGGGCAGGGGGCCAGCGTGCTCGACGCCAGCTGGAACAAGGTGGAGAACTACCCGGATCACGCCATGCCGAACCTGATGCTGGGCAACCACGATCTGGTGCGTTTCGGTGATCTGCTGGAGCGCGGCAACTTCAATCCGGCGGACTACTGGCAGCGCCACAAGGCGGCCTTCAGTTTCCTGGCGGCCCGCTCCGGCCCCATCACCCTCTACTACGGCGAGGAGTTTGGCGACGAAGTGCCGGGCTTTGCGGCGCAGGTGAGCGGTGACTGTGCGGCCCAGGGGCTCTGTGACGATCACGTGGCCCGCAGCGACGGCAAGGTGCCGGCTGCCACCGGTTTCGTGCCAAGCGGCGAGCAGGCCGAGCTCAAGCAGTGGCTCAGCCAGCTGCTGGCCGTGCGTGCCAAGCATCCCGCCCTCTATCAGGGTGAGCGGGTCAAGCTGGTGGCCGATGGCAGCGTCTATGGCGACATCAAACAGACGGCGGCGGAGCAGATCGTCTACCTGCTCAACGTTTCAAGTACGCCCCAGAGCTATGCCCTGCCGGTCGGCAAGCTGCGCAGCGGCAACGCCCTGCTGGATCTGCAGAGCGGCGAGAGTCTGGCCATAGGTGGCAGCAGCGTGACGGTGGACTTGCCGCCGCTGAGCGGTCGCTTCCTGCTGTTGCAATAAGGTTGGCGAGTAACAACAAGGGCTCCAATCTGGAGCCCTTGTTCATTGTGGCGGGTTACTTCTCGATGCCGCTGCCCAGCTCCTCCTGATGGGCGTTGGGGGCGGGGGCGTGGCCATTGCCGTGGCGCCAGCTCTCCAGCCGGTTGTGCACGCCGCGGCGCAGGCTCTTGAAGCTGGTTTCGAGATAATCCACCCCCACCAGTATGGCCAGGGTGACGCCGGTGAGCAGCACGGCCTGGTGCAGCATCTGCATGCCGATGAGGGCGCCGAGGGCCGCCAGCATCCAGACGGTGGCGGCCGAGGTGACTCCCAGTACCTGACCATCCCGGGTCATCATGACGCCGGCGCCGAGAAAGCCGATGCCCGTGATGAGCTGGCCCAGCACCCGCGCCCGATCGGCACTCTCCGGGCTGACGGCGGCACCTATGGCGAGAAAGCAGTAGGTGCCGAGTATGATGAGCGAGGAGGTGCGGATGCCGACCGGCTTGCCGCGCAGTTGCCGCTCCAGCCCCACGAGCGTGCCACACACCAGGCAGGCCAGGATGTTCTCCCAGCCAAGGGGCGCTATGTCCCACCAATCCGTTGTCATCATATCCACCTCTGCTGTCGATGCTTGTTATCCTGCCGCGCTCTGCCCCCGGTTTTCCAGCCGTTGCCGGAAGGCCCTGGCCAGGCGCTCGTAGAGGTCCTTTGCCTCCCTGTCCTCAATATCGCCACGTATCCAGGGATTGTCGATGATTTCCAGCAGCACGCAGTCCCTATCCTGCTGGCGCAGATCCACCCCGAACAGGCCATTGCCGAGCTGGTGTACGGCGCGCCTGGCGGTTTGCAGCACCCGCTCCGGCACTTCGGTGAGCGGCAGTGCCTCGATCCGGCTCATGTCGAGGGGATGCTTGCGGCGGCGGATGCGGTTGCCCGGCTCGGGCCGGTAGCGGCGACAGGCGAACAGCGGCGAGCCGTCGAGAAAGCCGATGCGCCAGTCGAATTCGGCGGGGATCCGGCTCTGCACCAGCAGCAGGGCGGAGCGGCCCAGCCCCTCGTCCAGCAGGCGGGCGAGCTGCTGGGCGTCGCTGGCCATGGCGAGATCCCGCCCCTGGGCGCCGTCGGGTATCTTCACCATCAGCGGCAGGCCGAGCCGCTGCACCAGCTCGTCCACCTGATGGCGGCCGCGACGGGTCACCACCATGGTGGGCGGCATGGGTACGCCGCTGCGCACCATCAGCTCGTAGAGGTAGAGCTTGTTGCTGCAGGCGAGGATGGCGCGGGAGCTGTCGATGACCGGCATCTTGAGCTGCTCGGCGCGGCGGGCAAATTCGAAGGTGTAGTGGCCGACCGCCGTTTCGGAACGCAGCCAGAGAGTATCGAACTCCGGCAATCGCTCGATGGCGGACGGCGCCAGCCTCTCGGCCTGGATCCCCTGGGCGGCGGCGGCCCGGATGAAGCGATCCAGCGCCAGGGCGTCGCTGCTGGCGCGGCCGTCATCGGGATCCACCAGGATGGCGAGCTGGTAGAGCGGGGCTGCCTGCTCCTCATCGCCGGCACCGACCAGCGCCTGGGCGTGGTGCAGCATCAGCGCCTTCTCGCTCGGGCTCAACTCCAGGGGCGACAGACTCTGCTGCTGGCGCACCGACCAGCCGTGGCGGCCGCGTTTGAGGGTCAGCTCCTGCAGCGGCAGCTGGCTCAGGCCGTAGTAGTAGCGGGCCAGCCCCGCCAGCTCGCTCTGTTCACTCTGGCCGAAGATGGCGCGCACCCGAATGCGATCCTCGCTCTGCTGGGCCAGCCAGCCCTGTACCTTGCGCCACAGCTTGGCCGGCGGCTGCTGGGGTTGCAGCACGCTGATGGCCTGCAATCCCGGCAGGCAGTGGTGGCCACGTGCCTGGGCCAGCAGGGAGCAGTAGTAGCCCGCGCTCAGGTGCTCCAGGTTGCGGCAGAGGTTGATGATGCGGGGTCGGCCGCCTGTGGTCGGCACGCCGTGTTGCAGATAGGTGCGGGCGGTCAGCAGATAATCGGCATGGCAAGGCCAGTCGCCCGGCTCTTCGACTATGACGTAGGTACTCATATTTTCGGCTCCACAGATCAGACTGCCTTGAATGGCAGGATCCCCAGTGGGCTTCGATGCACCGACAAGCACGACAATGGCGCGAGGGGAAACAAGAGGTTACAGTGCCTAATATTCTGCTTTGGTAACTTGTGATACAAGTCGCATTTCTGGTGCTGAAGATAAATAACCGAACAAGGACTCCCCGTGTTGACCGTACGAGCGGCCCGAACCGATGATTTGGGCGCCATCGTTAAGCTGGAACGCTACTGTTTTCCCCCCGAAGTCGCCTTTGGCCGCAGCCGCTGGCACTATCTGCTTACCCATGCCAAGGGACGCACCCTGCTGGTGCTGGATGAGAAGGATCAGCTGATGGGTTATCTCAGTCTGCTGGAGCACAGGGGCTGGGATCGACTGGTGATCCAGACCCTCGCCATCCGCTGGACCATCCGTCGCCAGGGCTGGGCCCGTCGCCTGCTGGAGCAGGTGATCCGGGAGGGGCGCGAGGCTGGCTGGGGGGCAGTGCGCCTCGAGGTGGGTGATGCCAATGAAGAGGCGCTGGCCCTCTATCAGGCGCTGGGATTCAAGGCTCAGCAAAGGTTGCCGGACTATTATGGCCGCGACCAGCATGCCCACCGGCTGGTGTTGCCGCTGGTGAGCGACGAGGTTCGCACCCTCAGGCGCCAGCGCCGCAGTGCGCAAGCCGCCCTGTGTCGCCAAGCCCGCGCCTTGAGCGGCCATGGATCCGGAGGATCGGCATGAGCTGTGATGACTGTCTGGCCACCGCCATCAAGGCCAAGCTGGGGCGCTGCTCTGTCTGCGCCGGCCAGACCTTCGTCATCGGCATGCTCGGTTGGCTGGCGTGGTGGTGGTTTGGCGCCGATACCTCGGTCAATGCCCTCACCGGCCTGCTGTTCGCGCTGGGGGGCTCGGGCCTGTTCCTGCTCCATCTGCTGGTATTTGTCTGGCGCAAGGTGATCGGGCGTGAATTGAGCGATGAATGAATCAGATTGGATTCAAACACATAAATAACAATATTGGTGTAGATATGGAGGTTCAGATGATAGCAATGGTAACGGGCGCCTCGTCCGGCTTTGGTGAGTCCATCAGCCGTCAGCTGGTGCAGGCGGGCTACAAGGTGATAGGCACGGGTCGCCGTGCCGAGCGGCTGGCCGCCCTGGCCGATGAGCTGGGCGAGCAGTTCCTGCCGCTGGTGTTCGACGTGCAGGACAAGGCCGCGACTCAAGCCGCCATCGCTGGCTTGCCGGCCGAGTGGCAACAGGTGGATCTGCTGGTCAACAACGCCGGGCTGGCGCTGGGGCTGGAGCCAGCCCACAAGGCGGATCTGGAAGACTGGGAGCAGATGATAGCCACCAATATCAGCGGTCTGACCCTGCTCACCCGCTTGCTGCTGCCGGGCATGGTGGCGCGCAATCGCGGCCACGTCATCAACATCGGCTCCATCGCCGGCACCTATCCCTATCCGGGCGGCAACGTCTACGGTGCCACCAAGGCGTTCGTGAAACAGTTCAGCCTCAACCTGCGCGCCGATCTGGCGGGCACCGCCATCCGCGTCACCAACGTGGAGCCAGGTCTGTGCGGCGGCACCGAGTTCTCCAACGTGCGCTTCCACGGCGATGACGCCAAGGCGGCCACCGTTTATCAGGGAGTGCAGGCCATTCAGCCGGAAGACATCGCCAATACTGTGCTCTGGGTCAGCCAGCAGCCGGCCCACGTCAACATCAACAGCATAGAGATAATGCCGGTGGCCCAGACCTTCGGCCCGCTCCATATCAGCCGCCGCTGAGCTTCCCGTTTGACGAAATGAGAAGAGGCACCCCAGGGTGCCTCTTTGTTTTGAAGAGCCGGTCAGAGGCTCATGATCTTCTTGAACTCTTCCTCAGAGTATTTCTTCTCGGTGCTCTTGGTGAGATCCGTCATCAGCTTGTAGCGCAGGTCCTTGGCCATCTGGTAGGTCTGCTCCAGCTGGCCGTAGGAGTAGTCGGCGGCCAGCCCGAGCGCCGTCGCCTTGTCGCTGGCATAGGTCTGCTTGAGGGTCTTGTCGAGCAGGGCGACCTCCTTGTAGAGCTTGGCGCTCTCCTTGCTCCAGACGCCCCGCAGCAGCGGCAGGTACTTGTCCGGATCGGCGCTGGCCAGCGCGGTCAGGCTGCGGAACTGCCAGTAGGCGGAATCGTCGGAGTAGCTGTCGCTGCCGCTGCGATAGGGCAGGGGGTAAGACTCCAGCGGGCTGTAGAGCGGCACCATCACGGATTCGGCCAGCACGCCGTAGCTCTGCCAGATGAGCCCTTGCAGCTCCTTGGGCATCTCCTTGCGCAGCTGGATGACGTGGGATTCCAGCTGGCGATCGATGCGGATCGGCCGCTCTGCCTTGCCCGCCAGCGGCGTGCCCTCATAGGTGGCGCTCAGCAGCCGGGCCACGTCCGGCACGGCTATGGGGGCGTCCGGCTTCATGAACAGCGGGTATTGCGCCTGCCGGGTCGGCTGCTGGTGGGAGGCGGTCAGCATGTGTTGGCCGAGCCACTCCCGATCCACGTTATACGGGTCGGCAATCACCCCGAATGCCTTGGCGAAGTTGAAATCCTTGGGGTCGGCCTGGTCGAGCAGCTTGTGCTGTTGTACAAACTCCAGCAGCCTGGGGGAGTGCAGCACATCGGCGCTGTCGAGATTGACGCCGTGGATGCGCAGGCCGTTGGCCACCATGGCGTAGCTGTCGTCCGGCACCCGTACCGCGATCCAGTGGTGGCCTGAGCCTATCTCCATCAGCCAGGCCTCGTTCACATCCGCCAGATAGAGGCTGTTGCCCTCACCGGCGCCATATTGCTCCACATAGCGGCCGAGCAGTTCGACCCCCTCTTTCGCGCTCCTGGCCTGCGGCAGGATCAGGGTCGGGATGATGGCTTCTATGACTCCTTTTTCGATCAGCGGATCGGCTTTCTGGGCCTTGTCGTTGACCTCGGCGCTGGTGGTGGCCGAGAGGGCGACGTTGAGCTCGTTGATGCCGCGCTCTTCATAATATTTGCCGGCCGGGTCGCTGGTGGCGGCGTCCCAGTCGCGAATGGCTGAGTAGGCGAGGAAGGCCTTGGGCATGGGCACTTCCAGCTCGTTGCCCAGCTTCCAGACCTTGCCCTCGTTCTGCTGGGTGGGTCGGAAGGCCAAATACTTGTTCCAGTTGTTGACGCCAAAATCCTCGTTTCTGGCGATCATCACGCTGCCGTCGGCACTGGCGCCCTTGCCGACGATGAGGCCGGTACAGGCGTCGGCACTGGTGCCAAGCAGGGTGAGCAGGGTGGCGGAGAGAAGACTCAAGGTGTGTTTTTTCATGGGGTTGCCCGAAGTGTAACTGTGAGTGAAAGTCAGGCGGTGGGATGCAGGTCTGCCGCAGTGCGATCAGCCGCCGATACGCTGCCGGGGGATCGTGCTGCTCATGGTCGATGATGCAAACATTTCATCCATAACACTGCTTGCTGGTCGTTTTGTGCGCCGAAATTGTATGCCTCGTTGGTTGTTTGTTTTGTGATCCATGAGTCGTTCCTTTGCTTTGTCTGGTAAAGCATTAAAAAGGCAGCGATATGCACCAGAACCTGCCGATTGGACAGCGCAGCGTCATGATTCTGACGTCGGGATGGCCATCAGTAAGCCTGCGAGCCCGTGCGGGCCGGGATCTGCACCAATTTGGCAAGTTGGCCTGCAACTTGCTGGTTTTATTGCCAATGATGGGGCCTGGCGCCTCATGCCATCGAATCAGCGACCTCGTCATGCCGGATCGGCATGCAGACTGGAGCCCCCATGGATATCAAACCCTACAGCCAGCAGCTTGCCCAGAGTGCGTCCAATTCCCGCGCCCTCGCCACCCTCAGCGGTGCCGAAGGGGGTCAGGGGGGCGGCTGGGAGGATCTGGTCAACCTCTCCTCCCAGCGGCTGACCAGCAAGGCCCAGCAGACGCTCACCTATGAGCACCTGGCCAAGAACAGCAAGCTGCCGCCGGCGCTGGACATCAGTTCAGACAAGGGGGGCATGATGCAGCAACTGGTGGACAAGGCGCTGGGGTTTGATCGCAAAAAATTCAACGAGATAGAAGACAAGCTCAAGGAGATCGCCGACAACAAGCAGCTCTCTGCCGAGGAGCGCGAGCAGCAGAGCAAGGCCTTGAACGAGCAGCGGGACGCCATGCTGCAGGATGCCATGGATCGTCTCACCGGCAAGAAGAGCGATCCAAAGGAAGAGACCAAGAGCGCCTGAGTGATGGCCGGCGTGACTCGAACGGCAATCCGTGGTCGTCGGGGGCAAGCCGTTGCCCCTGTCTGGGCGTCATGGCCGGGTTGATGACCTGACAACGTATGGGCAGGCTGGCGCCACAAAAGAGGCAGCAAAAAAGGGAGGGCGGATGCCGCTCCCTTTTTGATCGGGCTGAGCCTGCCAGTGCGGCCCAGGCTGCGCCGGCAGGGGATTCGCTGCTTATTTTTTCTCGGGCACTATTTTTTCTCGGGCACTATGCCGATGCCCACCGCCTGGGTCTGGACAGCCTTGATCTGATCCCCCTTGGCGATCAGGGCAAACTGCGCCGGGTTGTGCACCTTGAGCACCAGGGTGTGATCCACCCCCTTGACCGTGACCGTCTGCTGCGCCTTGTCGACGGCGATGACGTCCCCGTACAGTGTGACCTTGACGCCAACCCCGGCCCCCGGTTTCTGGCCCGCGGCGGCCTTGTCCGCATCCACCTCGACGACGCGCTGTCTGATGCCTGCCGTGCCCTTGAGCAGTTCCAGATCCAGCATCTGCAGGTATTTCAGCGCCACCACGTCGCCGACCTTGAGGTTTTGCAGGTTGGTGACCTGCTCACCTGCGACTATGTCGAACGCCTCACCGGCGGCATTCTTCAGGCTGACCTTGCGGCTCGCCATGTCGATGGCTGTCACCGTCGCCTGGGCGGTCACGGCTTCCACCAGATTGGCCTTGCCCGGGGCGGTCGCGACTTCGGTGACCACCTCGGCGGCTTGCACCAGACAGGTCGAGAGGGAGAGCAGACCGGCAATCCATGCATGCTTCAGTTTCATGTTTCAGACCTTATGACGGGAAAATGAGGATGAGAGGGGGTGGGCATGTGGGTCCTGATGGGGCATGGCACCGCCTTCCTGACAGACCATAGCAGAGCCGCGCCTGGCCACCCCGCCGGACTCGAACGCAATGCGTTTTTTGATAGCCAGCTCCCGTTTTTTGACCTCATGACGCCACAGGCGCACAATTCCCTGCATGCATTCAAGCGAGGGCTCTGCCGTGTACAACTTCCAATATGCCAATCCTACCCGCGTCTGTTTCGGTGAAGGCCAGATAGCCAGCCTGCCCGATCTGATCCCGGCGGGCAGCCGTCTGCTGGTGCTCTACGGCGGCGGCAGCATCAAGCAGAACGGCGTCTATGAGCAACTGACTCAGGCATTGGCGGGGAGGGATTGGCAGGAGTTCCCCGGTATCGGCGCCAACCCCCAGTACGATCAGCTGATGGAGGCGGTGGCGCTGGTCAAGCGCGAGCGCATCGACTTCCTGCTGGCGGTCGGCGGTGGATCCGTGGTGGATGGCACCAAGTTCGTGGCCGCCGCGGCCTGCTTCGAGGGGGCGGATCCCTGGGAGATATTGCTGCACAAGGCACCCGTCAAGGCGGCGCTGCCCCTGGGCTGCGTGCTGACCCTGCCCGCCACCGGCTCGGAGAGCAATCCCGCCGCCGTGGTGAGCCGGGGGGAGGCCAAGCTCTCCTTCATGAATCCGCTGGTGCAGCCCGTGTTTGCGGTGCTGGATCCCGTCACCACCTACAGCCTGCCCACCCGTCAGATCGGCAACGGGGTGGTGGATGCCTTCGTCCACATCATAGAGCAGTACCTCACCTTCCCGGTGGGGGGCGAGGTGCAGGACCGGCTGGCGGAAGGCTTGCTGCAGGTGCTGGTGGATAACGGCCCCAAGGCGCTGGTGGATCCCACCAACTACCAGGTGCGTGCCAACCTGATGTGGGCCGCCAGCCTGGCGCTCAATGGTCTCATCGGTCGCGGCGTGCCGCAGGACTGGTCCACCCACGCCATCGGTCACCAGCTCACCGCGCTGCACGGGCTGGATCATGCCCAGAGCCTGGCTGTGGTGCTGCCCTCCCTGCTGCGTGAGCAATCGGCCCAGAAGCAGGAGAAGCTGGCCCAGTTCGCCGAGCGGGTCTGGCACTCCAGCCGGGAGGACAAGGCGCTGCGCATCGAGGAGGCCATCATCCGCACCGAGCAATTCTTCCGGCAGATGGGGGTGGGCACCCGTCTCGCCGACTACGGTCTGAGCGAGAGCTGCATCCCCGGCATCTGCTCCAACCTCAAGCGCTTCGGGCTGACCGCCCTCGGGGAACAGCAGGATATAGATCCCGACAAGGTGGCGCGGATCCTTTCTCACGCGCTTTAAGTCAGGGGACTTGCGCCTCGCAATCAGAGTGGCGCGGATCCTTTCTCACGCCCTCTAGGCCTGAAGTCCTTGGCCAAGGGGCGATCCTGACAATAAGTGCGGCCAGGATCCTTTCCCACGCGCTCTGATCATCTGGTTGACGAGCTGAAAAGAAAACGCCCCGATTGTCGGGGCGTTTTGCATTCCGGGCTGAGGCGCTGAGGGTAGAGGATCAGGCGCCCAGATCCAGCTCGCGCTCGAGTGCCGCCGCCTTCTGGCGGGCCGGATGGGTGTTGAGTCGCTGCCAGTAGGCCTGCAGGTGCGGGAACTGGGCCAGCTGACCGCCCTGGGCCAGCAGATCCACCAGGAAGGAGTTCATGATGTCGGCGCCGGAGAGGCGATCCCCTACCAGATAACTGCGGGTCGCCAGCACCTCATTGAGGTAGCCCAGCACCTTGGCACACTCCGCCTTGGCGTAGTCCGGCAGGAAGCGCATCGGGCTGCCATCCTTGCGCACGAACATGTCCAGCAGCAGCGGCAATATGCCTGAGCTCTCGGCAAAGTGGAGCCACTGCAGGTAGTCGGGGTAGTCGGGGCTATCGGGGGCCGGCGCCAGCCTGTCGGCCGCGTATCGGGCAATCAGGTACTCGGTAATGGCGCCGGACTCTGCCAGCACGCGGCCTTCCAACTCGATGACGGGCGACTTGCCGAGGGGGTGAATGGCCTTGAGCTCTGGCGGCGCCAGAAAGCTGGTGGCGTCGCGCTGGTAGGCCTTGATCTGGTAAGGCAGCCCCAGCTCTTCGAGCAGCCAGATGATGCGTTGGGAGCGGGACTTGTTCAGGTGGTGCAGGACTATCATGGGAACCTCGATTCGGTGGCAGGAGTCGGTATACGCCTCGGCGAGGCGGCCGGTTCACCGGCGGATAAAAAAGAGCGGGCAGATGCCCGCTCTTCTGTTAGCTGACTCAGGCTTCCAGCGCCTGATCCAGATCCGCCAATATGTCCTCGATCGCTTCTATCCCCACCGACAAGCGGATCATTTCCGGCTTGACCCCGGCCCTGGCCTGCTCGGCTTCGCTCAGCTGGCGATGGGTGGTGGAGGCGGGGTGGCAGGCCAGCGACTTGGCGTCGCCTATGTTGACCAGCCGCTTGAAGATCTTGAGCGCATCGTAGAAACGCACCCCGGCCTCGTAACCCTCCTTCAGGCCGAACGAGAGGATGGCCGAGGGGCGACCGGCCATGTACTTCTCCGCCAGCAGGTAGTGGGGGTGGCCCGGCAGTCCGGCATAGCTGACCCAGGCCACCTTGGGGTGATGCTTGAGGTGGTGGGCGACCCGCAGGGCGTTGTCCACGTGACGCTCCATGCGCAGGCTCAGGGTCTCCAGCCCCTGCAGCAGCAGGAAGGCGTTCATGGGGGCCAGCGCCGCACCTGTATTGCGCAGCGGCACAGTGCGCACCCGGCCGATGAAGGCGGCGGGGCCGAAGGCGTCGGTGTAGACCACCCCGTGGTAGGAGGGCTCGGGCTGGGTGAGCTGGGGGAAGCGTTCGGCGTTATCCGCCCAGGGGAACTTGCCCGAGTCGACGATGACGCCTCCCAGCGAGTTGCCGTGGCCACCCACGTACTTGGTGAGGCTGTGCACCACTATGTCGGCGCCGTGCTCTATGGGTTTGCAGAGCACTGGGGTGGCGACCGTGTTGTCGACGATGAGGGGCACGCCACGGGCGTGGGCCACCTTGGCGAAGGCGGCCAGGTCGACTATGTTGCCCGCCGGGTTGCCAATGCTCTCGCAGTAGACCGCCTTGGTCTTGTCGTCGATGAGGGCTGCGATGGCCTCGGCGCTGTCATCCCTGGCGAAGCGCACCTCGACCCCGAAGCTCGGCAGCATGTGGGCGAACAGTGTGTAGGTGCCGCCATAGAGCTGGGGCGTGGAGACTATGTTGTCACCGGCGGCGGTCAGCGCCTGGATGGCGTAGGTGATGGCGGCGGAACCCGCCGAGACCACCAGACCGGCAATGCCCCCCTCCAGCGCGGCCATCCGCTGTTCCAGCACGTCGTTGGTGGGGTTCATGATGCGGGTATAGATGTTGCCAGGCACCGCCAGATTGAACAGGTCCGCCCCGTGCTGGGCGCTGTCGAACTCATAGGCCACCGTCTGGTAGATGGGCACGGCGACGGCCTTGGTGGTGGGGTCGTGGGAAAAGCCGTGGTGCAGGGCCAGGGTCGCATCTTTCATCACACACTCCTTGTTGGATGTTGCTGGATAGCAGTTATAGATGGATAGACGTCCAATCTATCAGGCCCAGCGCTGATGTAAACCACCCAATCCGGCAAAGCAATTGCGCCCGCTGACGATGTGCGTCTCCCTTGAGCGCTCCGTGCTAGGGATGGCACTCAGAGACGGCGACGATACTCCCGATCGTCTATCTGGTGCATGTCCCACTGCATCAGGCGGTTGAGCTGGCTCATGGGATCCTCGATCAGGGTCAGCGGCCTGGGCAGGATCCGCTTGAAGTAACGACGCAGGGTCTGCTGGATCCGGTTCGGTTTGAGGGGGTTGGCTTGGCTCATCATTGTGCTCCTGTGCTGTGGTTCTCACGTTCGTCAGCAGTATTGAGCTAAAATGCGGAAGTAAAAACTGATGACTTACAGCAACAGGATTTCCTCTTTTATGCCGACCGGTCGCCTCTACCAGCAGTTTCAACGACTCGCCCAGCAGCTTGGCTGCGATGAGCGGGAGACAAGCCTCGCCGAGGTGGCGGATCTGCTCTGCTGCACCCCGCGCAACGCGCGCCTGCTGCTGCGCCGCATGCAGGATCAGGGCTGGCTCAGCTGGTCGGCCGAAGCGGGGCGGGGGCGGCGCTCCCGGCTGGTGCTGCTCGACAGCCAGGAGAGCCTGACCCGGCGCCGGCTGCGGGATCTACTGAGTCAGGGCCAGCTGGCGCAGGCGGTACGGCTGGCGGAGGGGCGGCTGGATCTGCTCACCCCGCTGCTGATCGAGCAGCTCGGCCAGGCCACCCGGGAGGGGCGCCAGATCCTGCGGGTGCCCTACTATCGTCCGCTGCCCCAGCTGTTGCCCACGGATCCGCTGCGTCGCTCCGAAATTCACCTGAGCCGGCAGATCTTCAACGGCCTGACCCGACGAAATGAGGAAAATGGGGAAATCGAGGGGGATTTGGCCCACCATTGGGAGCGGCTCGGCCCCTGTCACTGGCGCTTCTATCTGAGGCCGGCCGTGCGTTTTCACCACGGCCGCGAACTGGCGGTGGAGGATGTGATGGAGAGCCTGCTCGGCCTGCGTGATCGCCCACTGTTCGCCCATCTTGCCCGGCTGGAGAGCCATTGGCCGCGCACCCTGGATATGTATCTCGACAGTCCGGATCCTCTGCTGCCCCATCTGCTGGCCGAGCCGGTGGCCGCCATTTTGCCGCGTGAACTCAAGGGAGAGGCGGGTTTTGCCCTGCAACCCGTGGGCACTGGCCCCTACAAGGTGGCTGCCAACGATCCCCTGCACCTCTGTCTGGCGGCCTTCGACGACTACTTCGGCTTGCGCGCCCTGCTCGACGAGATCGACATCTGGATGCTGCCTGAGCTGGCGGATCGGCTGGAGAGCCACCTGCAGCTGGGACGCGACAGCCCCGAGCTCGGCACCATGCGCGGTGAGTCCGAGCTGGAGTCGGGCTGCTACTTCCTGCTGCAGGACGACAGATCCGGATCCTTGCAGGATCCCGCCCTGCGCCAGTGGCTGGCCCACCTGCTCAACCCCATAGCCCTGATGGCGCGGGTCGCCCCCGAGTTGCAGCGGGGCTGGACCAGCGCCCTCGGCCTGCTGCCTCACTGGCGCGAGGCCTTGCCCGCGCCGTTGCCAAAGTCGGCGCAGTTGCCGACGACACTGGTGCTCGCCTGTTTCAACCAGCATCTGGAGTTCAACGAGTGCGCCGGGGCCATGAGCAGCCTGCTGGCGGAACAGGGGATACGGCTGGAGGTGCGCACCCTGGATTACGGCCGCTGGGTGAGCGGGGCGGATGAAGACGTGGATCTCTGGCTCGGCACCCTCAACCTGGAGCACGAGCACGCCTTCGCCCCCTACGCCTGGCTGCTGGGCACGCCGCTGCTGCGTCAGGTGTGGGCAAGCCAGCGGTCCCTGTGGCAGGGTCTGACGCAGTGGCGTGCCGGCGGCGCCGAGCCGGGCCCGCGCGCCCTGCTGGCCCGGGTGCAGCAACAGGGCTGGTTCGTGCCCCTGTTCCACCACTGGCTGGAACTGGAGAGTCGGGTCGGCGTGCACGGGGTGCGCATGACGGCGCTCGGCTGGTTCGATTTTCGCAGTGCCTGGCTGAGGCCCGAGCTGGCCGGGAGCGAGGCGGGCAAAGCGGGCGGCAGCTCCCGCCCCGAGACAGGGGAGCTTGAGTCCTGACGCGGGCCGCGTTAGCCTGAGCGCGGTCCAACGACAAGGAGTCGATATTCATGCTGGAAATGCAGATCCAACCCCGTTTTCAAGAGACTGATGCCCTAGGCCACATCAACAATACGGTGCCGGCGGTCTGGTTCGAAGCGGCCCGGGATCCCCTGTTTCGCATCTTCTCCCCCGAGCTGGATGTGCACAACTGGCACCTGATCATCGCGGGCTATACGGTGCAGTTCAAACGGGAGCTGTTTTATGGCCAGCAGGTATCGATCAAAACCGGGGTGCGTCGCATCGGCTCCAGCTCCTTCACGCTCTGGCAGGAAGCCTGGCAGGGCGGCGAGCTGGCGGTGACCGCCGAGACGACCCTGATCCATTTTGACTACCAGACCCGCCAGTCCCTGCCCCTGAGCGACAAGCACAGGGAGGGGCTGCGGGCCTGGTTGATAGAGAGTTAACCTTGGCCTTTCGGCCAATCACAGGACACTTATGCGCAATACCGTGATCGCCCTGAGCCTCGGCTTGGGGCTGGGGCTCTGTTCCCTGCCTTCCGTGGCTGCTTCCCTCGCAGAGCAGTTCACCCTGATGGAGCGGGGGGCCGAGAGCGCCCTCGACACTCGCCTGTTCAGCCACGATGGCGTCGACATCAAGGCCTGGATCGATGGTTCCCCCGTCATCATAGCCGTGCCCATCATGAACGAGCAGGGCAAGCTGGAAGGGGAGAGCCGCTACTACTTCAAGGGCGGCAAGCTGTTCGGGGTGAAGGAGCCTGCGGCCCAGTTTGCCTTTGATGACAAGGGGACGCTCACCCAGTGGCTGGATGACAAGGGCCAGCCGGCCGAGTTCGTCAGCAAGATGAGCATGCAGCAGCGCGAGGCCTGGCTCACCAAGCGGGCCGCCGAGCTGGCCAAACTGTTTGCCCAGAGCCCGGCCGAGCAGAAGGCGGCCAAGGGGGGCGTCAAGCTGAAGGGGGCGGATCTCGCCCACTGGCTCTGCAATGGCAAGCTGATGGATCTCGCCAGAGGGGACAAGGTGATCTTCGAGCAGGCAAAGCTGAAGATTGCCGAACAGGGCGTGGAGGGGGAAGTGTCCCTGCGTCAGGACAAGGGGTGGCAGGATCTCTGCCTCAAGTGCGAGGTGCAGGGCACGCAAGTGACCCGCCTCACCTGGCAGCCGCTGCCGGGAGCCAACAAGCCGCAATGATCTCGGTTGCAGCATGAAACAAGGGGGCCATCGGGGCCCCCTTTTCATTGCGGCGACGACTCGCTCAGCTTGAGCCGGGTGAGAGCTTCCACCCGTCGCCATTGCTCGGCGGGAAACCAGCGCGCCAGTATCTCCTGCTGTTGCTCGGCCCGATCCAGGGTGGGCAGGGGCTTGAGTTCGGCCAGATAGCCCACCAGCTGTCGTTCGAACCCTTGTTGGCCCTGCTCCAGCTGATGCAGCCGATCCACCGCCTCAGGCCCCAGCCTCTCCAGCAGCACGGCGTCGCGCTCGGCGGGCGCCAGTGGCTCCAGCGCCTGCAGATCGCCGAGCAGGCGGCTGTTGGCCTCGGCCTCCCTGAACCACTGGGGCTGTTCCGCCAGCCAGAGTTCGAGCTCATCGGCCAGCATCTTTTTGTCGGCCTCGCTCGTCTCTGCCAGCGCCTTGCGGCGCAGGGTCCACTGCTCCATCAACCTGTCCTCGGCAAACAGCTGCTCCTGCTCGGCCGGGGTGAAGCTCTGCTGGCGCAGCTGCTCGCGCTCGTCAAACAACACCTGCAGACTGGCGAGGCCAGGATCCGCCGGCACCGTCAGGCTGCCCTCCGCCGCCAGGAAGCTCTGGTAGCGGGCCAGCAGTTCGTCCTCCGCGTTCGTTTCTCCCTGTTCCAGACGCTGGGCCAGCTGATGGCGCAGGGCCCCCTGTTCTGGGGCCGCCGTCAGATCTGGCGGCGAGTCGGGCCAGAACAGGACGGCTCCCAGCAGCAGGGCCGACCCCAGGGGCACGGCGATCCGCAGGGATCTTTTCATAGCCCCAGCCCCTGCAGGCGATTGGCGTGCTGGCGATAGAGAGTGACAGGATCGGTTTCAAACAGGTGGTGGATGCCGAACGACTGGTTCACCTCGTCCAGATGGTTCATCCGGTAGCCGGTGCCGATCACCTTGCCGAGGTGGCTGCTGCACACCCCGACCAGACCGTCGTTGGGTTCGCTGAAGAAGGTGCCGGTGAGGGCCAGCGCAGGATCCACCGGATCCAGTATGTTGGTCATGTTGCCGCGCCCGCTCCAGGAGAAGTAGTAGACCCCGTTGGCGGCCTGCAGCGGCCCGTCACCGCAATATTGGCCGGGCAATCCCTCTGGGTAGCGCTGGTTGAAGCGCTGGGCTCCCGAACTGGTCAGGGCATCGAGGGCGGCGAGGGGATCCTGCGGCAGCTGGCTGCCGCCGGAGAGCAGCGAGATGACCCCGGACAGGGCCGAGGCGGCGGCCACCGCCAGCTTCTCGGCCACCGAGCCCGGCGCCACCCTGGCGCGCACCAGATCGGCGATCTCCGAGCCATAGTTGACCCCTCCCACGCTGGTGGCGGAGGCGACCAGCTCGGGGGCGACCGAGGCGACGTAGCGTATGGTGGGGCCGCCGTGGGAGTGGCCGATGAGGTTGACCTTGTCGGCCCCCGTGATGGCGAGCACCTGCTGTACCTGCTTGAGCAACTGCTCACCGCGCAGCTCCGAGCTCTCGGTGGCGGAGACCTGCGCCACGTAGACCCGGGCGCCATCCCGGGTCAGCGCCTGGGGGATCCCGTAGAAGTAATCGACCCCGAGCAACCTGTCGAAGCCGAACAGCCCGTGCACCAGCACTATGGGGTAGCGGGTCTGGGTATAACCTGCCGCCTGGCCCAGCATGGGCAGGGCGCACAGCAGCACCAATAGCCATCTTTTCATCTTGTCCATCCTTGTGAATAAGGTTGCCACAGCGACAACCACCGGCCTCATGCCAGTACCGACCAGCATGACGGAGCGGGACCTTTGCATCTGTGCAAATGATCACCAAACGGACAGATTCAAAAAAGCCCTACCCATATGGGCAGGGCTGTTGGCGGTGCTGGCACAAGTATCCCTTGTGTTCGGCACTCACATAAGTTAAATAATAATTATTATCATTTGAGTGGTCAGGATCATGACGGGAACCTGGGTGAAGGGATGGGTCGGTTCGAGCGACGCGGACAGCAGCATGGTGCACTGGAAAGTGCAGACCCTGAGTGGCAATCGCCACTTCGATGCCGGCGAGCACGCCAAGGCGCTCTCCTATTACCAGCAGGCATTGTGGCTGGCGCGCCAGCAATTCGCCTGCTGGCACGATGCGGACGAGGCGGTGGCCGCCCTGGTGGTGGCTCACCACAATCTGGCGGATCTGCTGGTGGCCATGACGCTGCCGGAGCGCGCCGCCGATCTGCTGTGCCATATCCACGATTGCCTGCTCGCCACCAGCCAGTCCCCCGCCAGCCCTGTCCCCTTGCGGGATGCCGCCCTGCGCCACACCCGCAGCACCCGCACCGAGCTGCTCGCCTTCGTGCGCAAGCACGGCACCCAGGATGCCATTCAGCGCTGTCTCGGCCAGTGTCTGTGTCAGACCGAGCCCGCCCATCAACTGCATTAATCACAATAAACAGAGGTGATCATGAGCCATACCCTGCCAGCCCTTGCCTACGGCTACGATGCGCTGGAACCCCACCTGGACGCGCTGACCATGGAGATCCATCACAGCCGTCACCATCAGACCTATATCACCAATCTCAACGCGGCCCTGGCCGAGCTCCCCGAGCTGGCGGCCCTGCCGGTGGATGCGCTGCTTGCCCGCTTCGACAGCCTGCCGGCGCACGTGCAGGGGGCGGTGCGCAATCACGGCGGCGGCCACGCCAACCACAGCCTGTTCTGGCAGGTGATGAGCCCGCAAGGGGGCGGTGAACCGGGCGGCGAGCTGGCGGCGGCGATCGCACGGGAGCTGGGCGGACTGGATGCCTTCAGGCAGGCCTTTACCCAGGCGGCGCTGAGCCGGTTTGGCAGCGGCTGGGCCTGGCTGGTGGTGGACGAGGAGGGAAGATTGCGGGTGGAGAGCAGCGCCAACCAGGACAGCCCCCTGATGCAGGGCCAGGTGCCCATACTGGGGCTGGACGTGTGGGAACACGCCTATTATCTCAAGTACCAGAACAAGCGACCCGACTACATAGCCGCGTTTTACAAGGTGATCGACTGGGACGAGGTGGAACGCCGCTATCGTGCCGCGCTGGCATGACCGCCGGCAGGATAGTGCACTCGGCCAAATGAAAGAGACCCGCCTGATGGCGGGTCTCTTGTTTCTCTCTTGTCAGGGGGTCGAAGCGGGGGCCGCACCACTGGCTGCCACGGCCGGACTGGTCGAGAGCGCCGCGCTGGTTGCGGCAGCAGCGCTGGCAGCCTTGGCTGTATCCGCCTCCTTGCTTGGGGTGGCCGCGCTGGTCGACATGGCGGAACTGGCGGTGAGCGCGGCGTCAGTGGCGGTGGCTGCACTGGTCGCCGTGGCCGGGCTGGCGGTGGGCGCAACCGGCGGCTTGTGGGTCACGGGCGGGATGGGCAGGCAGGGCTGGCTTGCGCCTATGGTGCTCAGGGCCTGACAGGGGGTGGGGCCACCGATGACGATGGGCTCGCCGAGGAACTTGGGCCCCTTGTCCAGCACGTAGAGGTCGAGCAGCCCCATCAGGCGGGCGAATACCTCGCGTACCCGGGTCTTGATGCCCTGATAGGCGCTGGGATCCTTGGCGTTGAAGCCGACGGCCTCGATGCCGAAGTGGCGGGCGATGAAGATGGCGCGCTCGTTGTGAAAGGCCTGCGACACCACGGTGAAGTGGGCCTGACCAAACACCTCCTTGGCGCGCACTATGGAGTCCAGGGTACGAAAGCCGGCGTAGTCGCTGTAGATGGCCTTGGCCGGGATGCCGGCCTGGATCAGGGCCCGCCGCATCTGGCGTGGCTCGTTGTATTGCACGGTCGCGTTGTCACCGGACACCAGTATGTAGTCCACCTTGCCGTTGTTGTAGAGCTCGGCGGCGGCCTTGATCCTGTACTTGAAGTAGTGGTTCGGACTGCCCCCGATCAGGTACTTGGAGGTGCCCAGAACCAAGGCGACCCGGTTGTAGGGGACTGCATCGACGTCGTCATAGGTGTAATGACGGGCGTCCGAGACGGTCCACTCGCTGTAGCCCAGCAGCATGGCGGCAGATGCCAGCAACAGGCAAAAGCAGGCGAGGAGGATCTTGGCAAACTTCTTCATGCGCGGTGCGGTTCGGGTCTGAAGTAAGAGGTGACAGAGGGTCATTCTATTACAAGTTGCCGCTGCGCGTCAGGCTTGATAGCGGCCGATGGCGTCACTCGGGCAAAGGTTGTCGCATACTGTGGCTGGCTAACCGCTTGATCCGGCACCGATAAAAACCTTTCGTATAAAAACAAGGGGCAGCCGTGGCTGCCCCTTATCGCTAGCGTCTCATCCTCAGTGGGAGGAGTCGTTCGCCTTGCACTCGTCAGACTCCTTGTTGGCTTCCCACCAGGGCAGCAGATCGCGGCTCAGCCAGCTCTGGTAGGCTTCGCTGTCATTGGCGATCAGCTGATCCAGCTCGGCTTCGAAGGCGCTCATCGCCTGCTGCTGATCCGGGTTGCGCAGGGCCTGGGCCATGGCCAGCCAGCTGGCGCCGCGACCGGTCTCGTTCAGGAAGCGATGCACCGTATAGGACCAGGAGTAGACCATCTCGCCACCCTTGTCGTAATCCAGGTGCAGTATGTCGGCCAGGCTCGGTCGCTCGGCCGCCGGGCGACCCGAGACGTTGTCCATGCCACGGGCGAAACACTGACCGTGGGCGATGAACTCCGCCAGCCCTTCCGACCACCAGGTGGTGCGGTTGAGCGGGTAGTGACCGAAGCTGCCGTACTGGTTGAAGCGTCCATCCAGGTAGTGCACGTACTCGTGGCGCAGGTTCCACACCTGGAAGGCCGGGCGTTTCCACTCCGCCTCATAGGCGAAGAAGCGGGCCTGGTTGCCGGGACGCGCCGGATCCCCTTCGATGTAGATGCCGCCGTTGTCGGTGGAGACGCCACCAAACAGGGCGCTGCCGTAGCGCTTCCAATCGGCGGAGGAGTTGAAGATCACCAGCTCCAGCGCCTCGTTGTTGTCATCACTCACCGGCTGCCAGCCTGTTTCCATCTGCTGATGGAACTGCTGCTCCTCGGCGCCCAGCTCGCGGCAGATGCCGTCGGCCTGATCCTGGCTCAGCTCCTGGGCCCGCAGGCGCAGGGTCGGCGAGCAGGTGTGCTCGAACGGCAGCACGTCTTCCATTCGGATCGGGGTGCAGAGTCCGGCAAAGTCACCGCTGATACAGGCCTCGCTGGTGCGATCCGTGTAGGTCAGATAGTAGGTGGAGAGGGTCAGTGACATGTCTTCCAGCAGATCCTGACTCTGTTGACCGCCGGGGATCAGGCCGTGATGACGGATGAGCTCGATGACTGAGCCATCCAGCAGCTTGCGATAGCCTTCGCTCTCGTCGGGACGGGTATAACGGGCGACCCGGTAGAGGCGGGTATAGGCATCCAGCACGTTGTTGAGCAGGAACAGATCCTTGCCATCCCGTCCTTGCCACAGCGACAGCTCGCTCATGCCGAGGGCGTGCAGCTGTTTGCGCAGCTCGCCATCCTGCTGGCGGAAATCGGCGGCGAAGGCGTCGCTATGGTCGCTGGCGAAGTCGAGGAAGTTGAGCAGATCGAACAGACCGGTTGCCCAGGCATGCTGACCATTGATCTCGCTGGCATGCCGGGTGCTGTAGGCCAGCATCTGGTTGAACTGGCCGAGCAAGGTGCCAAACCGGCTCTGCACCGCCGGGCTCTTGAACTGGCCATGCAGGGCTATGCTCCAGGCGCCCATGACGGCTCCCACTTCATCGCTGGCCTGCTCCGGGTAGAGCAGCGGATGGGCGCCGAGCGCGGTCAGCGCCTCGGCCAGTGCCTCGGCGGCGGCCGGGCCGTCTTCCTTGTGTTTGCCGTAGTTGTGATAGTTGTGGGCGCGCACGTATTCCAGCAACAGCTTCATGGCCGGATGGGCGGGCTGATTGGCCGCCAGCAGGCTCTGGATACCGCGGGACACGGCCAGCAGCTTGGTGTCATCGTGGCCATAGTTCTCCTGCCAGACGGGAGCGGGCTGGCCGCTGGCATCCTGCACTATCCTGGCGGCGTCGGCATCCAGCAGATCCGTGCCCGGTTGTTCCGGCTCGGAGCAGGCGCGACCATCGGCGCGGCGGCAGTCGAGCTGCTCCTCCTTGCTGGCCAGCACTATGGGGCGATTGAGCACCCGACTCTCCTGCCACTCGTCGGTTTCCGGCAGTGTCTGCCATTCGCTGCCACCGACCGGGTATTGATAGCCGGTGTCTTTCAGTACCACCTGTACCTCGCTGCCGGCGGGCAGGGTCTGGCGGCAAACCCGGTAGCTGATGGTCTTGTCCCCTTCCTGGCGGGTCTGGGGCTCATCGCACTCCTGCTGTGTCTTGGTCTCGTCCAGCTGCCAGCTGTACTGGCGCCAGACGTGGATCTCGCTCACCTGGCTGGCGGCCTGACTGCCCGCCACGGGTTGCAGGCGGAAGAAGATCTGCTCGAGGCGGCCGTCCCGCTCATTGGGAGTCTCTTCCAGCACGCTCAGCTGTTGCCAGTTTTGCGGCTGGTATTGCCAAACTTGCTCGGCGCAGCGCCCCTGGGCATTGAGCTCGCAGCGATCCAGCTCCTGCTCGCTGTGACCCAGTATGATGCGCTCGGCCAGCGGCAGACGATCCTGACGCGGGGCGGTCGGGGTGCCCGTCAGCGGTTCCCAGCGGCCCTGTTTCAGGCCGTAGCCAAAGTCATAGCTGCTGGCCGGGATGGCCTTGCCTGCCGGCACCACCTTCTCGCAGCTGAGGTAGCGGATCTGCCAGCCCTGCTCGATCTTGAGCTGCGGCTCGCCGCACTGCTGCTCTGCCTGCGCGGTCAGATTGGCATCGCTCCAGTCGAAGCGGCGGTAGACGCGCAGTTGCTGATAGGGGGCATCGTCATCGCGGGCGCTGAGCTCGTAGGTGACTTCGGTGACGCGATCGCTCAGCTGGCGGCTGGATTCACCGTTCAGCCGGTACTGTTGCCAGTCGGCGGGGGAGTAGTTGGCCAGCGCCGAGGTGGCGAGCAGGCCCGGTGCTGCCAGCAGCAGCAACCTTGTTCCCAGATTGTTCATTTTTATCCCTTTGGATGAGAGTCTGCGTGGTTATCGCGGGCAATGTACTCAGTTCCAAAGGGGTATCAACTCACCAGTCAGGCCATATAAATCATTTATTTAGATTGAATCAAAACAAAGTGAGTGCCATTGGGGGCTCAGTTGATAGCAAGGACTCATCTGCCATCTGGGGGGTATCTCAGCCTTCGGCTGACAAGTGTGATCAACGTCTCGTTTGAGATGTGTTGGCAGTGTGTTGTTGCGACAGTACTAAGAAGGCGATGAAGTGGAAAACCGAGCCGACGCTATGGCTGTGTGGTGAGCCGGATCCTGAGAGGACTTTGCAAGAGAGGAAATGCGAGAGGGGCTGGTGCCGGTAGAGGGCGGCGGTTGGATGCTAAACAAGCGCTGTGTTCGGCGTGGGCTCCACCTGCTAAGGGGAGGCGAGCAAGTCCGCCCGAGGCAATGAACAACCCCGGGCAGATGGGATGGCTAACTCGATCAGAGGTAGCTGATGGTCACTATGGCCATCTTGCTGCTGCCGGCAGACAGCTTGTACTGCATGGTGCTGCTGATGGTATTGAGGCTGCCGGCTTGCTGCAGGCTGGCCAGATCCAGGGTCTGGCGCTGGGTGCCCGAATAGCAGGTCACGCTGTTGTCAGCGAAGTCGCAGGGGGCTTCGTAGATGGTTCCGGTGAAGGTCACGCTGCCATCGTAGGCAGAGGCTGTTGCCGGCAACAGGGCGACGCCCAACAGCATGGCTGCGGCGGCAGAAGAGGCAAAACGGATGGCGCTGTTGCGAACGGAAGCGGTGGAAGTGTTCATTTTTATGTCCTTTTCGTCACATGTCGTTGTACGAAAAGGGCAACGCAATCAAAGAGAATGACACAGATACAACTGATGACATCGCTCTTCTCAGATGGCAGCTCCGCTGTCTTAGGTATTTAAACCCTTAGACCGGTGGCTTTGCGTCCCGACCTTTCGACCGGTTTGCCCTTTACTCTATGTTTAGATGATAACACCCTACTTTGAGAAATCAATCAGCATAAAAAAGCATGAGATATGGGTCACAGATAGCAGGAATAATAAATATCTACGTGGAATATATATTGTTGACCTACTGCGGGAATGGCGTTGTTGAGTGTCAACATCATCGTCATAACACAGCGCGACAGTGAAAACACCCTCATTTATTGAGCCATGCCGGGCTTTAATAATCAGGATTATTAATCCCAGGCACGGAACAGCGGCCATTTACTGCTTATATGCCATGGGCTGTCATTATGATTACCTGATTACCTGATTACCTGATTACCTGATTACCTGATTACCTGATTACCTGATTACCTGATTACCTGATTACCTGATTACCTGATTACCTGATTACCTGATTACCTGATTACCTGATTAC
>NZ_CAWQWZ010000002.1:0-144137 GCF_963899305.1 Aeromonas sp. MR19
GCTCAGTCACCTGCTTGACGGCGGCCAGTTTAAATTCTTCCGTGTAACGTTGCTGCTTGCTCATAACACCTCCTGAATGACCTCAGTTTGAGGCTCTTGAGGTGTCTAGGAAAGTAGGGGCGATTCACAAACCGTATCGAGTCTCATCTTGTGGTGCAAAACGATGCATTGCCAGGCTGATGCATTGCCAGGCTAATGGTGCGCATCAAGTTGAACTGGGAGATAGGTTTGGTAGCTCTGTTATGAACAATGCCTGTCCATGCTATTTCCTGATGGTGAAGGGGCGCCCAAATCGTCCTGCATCTGCGGATCCCAATGAGGGGGTGCTACCTGCCCACACCAGATGGCGAAGGCATGCCCGGGCGAAGCGTTTTTGGCAAATTGCGCCGTCAAGGCGCAGGGATATGCCAATACGGGCGGGGGGACTCTCTGCCACATTAGGTGTCCCGGACCGGCGCAGGGAGGCGCCAGCAGCGTGACTACACCGGCACGGGCATCTACCCCAACCATGGAGAGTCCTATGCTTGCACTAAAACCCCTGGCGTGTCTGTTGTTGGCTGGCTGGGCCACCGCCCTGGCCGCTACCGAGGCCCCCGTCTCCCTGCCCTCGCCCGCCATGGTGCCGGCAGATCTGGCCGGCGCCGAGCACGGCCAGTCCCTCACAACCCTGCCGGCGCCGCGGCTGCACCGCCTGCTGCCGCCGCCCGCCGCCCCCGAGCTGGCGCAAGATCCCCACGTCCAGCGCGACCGGGAGCCCGACTGGCGCGCTCAGGCCCAGAGCCTGCTGGCCGAGGGGGGCGATTGTCGCGATCCGGCCGGCTTCCTCGACAAATCCGGTGCTGCACTGGCCGACTACCTGGAGGGCCTGCCCGAGGTGTCGTGCACCTATGGCCTCTTCTCTCTCACGGCGGACGACGGCGCCCGCATCTATGACACCGCCAACCTGCTGGCGGTGGCCGAACGGTTGCAGGCGCGCGCCGCCGACTATCAGGGCAGTGGCCGTGGCCTCGCCAATCTGGTGCTCTATCTGCGCGCCGGCTATTACAATGCCATCGCCCGCGATCTCTATCCGGAGCCACCGCTTACGGTACGCGACGCGATCCGGGTCGGCCTCGATCGGCTGCTGGACAACCCGGCCCTGTTCATCCCCAATCCGGACGCGGGCAGCACGATCGGGGAGAGCTTCACCCTGATGACCAATCTCCGTGATGAGGCCTATTACATGCCGCGCCTCAAGCCCCTCATCGCTCGCTTCACCAATCGAGACGGACAGCCGAATGCCGCCGATGCCCTCAAGCACTGGGAGGTGGGGTCAGGTTACACCGGCCTGCTGACCGTCCTGTTCATGTCCCATTACCGCGCTGAGGGGCGCGCCCTGGCCGAGCAAGACGGCAGCTACGCCGAGGCCCTGTTCGCCTTCGTGCAGGGCAACCAGGCCGCTCTGCTCGGCACCAGCTACGCCTACCAGCTCACCGACAGCCTGAACGAGGCCCTGCGCTACATGCAGTATCCGGCCCACTTCGCCGCGTCTCGGGCCAGGATCGAGCAGATCCTGGAAAAGAGCAGTCTGGATGGCCCCGGCGCCGATCTCTGGTTAGCGGCCGCCAGTGCCGTGAAATACTATGACAATGCCCGCTGCGCCGAGTACGGCACCTGTGACTTCGAGCAGCGGCTGGCCGACATAGTGCTGCCGATCCGCCACGAGTGCGGGTCGACCCTGCGCATCCGAGCCCAGGATATGACAGAGCAGCAACTGACCGAGAGTTGCGCCGCCTTGGCCAACGAGGAGCAATACTTCCACCGCATGCTGAAGACCCAGAACCGGCCACTGCCGGGCGACGTCAACGACGCGCTGGAGGTGGTGGTGTTCGACGACTACGCCAACTACAGCCGCTATGCTGGCGTCATCTACGGCATCGCCACCGACAACGGCGGCATGTATCTGGAAGGGGATCCCGACCAACCCGGCAACCAGGCGCGTTTCATCGCCCACGAGGCTTCCTGGCTACGCCCCCGGTTCTCGGTGTGGAACCTGGAGCACGAGTATGTGCACTATCTGGATGGCCGTTTCAACATGGCCGGCGACTTCGCCCGAGCCATCAGCCAGCCCACCGTCTGGTGGATAGAAGGTCTGGCCGAGTATCTGTCCCTTGGCAACGACAACGCCAAGGCGATCGAGGCGGCCCAGGCCGGCACCTATCCCCTGTCGACCATCTTCGGCAACACCTATGACATGAACGACTATGGGACCCGCGCCTACCGCTGGGGCTATATGGCGGTGCGCTACATGTTCGAACACCACAGGGACAGGGTGGACGATACCGTGACCAGATTTCGCGCCGACGACTATGACGGCTACTGGTCGACCATGCAGGATCTGGCCTATGACGACGACTTCGCCGCCTGGGTGCAGACGGCCACCACGGCCGGCCAGCCGCCCGAGCCGGACTGCGGCTATCCCGACGATCAGGTCATCGACGCGACCTGTGCCCGCACCGGTATCGCGTCGGACGACATCCGCTACTTCTACGTCTTCGTGCCCCAGGGAACGACGCGGCTGACGGTGCAGACCCGAGGTGGCAGTGGCGACGCCAACCTCTATGTCATGCACCAGGGCTGGCCGAACCGGGGCAGCTACGATCAGGGCTCGGCCAATGGCGGTAACGATGAGGCAGTCACCATCCAGGCCCCCGAGGGCGGCACCTACTACCACATAGCGGTGGACGCCGGTGCACCCTACCGGGATCTGAGCCTCAGTGTGGGGCTGGCTCAATAGGTGAGTACGACGCGCCGCACCGGCGGCGCGTCAATTCCCCCGGCGCAGCAACTGCCGGTACTGGCGTGGAGACAGGCCTGTCAGGGCTCGAAACTGCCGCGACAGGGCGCTCTGATCGCAAAAACCGCACCGCAATGCGATGTCGGCAATGGCCATATCGCTGCCCTTTAGCCAGTTGATCGCGATGTCGATGCGAGTCTTGGTGATGAACTGACCGGCGGAGAGCTGGAAGATCCGCCTCATGCGCCGCTCAAACTGGGCGACTGATACCCCGGCCCGTCTTGCCAGCGATTCAATGCGCAAGGGGGTGGGATAATGAGTCAGGATGTGATCGACCGCCTCGACGAAGCGATCGTCGATGAAGCCGGCCCGGCTCGGCTCGTGCAGATCGCGTGACATGCATACCAGGCCTACAATGGCGCCACCGGCATCGCGCAGCGGCTCCTTGTTGGTCAGGCACCAGCCGGGGCTGCGGTCGTTAAACAGGGTCAGATCGAGATTGTCCACTACGGGCTCACCGGTGCCAAACAGACGATCGTCCTGGGCCTGGTAGCGCGCTGCCATGTGGGGTGGGAAGATCTCGTGGGCCGTCTTGCCGATGGCATCATGCCGGCTCGCCAGGCCACAGCGCTCAGTACAGGCCTCGCTGATGCTCACATAGCGGCCAGCCCTGTCCTTGATGGAGAAGACAATGTCCGGAGCCCGATCGAACAGGGCCTCGAAGCACCGCGCGTCGGGCAGCGCCCGAAAAAACTGCTGCCGCCAGGAATCCAGATCGGCGCGCAGATGCCCCGGACTGGGGGGTTGGGGGGGCAGCCACGCCGCGAGGGCGCAGGGAATCTCTCTCATCATCAACTTCCTTGTTGGTGTGTCCGTACGAATCTCTTCCGCCAGTGTAGCAGCCTCCGGTATGGGCTGTTCTGCCCTGTGCCATATCCGGCTCGCACACTCAGTTGCCACCGTCGTCCACGCTCTGTGGCATAGCAATCCACCCTGCGGCCCGAACGGGCCCACCGAGTGGGCGACCACGCCGTCGCCTGACCCGGTTAGGTCAAGGGTCAGCGGCTAGGCTCCACCCAAGGGGCTCAACATCACGGGCTTGGCAGTAAGCGTCAGGCCAGTACCGATGGCAAACTGGTGACCGAGTCATTCAAGGATGACACCCGTAAGACCCTGCTCAAGGAGTGTTCTACCCTTGATGCCTTCACTAGACGCTGCTGGTAGGCCGTTGAGCGCAAGCAGGCCATCATGGATGAGCTGGCCCGGGCTGGGGTGCAGTGAGACGTCCTAAGCGCCGAAGTGGGCCGATAACGTCAAAAAACACATGCTTTGCTCAACAGCATATCTGTGGCCAAGTTACGACTATGAGTCGCTCCCCCAATTGGCCAGTATCAAGTCATCTCAATCGTGCGCATTCGTGATTGCTCCATGGTAGAACGAGTTCTGTATGACCATCACTGGCACAGCGCACTACAAACTGCACAAAAACGAAACGCAACAAGTGGCCCAGTATTGGATGCTTCAGGTGTGGCAAAAGTTAAAGAGGAGGCTTGGATAGTGCGCAATTGCGCAGCCCTGTGAAAAACGAAATACATCGGCGCGAAGAACAACACGCTGAGTATGAATCGTAGGATCCGGGTCATAGGGATTTGAACCCGCATCCCGAGAAGTGCGTCGCGATCGCTCGAAGTAGCCGGCAACCTGACTGGCTTTTTCGCGGGGTAGACAGGTACGCCTCAATGGCAAAATGTGTGGTGGCTTATTTGCCAGTAACACCTAAGCTCTTTTCACTAAAAAAATTATATATAATCAATAACATGAGTTATTTATTCAGACTCACCCAGCCACGTTTGGAAGGGGCCACTTCGCAAGAAGTGGCCTTTTTTATTTGTGTCCGGTTTCCATCCTATGTCGAACGATTGAGCCTTTACTGACGGTGTATTCGTCTAACTCGCTCGGATGTCAGACGAATTCCCCGCTCTCCGGCGCCGCTCCTACCGTCTGCACCGCTTTTTGCCGGGTATTCGCCCTCCATCCTGCACCCCAGACGGGGAATAACACGGTGCTTGGCCCTGCCGCTTATTGTGTCTCCCCTGCCTGGGCGCAGATCCAGTCGACAAAGGCCTGGATCTTGGGGCACTGACGGTTGGGCAAGGTCGCTATGTAGTAACGCTGCTCGCAGCGCACCTCCATGCCAGGGAAGGGGGCCACCAGCTCATTTCTGACCAGCCGCTTGCTCACCAGGTTCTTGCGGCCCATGGCGACCCCGGCGTGGTTCATGGCGGCTATGATGGCGAGATCGGAGCGATCGAACCCCATGTTCGACTGGCAGGCGTCGAGAGAGATGCCGCACTGGCGGGCCCAGCTGCTCCACTCGTCGCTGTCCGAGTCATGGCCCCAGGCCTGCCTGTCGTGCAGCAGACGACAGCGAGACAAGTGGTCTGGATTGTCCAGCAACCCATGCTGCTCGGCATATTCGGGGCTGCAAACCGGCACCATGTACTCATCCATCAGCGGGTGGATGGCGAGCCGCTCCGGGGTCTTGTCATCGAAATAGATAGTCAGGTCTATGCCATAGCCGTGCAGATTGATGTTCTCGTTGCCTGTCATGACGTTGAGATCGATCTGGGGATGCAGGCGAGAAAAATCCGCGAGTCTGGGCACCAGCCAGCACTGGGCGATGGAGGGGCGGGAGTAGACGGTCAGGGAACCGGACAGTTCCTGATGCCTGATCTCCAGGATTTCCTGGTTGATGAACTCCAGCGAGGACTTGAGCGCCCAGAAGACTCTTTGCCCCTCTGCGGTCAGCATCACCTTGCGGTGAAAGCGCTGAAACAGCTTGAAACCGAGCTCCTCTTCCAGCGCACTGATCCTGTGGCTCACCGCACTCGGGCTGAGCGCCAGCTCATCCGCCGCCAGGGCAAAGGAGCTGTGACGGGCCGCCGCCTCGAAGGTATGCAACTTGGAGAGCTGATAACCGTTCAGCAGTTTGTTTCTCGATACGTAGTTGTCTTCGGTATACATCTGGCACGCCTCTTCGCCCCAAAAAACGCACAGATGATAGCCAGAAAACCGGCCTTTGGATGCAACCAAACAACCCAAATCCCATCAAATCCCATCAAATCCCATCAAATCCCATCAAATCCGATAAATGTGATGGATGTGGCACCTTTGCATCAACACAGATCATCCAAGACGCCATTTTCATCATTTGTCAGCCGCCCGTCATTTTCATTCAATAGGCGCCTAATCATCACTCATGACACATAGAGGCGCAGTATGAATTCTGAAGTGTGGGTCGTCGGTACCTTGCTGACTAGCATCATTCTGATTGTCTTCACCATAGTGAAGGGCAAGGTGCATCCTTTCCTGGCTTTGCTGCTGGCGAGCTTCTATGTGGGCACCATGATGGGGATGAACCCGGTCAAGATGGTCAACGCCATGGAGGAAGGCATAGGCGGCACCCTGGGCTTTCTGGCCGCCGTCATCGGCCTTGGCACCATACTCGGCAAGATGATGGAGGTATCGGGCGCGGCAGAGCGCATAGGTCTCGCCCTGCAGAAATGCCGCTGGCTCTCGCCTCAGGTGATCATGGTGCTGGTCGGTCTGGTGTGCGGCATCACGTTGTTTGTCGAAGTGGGAGTCGTGCTGCTCATTCCGCTGGCCTTCTCCATCGCCCGCAAGACCAGGACCTCGCTGCTGACCCTGGCCATCCCGCTCTGCACCGCCCTGATGGCCGTGCACTGCATAGTGCCGCCCCACCCGGCCGCGCTCTACGTCACCAATCAGCTGGGTGCCGACATAGGTTCCGTCATCGTCTATGGCCTCGCGGTCGGGCTGTTTGCCTCCCTGGTGGGCGGCCCGCTGTTTCTGAAGCTGCTGGGCAAGCGGGTGCCGTTCAAGGAGGTGCCTGCCGCCTTTGCGAATATAGAGGCGCGCGACGAGGCAAGCCTTCCAACCTTGAGCGCTTCGCTGTTCACCGTGCTGCTGCCCATACTGCTGATGCTGGCCAAGACGGTGGCCGAGCTCAACATGGATCACGCAAGCGGTCTCTATACCCTGCTGGAGTTCATCGGCAACCCCATCACCGCCATGTTCATCGCCGCCTTCACCGCCTACTACGTGCTGGGGATCCGTCAGCGCATGAAGATGGAAGGGCTGCTGAACCAGACCGAGCAGTGCTTCTCCTCCATTGCCAACATATTGCTGATCATAGGGGCAGGCGGCGCCTTCAACGGCGTGCTCAAGGCGAGCGGCCTGGGGGACAGCCTGGCGACCATTCTCTCCCAGCTGGACATGCATCCCATACTGCTGGCCTGGCTGGTGGCCATAGTGCTGCATGCGGCCGTCGGCTCCGCCACCGTCGCCATGATGGGTGCCACCGCCATCGTCTCCCCCATCATGGTGCACTACCCGAACATCAGCCCCGAGATCATGACGCTGGCCATCGGCTCCGGCGCCATCGGTTGCACCATGGTGACCGACTCCCTGTTCTGGCTGGTCAAGCAGTATTGCGGCGCAACCCTGAACGAAACGCTCAAGTACTACACTACCGCCACCTTTGTCGCCTCCCTGATGGCGCTGGCCGGTACTTTCCTGCTCTCCTATATCGTGTAACAAGACCGAGACATCCCATGAAAAACATCGACGTCCAACAACTCATTACCCAATTCCCACTGGTGCAATCCCTGATCGCACTCGAGCCCGTGACCTGGTTCAACCCCAAGGCCAGCACGCTGGCGGTTGGCCTGCCCCATGTGGGGCTGGATGGCAGCGATGTGGCGGATGCCTCCGCCCGGCTTGCCCGCTTCGCCCCCTACATGTGCGACGCCTTCCCCGAGACCCGTGCCAGCAAGGGCATTCTGGAGTCCGAGATCGCCGCCATCCCGGCCATGCAGACAACGCTCAATGCGCGTTACGGCGTCGAGGTAACCGGCAAGTTGCTGCTGAAAAAAGACAGCCATCTGCCCATCTCCGGCTCCATCAAGGCGCGCGGCGGCATCTACGAGGTGCTGACCCATGCCGAACGGCTGGCGATCAAGGCAGGGTTGCTCCGCGAGGAAGATGACTATCGCAAGCTGTTCACGGACGAGTTTCGCCAGTTCTTCGGCCAGTACAGCATTGCCGTGGGCTCGACCGGCAACCTCGGCATGTCCATCGGCATCATGAGCGCCAAGCTCGGTTTCACCGTCACAGTCCACATGTCCGCCGATGCGCGGGAGTGGAAGAAGCGCAAGTTGCGTGAACACGGGGTCATAGTCGTGGAATACGCCGAAGATTACGGTGTCGCAGTGGAGCAAGGGCGCAAGGAGGCCGAGCGCGATCCCAACTGCTTCTTCATCGATGACGAGAACTCCCGCACCCTGTTCCTCGGCTACTCGGTAGCGGGCGAGCGGGTGAAAAAGCAGTTCGATGATATGGGCATCAAGGTGGATGCCGAGCACCCGCTGTTCGTCTATCTGCCTTGCGGTGTCGGCGGCGGCCCCGGCGGCGTGGCCTTTGGCCTGAAACTCGCGTTCGGGGATAACGTCCACTGCCTGTTTGCCGAACCCACCCACTCCCCCTGCATGCTGCTGGGGGTCCACACCGGCCTGCACGACGGGATAGCGGTGCAGGATCTGGGGATAGACAACCTCACCGCCGCCGACGGTCTGGCGGTGGGGCGCGCCTCCGGCTTCGTCGGCCGCGCCATGGAGCGACTGCTCGATGGCTTCTTCACCCTGAGCGATCAGGAGATGTATGACCTGCTGGGGCTGCTGGCACGGGATGAGCAGATCAAACTCGAACCCTCGGCGCTGGCCGGCATGCCGGGTCCGTGGCGGGTCAGTGCCGATGGAGAGTGGCAGGCATCGCGCGGTCTGACTGCCCAACACATGGCACAGAGCACCCACCTGGTATGGGCCACCGGCGGCGGCATGGTGCCCGCCGAGGAGATGGAAAAATACCTGGCCACCGCCAAAATTTGATCTTTTTTCACCCAATAAACCCGCCACCCTGGCGGGTTTTTCTCTTCATGGATCAGCAAGATGGCACACCCTTTGCCCTGAGCGTGAGCACCTCACCTCTCCTCCTTCGGCCGCCAATCCCCCCAAGTTGGTTATTTTGTGATAGGATAGGGACCGTTTTTTGACATCTGCGCCCCGTTAGCGCCGTTATCCGGCGAGATCGCTACCCAATCCGGCGATAACAACGAACAGAGGTGCGCAGGAAAACAGTGACCTGGTTGAGTCAGGTCTGGCAGCGGTCGAGAGGCTTGTCTGCCAAACGGGCAACCACCAAGGGCACCTTAGATAAGGAGATCGGGCAATGAAACAATATCAAAGCTGGCTGGGACAATATCTGATGAGTCGCCGCGATGGAGATCACGCCATGGCATCCGAGCTCGCCAACTCCATCTGCGAGTTCTGGCAGACGCAGGGCGATGAAGCCGAAAGCAGCAAGTGGCAACAGCTCTATCAACAGCACGTGGAAAAGACCACCTGATCACAGGTGCACCTTCAGGCCAGCGGCCTGTAACCCATAAAAAAACCGGCGCTCATGGCGCCGGTTTTGCATTTCAGTCTCACCGCTTACATCTGATCAACCATGTCCTGGGCGAACTGGGAGCAGGAGCGCAGGGTGGCGCCTTCCATCAGTCGCTCGAAGTCATAAGTCACGGTCTTGTTGGCGATGGCCGCTTCCATGCCCTTGATGATGAGATCGGCCGCCTCGGTCCAACCCATGTGGCGCAGCATCATCTCGGCGGAGAGGATCAGCGAACCCGGGTTGACCTTGTCCTGACCGGCGTACTTGGGCGCGGTGCCATGAGTCGCCTCGAACAGGGCCACGCCGTCACCTATGTTGGCACCGGGCGCGATACCGATGCCACCCACCTGGGCGGCCAGGGCGTCGGAGATGTAGTCACCGTTGAGGTTCATACAGGCGATGACGTCGTACTCGGCCGGACGCAGCAGTATCTGTTGCAGGAAGGCGTCGGCGATGACGTCCTTGACCACGATGGTCTTGCCGGTTTTCGGGTTCTTGAAGGAGCACCAGGGGCCGCCGTCGATGAGCTGGGCATCGTACTCTTTCTGGGCCAGGGCATAGCCCCAATCCTTGAAGGCACCCTCGGTGAACTTCATGATGTTGCCCTTGTGCACCAGGGTCACGGAGTCGCGATCGTTGTCGATGGCATACTCGATGGCGGCACGTACCAGACGCTCGGTACCGGCCTTGGACATGGGCTTGATGCCGATGCCGCAGGACTCGGGGAAGCGAATTTTCTTAACGCCCATCTCGTTTTGCAGGAAGGCGATGACCTTCTTGGCTTCGTCGCTGTCCGCCTTCCACTCGATACCGGCGTAGATGTCTTCGGCGTTCTCGCGGAAGATCACCATGTCGGTCAGGTCAGGACGCTTGACCGGGCTCGGGGTGCCTTCGTAGTAACGGACCGGGCGCAGGCAGATGTAGAGATCCAGCTCCTGACGCAGGGCCACGTTGAGGGAGCGAATACCGCCACCGACCGGGGTGGTCAGCGGGCCCTTGATGGCCACGCAGTATTCACGAATGAAATCCAGGGTTTCGGCCGGCAGCCAGGCACCTTCGCCATAGATATGAGTCGACTTCTCGCCGGTATAGATCTCCATCCAGGCGATCTTGCGCTCGCCTTTGTAGGCTTTCTCGACCGCGGCATTGACCACATTCAACATGGCCGGGGTCACGTCCACACCTATGCCATCCCCTTCAATAAACGGAATGATCGGATGGTTGGGAACCTGCAGCTTGCCGTTGGCATCGACTGTGATTTTCTGGCCCTGGGTCGGGATAACTACTTTGCTTTCCATCGGCATCTCCTAACTTCCGTTTGTTATCAATCTGTAAGTTGCGCGCGGCCATCTTAGCCCATTCGTTTTCATAATCAAATGGCGAGCACGCATGTCAGACCATAGTCGAGTACTGGATCACAATGCGTCCAGCCTGCCCGCCCCGGATCCACAGCGGCCCAGCCAACGCCTGACTCTCGCAGGTTCCAGCGGCATCCCTGCTTATCCCACCAGCCCCTCGCCCTGCCCCTGTGGCTGGCTCAGGGAGCGGTACTGTGAAGGGGTCAGCCCGGTCTTTTGCTTGAACACCCGGCAAAAATAGTTCACATCGCCGTAACCGCAGCGGCTCGCCACCTCTTCCAGCCGAAACCGGTACTTTTTCAGCATGAACTTGGCCCTGTCGATCCGCACCCAGCTGATGTAATCGGCCAGGCGCATGTGGCCCTGCTCGCGAAACAGGTGGGAGAGATGGCTGGCCGAGACGTTGAAGCGGTGGGCGATGGAGTCGCGGGTGATGGGGCGGTGAAAATTCTCCTGGATATAGATGCAGATCCCGTGAAACAGGTCCGCCCCTCTTGGCCGCTCGGCGGCGGACTCCGCCAGCAGCTGGCGCACGCTGGTGAGCAGCGCCTGCAGCAGGTGATTGTCGGTGGGGGAGCGAGCGGGATCCTCGGTCAGCACGTTGAGCGCCGCCAATATGTGTTCGTTCACATGGCCGGCCCGGGCCATGATGCTGTGCTTTTGCACGTCAAAGAAATCGGGGTCTTCCCGCCGCTTGCTCACCAGACTGAAGCCCAGCTGACGCTTGCCGAACAGCAGGCTCAACACCGAGCAGTCGGTGGTCCAGAGCGGCTTGTTCCAGCCGTTGGGGGGGATGTAGAGCGCCTGCCCCGGGGCGATGCAGATTTCCTGGCAGCCCTGCTCCCTGTCCCAGATCTGGTTGCGATACTCGCCGCTGAACACCAGCTCGAGGCGGGGAAAGTTGACCTGATAGCTGAAACCGGGCGGCACCCCCTGATCCTGGGCAAACCAGATCTGGTCGAAGGGGGCCTGCTCGTGGAGGGCGCCATCGAGCAACTGGCTGAAGACAAGAGACATGCTGATCCTGATCAAGAGAGAGGCAAGCGGTTGCGGTGCCCGCGACCGCCCATGTTATAGTCCGGTCCACGGCAGCAATGCCACCCTTTTCTGCACCCGATTTTCTGCACACCAAATGAGGCATCCCTTATGAGCAGTCGCGATCTGCCCTCTTTTTTGTCAATGCAAAATCCGATTCAAGGCTACGACTGGGGCAGCCATGACGCCCTCACCACCCTGTTCGGCATCCCCAATCCGGCGGGCAAGCCCCAGGCCGAACTGTGGATGGGTGCCCACCCCAATGGCTGCTCCGAGGTAGTGCTGGCCGGGCAGGCGCAAAAGCTCTCAACCCTGATAGAGAGCGCCCCCGCCGCCGTGCTGGGCGAGGCCACCCAGGCCCGTTTCGGCAGCCTGCCGTTCCTGTTCAAGGTGCTGTGCGCCGAGAAGGCCCTCTCCATTCAGGTGCACCCGAGCAAGGCGCAGGCCGAAGCGGGCTTTGCCAAAGAAGAGGCCGCCGGCATTTCGCCCAAGGCCGCCAATCGCAACTACAAGGATCCCAACCACAAGCCCGAGCTGGTGTTTGCCCTCACCCCCTATCAGGCGATGAACGGCTTTCGCGCCATCCCGGCCATCCTGGCGCTATTCGAGCGGGTCAAGCTGCCCGCCATCGCCGATCTGGTCGCGGCCCTTGCCGCCAACCAGCAGGAAGCGGGCCTGCAGCACTTCTTCCATCAGCTGCTGATTTTACAAGGGGCGCGCAAGGAAGACGCCCTGGCGGGCCTGCTGGCCTATGCCACCGCGCACCAGGATGAGGAGACTTTTGCGCTGATCACCAGTCTGGCCGCCCAGTACCCTGGGGATGTGGGACTCTTCTCGCCGCTGCTCTTGAACGTGGTGACCCTGCAACCGGGTCAGGCCATGTTCCTCGATGCCTGCACCCCCCACGCCTATGTGCGCGGCACCGGCCTCGAGATCATGGCCAACTCGGACAACGTGCTGCGCGCGGGTCTCACCCCCAAATACATAGACGTGGCCGAGCTGCTGGACTGCACCCGCTGCCTACCCAAGCCGGACGACCAGATCCTGCTGGCCCCCCGCGTAGAGGGTGCGGTGCAGCACTTCGACGTGCCGGTGCCGGACTTCACCTTCAGCGTCTATCCGGCGGGCGAGCATACGCTCACCACCGCCAGCGCCGAGATCCTGTTTGCCATCGATGGCACTGTGACGCTCAAGCAGGGCGACGAGACGCTGCGCCTCGAGAAGGGCCAGTCCGCCTTTGTCCCTGCCGCCACCGGCCACTACCAGCTGCTGGCCGAAGGCCGGGTCGCCCGCGCCGGCAACCGCTGCTAAGGCGTGAACCCGGCACGGGTTCAATGACCTAATAAACGAGCAAGGGCCATCACTGATGGCCCTTGTTGTTCCCTGGCTGCGCCTTCGTTCGTCAGTCTGCGCCGCATGACGCCTTCAAGGGCGCCATCGCCCGGCCAATAAAAATCCCCACCTCCCTTGCGGGCCGTGGGGGTTTTTATTATCTGCTTGACCGATGGCCATCACGATAGTGGCCGTCGGCGGGCTAGTGTTCTGCCGCTTCCGGCTGGGGCGCTTCTGAACGCTCCCGTTCCCGTTGCAGTTCATCGACCCTGGCTTGCCATTTGTCGTGGGCCTGTTTCTGGCCTTGTGACTCAAACTCCTGGCGCATGGTGTCGATCTCTTGGTCAAGTTTTTCCATCAGGATGTCTCCTTACATCATAGGGTTACACACTGGCTGACGGCACTGTTGGCCAACCTGCTCCCTGATTGGACACCGATCCCGCCTGGATTGTCCAACTAAATAAACGATTGATTATGCAAAAGCTAATCTAAAAAGCAGCTAAAAGCCTCTTATGAAACCACGTTAAATCATCCGAAGCCGGCGTGATGAAATCATAAATTTCCTTTTATTATCAGCAAATTGAAATCAATTACACCGACTTTCACACCGCCATCATCGAGGGCTGCTGGTTATGCACATTTTTTTCACGCGGCTCGGCCAGGCCGGCCTATCTCCCCTTGCTGATGCGCACTTTGGCTCCCGGGCCGCACTTTTGCCAAGCGGCTCACATTTCAAGAGATGGCAAGGGCGCACAAATCTCCATCCATGCTTGCCGGTTCAGGGGGCTAATGTCCCGCCTTCTCTTTATTCTCATTTAGCTTCCAAACCCAACCATATGTTTTTAAACAGCTTTAATCAAACATTGGCCAATACCATGGCATAAACAAAAATGCGAACCGGCTCACAGGGTGAGGGGACTGACACAAAAATCCAGTAAAGGGCACATATATCCGATTTCGGTGACATGGCTTGGGAGAAACAATAGGCAGGTCAATCGTTTGCTCCATTCGTTACTCATATCACCAGGGCTCGCAGAGCCAGGAGACACCTATGCTCACCACCTTGATAGATGAAGGACTGATCTGCCTCGACATAGCGGCCAACGACAAGCAGGGACTGTTTGTCGAACTGGCCGCCCAGCTCAAAGCCTGCGGCAAGATAGGCAATCAGGATCAGTTCGTGCGCGACCTCTGGGCACGGGAAAACCTCGACAACACGGGTTTTGAACAGGGGGTTGCCCTGCCCCACGCCAAGAGCGAGACCGTGCTGCAGCCCGCCATCGTCATCGGTATCAGCCGCCAGGGGATCGACTACGGCGCCGAAGATGGACTGCCCTCCAAACTGTTCTTCATGATTGCCTCCCCGGCAGGCGGCGCCAACCACCATATCGAGGTGCTGGCCGAGCTCTCCACCAAGCTGCTGGAACCCGGCTTTATCCCCCGGATGCAGGCGGCCACCAGCAAGGCCGAAGTGCTCAAGCTGCTGGCAGCCACGGCGCCTGTCGGCCTAGCCGGCAAGCAGCCGGTGCGCGCCGAGGCAGCAGCTCAACCGAAAGCCAGTGCACCTGAACCCCAGGATCGCAGCATCAAGGCCCAGCTCAATACCCTCAAGCAACACCTGCTGTTTGGCACCTCCCACATGATCCCCTTCATAGTGGCAGGGGGCGTCTTGCTGTCGCTCTCCGTGATGATGAGCGGCAAGGGCGCCGTGCCCGAGGCGGGCGTGCTCAAGGACATGGCCGACATGGGGATAGCAGGGCTCACCCTGTTTACCGCCGTGCTCGGCGGCTATATCGCCTACTCAATGGCGGACAAACCGGGGCTGGCGCCCGGCATGATCGGCTCCTGGATAGCGGTGCAGCAGTTTCACACAGGTTTTCTCGGCGCCATCCTGGTGGGCTTTATCGCCGGGCTTATCGTCAATCAGCTCAAGCGAATAAAACTCCCGGATTCCATGAGTTCGCTCGGCTCCATCTTCATCTATCCGCTGATCGGCACCTTCCTGGTGTGCGGTATCGTCATGTGGGTGATAGGGGCGCCCATCGCCGCCATGATGGAGGGGATGAACCACTGGCTCTCCAGCATGGCGGGCTCCGGCAAGGTAATGCTGGGCGCCATCCTGGGTGGCATGACCGCCTTTGACATGGGCGGCCCGGTCAACAAGGTGGCGACCCTGTTCGCCCAGACCCAGGTCAACACCCAGCCCTGGCTGATGGGCGGGGTCGGCATCGCCATCTGCGTGCCACCGCTCGGCATGGCGCTGGCAACTTTGCTCTCACCACGTCGCTACAAGAAGGAAGAGCGTGAAGCGGGCAAGGCGGCCGCCATCATGGGCATGATCGGCATCAGCGAGGGGGCCATTCCCTTTGCCGCCGCCGATCCGGTGCGCGTCATTCCGGCAATCGTCGCGGGTGGGATCGTCGGCAACATCACCGGCTTCATGATGCACAGCATCAACCATGCCCCCTGGGGCGGCTGGATAGTGCTGCCTGTGGTGGAAGGCAAGATGGGTTATATCCTGGGAACCGTACTCGGCGCCCTGACCACGGCCCTTATCGTCAACCTGCTGAAAAAGCCGGTGACCGAGGATGAGACAGTGACGGCCGACGATAACGGCTATCAGATCATCGAAGCGGAAGGGGAAGCGGACGTGCTCGCCATCACCGCCTGCCCGTCCGGCGTGGCCCACACCTTCCTCGCCGCCAAGAGCCTGCAAAAGGCAGCTGCCAAGGCCGGGATCAAGCTGAAAGTGGAGACCCAAGGCGCCAACGGCATCATCAACCGCATCAGCGCCAAGGACGTAGCCAACGCTCGCTGTGTCATCCTGGCCCACGATGTGGCCATCAAGAACCGGGAGCGCTTCGCCAATATCGAGGTCATCGATGTGAAGACCAGGGAGGCCATCCACAACCCGGAAGGGCTGCTGGCCCGCACTCTGACGGGCAGCAAGGTAGCCTGACGAGGGCGTTTGATCCGATGTGCAACAGGAGGGGCCGAGGGCCCCTCCGTTTATTTCAACACCAGCTAAAGAGAGCAGAGCCAATCCGCCAGCCGTACCGGCCACCCAGGCGGGGATAACACACTCAGCCCACGGAAATATAAGATAGGAGCCATATTGTGCCTTCGCCTGCCAGCCGGCCTTGCGACCGCACATGGACGGAGCCTTGCACAACATGGAATTGACGGACGTACTGCTCACCCTGGCGGGTCTGGTGACCGCCGGCATCATCCTCAAGAACCGCTCTGTCACTCAGCCCGACTGGGACAAATTGCCCACCCTGCCTGAGTACCTCAACCTGCATCCCGAATGCGCCACCGAGGATGACGAGAACGCCAGCTGCTACGCCTGCGGTTCCCACAAGGTACTGTTCAGCCCGCTGACTGGCGCCGGGGATTACCGTCTGCGTCACACCTGTCTTGCCTGCGGCAAGGTACTGTTTCGCAGCCGCGCCATTCTCTGACAGATTCATATATCAACTAGATGAATGAAGGGCCGCCCAGTGAGTGACCAAACAGCCGCCGCCCGTTGGCGCTGGCTTCGCCAACATATAAAAAGATTGCGCAATTCTGAGCTGGAACCCGAAGAAAAGGAGACGACTTGGCGCTTTGCGGGATTGGTCGTGGCGGCCATTCCTGCCCTGACAGCAGCGACCTACCTCTTGGGTATGGCCTATCACTATGGCTATACCCTGGCGTTTGGGCTCGACTATGCCGAGTTTTCTCCGCCGGCAGATTATCTTCTGGCCTTTGGCCTCCTCTCTACTCTCAATATGCTTAAACCCTGGATGTGGCCTGTATTGGGTAGCATATTCACAATTTTTTCAGTGGCCATCGCCCTTATCATCTGCCCCCGCTGGCGAATTCATCTCACATGGCTGTGGCAAAGCTCAATGTTCTATCGTTGGCTGATCAAAAGAGCGAAAAAAATTGGGCGCTACCCAGCACCCTTTCTTTTCCGAACACTTGTCCGGCTAGGAAACAACTACAACAAGTTCGCCTTCCTGTTTTTAGCAGTGCTGTTGCCTATTTGGCTAGCTCTGGCCTTTTTCCTTCGAGGTGCCTCAGAAGCACAAAGCCAAATCACCCGCCTCGAACAAGGCAAGTGGCCGCAGACTGAGGCCCATAGTCAATCTCCCCTGCTGGGGGATGAGCCCCATATTCGCATCGCGTGCAACGCTTCCCACTGCGCCTATCGCCTCAAGGGGGGCGATACCCTGATCCTGCGCTTCGATCAGATAGAGCAGACCCGTTACAAACCTGAAAAGGCGGCCTCGAAATAACAACCGCCGCCCGAGGGCGGCGGTTCTCTATCCGGCAAGCAGCTCCTGCAGCGCCCCAATCAGGGCATCGAGGCCTTTATCTACTTTCGAGCGAGGGCAGCCGACATTAAGGCGGATATAGCCTTTGCCTTCGGGGCCGTAGGTATCGCCGCGCATGATGGCGACCCGGTATTTCTCCACCAGCAAGACTTGCAGCGCATCCATCCGCTCGGTGGAGTCGATGCCAAGGCCGCGCAGATCAATCCAGGCCAGATAGGTCCCCTCGGGCACCCGATAGTCGATGGCGGGGAAGGCGGCGTTGAGCCGCGCCGCCACCTGGGCGAGGTTGCCGTGCAGATAAGCTTTCAGGGCGTCGAGCCAGGCGCCGCCGTCCCGATAGGCGCTGATATGGGCCAGCACCCCGAGAATGGGTGGCGATGACAGGCCATGGGCCGCCTTGAGCCGCTGCAGATAGGCGGCCCGCGCATCCGCGTTGGCGATAAAGGCGTAGGCACCGCCAAGGGCCGGGATATTGAAGGATTTCGAGCCCGAGCTGACCAGTGCCCAGCCATCATCCACCGCCACCTCACTCCAGGGCAGGTAGGGGGCGAAGCTTATATCCATATGGATGTCGTCCGAGATCACCTTGACCCCGTGGCGTTGGCAGATGGCGGCCATCCGGCTCAATTCATCCCGCGTCCAGACCCGGCCTGTGGGGTTGTGGGGGCTGCACAGCAGCAGGATGCGGCAATCGGGGCGAGCAGCTTGTTGCTCGAAGCAAGCCCAGTCGATCTGGTAACTCCCCTGCGCCTTTATTAGCGGGCATGGCAACAGCCCCCTGCCATTGGCAGCCAGCATATTGCCGAAGGCGTCGTAGGCGGGGGTATGCACCAGCACCCCCTCGCCGGGGGCCGACCAGAGGCTCACCAGCTGGGCGATCACATAGATGACAGAAGGGCCGTAGACCAGAGTCTCGGGGTCGAGCTTGGCCCCGTAGCGGCGGGCAAACCAGTCGCTGACCGCCCCCTTGAAGTCGCCGTGATTCCAGCGGCTGTAGCCAAAGACCCCGTGCTCGAGGCGTGTTGCCAGGGTCTGGCGAATGCAGGGGGCTGTCTCGAAATCCATGTCGGAGATGGTAAAGGGGAGCAGGTCGGCGTGGCCGAAGCGGTCGGCCACATAGTCCCACTGGGTACAGTAGGTGCCGTGGCGATCGACCCGGCGGTCAAAATCAAACAATTCTGTGTTGGGCATCTCTTTTTCTCTCGCCAGCAAAAGCACGGATGAACAAGGGGGCATGGCGCCCCCGTAGGATCAAGGCAACAGGCGGGCCGGATCAGGCCCCCATCAGGCTCTGCAGCTGGTTTTTCACCAGATGCACCTGAGGGCCTATCACCACCTGCAGGTTGTGCTCGTCGAGCTTGATCACCCCGATGGCGCCGTTCGCCTTCAATACCTTGTCATCGACCCGGCTCATGTCCTGCACCGACATCCGCAGGCGGGTGATGCAGTTGTCCAGCGCCAGTATGTTGTCGGCACCGCCCAAGGCGTTAAGGATCACCTCACCGTTGTAACCGCTGTTGCCCGCCTTCTTGCCGACAACTTGGGCGGTCTCGCTCGTCTCAATCTCCCGACCCGGAGTTTTCAGGTTGAAGCGCACTATGGCGAAGCGGAACACGCCGTAGTAAATGGCAAACCAGATGGCCGCCGCCACCGGCACCAGATACCACTTGGTGGCGGTGCCTTGCAGCACGCCGAACACCAGAAAATCGATGAGGTTGCCGTCTGTGTTGCCTATGGTAACGCCGAGCAGCCCCATGGTCATGAAGCCCAGACCGGTCAGGATGGCGTGGATGACATAGAGCACGGGTGCCACGAACAGGAACAGAAACTCAAGCGGCTCAGTGATGCCGCCGATGACGCAGGCCACCACGCCGGAGACCAGCAGCGCCTTGATCTTGCCGCGATTTTCCGGACGGGCACAGTGATACATGGCGAGCGCCGCCCCCGGCAGGCCGCCGAGGAAGGCGGGCATCTTGCCCTGAGAGAGGAAGGAGGTGGCCGACACCGAGAACTGGGTAGTGTCGGCGCAGGATAGCTCGGCATAGAAGATATTGAGAGCGCCGCTTACCTCATTGCCGCACACAAGCGACGTGCCGCCCGCCTCGGTGAAGCGGATGAGCGCCACCAGAATGTGGTGCAGGCCGAGCGGCAGCAGCAGCCGCTCGCCGGTACCAAACAGGAAGGGGCCGAAGGGACCGGCGTGGGAGATAAGCGTACCTATGCCGTTGATGCCGGCCGCAAACCAGGGCCAGACCAGGGGCACCACCAGGCCGACTACTCCCAGCACCAGCGCCGTGATGATGGGCACGAAGCGGGCGCCGCCGAAGAAGGCCAGCGCATCCGGCATCTTGTAGGTGTAAAAACGGGCGTGCAGTTTGGCGACTATCACCCCGACTATGATGGCCCCCAGAATGCCGGTGTCGATGGAGCTGATGCCGAGGATGGATTTTACCCCGTAGGCCTTCTCCTGCGCCCCGTCACCGATGACGTTGGCCACGGTGAGGTAGAAGTTGATGGAGAGGTTGAGCGCCGCATAGCCGACGAAACCGGCAAAGGCGGCCACCCCCTTCTCTTCACGGGCCAGCCCCAGCGGAATGGCGACCGCAAACATCACCGGCAGGTAGATAAAGGCCACCAGCCCCACCTTGGTCATCCAGAGGAAGAGCAGTTGCAGCACCATGTTGTCGAGGAAGGGCATGCTCTGCTTGACCGCATCGCTGGTGAGCGAACTGCCAACACCGAGCAGGATACCGGAGAAAGCCAGCAGGGCGACCGGCAGCATAAAGGTCTTGCCGAGGCTCTGCAGAAACTCCCATATCGTGGATTTGGCGGGGGACTTGGCCATGTGTCTGATCCTTGTGAAGTGAAGGTCGCGTCTCGATGCCGATCTCCCGCACTGCGCTCGGCGAGGGCAAACAGCGGAGAGAGCCTGCATCAGGTTTTTCGGATGATAAAACGTTTTATCAACTCGCAAGTGCCGACAGGATCACAGAATGGCTGGCCCGAATGGCAAGAGGATCAAAATCTGTGAGCCAGATCGGCGCCGCCGTGATGTAACGTTTCACTTGGGTATACGAGGGGGTATGCTGTGGTTCTCCGGTCTCTTTGCCCATGGCTGCAGCACTCGCCCTATGTCGTCACAACCCATGCCGTCCAAACCTATGTCGCCCAAACCGCTTGTACCGAAAAACGCCAAGATCACCGATGTCGCCCAGCTGGCGGGGGTCTCGGTCACTACCGTCTCCATGGTATTGCGCGGCAAGGGACGCATCTCGCCGGCCACCGCCGAGCGGGTGCAGCAGGCGATCAAACAGCTCGATTACGTGCCCAACAGCGCCGCCGCCAACCTGCGCAGCCAGCAGTCCAACCTGGTGGGCCTGATCCTGCGGGACATCACGGATCCCTTCTATACCGAGGTCACGGCAGGGGTGAGCGAGGTGCTGGAGCAGCAGGGCTATCTGCTGTTTCTGACCCAGTGCGGCCACAGCCCGGAGCGGTTGCAGCAGAGCATACAGTCGCTGTCGCGGCAGGGGGTGGCAGGCATCATCTTCAATCCGGTGCGCGGCGCGGCGGCCAAAACCCTGGAGACCCTGCTGGGCTCACAGCTGCCGGTGGTGTGTGCCGCCCGCTCCTACTACCGCGATGACGTGGACTTTATCGGCCCCGACAACACCCATGCCGCCCAGCAGGCCACCACCTATCTCATCGAGCAGGGCCACCGCCATATCGCCTACGTCGGCGGGCGGGCCGATTCCCTCACCCGCGCCGAGCGCATCGGCGGCTACTGCGCCAGCCTGCTGCAATACGGCCTCCCCTTCAAACCCGAGTGGGTGCTCGAGTGCGAACGCACCCAGCGCAGCGCAGCCGACACAATCGCCCAGTTGCTGCACCAGCACCCCAAGGTGACCGCAGTGCTCTGCCACTACCCGGAGGTGGCCCTTGGCGCCATCTACGGCGTCGAGGCGAGCGGGCGCAGCGTAGGCAAGGACAACTACGTCGGCCAGCAAGTTGCCCTGCTCGGCTTTGACGATGTGGCGGAAGCCGAGCTCACCTCCCCCGCCCTCACCTTCGTCAGCTCACCGGCCCGCGAAATTGGCCGCCAGGCCGCCCAGCGGCTGCTGACCCGGATGCAGCAACCGGAACTTGCCCCCAAGCGCCATATCATCACCCCCAATCTGCAAAAACGAGAGTCGGCCTGAGGCGCCCTGTTGCGGCGCCAGGCAAGCGACAGTTGTGGTCAAGCAGAAAAGCGCGAGCGCCAAAACGTGAGCCTGCTCACTGCGTTGGCAAGGAGAGATTGAGAGCCAAGTGGAGAGGAATATGATGGGCGCCCACTCTCTTCACGAGCCCCTTTATGAGCAACCCGCACGACCAGAACCCGCCGAGTGAAATCCATCGCTGTGACAAATGCCGGGAGCGCACCCGCCATATCGTGGTGCTGGTCGCCCGCGATCACACTCAGGACATCATGCCCAAGGATCCGCGCAAAGCCTTCTGGCAAGCCTTTACTTCCAGCAGCATCACCAACTGGGCGTTTGGCGAAACGCTGGCTTACCAGACCACCCATGTAAAGCACCTGATCTGCGAGCGCTGCGGGGAGAAGTTTCTGGAGTATTGAGGCCCAGAGGACGGCGCGCCCCGGATAATCACTAACACAGAGCAAGATAAAAGCGAGATAAAGATGACGTTTGTCGAGATGGACCCCGGTCAACTGCCGCTGGCGCTGCTGCTGGAGGCGGATCCCGCTGAGCAGCGCATTGCCGCCTATCTGCCCGGATCCTGGGGCTTTGCCGCCCTGGCGGGCAACAATGGCAACGAGGTAGTGGGAGCCTGCGTGGCCGGTCTGGTGGGGGAGCAAACGGCCGAAATCTTCAATATCGCCGTTGCCCCCAACCGCCAGCAGCAAGGCATCGGCTCCGGCCTGCTGCGCTTCGTACTGACGAGCCTGGCCGAGAAAGGGGTATGCCGCGTCGAGCTCGGTACCGGCAGCTTCGGCCACCAGCTCACCTACTACCAACGCCACGGCTTTCGCGTCGATACCGTCGTAAAAAATCACTTCCTTATCCACTACCCGGAACCCTTGATGGAGCACGGCATCCAGCACAAGGATATGCTGCGACTCTACCTTGAACTGGGCTAGGCTATCCCTACCCTCAGCAGCCTGTAGCGCCCTGGGGATAAATGGTGGGGGGATCAATTCAGCGTCGCCACATCTCATCGAAAGCAACGAGAGCCATATCGATCGCCATGACACTGGTAAAGGGATGAATGCAGGATGCAGACAAGAAAAGCCAGCCCAGATGAACTGAATGCCATCTTCTGGATGGGCTTTGATGCTTGGGGCGAAGGACTGTCACCGACTGAATATCTGGCGAGCTGCCACGCCAGTCAAAAATACCGCTCCGGTGTGTGGTATGTCCTTATTGTGGACAATCAGCCTGTCTCTTCCCTTATCGTCTATCGGGACCGATTTGGCCTTGGCCAGGGCTGTTTTGGCATAGGTTCACTGGCAACGACACCTGCGATGAGGGGGCAAGGATTTGGCACCCATCTGCTACGTGGGGTGACAGGCATGCTGCTGGGTAGTCCCGATGCCGTCGCCACCTTCCTCCATGCAGATATCGACCATCACTTCTACGAGAGGCTGGGGTATAGGCGCATTCCGGGGGGTGATTGCATGTATTTCTCTCATAGGCGGCCACGCTATGTCGGCGAACCGCCAACCTACTTTTAATCCACTCTCAGCGTCATCACCTCTACTTTCCAGCCTCCAGATATCTGTTCCAGAAAAGAGCGGTTAAATATCCGCGAGGTCAATCTGGACACTCTTGTCTGGCAGCCAGGCGGCTTTAACCAAAAACGACCCAGCATGAGATTGACTTTGCCATTCAAACACTTGCCCAAGAGCCCTCATGGGTGGTCGAAGGGATATTTGGTGCCTTGGCCGAACAGCTGCTTGATACCGCCGATACCTTGCTATTTCTGGATCTCGACTGGTCTGTATGCCGTGATTCACTGATATCGCGCGGCTCGGAAAACACCAAGCAACGGGATGCAATGGCAGCCGAAGATAACTTTCACAAACTGCTGGTGTGGGCATCGGAATATGGGCAGCGAGCCAGCAAAAGCTCCCGCCAATTCCATCGCGAGCTATTTGAACGATGCCAAAGTGATAAGCGCCATTTCACGACTCGCGCAGAGGTAAATAGCTATCTCACTCAACTGGCCATTCATAGCTAACGGGGGACTGGATGACGCAACACGAGCTGGCAAAGATGGGGAGTGCCTCCGTAAATATCCAGATGCTGGATGGCACTCCTTGCATCAGAAAAAGCGGAGCATCACCGGTCGAGCGCCATTTTTACCAACGCGCAGCTCCCCATTTGCGCGGGGTCAACACCCCGGCTCTGCTCAGAGTCGAGGGGGAGGCCCTGTTCCTTGAGCAGATCCCCAATCCGGTCACCCTCACGCAACTGCACCACAGCGAGCAGACCTTTGTTCAGCTGGCCAGTCTGCACAACAGTCGCTATCAACCCGATTTTGCGCTGAAAGTGCACAGCTGGTCGCTCGCCGATACCGACGCGGCGCTCTCTGTGCTCTGTCTGCCGGAATCAGCCAGTGAGACAATTCACCATATTCAGCAGCTTGGCCACGAGCTGTTTGCGGAGCCTTGTCTCATCTCGGGGGATAGCAATGAGGGTAACTGGGGCACCCGCGACAATGGTGAGCTGGTGTTGTTTGACTGGGAGCGATTTGGTTATGGCAGCCCGGCCATCGATCTGGCTCCGTTGGTGCCACAGGTGGGTTCACTGGCGGAGTATGAAGCCATCATTGAACACTACCTGCGCCACAGTTCGCTTCTCTCTGGCGACCGGTTGCTGCGCCATCTCATCATGGCGAAGTGCTGGCTGATTATTGAGGTCACCAATCTGCTGACCAGAAGAGAGAAACCGCAAGCGCAGCGCTATCTGGACTGGTATCGGCAACGGGTTCCGCACTGGCTCGATTCGGTCGCGCATATGATATAACCGCCTCGCAAAGTGAGCTTTCGCTCCCCTCTCCTGCCAAACCCATTTCTCCAGTTTTTCCTCCCGTGATCTCTTCTCATCTTCCCCAATCACTGCCATTTGTGTGCGTTGGTTCACATACCACCACAGTTTTTCACCTCACAAATTTATAGAAAGAAATAACCTCTCGCTCGAGCAAACACTCGGAGAACAGCCAGAGCACCTCATCACAGAAAAGAATAAAAGCATGATTTATAAAAAAAATAAAATAACAGGCGATTCAATCCATCCCCATCCCTCTTGTCTCCCCGCTTTGCGATCGGGGTCACACTCGAGGTGATGGCGCACAAAAATCCAGTATTCCGCAGCTTTGTCCGATAGGTGTGCTGCCCTGCGGGCGGGATAATAGTGAGGTCAATTTTGTCTGCATGCCGTGCCAGCACGGGTGGCATGCCAACAGGCTCCATCGAGGAGCGGGGAGAACACCATGATCACCACCCTTATCAACGAGCAGCTGATCGCGCTCGATTTAAAGGCCACCCGCAAGGAAGAGGTCTTCAGCGAGATGGCCCGCTTGCTGGTCGCGCAGGGCAAGGTCAGCGATGAGCAACAGTTCATCAAGGATCTGTGGGCCCGGGAAGCGCTGGACAACACCGGCTTCGAGGAGGGCGTTGCCCTGCCCCACGCCAAGAGCGCAGCGGTGAGCACCCCGGCGGTGGCCATCGGCATCAGCCGTGCCGGCATAGACTACGGCGCCGAGGATGGCAAGCCATCCAAATTGTTCTTCATGATTGCCTCCCCGGCCGGTGGCGCCAACCACCATATCGAGGTGCTGGCCGAGCTCTCCGCCAAGCTTATCGAAGAAGGTTTCATTGCCAAACTGCTGGCCGCCAAGACCCCGGCCGCCGCGCTGGCCCTGCTGCTCGAGAAGAAAGAAGAGCAAGCCGCCCCTGTTGCCGACAAAGGCTTCATCATAGGTGTCACCGGCTGCCCGGCCGGTATCGCCCACACCTATCTGGCGGCGGAGTCCCTTGAGCGCGCTGCCAAGGAGCTGGGCTTTGAGGTGAAGGTGGAGACCAACGGCTCCATCGGCGTCAAGAACAGCCCGACCGCGGCCGAGATCGCCCGCGCCAGCGCCATAGTCGTGGCCTGTGACAAACAGGTGGACATGGCCCGCTTCAACGGCAAGCCGCTCATCAAGACAGGCGTCAAGGCCCCCATCAAGGATGGCAAGGGGCTGATTGAGCAGGCGTTAAAGGCCCCCGCCTATGTGGCGGACAAGGATGAGCGCAAGAGCGAAGAGAAGAGCTCAGGCGGCAGCTCGGATCTCTACCGCTACCTGATGAACGGCGTTTCTCACATGATCCCGTTCGTGGTGACCGGCGGTCTCTTGATTGCGCTGGCGCTGGCCATCGGCGGCAACCCGACCCCGAGCGGCATGCAGATCCCGGAAGGGAGCATGTGGAACCAGATACTCAACGTGGGCGTGGCCGCCTTCACCCTGATGATCCCCATTCTAGCGGGCTACATCGCCTACGCCATCGGTGATCGCCCGGCCCTGGCCCCGGGCTTTATCGGCGGCTGGATCGCCAACAACGGCAGCTTCTACGGCGCCGACGCCGGTACCGGCTTTATCGGTGCCATCATAGCGGGCCTGCTGGTCGGTTATCTGGTGCGCTGGATCGCCACCCGTCACTACCACAAGATGGTGCAGCCGCTGGTGCCTATCCTGATCGCGCCCATCGTCGGATCGCTGTTTATCGCCGCCGTCTTCATCTTCATCATAGGTGCGCCCATCGCCGACATGATGACGGGTCTGAACGCCATGCTGCTCTCCATGAGCGGCGGCAGCCTGGTGCTGCTGGGCATAGTGCTGGGGGGTATGGCTGGCTTTGATATGGGCGGCCCGGTCAACAAGGTGGCCTTCCTGTTCTCAGTGGGCATGATAGCCTCCGGCCAGACCCAGTTCATGGGTGCCATGGCCTGCGCCATCCCTGCCGCGCCGCTCGGCATGTCGCTGGCAACCGTGCTCGGTCGCAAGCTGGGTATCTTCGATGCCTCTGAAATCGAGGCAGGCAAAGCCGCCGGTGCCATGGGTCTGGTGGGGATTTCGGAGGGTGCGATCCCGTTCGCCGCCCGTGATCCGCTCGCCGTCATTCCGGCCAACGTGCTGGGCAGCATGACAGCCGCAGTGATGGCTTTCCTGTTCGGCATCACCAACAGCGTGGCCCACGGTGGCCCCATCGTTGCCCTGCTGGGTGCGGTCAACAAGCCGCTGCTGGCGCTGCTCTGCATGATCTGTGGCGCCATCGTCACCGGCGTGGTGGCGGTTGCCCTGAAAAAACTGCGGGTGAAGAAAACCAACGAGGTGGAACTGGCCAAGGCGGCCTGATCCCCTTCTCGCGCTCATACGACAAGAGGCCACCTGCGGGTGGCCTCTTTCATTGCACCTGATATTGCGCCGGTACGGCCGTTGCTCTGCCGGGCCAGCCCACTTTTTGCTCCCCGCCCCTATTCTCCTGCGCGCCAGATCGCCACCACAACCAGGCCGCCGTGGGCCGCAACCTTGTGATCCCCTTCACGCTTCATGGCCGGATCCCGCCAAACTAGGAAATTTTCCTAATGCCCCTAGGGATGGCTCTCACGCCATTTGCGCCGCGCCTCATTAAAGTCACGCTACCTGATGTAGTTACCCGACCCTCGCAGTGGCGCAGGGAGTGGGCATGGGTTCAATCGACAGGAGAGCGAGGCGCGCAGTCCAACCTCTTGCTGTTGTCCTTTCCGTGGCGCGACCTCTAACACCAACCAAAAAGTGAGGGGCGTGGCGGAAATACCGACTATCTCGCAGAGGATGAATATGTTGGATTTTCTCAAGCAGGTGCGGGTCCCGACCCTGGACTTGCCGGTCGCAGCCCGGCGCAAACTCTGGTTCAAGCCCTTTATGCAATCCTATCTGGTTGTATTTATTGGCTATCTGACCATGTATCTGATCCGCAAGAACTTCAACATTGCGCAGAATGACATGATCCAGGAGTACGGTCTCTCCATGACCGAGCTCGGCATGATTGGCCTTGGCTTCTCCATCACCTACGGGGTGGGCAAGACCGTCGTCTCCTACTACGCCGATGGCAAGAACACCAAGCAGTTCCTGCCGCTGATGCTGATCCTCTCCGCCCTGTGCATGCTGGGCTTCAGTGCCAGCATGGGCGGCACGGGTTTCAGCCTCTACTTCATGATCTTCTTCTATGCGCTGAGCGGCTTCTTCCAGAGCTGCGGCGGCTCCTGCAGCTACTCCACCATCACCAAGTGGACCCCCCGCAACAAGCGCGGCACCTATCTCGGCATGTGGAACCTCTCCCACAACGTGGGCGGGGCCGGTGCGGCCGGGGTGGCGCTGTTCGGTGCCAACTACCTGTTCGATGGCAACGTGCTCGGCATGTTCATTTTCCCGTCCCTCATCGCCCTGGTGGTCGGTTTTGTCGGCCTGCGTTTTGGCAGCGATTCACCGGAAGCCTATGGCCTGGGCAAGGTGGAAGAGCTGTTTGACGAGGTGGCCAGCGAAGAGGATATCGCCACCGAAGAGCAGAAGCTGAGCAAGGGCCAGATCTTCGTCAAGTACGTGCTGATGAACAAGGTGATCTGGCTGCTCTGCTTTGCCAACATCTTCCTCTACGTGGTGCGCATCGGCATCGACCAGTGGTCCACCGTGTACGCTCACCAGGAGCTGGGCTTCTCCAAGGAGATCGCCATCCAGGGCTTCACCTTCTTCGAAGTGGGCGCCCTGGTCGGCACCCTGATGTGGGGCTACCTCTCTGATCTGGCGAACGGCCGTCGCGGTCTGGTGGCTTGCGTGGCACTGGCGCTGATCATCGCGACCCTGGGTCTCTACCAGCATGCCACCACCCAGTTCATGTTCCTGGGTTCCCTGTTCACCCTGGGCTTCCTGGTGTTTGGTCCGCAACTGCTGATCGGCGTGGCCGCCGTAGGCTTCGTACCCAAGCAGGGCATAAGCGTGGCCGATGGCGTCAAGGGCACCTTCGCCTATCTCATAGGTGACAGCTTCGCCAAGCTGGGTCTGGGCATGATCGCCGATGGCACCCCCATCTTCGGTCTGACCGGCTGGGCCGGCACCTTCGCGGCGCTGGACATGGCAGCCGCCGCCTGTCTGGTGCTGATGGCCTGCGTGGCCGTGGCCGAGGAGCGCAAGATCCGCCGAATCAAACGGGAATTGAAAGCCGCCACTTTGGCTACCCAATCCGTCTGAATCCGCGTTAACTGAATGCAACCGGCTCCGCCTTCTGGCGGGGCCGGTTTTTTATTGTCGCTCCCATCGTCAGCAGATGAATCCAGGCCCTTGCCATCCCCTGTGCACGCAGGCACCACTGGGCTGCCAAGATCCCATTTTTGCCACGCAGCTTTGGCAAAATCCGCCCCTTGGCGCTATCTTGTTGGCCCACCTCTCTTTGCTTCGAGAACCGATGAAGATCCTCGCCGTCACCGCCTGCCCCACCGGCATAGCCCACACCTACATGGCCGCCGAGGCGCTGCAAAAAGCCGCCGACAAGCTGGGGCTGAAGATCAAGGTTGAAACCCAGGGCGCCATGGGACTGGAGAACATTCTCACCGCGCGGGACATCGCCTGCGCCGATCTGGTGCTGATCGCCTCCGACATCGAGATTGAGCAGAAGGATCGCTTCCTCGGCTGCCGGGTTCGCCAGGTATCGCTGGAATCCGTGCTGCTGGACGCCAACGCCGTGCTCAAAACCGCCACCGTCGACGCCTGAATGCTCACCCGCGAGCTCACCTTCTTCTGCCAGCTGGGATTGACCATCACCCAGGCCAAGCAGCTGAGCCGGCTGGCCGGACTGTTCAAGTCCCATATCCAGTTCATCAACGTCAGCCGCCGCCAGACGGTGGAGGCGACCAACCAGCTCTCCCTGCTCACCCTGGCCACCCAGCCCGGCGATCTCTGTCTGCTGCTCATCGAAGGACTGGATGCCGAGCTGGCCCACATGGCCTTTACCTGCTGGTGCGTGGAGCTGGGCCAGCCCCTTGGCCGCCCCGCCACCGCCTCCCAGGCTGAGCAGCGCCTTGGCCTCGCCCAGCCCGACTACTGTTTTTCCCTCGCCCAGCTGGGGCACGCGACGGCATCGCTGGACAAATCCCTGGCCCTGAGGGTGCTGGTCGATCTCTTGCCCGCCGAGCTGGTGCGCGACAGGCCCATGCTTGAGCAGGCCATCGCCACGCGCGAGCAGATCGCCGCCACCATCATCCGGCCCGGCCTCGCCATGCCCCACGTGATCTGCCCTGCCATTCGCCAGCCCGCCCTCTCGCTACTCAGTTGCGCCGAGCCCATCGAGTGGGGATCGGCGCTAGGCCCGGTGCAGACCATCATATTGCTGGCGATCCCGGCCGGGCTCGCCCCCGAGCAGTTGCGCCCCCTCACCCGGCTGGCCCGCGCCATGATGGACGAGGTGGTCAGCACGGCGCTGCTGCACGCAGGCTCGGCCCCCGCCCGTCAGGCCATCGTCATCGAAGGACTGCTGAGCTGAGATGCACTGAATCGGGTGCAATTCACCCCGTTCATTGCCCTCAGGGCGTTGGCCTGCCGGGTGAGCGCATCCCCATGCCCCATCCACTCGGCCCCCTGTGATACACTGCGCCATCCCCTGTTTTTGGTATGCATGCGATGAAATCTGCCCGCCCCCGTCTCTCCCTCCAAGGCCGCACGACCGCCTCCGGCCGCACCGCACAGGATGACGCCAACCGGCCCGGTCTTGCCCGCTCGCGGGCCGGCACCCGGCACGCACACGAGGCTGAACAGGCCGGGCAGAAACCGCAGGTGGACCCCGCCGATCGCAAGTTGCTGCTGCTGAACAAGCCCTACATGGTGCTGTGCCAGTTCACCGACGAGGCGGAGCGGGAGACCCTCAAGGATTACATCAAGGAGCCCGGCATCTATGCCGCGGGCCGGCTGGACAGAGACAGCGAGGGGCTCTTGCTGCTCACCAACGACGGCAAGCTGCAGGCGCGCCTCACCCAGCCGGGGGAGAAGACCCCCAAGACCTATTGGGTGCAGGTGGAAGGGATTCCGAGCGAGGAGGCGCTGGCCGCCCTGCGCGCCGGAGTCGAGCTCAACGACGGCATGACCCTGCCCGCCGGGGCACGCATCATGGATGAGCCCGATGTGTGGCCGCGCACTCCGCCCATTCGCGAGCGCAAGGAGATCCCCACCCGCTGGCTCGAGATCAAAATCATCGAGGGGCGCAACCGTCAGGTGCGACGCATGACGGCCCATATCGGCCACCCCACCCTGCGCCTGATCCGCTACGCCATCGGCGACTGGAACTTGGGTAACTGGCAAGAAGACGGGCTGGCCCCCGGGCAGAGCCTCAGCCTGCCCGCCCCCGAGCTGGCGCCAGCCCAGCGCCAGCGCAAACCCTCATCACCCCGCTCGGGTGGCAGCGCAGCCAAACCGGCAGGCGAGGCGCCACGGCGGGCAAACCAACCGAGACGGGATCAACGGCCCCGCAGCACCGCATCGACCACTAGCCCGACCGGCGGCAAGCCCCGCAGCAGCGGTCGCGGCACGGCCCGCCGTCCTGCCCGTCACACCACAGACAAGGAGTCATGATGATCAAGCACCCGCCGATGGAAGAGAGAATGCAAGCCAGATTGACGGTTGCCGCCCTGGTGCACTGGCAGGGCCGCTTCTTGCTGGTGGAGGAGGAGATCAAGGGCCAGCGCCGCTTCAACCAACCCGCCGGCCATGTGGAACCGGGCGAAAACCTGATTGAAGCGGCCTGCCGCGAGCTGAAAGAGGAGACGGGTCTGACCGCCGCCCCCAGCGCCTGGCTCGGCACCTATCTGTTCAAACCGGCCGACAGCGAGGCCACCTTTGTGCGCACCGCCGTCATCTTCGACCTTGAAAAGGCGCCGGGTCAGCACCATCCAGAGGATCCCGACGGCGACGTGCTGGCTTGCCACTGGCTCACCCTGGAGGAGATAGCCGAGTGCAAACCGGCGCTGCGCAGCCCGCTGGTGTGGCAGTGCATCCAGGATTATCTGGGGGGCACCCGCTTGCCTCTGTCGGCCCTCAAGGCCTTTATTTGAGGCCATTTGACGCTCTTTTTTGGCCTCAATGGCCAGCAGCAGAAAAACGATTTCCTGCCGCTGCGCGCCCGATGGGAGCCAGGGCATGGATATGTGACCGGGGGCGCGAAATTCTGGTAGAATACGCCCCGTTTAAACGAACTGGTAACTTCGACTAATGACAGACAACAGCCAAATCAAGGTGATCGTCGGCATGTCCGGCGGCGTGGATTCTTCCGTCTCGGCCTACCTGCTGCAGCAGCAGGGTTATCAGGTCGAAGGCTTGTTCATGAAGAACTGGGAAGAAGACGACACGGACGAGTACTGCTCTGCCTCCCAGGATTTGGCTGATGCCAAGGCCGTCTGCGACAAGCTGGGTATGAAGCTGCATACCATCAATTTCGCCGCCGAGTACTGGGACAATGTGTTCGAGCACTTCCTCGAAGAGTACAAGGCAGGCCGTACGCCGAACCCGGATATCCTGTGCAACAAGGAGATCAAGTTCAAGGCGTTCCTCGAATTTGCCGCCGAAGAGCTGGGCGCCACCTACATAGCCACCGGCCACTACGTGCGCCGTGACGACAGCACGGGCCACCCGCGCCTGCTGCGCGGTCTGGATAGCAACAAGGATCAGAGCTACTTCCTCTACACCCTGAGCGAGAAGCAAGTGGGTCAGAGCCTGTTCCCGGTCGGGGATCTGGAGAAGCCGGAGGTGCGCCGCATCGCCGAGCAGCTGGATCTCATCACCGCCAAGAAGAAAGACTCCACCGGTATCTGCTTTATCGGTGAGCGCAAATTCAAGGACTTCCTGGCCAAGTTCCTGCCCGCCCAGCCCGGCCCCATCGAAACCGTGGACGGCAAGGTGATCGGCGAGCACCAGGGGCTGATGTATCACACCCTGGGTCAGCGCAAGGGGCTCGGCATCGGTGGTCGCAAAGACGCCACCGAAGAGGCCTGGTACGTGGTCGACAAAGAGGTCGAGCGCAACGTGCTGGTGGTGGCGCAGGGCGAGCATCCCCGCCTCTACTCCGATGGCCTGATCGCCAGCCAATTGCACTGGGTGGATCGCACCCCAATCCGCGCCCCGCGCCGCTGCACCGTCAAGACCCGCTATCGCCAGCAGGATATTCCCTGCCTCATTCAGCCGATCGACGATGAAACCATCAGGGTCATCTTCGACGAGAAGCAGGCCGCGGTGACCCCGGGCCAGTCCGCCGTCTTCTATGACGGGGAAGTGTGCCTGGGCGGCGGCATCATAGAACAGCGTTTCAGCCACCCGGTATAAATGAACAACGAGGGCCGCAACGCGCGGCCCTTTGCAGACCGCATTCGGCCAGCGGGCTTGAATGTGTTTTGAATAATTAACAGAAGGCCGCGAACGTGAGCGACAAATTCCAGGGCCGGATCATGGCCTGCGGCGGCATCAGCCGGTGAACGAACAAGACAGGGCCGTGAACATATGACTGACAAATTCCAAGACAGAACCATGGCCTTTGCCGGCATCTGCCAGGCAGCCTATCTGGTACAGAAAGTGGCCCGCGACGGCAGTTGCGACGAGGCCTCGCTGCGCGAGAGCCTGCAAAGCGTGCTGGTGACCGACCCCAAGCAGCCGCTGGAGGTGTTCGGCAACCACCTGGCCATTCGTGATGGCTATCGCGCCCTGGTCGAACAGCTGGGCGCCGACGGCAGCCAGAAGAACGCCGAGCTGACCCGCTACGTGGTCAGCCTGATCGCGCTGGAGCGCAAGCTGGCCAAGCGCAAGGACATACTCAACATGCTGGGGGAGCGGATCGGTCAGATCGGCCGCCAGCAACAGCATTTCGATCTGCTCGACGAGCAGATCCTGGCCAACATGGCGAGCATCTACAGCGATCTTATCAGCCCGATTGGCCCCAGGATCCAGGTGGCGGGCACTCCGCTGTTCCTGCAGCAGCCACTGGTACAGCACAAGGTGCGCGCCCTGCTGCTGGCGGGCATACGTGCCTGCGTGCTGTGGCGCCAGCTCGGCGGCAGCCGCACCCAGATCATCTTCGCTCGCAAGAAGATGGTGGAATTGGCCAAACGTTTTTAAGAATCGGCTCGGGCTCCGTCGTGAGAGGCCGGAAGCAAGGTGAAGCGCAGCGCAGGTACCGGAGTTTATGTCGATAAATAAGAACTCTCGGTTACCAACAAGCGAGCAGCACATGAGCCTTGATAACGGCCTCGCAACAGGCGCGCGAGTTGATGAGAATCCCCCACACCAAACATCAGGAGTTCACCCCATGGAGCTGTCCGCGCTGACTGCTGTTTCCCCGATTGACGGTCGTTATGGCGACAAGGCCGATGCCCTGCGCCCTATCTTCTCCGAATTCGGCCTGCTGCGTTTTCGCGTCGAAGTTGAGGTGCGCTGGTTGCAGAAACTGGCCAGCCACGCCGGGATCCCGGAAGTCCCTGCCCTGAGCGCGGCCGCCAACGCCCTGCTCGACGGCATAGTCCTCAACTTCAACGAGAGTGACGCCGCCCGCATCAAACAGATAGAGCGCACCACCAACCATGATGTGAAAGCGGTGGAGTACTTCCTCAAAGAGAAAGTCGAAGTGAACCCCGAGCTGGCCGCCGTCAGCGAGTTCATCCACTTCGCCTGCACCTCGGAAGACATCAACAACAACTCCCACGGTCTGATGCTGAAAACCGCCCGTGACGAGGTCATCAAGCCTTACTGCGAGAAGCTCATCAGCGAGCTCAAGCGTCTGGCCCACGAGTACCGTGACATGCCGCTGCTGTCGCGCACCCACGGCCAGCCGGCGACCCCGAGCACCATGGGCAAGGAGATGGCCAACGTCGCCTATCGCCTGGAGCGCCAGTTCAAGCAGATCATGGCGGTGGAGATCCTCGGCAAGATCAACGGTGCGGTCGGCAACTACAACGCCCACGTCAGCGCCTATCCGGAAGTGGACTGGCACCAGTTCTCCGAGGAGTTCGTCACTTCGCTCGGCCTGAACTGGAACCCCTACACCACCCAGATCGAGCCGCACGACTACATCGCCGAGCTGTTCGACGCCATGGCCCGCTTCAACACCATCCTCATCGACTTCGATCGGGACGTGTGGGGCTATATCTCGCTGGGTCACTTCAAGCAGCGCACTGTGGCGGGCGAAATCGGCTCCTCCACCATGCCGCACAAGGTCAACCCCATCGACTTCGAGAATTCCGAAGGCAACCTGGGTCTGGCCAACGCCGTGTTCCAGCACCTGGCCTCCAAGCTGCCCATCTCCCGCTGGCAGCGTGATCTCACCGATTCGACCGTGCTGCGCAACCTGGGTGTGGCGGTCGGTTACTCCTTGATTGCCTATCAGGCGACCCTCAAGGGCATCTCCAAGCTGGAAGCCAATGCCGGTGCCATGGCCGCCGATCTGGATGCCAACTGGGAAGTGCTGGCCGAGCCGATCCAGACAGTCATGCGCCGCTACGGCATCGAGAAGCCCTACGAGAAGCTCAAAGAGCTGACCCGTGGCCGCCGCGTCGATGCCGAAGGCATGCATACCTTCATCGACACCCTCGAACTGCCGGAAGCGGTCAAGGTCGAGCTGAAGAAACTGACCCCGGCCAACTATATCGGTCAGGCTCAGCGTCTGGTTGATCTGCTGAAATAAGCGGATAAATGACGTTACCGGGGCCCTGTGCATGATCTGCAACAGGGCCCCGGTTATTTAATGTGACACCCTATACACAGTCTGCAAGAGGGCTTGCCCGAGGCCGGCAGCCGCCTCTGGCAAGACCTCTCTTGACCTTTGTCGAACCCTTTGACGAGAAGACCTATGTACGAACTCAATCTGGATATCGCTCACTTCCTCGAGCATTACTGGCAGAAGCGCCCGCTCCTTATCAAGGGCGGCTTCAAGAATTTTCAGGATCCCATCAGCCCGGACGAGCTGGCGGGTCTGGCCATGGAAGAGGTTATCGAATCCCGTCTGGTGACCCGCTTCGACAGCAAGTGGGAAGCGGCCCACGGCCCCTTCGAATCTTACGATCACCTGGGGGAGGAGAACTGGACCATACTGGTGCAGGCCTGCAACCACTGGGCCCCGGAGGTCAACGAGCTGGCACTGCCGTTCCAGTTCATTCCGGGCTGGCGCTTTGACGATGTGATGGTGAGCTTCTCCACCCCCCATGCGGGTGTCGGTCCCCACATCGACAACTACGATGTGTTCATCACCCAGGGCCTGGGCAAGCGTCACTGGCGCGTCGGCGATGCCAAGCCTCTCAACGAGTTTGCCGCCCACGCCGCGCTGCTGCACTGCGAACCGTTCGAGGCGATCATCGACGTCATCATGGAGCCGGGCGACATCCTCTACATTCCGCCTGGATTCCCCCACGAAGGCTACGCCATCGAGCCTTCCATGAACTTCTCCGTGGGCTTCCGGGCGCCGGATGCCAAGGCGCTCATCTCCTCCTTTGCCGATCACCTGATCGACAACGAGGTGCGCACCGAGCGTTACGGCGATGGGGATCTCAAGCCCCGCACCCGCCACGGCGAGATCCTGCCCCATGAGATGCACCGTCTGCGCGAGCTGATGCAGCAGGCCCTCGATGACGAGACTCTGTTCAAGGAGTGGTTCGGCACCATGATCTCCGAGGCCAAGCACGACCTGGACGTCAATCCGGTCGAGCCTGACTACAGTGCCGAGGAAGTGGCCGACCTGCTGACCCAGGGCGAGCCCGCCATCAAGGTGCCTGGCCTGCGAACCGTCTGGTTCAGCGGCGACAGTCAGCAGTGCTATATCGACGGCGAAGCCTGGACCCTGGCAAGCGAAGATGCAGCCGCCATCTCCCTGCTGTGTGACAAGGACATCATCACTCAGGCCGACATGGTTACGCTTACCGATCAGGCCGGTTTCCTGCAACTGCTGACCCGTCTGGTCAACCGTGGTTACTGGTTCTTCAGCTGATTTGGCTGACTGACAGAAACGACAAAGGCGCCTTGATGGCGCCTTTTTTGTTACCCCGCGGCAGTGCAATTAACAATCGATTCGCGAAGCTGAACCCACTCTTGACGAACAAACAGATGGTGCTTTCTTGAGCGAAACCGGACCAGTATCATGCGTCCGTTCCTGTTCAGAAGAGAAGCGTCACCATGCAGATCCGCTCCCGGCCCATGCCGCTGCCCGATTACAGCAAGTATCCCTCCTACCCCGACGTAACGCCGGAGCAGATCAATCAGGCCCGCAACCAGGCACTGGACAAGAAGGATGAGGTGCAGGCGCAGAGCGAGGAGAAGGCAAGCGCCCGCAGAACCATGGCAGTCTCCTATGCCGCCCACCAGCAGGATAAAGCCGTGGTGGAGCGTTACCTGCAAGCAAGCGGGCAGGAGAGCAGTGAAACAACCTCCCCCAACGCCACCGACATCTATCGGATGGAGAATCGCTACCAGCGCCAGCAGGTGCGCATCGACTACCTGCAATACCGGCAGAGCCCGCTTGGAAAACAGCTGGAGGGCATGACGGGTGCCGAGGATCGCAAGGGTAACCTGCTCGATACCAGCGCCTGAGCAAGACCCAGTGCAGAGCGTGGGATGACATAAAAAAGCCCTCGCTGAGGGCTTTTGAGTTTTGCCGATAAGGGCGCTGCTTATTTGCGGCACTGTCACGCTCAATACGGGCCCTTCATGGCCCAGGGATTGAGAGGGTACTGGCTGCGTTATTTAGGAATAAATGCATTCTTGTAGAAGGATCTGAATCCATTATCCGGCACCTGAAACTCAACCCCATTGTGCAATGACAATGAGGCATCGCCAGTCTTATTCATAATTGCGCCATAGCGCGCATAACCACTTTTGCCATCGTGATACATAAAGTCCATCCGCGAAACCAGATTGTTGGTTTTCTTGAACAACCGGCCAACAATCGGCGAGTCTGAGGACAGGGGATTATTGATGGTCCGCAGTAGTTTCATACTGGTATAGTCACCATTGTCATCCCGGGTCAGCAGATAATGGTAGCGGGTCTCGGGAGCCTGCAGACCATTTAACCGATAGATCAAATTCACGTTGGTACCGAGTGCCAGTGCATTCAGACCATAGGTTATCGGTGCATCGCGCTGACCGACAAAGTCAGATATTATCCTGCGCGCTACACCACCTTTCACCTTATAGATGTGTCGGGTAGTAAAGATAAGGAACATGGTCTCATCAAGGCCATTGATGGCAACCACATCCAGCGGATATTCTTGCCACTCCAGATTTAATTGACTCGTCAGCTCATTGCTACTTGTAGGGGCATCTTCCAAGTGAGACGTTAAGAAGGCGCGTGAAAAGCTTGAGCCGTTGCCCAGCACCACGAATATTGCAGCGCGATTATTATTGCTTGCCTGACTCTCAACGGCATGCCAGCAGGTCTGCAAATCACTCCCCGGCCGCCAGTTACTGATTGCTGTTGTGGCTCCCGCTGTGAAGAAATTCGATATATTTCCGTAACCTGGCTTCTGAATATTGGCAAAGTTATAAATCTTGCCATTTCTTGGGGAGGTTACCAATGCCCCTGGCTGAGTATAAATCGGGTTATCATGATCAGCGATACTTGGGACGTAATCCCAATCGGTATTCATGGTCCTTGCATCGAATGCGCATACCAGAGTACGCTTCCAGTAACTGGATACCCGGCAAATATATGCACCAAGGTCTTCATACTCAAGCCCCCGAGGTTTAATATATTCGTTGGTATATCTCGCGATTGGGGTAGGTTTGATCTCTTCTTTCTTGAGTAACGAGTAGATCCACTGGGCGATGGCCACCACTATGCCTATCACCGCAATAATAATACCCAAGGGGCCGGCAATGGCAAACCCCATAAAAGAGGCAATGGCGACGCCCAACGCCACAGTGGCGACCAACATATTTATTGCAGCAAATATAATATCCCCAACATCCCCGCCCTCGACAGCCTGATATAGGTTATACGCGGCCAGGGCCGCTCCCAGCGCCGCCAATCCAATAAAACATATATTGATAACCCGAGCAATATTTTGAGTGGCGAGAAACATCTTGCTGGCTATCTGCCGCTCTAGCACATTCGTGAGATGCTGGCCTTTGGCTGTAAGGTTGCTCAAGAATTGACTGAATTTCCCCATATTAATGGCTATGCTATTTATGATGCCTTCACCATTGCCATAAATAAACATGGTCACTTTATCAAGGAAGCGACCGAGCTGGATCAGATTCAATGTCACATCAAAAAGGGCCGCCCCCAACTCCATCAAAGGAACAGGGTTGCTCCATTCCTCCCGATCGGTCGCCGTCAACCAGGTAAAGTTGCCCACCCCCAGCAACAAGGTGAACACGGAAAGGAATGAATCTATGGAGAAGGCAGCGGGAGCCACACCGGAGAAGGCTTTGGGAGCCATACTGCCCGTCGCCCCTGCCAGAGCAGGGTATCTTTGAAGAATACGCTGCCGGGCATCCCCATCCTGCAAGGTGCTCGTTCTCAAGCTCATATTATTCAGTTCATTCCAGAAGCTATCCGGGCTATTTTGGTTGAAGAAATTGTTCCAGAAGGTGCGCTGAGTACCGCTTTCAGTTTTCAGCAAGGTCACCACATCATCGAAATTTCTCCTGTTGGCCAGGACTGTGTATTTCTCGCTTTGGTGACCCCAGCTCATGTTCATGGCAAACCCGCTGTAAACAGAACCTGCCATGGTGCGTTCAAATTTTTTCAGCTCATCACTGGAGATGTGACTACCGGATGAGATATTGAGCGCTCTTACTTTATTGATGGTGTTATATACTTTCCACATCGCCTTTTCAAACGATGAGCCTGACCCCAGATACTCCTGAACTTTAAAAGAACTGATGAGTTCGTCTAACACCTCATTCTTGGAGTAGTGCCCGATAAGTTGACGAGCCCAGTTTTCTCCCCCTGCTTTGTAGGCGGTTAACTTTCCACTTTGACAATAATGGGTGGCGACAGAGTATAGCTGATCGATAATCTCTTTAAATTGCGCTCCCTTTTCTGCTTGCTTGATATTCGCATTTACCTTCACCATATCCCAAGAGTTATACAGCTTCCGGTCAGCCACTGTGACATCTTTTTGTTTGCTATATGAGTGCTGCAACAAGCCACTCACATATTCGACCATATTATCGGTAAAATAGCGTCGATTGCTGGTGAAAATAGCATTTACCGAGTTGATGCCATCACTCATTGTCAGCACATTATTATTAGGCTTCATGCCAGGGCCTAACGCTTCGCTTAATGAACTGTTCTGATACTGGAATTCGAACTTCATCAACTCTTGAAACATCACCTGGGCAAGATATTGAGCCTCATCAGTTTCTTGTACAAAGTTGACCCGATTTGAATCAACGGCGGGCTGGTTAGACGCCATCACGTAAAAGTCGATCGCATCCAGTTCAGCGAAAGTGCCACTATTCAGGATAGAAATGGCGGCCTTCACCGGGGCAGGAAAAACGCTGCTCGCCGCCAAGCCAAGCAATGACATGGAAGAGAAAGTGAGGAAATCGCGACGACCCTGTGAAACTTCACGATGGATTATTTCTGAAAGTTTTTTCATATAATATATCCCTATCAGTGCTCAATGGTTTTTCCAGATTGATCGATATTTTCAGGCAATAGCCGGGCAGGCCATATCATCATGACCGAGCATATGGTTGTTGTTTTTCGGTGAGAAAATAAAATAGGTTACCGCATTAGAACGATTGATACGCATATGACAGCAACGCTACTAATATATATAAGACAAGGGCAGGTATGAACAATTAAAGCCATGGCAATCGCACTAGGCCTCCTTGTTTATATATTCAACAACCTACCTTTACATCCTCATTTGAGTCAAACATCAATAATGAGGTCAAACCAGAAAGTGTTACCCGTTAGACAAAAACAGATCTTGCTGAGAGAAAAATTGTAACAAGATATTGCAACGAAACACGTCCGGAAAAATGCAACGACGTGCAATCAGACAGCGAGTCAGCACCGTCATATTCAGAGATATGGCGACTTGCTCCGTATATCCCGATACGGGGCCAAGATGCGTTGCATGGTCGCGGGTACTGCCCAGGATGATCAAGCGGGGGAGAACAGCGACTCATCGGCTATTCGAGGGGAGAAAGGCAGAGCGCTTGCTGCTCATTCAGATAACAAAACGGCAGCCAAAGGGCTGCCGTTGCTTTGCTCATTGTTCTTCGGGAAGCTCGTCAAACAACGGATGGTAGAGCACCTCACCGGCCATGCCGGCCAGACCCCCTTCCTGCAGCTCCATCGCCAGAAAACAGTCGGCGGGCACCTCGTAGATGCAGTGCAGGCCGAACTCGCTGGCGGGACGAAAACCGAAGCGGCCGTAATAGGTCGGGTCGCCGAGCACCACCACCGCCTTCCAGTCCATCTCCAGCGCCGTATCCAGCCCTTCACGCACCAGATCCGAGCCTATGCCCTGCCCCTGCCAATCCGGATGCACGGCCACCGGCGCCAGTCCGAGCCAGGGCCCTTCCAGGCCGTTAATGGTGATCGGGCTCAGCATCAGGTGCCCCATGAACTCGTACTCTTCCTCTTCGACCATGGTCACCACGGCGGCGCCACACTCGCGCAGGCGGTTGACCAGTTCGGCCTCATCGGAACGGCCAAAGGCGGCGCTCACCAGTTCATAGACCGGCAACATGTCGCCGGGGCGCTCGGTTCTCAGCATACAGCGTTACTCCTCGTACAGCAGAGCGGGCATTATTCCACAAAGTGCCGGTCAGCCTGAGCACCTTTGTCCAGAAATGGGAGGGTGGACTCAGGAAAACGAGCCGCAAGTTGCCGCAGCAACCCCAGCAAGGCCGCCGGCGTCAGGGTGTCAATGGCCTCGCGGTAGGCCGCAAACAGCTCGGCATCCTCTCGCTCAAGCCGTGCCAACGCCAGCTCGGGCCCCTGATGCCAATGCCCGGCCAGCTCATCGATGAGGGCAGGCAGCTCCACCAGCAGCCAGAGCTGGCGATAGCGCCCGGCCACCGCCTCCCCGGCACTGGCCCCGGTCGCAGGCAGGCCGGTGCGTTGCGCCATCTTGCCAATCCAGCCGAGCCGCTGCTGTCGCTGTGCGCGGGTGAGCAGGACGGGCCCCTGACGCCGCAGGCTGGCCAGTTGCAGCAGGCAGGCAAGCCCCTGCTCATCCCTGTCCTTGAGCAGCACACCACCCAGCAGAGGCAGCTGCTCGGGTTCGGCCAGATCCAGCTCACTGAGCGGATAGCAGATGACATCGAGCCAGGCCCCATCATCAGAGGCGCCCCCCGGCGAGTCGGGATCATAGCCCTGCTCATCCAGAAACAGGGTGAGCTGCCACGGGCGGCCATGGTCCAACCCTGTCTGTGCATCGGCACCCTGCAGGATAGCCACGGCCACCCGCTCGTCCGCCAGCCAGGGCGCCAGTTGCCGGGTCATTGGCTCGGGCAGGCTGATGGCCCTGTCCAGTCGCCAATAACTCACCTCGCAAGGCTGCTGGGCGGTTCGGCCGCGCAGCCCGCGATAGTGCATGCCGAGCTTGGCCATCACCCGGCCGGAGGCGAGGTTGCCCGGCATGTGGCGCGCAGTCAGCGCCGGCAGCTGCAAGGTGTCGAATGCAAAGGACTTGACCCCTTGCGCCGCCCGGGTGGCCAACCCCTGATTCTGCCAGGGGACGCCGACCCACCAGGCCAGCTCGCCGTTCCAGTGCAGCGAGATCACCCCGACCAGCGGGGCCACTTCCTCCCCCAGTGGCAGCGTCATGGCCCAGCTCCAGCCCAGCCCCAGTGCCGCCTTGCGCCAGCTGCTGACGAGCCAGTCACGGGCCCCCTCCGGCGGGTAGGGGTGGGGAATGTTGAGGGTATAACGGGAGAGCGCCTCGTCACCGCAGTAGCGCACCACTGCGGCCTCGTCGTCGGCCAGCAGCGGCCGCAGCACCAGCGCAGCCGAGGAGGACGCAGCAACGGGCTCGCGCAGCAGGGGCACGGTCAAACGGCGGGCGAGCAGGCGGTTGAGCACGGCGCCCATGTCGTCGTCCGCGGTCAGCACCAGATCGGCCCCGAGCGGACCCAGGGTGAGCAGACCGCTCTCCTTGGCCAGGGTCAGCAGGGAAGCAGAGGCGCTGATGAGGATCTGGCGGCTGGGGTCCGCCTGAACATCCGCGATCAGATCGCCGTCGAGCCAGGCTGCCAGCAGCGAAGTGGCCGAGAGGAGGCCGTCGGGTCGGCAGGTGGACCAGAGATCCTCCTCCTCAGCCAGCTGGGACTCGGCCTCCTTGCTGAGCAGCAGTTGCCAGTGATGGCCCTGCCGCTGCCAGGCCTGCAGCACTTGGGCCCAATGGGGTTGCCACAGCGCCCGTTCGATCAGCAGCTCCATCAGGCGGCCTGACAGGCCGCAGGCAGGCTCAGGTGGCGGGGGTGGGCTTCCATGCGGGCGATCCAGGCCTGGATGGCGGGCCAGCCCTGCAGCGAGAAGATCCCCTCCTCCGCCACATGGGTGTAGGCATAGAGGGCGATATCGGCGATGGTCGGTGCCTCGCCGCACAGATAGGGGGTACGCTTGAGCTGCTGCTCCATCACCGCCAGCGCCCGCTCGCCACCGGCCTTGAGGCCGTCGAGTCGCGCCTCCTGGGACTCGGGGCGGCCCAGATAGTGAACGATAAAGCGCGCCACCGCTATGTAGGGCTCGTGGCTGTACTGCTCGAAGAACAGCCACTTGAGCACCTCGGCCTGCTGACGCGGCTCCGCCGGCCAGAGCGCCGAGCCCTGCGCCAGATAGAAGAGGATGGCGTTGGATTCCGCCAGGGTATCGCCGGGGGCCAGCTCCAGCACCGGGATCTTGCCGTTGGGATTCATGGCCAGAAAGGCCGGGGTTTGGGTGTCACCGGCCTGGATATCCACAGAGACCCAGTCGAGAGGCAATGCCAGCCAGCGGGCCAGCAGCCAGCCCTTGTAGCAGTTGCCGGATCTCAGATCGCCATACAGACGCATACAGACTCCTTGTCAGCACAGGATTGCAGAGGATAAGCGGGGGATCAGGGGGCCAGCCGCTCTATGTGCCAGCCTTCCCCTTCACGGCTGTAGTAGAAACGGTCGTGCAGCCGGTGCTCACCACCCTGCCAGAATTCGACCGTGTCGATGACCACTCGGAAGCCGCCCCAGAAACTCGGCAAGGGCACCTCGCCCTTGGCAAATTTCTGTTTGAGTTCGAGGAATTTGGCCTCCAGCACGCCGCGGGCCGAGATGCGGGTCGACTGCTGGGAAACCCAGGCGGCTATCTGGCTGTCCTTGGGGCGGCTGTGGAAGTACTTCATCACCTCGAAGGTGCTCATCTTCTCCACCCGGCCGGTCACATGCACCTGGCGGTCCAGGGTATGCCATGGGAAGAGCAGGCTGATGCGGGGGTTGCCCTCCAGCTGGCGCGCCTTGCGGCTGCCCATGTTGGTGTAGAACACCATGCCCTCGGCGTCGTAGTGCTTGAGCAGCACGGTGCGCTGCCAGGGTTGCCCCTCGGCATCCACGGTCGCCACCACCATGGCGGTGGGATCGGTCAACTTGGCCTCGCAGGCCTGGGCCAGCCACTTCTCGAACAGTGCCAGGGGGTCGGCCGGCAGATCGGCCCGGTGCAATCCGCCCCGGGTGTATTCACGGCGCAGATCAGCCACATCCATCATCTTGATTTTCCTTCTCTCTTGCCGCCGATGCGGCCATGCGTGCTGGCATTGTGCGACGAGCACGCCATGGGTACAAGCCTCAGGGCGGCCAAATGCCAGCGCCCAAAAAAGAAAGGGAGGCTTGCGCCTCCCCTTTTCTGCCCACACCCGGCTGCGGGCTTATTGCTTGCCGGCGGCCGGTGGACAATGGGCCAGCATGCGCTGGTTATATTCGGCCGCATAGGCCCTCAACCTGGCCTGAGCCTCTTTCTGATCGGGCTTGATGACATCCCCCAAGCCCTCCAGATAACGCACGCCACAGCGCGCCTTGGCCGCTTCCTGCTCACCGGTCGCAATGCCGGGCGCCACTTCGCCACGCCCGGCCCGCACTATCAGCCGGTAATCCTGCCTGGCAAGGCTGGCGCTGACCGCCTGCTCCAGGGTGTCGGCATCCGCCTGACAACCCCCTAGCAGCGTGAGCAGCAGCAAGCCGGTGACTCTCATGCCCGCCTCCGTTGCCAGCCGAGCAGGGCCAGCGCCAGGGTCCAGAAACCGAGCGTACCGCCACCACCACCGCCCGAGTTGCCGCCACTTTGCACCACAGGCAACTTGAGCGGGCTGATAGTGAAGAAGATGTTGTCGCTGCAGGCCACTTTCAACCTGACGCTGCTGGTGAGCTTGGCCGGCAGGGTGACGGTGGCCGAGCCGCTATTGGGCTGGCCGGTGGCCAGGGTCGCCCAGTTTGCGCCCTCATCCTGAGTCACGGACAGGTCTACCTTGCTGCAGTTGATCGGGGCTGCGCTGGTGCCCGCCACATCCCAGCCGACCGCCTGGCTGGCGCCCGGCGTCACCATAACGCCAAGGGGGCTGGTCAGGCGGAAGGCGCTGCCGGTGTTGACCACCTGCACCTTCATGTCATCGCTGGCGACGCCGCCCTTGCCGTCACGCACAGTGAGCCGGAAGTTGAGATCCCGGTTGGTGGTGGGCCAGGCCTCGCCCTTGGCCAGCGAGCCGGAGAGCAGGGATGGCAGGCTCGGCAGGATCCGCTCCGGCGAGCTGGTCGGCGACACGAAGCGGAACAACGGACGGGAGCCGTCATCGATCATGTCGAGGGCGCTGCTGGACGGGTTGCCCAGATCAATCTGCTCCCAGGTGTAGGTCAGGGGATCCGTGTCCAGATCAGCCCCGGCCCCCTTGAGCACAAACGGGGTATTGGCGGGAATGATATGGCTGGCCCCGGCAGCCGCCTGGGGAGCATTGTTGGCAAGGGGCAGCGTGGTGCCGCAGGTCGGCACGGTCGCCATGTGCGCCCGCATCTGCTCGATGGATTTGCTGTGGAAATAGGGGTCACTGTGGGGCTGGATGTTCTCGTCACCACAGATACCGGCATAGGCCATGATGGAAGTGCCACTGCCCGGCTCCCAGGCCTGTGCCGCCTCACGGTTGTCACTGCCACAACTGCCAGTGGTGCCGTTGAAGGTGTGATCGGCACCGAACTGGTGGCCGATTTCGTGGGCCACATAGTCGATAAAGAAGGCATCCCCAACCGGGGGGGATGAACCCGTCATGCCGTCCGACTTGGTGGCCGTACAGAGCACACCCAATCCGGCCAGACCGCCACCGCCAGTGTTGACCACATGGCCTATGTCGAATGGTCCCAGCGCCCCACTGGGCAAGGTCTGCGCATTGGCCTGCACCGCGCCGTTGACATCGACATCCGTGTCGTCATTGCTGAACGGATCGCTCGCCGGATCGGTAAAGATGATGGCGTCATTGCCGCTGGCCAGCTGGAACTCGGCCCCCACATCGCGCTGATATACCTCGTTCACCCGGTTGAGCAGGGTGGCGAGGGCGCCCATGGTCAGCACCTTGGACCCCCCGTGGAACTGGGTGTACTCCCCGGCCGCCGAGATGGCGATGACGTAGCGCTTGCGCTCGTTGCCATCCACTTGCACCTTGCGGGCCAGGGCTTTGGCGTCAGCCCCGATCACCTTATCGGCCTCCTCTTCCAGCCGGCTGTAGGCATCCTGCTGATAATAGACGGCATAGCCTTCGGCATTGCGCAGCGGGTCGACGAACACCGTCTTGCCCTGGTGGGTGAACATGGCGTGGAAACCTTGCGGGCCCAGGTCGAAGCGACCCGTCTCCACCGGCGCCGCCGGGTTATGGCCCTTGAAGGTCAGGATCTCGGGATACTTGGCGGCGAGATCGGCGGGCAGCAGGTCATAGGCCTGCAGGGTGAAGCTCACCTCACCCCCGTCCGGCAGTGGCAGGGTCAGCTGACGCGCCCCGGCCTGCAGCCCGGCAAAGTAATCGAGGGGCACCTTGGCCACCCGGAACTGGTTGGCCCGCACTTCATAGCCGTCCGCCGCCGTGGCGCGCGCCGCTACCGTGTTCCACTCCTTGGCCGCGAGGCCACCCGAGCTCATCAGGCTGGCCACGACCAGCGCCAAGGGAGAATATTTCATTAACTGCATCTTTTTAGTCCTTTTAAATGCACTCACCTGAACTGCAACCGGCATCATTTTCCTGCTGGTCTGATTAGTCCAGCGCCATCGTCTGTATATTCCCCGAATGGGGAGTGTTGCACCAACCCTGTCTAGCCCCTATCATTGCGCGGATTTATCAGTTTTAGAGCTGCGTCACCATGACGACAGTTCGTCTTTATCTGACCAAGGTTAATCTCATGCTCAAATCCCCACTGTTGCCCCGTTTCGGGGACCTGATCGTTGCCATTGTTGACGATGTGCTGGGCCAGGGTCTCACTCTGGACCGCGCCTATGCCCGTCACTTCTCCGGCATCGAACTCAAACCGCAAGAACAGGCAAGGATTGCTCTGGTCACTGGCGATCTGCTGCGTCGCCTCAGCCTCTATTGCGCCCTGACCGGCATTCAGGTACGTCAGGCCGAGAAGAATGTCTGGCCTCTGCTGCACAGCTGGCACGCTTTTCACAAGATAGCTCAACCCAACCATCCGACCCTGGATCGTTTCAATGAGGAGGCATTCCGTCGCCGCCTGACCGAAGCGAAGAAGAACCCCGTGCTGATGGACGGTTGCCCCAGCTGGCTGGAAAAACTGGGCAGCGAGCAGCTCGGCGAGGCCTGGCCTGCCGAGCGCGCCGCCCTGGCCTGGATGCCCAAGCGTTACCTGCGGGTCAACACCCTCAAGTGCACCCGTGAAGAGCTGCAGGCCATCCTGGCCAAAGAGCATGTCACCACAATTCCCGTTGATGGTGTTGAGACAGCACTGCAGGTCACCTCGGACGCCGCCCTGTTCCGCACCAAGGCCTTTGCCGATGGCTGCTTCGAGCAGCAGGATGCGGGCTCCCAGCTGGTGGCTGCCGCGCTGGAAGTGACGCCTGGCATGCGCGTCATAGACGCCTGCGCCGGCGCTGGCGGCAAGACGCTGCACATCGCCGCCATGATGAACGGCAAGGGCCGTCTGCTGGCGATGGATGTGGAAGAGTGGAAGCTGGAAAACCTCAAGCAGCGCGCCCGCCGCGCCGGTGCCCACAACGTGGAAACCCGCGTCATCGAGAGCAGCAAGACTGTCAAGCGCCTCAAAGGCACCGCCGATCGCGTGCTGCTGGACGTGCCCTGCTCGGGCCTGGGCGTGCTCAAGCGCAACCCGGATGCCAAGTGGCGCGATACCGCCGAGCGGCTGCCTGTGCTGGTCGCCCTGCAGGAAGAGATACTGCAGCGCTACAGTCAGATGGTGAAGGTCGGCGGCCTGCTGGTCTATGCAACCTGCTCCATCCTGCCCCAGGAGAACCGCCAGCAGGTGGACAAGTTCCTGGCTGCCAACGACAACTATAGTCTGCGGGATGACCACACCGTCAGCCCGTCCGCGACCGGTTTTGACGGCTTCTACATGGCACGGATCGAACGCATCAGCTGATGCCTGTCGTGGAATAAAAAAAGGGGAGCCATTGGCTCCCCTTTTTGCATGATGCAGATGCGACCTTATTCGGCGGCAGCGTCATCCTGCTTGTGCTTGGCGGCCGTTTCCTTGATCAGGGTCTGCAGCTCGCCGGCCTGGAACATCTCGATCAGGATATCGCAGCCACCGACCAGCTCACCCTCGACCCACAGCTGCGGGAAGGTGGGCCAGTTGGCAAACTTCGGCAACTCGGCACGGATGTCCGGGTTTTGCAGTATGTCGACGTAAGCAAACGGCTCGCCACAGGACATCAGAGCCTGGGAGGCCTGGGCAGAGAAACCGCAGCTGGGTAGCTTGGGGGAACCCTTCATGTAAAGGATGATGGGATTGTCAGCCAGCTGCTGTTTGATCTTTTCAATAGTTTCCATAGGTGCCTCACTAGAGCGATTTCGGCGGCCATTCTACTGCAATCCGGGCAGACCACAAACTGACAAACCGTCCCGAATGCAAGAAGTGATGAATCAATACGCCGCAGCTTGATCCAAGTCATGGCGAGAATCAAGAGTTGTTAGCCCATCTTTGATGCTGGTACAATCGATGGGCTTTGGGCCGTTTGGCCCCATCATTTCAAGAACAATTCTTTTCAAAATAGAAAAGAGTACGCAATGTCTTGCAACCGTCGCCTTCGCACGGCCAGCCAATGGAGAGTAGAAAATGGCATTCGAACTTCCCGCTCTGCCCTATGCAATCAATGCTCTGGAACCGCACATCTCCCAGGAAACTCTGGAATACCACCACGGCAAGCACCACAACACCTATGTGGTCAACTTGAACAACCTGGTGCCGGGTACCGAGTTTGAAGGCAAGTCCCTGGAAGAGATCATCAAGACCTCCACTGGCGGCATCTTCAACAACGCCGCCCAGATCTGGAACCACACCTTCTACTGGCACTGCCTCTCCCCAAACGGCGGCAACGAGCCGACCGGCGCCCTGGCTGATGCCATCAACAAGGCGTTCGGCTCCTTTGCCGAGTTCAAGGATGCGTTCACCAAGTCTGCCATCGGCAACTTCGGTTCCAGCTGGACTTGGTTGGTGAAGAAAGCCGACGGCTCCCTGGCCATCGTCAACACCTCCAACGCCGGCTGCCCGCTGACCGAAGCCGGGACTACCCCGCTGCTGACCGTCGACCTGTGGGAGCACGCCTACTACATCGATTTCCGCAACCTGCGTCCGAAGTACATGGAAACCTTCTGGACCCTGGTCAACTGGGAATTCGTGGCCAAGAACCTGGCTGCCTGATAGCCGCTTCTTGCCAAAACGCCCCGCACTGCGGGGCGTTTTTTTATGGGCGGCATCCGCGGCACCAAGATGAAAAAGGCGCCCACAGGCGCCTTTGTTGCACAACCAGTGGCATCACTGATCGATTTCATCCAGGTATTCATCCAGATTGGTGTCGTCCACCTTCTCCTTCTGCTCCTGCTTGATCTCGGTCTGGCGACCCGTCACCTTGTTCTGGTTGTATTGCAGATAGAAGTCCTTGGTCAGGGCATAAGGATCGAGCGCGTTGTCGATGATCCGCTCCTGATCGATCAGCTTGGAGCGCGTGCCCAGGCCATCCAGCGCCCAGTGCGTTACTTTCAACGGGAAAGTCAGCAAGGCATAGGGGAAGTAAATGGTATCGATGGTGTCCCCCACCAGCTTGCGGGTGGTGGTCGGGCCGTAGACGGGCACCATCAGGTAGGCGCCATCGCCGATGTCGGCACGCCCCAGCACAGTATCGAGCTCCAGCTTGTTGCGCTCGAGCCCTGTGTGCCTGGCCACATCGAAGATCCCCAGCAGCCCTACGGTCGTGTTGAGGGTAAAACGGCCCAGGTTGGTCCCCGCCCCCTTCAGATCCCCCGTGATCAGGTGGTTGACCATGCTGCTCGGCTCGTTGAAGTTCTCGACCAGGTTCTCGATGCCGTCCTTCATCCCTTGCGGGATGTAGCGGGCATAGCCGTGCACCACGGGGCGGGCCACATAGGGCTCAAGCACATCGTAGTTGACCGCCCACATGGCCCGGTTGGCCTCCTGGAACGGGTCACGGCCATCGCTGGCCGTGCTGGTCGCCTCTGGTCGACTCGGGGTCTCCTTGAGATCAAGGCTGTCGGGACCCGGCTTGGGCGGGCCACCTGCACAGCCACCCAGCAACAAGGCCACCATCAATGCCCCTAAACGCACATGCATATGGAAGTCCTAGCTTTTTATTGTGATTAATCTGAATTATAGGCAGCCCGGCCCCATCGAGGGGCCGGGCCAAAGGAGTATTAGAGGGCGTGATCGATGCGGATGTCAATCGGTGCTGACGGAATGGCACCCGTCGGGATCGGAGCCGATACCCCTTCAAACGCCCCTTCCTTGTTCATGACGTTGCCACCGCGGGAGAGCCGCGCCTTGAACTGCAACTGCGGGTAGGCGGCGAGCTTGCTGCCCTCCATCATGGCATCGCCATCCCCCAGTGACAGGGTCAGCGGGAACTGGGGACCCGGGATGCGCTTGACCGCGATGGGCATGGGCGGACCGTTGGGGATCACCGCAAACACGAACAGATGGGCATCCTCCGGCAACTGGATGCCGGGAGCCAGGGTGACGTGCAGCGGGAACTCACCGGCATTCACCTCCAGCACCTGGGTAGGCGCCTGAGTCTGAGCCTGTTCGCCTTGGGTCGCCGGCACGCCTGGCGCCGCCATGCCACGCTGCTTCAGCTGCTGCTCGGCATAGTCGATGGAGCGCTCCACCATGGCGTAGCGGGTCGAGCCCTTCTCCATCAGCGGCAACATCTCGCGCCAGCGCAGCAGCGCCGTCTTGAAGTCCTCTTTTTGCAGCGCCATGAAGGCATAGACGGAGCGCGCCTCTATGTTGGCTGGATCCAGCGCGATGGCGCTACGCAGCAGCTCATCGGCCTGGGCGTCATCCCCTGTCATCATCAGCGCCTGGGCATAGGGCACGGCCACCATGGCCTTCTGTGGTGCCAGCGCATAGGCCCGCTCCAGCGCCTCACGGGCCATCTCGGGATCATTGCCATCCAGCGACAGGCGACCCAACAGCAGCCAGCCGCGATAATCGTTCGGTTCGTCTTTCAGACGGGTGCGCAAACCCAGCATGAAGTCCATCAGATCCTGCTCGGTCACCTGGGCATCCCGCTCCACCAGGATGCGGTTGCTCAGCTCGCCGAGCCGGCTGTTGGCATCCTGCCAGCGCTGAACTTCCCGCCAGGAGCCGAGCTGGTAATAGAGTCCCAGACTCACCACCACCAGCACCAGCACGCCCGGGATCCAGATCAGACTCTTGCCACCACGGGCGGTCTGCTCCACGTCGGGAATGTCGTCCAGCAGGCTGCGTTGCAGCTCGACCAGGGAGTCCGGCTCCTCCGCCAATATGCCCTGTTCACGCTCTTCGCCAATCTCCAGCAGACGCTGGCGATAGAGCTGCTTGTTGAGGGCCGAACGGCTGATGCTCTGCTTGCCCTCGCCGCGCCACAGCGGCAGTACCAGCGCCAGACTCACCAGCACCAGCAGGGCCGCGATCACTATCCAAAATGCGGTCATTGTTTCTCTTCCTCTTTGAGCAGGGCAGTCAGACGACGCTGCTCCTCCGCGCTCAGGGCGCTATCCGTCGGCCTGGCCACCGCGGGACGACGACGGCTGCGCACCACCACAGTGACGACACCTATGACGATGACCAGCAGCGGGCCCAGCCAGAGGATCAGGGTCGACGCCATCAGCGGCGGGTTATACAGAATGAAGTTGCCGTAGCGGGCGACCATGTAGTCCACCACTTCCTGCTTCTCCTTGCCCTCGCGCACCATCTGATAGGTCTTGTCGCGCAGATCCTTGGCCAGCCCGGCGTTGGAATCGGCTATGTCCTGGTTCTGACACTTGGGGCAACGCAGCTCCTTGGTCAGCTCTCGAAAGGTCTGCTCCTGGGCATCGTTGTCGAAGGTGTAGACATCGATGGCGGCCAGCGCCTGACCGGCGCCACCCAATCCTGCCAGCAACAGCAGGGATGCAATCAATACTCTCATCAGGCTCTCCCTCACTTCATGGCATCAAAGATGGGTTTGAGGGTCGATGCCCAGACTTCGGGGTTGACGTCCCCCACGTGGCGATAGCGGATGATGCCCTGGCTGTCGATGAAGAAGGTCTCGGGCGCACCGTAGACCCCCAGATCCAGCCCCAGCATGCCATCCGGATCATACAGGTTGATCTGGTAGGGATTGCCGAGCTCCGCCAGCCAGTTGATGGCCTTGGCGCGCTCGTCCTTGTAGTTCATGCCGACTATGTAAATCCCCTGCCCCGCCAGCTGCTTGAGGTAGGTATGCTCCCCATAGCAGGTCGGGCACCAGGTGGCCCAGACGTTGAGCAGCATGGGGCGTCCCTTGAGGATGCTCCTGTCATGCTGCTTGTTCAGGTTATAAATGTCCTGCAGGGTGAACACCGGCACCTCCTTGCCCACCATCACGGATTCGAGCTTGGTGGGGTCTGAGTAGAGCCCGCGAAACAGGAAGACGGCCCCCAGCAGAAAGATGATGAAGGGGATCAGAAACAACCAGGTCTTCTTGCTCATGCCTTGGCCTCCTCGTCACGACGACCGAAACGGTAACGCTTGTCCAGCATCGCCAGCACGCCGCCGATGGCCATGAAGACGCCGCCAAACCAGATCCAGCGCACGAAGGGTTTGTAGTAGATCCGCACCGCCCAGGCACCGTTGTCGAGCTGCTCGCCGAGCGCCGCATAGAGATCCCGGGTGAAGCCTGCGTCTATGGCAGCTTCCGTCATCGGCATCCGGCTCACCTTGTACATGCGTTTCTCGGGTTTAAGCAGGGCTATCTGCTTGCCATCCTTGTGCACTTCCAGCACGCCCTTGAAGCCGTCGTAGTTGGGGCCGTTCTTCTCCTTGATACCGGTGAAGACGAACTCGTAGTCGGCAAAGTGCACCCGATCGCCGGCCTGCATGCGCAGATCCTTTTCGATGCTGTAGTTCTGGGTACAGGCGATGCCTATGATGCTGACCGCGAGCCCCACGTGGCCCAGGATCATGGCCCAGTGGCTGTTGCCAAGCCGGCGCACGCCGACGGCAAAGCTGTGTTTGTGGGTGGCGCGCACCCAGGTCTCCTGGATGCTGGTAACTATGATCCAAGTGCCAAGACCAATGCCGAGCGCGGCCCAGGGTTTGAACTCCTCGGCCAGCAGCAGCGGCAGCAGGAAGGCGGCGGCCAGGCTCAATACCAACGCGAGGATCACCTTGCCTTTGAGCTCACCCAGATCCTGACGGCGCCAGCGGAACAGCGGGCCCATCCCCAGCAGCAGGGCAAACGGAATGATCAGCCAGCTGTAGATGTGGTTGAAGAAAGGGGTGCCGATGGAGATGCTGCCAAGCCCCAGCTCCTTGTGCACCAGCGGCAACAGGGTGCCGAGCAGCACGGTCAGCAGACCCGCCACCAGCATGATGTTGTTGCACAGCAACAGGGTCTCGCGGCTCCACAGCTCATGCTTACCGTGGCTCTTCACCTGGGAGCCCTTGAAGGCGAACAGCAAGAGCGAGCTGCCGATCACCGCCAGCAGGAAGCCCAGAATGAACAGGCCGCGGGTCGGGTCGGAGGCAAACGCATGCACCGACACCAGCACGCCGGAGCGCACCAGGAAGGTGCCGAGCAGGCTCAGGGAGAAGGCGGAGAGCGCCAGCAGCACTGTCCAGGCCTTGAAGGTGGCTCGCTTCTCGCTCACCGCCAGCGAGTGCAGCAGGGCAGTGCCCGCCAGCCAGGGCATGAAGGAGGCGTTTTCCACCGGATCCCAGAACCACCAGCCACCCCAACCAAGCTCGTAATAGGCCCACCAGGAGCCCAGCACGATACCGAGAGTCAGAAAGACCCAGGCCGCCATGGTCCAGGGACGGGACCAGCGCGCCCAGGTGGCGTCGAGGCGCCCCGTCATCAGGGAGGCGATGGCGAAGGCGAAGGCGACCGAGAAGCCCACATAGCCCATGTAGAGCATGGGCGGGTGGAAGATGAGGCCGGGATCCTGCAACAGCGGGTTGAGGTCGCGTCCATCCACCGGGAAGTAAGGCAGAGTGCGAGTGAAAGGATCCGAGGTGAACAGCACGAAGGCGGTGAAACCGACCGAGATCAGCCCCAGCACACCGAGTACCCGCGCCACCGCATCGAGCGGCAGGCTGCGGCTGAACAGCGCCACAGCCGCGGTCCAGCCACCCAGGGTCAGTACCCAGAGCAGCAGTGAGCCCTCATGGGCGCCCCAGACGGCGGAGATCCGATACGCCAGCGGCAACAGGGTATTGGAGTTGGTGGCCACATACTGCACGGTAAAGTCATTGTCGATGAAGGCCCAGGTCAGGCACAGGAAGGACAGCAACAGCAGCAGGAACTGGGCATAGGCCAGCGGACGGGCCGCCGACATCATGCCGAGCCGCCCCCACTGGGCACCGAGCAAGGGATAGACGCCCAGCAGCAGGGCGGTGGCAAAGGCCAGGATCAGTGAAAACTGTCCTAATTCCGGGATCATGGCTGAACTCCTTTCAAATGAGCCGCAGCACGAACCTGTAAACCGGCTTGAAATGGTGAAAGCGGTGCGAATGCTGTCGGGATCATTGCTTGGCTCCCTTCAACTGCGCCTCTGTATATTCCGGCTTGAAGTGCATGCCATTGGTGGCATCGGCCACTTCCGGCGGCATGTAGTTCTCATCGTGCTTGGCCAGCACCTCGAACGCCTCCACCGTAGTGGCGTTCTTGAGGGTACCCTGGGCCACTATGCCCTGCCCTTCGCGAAACAGGTCGGGCAGTATGCCGTCAAACTCGACGGTCACCAGATGGCCGCCGTTGTCCACCAGCTTGAAGGCCACCTTGAGGCTCTGCTGATCCCGCTGCACCGAGCCCGGCACCACCAGGCCACCGATGCGCAGGCGCTGCCCCTCTTCCGGCTTGATCTTGTCCGGTCCCTTGCCCTCCACCAGCTCGCTCGGGGTATAGAAGAGATCGATATTCTGGCTGAGGGCATAGAGCACCAGGCCTATCACGGCGGCGAGGCCAAGACTTATCGCCAATATGATGGTGAGGCGTTTCTTGCGTCTCGGATTCATAGGGTGTTCTCCATCTGCTGGGCCGCCTTGCGGCGGGTCTCGCGGGCCTGCTTGCTGCGCAATTCGCCGAGCAGGCTGCGGGTCTTCAACCGGGTGGAAATGACGATGCCGACCAGGCAGATCAGGGTCAGACCGAAGGAGAGCCAGACGTAGAAGGCGTAGCCGCCCATCGCCATGAAGTCACTGAAAGAGGCAAAGTGCATGCTTACTTCTCCTGCTCGGCAATCTCTTTGACCCAGGGGCGATGCCACTCCCGCATCAAGAGCTCGTTGCGAAAACGCATCAGGGAGAGGGCCCCGAGGAAGGTGGCAAAGGCCAGTATCATGATGAGCAGCGGCCACAGCATCTCGGGGGAGATGGAGGGCTTGTCAAACTTGGTGATGCTGGCGCCCTGATGCAGGGTGTTCCACCACTCCACCGAGTAGTGAATGATGGGCAGGTTGATCACCCCCACCAGAGCCAGAATGCCGGCGGCGCGACCGGCCAGCACCTTGTCGCTGAAGGCGTTGTAGAGCGCGATCACCCCCAGATAGAGGAACAGCAGAATAAGCTCGGAGGTGAGACGGGCATCCCATACCCACCAGGTGCCCCACATGGGTTTGCCCCAGGCGGCGCCGGTAAACAGCGCGATGAAGGTGAACACGGCACCGACCGGCGCAACGGCGGCCACCGTCATGTCGGCCATCCGCAGTTGCCACACCAGCCCGATGAAGGCGGCCACCGCCATGGTGGAATAAGCCCCCATGGAGAGGATGGCGGCCGGCACATGGATGTAGATGATCCGGAAGGAGTCACCCTGCTGATAATCAGCGGGTGCAAAAGCCAGGCCCCAGAGGGTGCCAATGATGAACGCCAGCAGGCTTGTCACGGCAAACCAGGGCAGCAAGGTCCCTGCCAGCTGATAGGCGCGCTCGGGTTTAGCGTAAGGGTGCAACCATTTCCACATAGCTCACAAAACCTTTCTGTTATTAATATAGTGGCGAGGCCTACCATACCCACTGCCGGAAAACATCACATCCCCCGAAAGCAATAAGCAGCCATCCTCTTGATCTATCTCAAGTATATTTTTTATAACAGCCCATCCCGAGCCGCCTTACCACAGCTTTCATCAGTTCACGCTGACCCGCAGCGCCGCCGAGACCGCCAAGGGGGTCAGGGTCAGCGCACCGGCCAGCATGGCCCCCAAAATCGCGAGCTGGCCCGAATAGGGCAGCCCCATGCCCGCCGCATCGATGGCGGACGTGGCAAAAATCAGTACCGGAATATAGAGCGGCAGGATCAGCAAGCTGAGCAGTACGCCCCCCTTGCGCAACCCGACCGTCAGGGCGACGCCAACCGCCCCGAGCAGGCTCAGCACGGGCGTCCCCAGCGCCAGGGTGGCGACCACCGCCAGATAGGTGTTCATGTCCAGCGACAACAGGATGGCGAGCAGCGGGGAGATCAGCAGCAGCGGCAGGCCGGTCAACAGCCAGTGAGCGATCACTTTGGCCAGAGCCAGCAAGCCCAGCGGATGAGGCATCAGCATCATCTGCTCCAGCGCACCGTCGCTGAAGTCATCGCGAAACAGCCGCTCCAGCGAGAGCATGGCCGCCAGCAGGGCCGCCACCCAGATGATGCCGGGGGCGATACGGGCCAGCAGCTTGGGCTCGGGGCCTATGCCAAGGGGAAACAAGGTGATGACGATGAGGAAGAACCAGAGCGGGTTGAGTATGTCGGAGCGCTGGCGCAGGGCCATCAGCAACTCGCGATGAATAAGGTGGATTACGGCGCGCAACATCAAACTACTCCTGCAGCAAGGGCGTGAGGGAGAGGGTCTTCAACCGCCCTTCCATCAGAGTCATGTCCTGATGGGTGGTGAGGATCACCATGCCACCCCGCTCGGCATGGGCCAGGAACAACCGCTCCAGCACCTTGACGCCCTGCTTGTCGATGGCGGTAAAGGGCTCATCCAGGATCCAGAGTGCCGGCTTGTCGCTGAGCCAGAGCCGGGCCAGTGCGACCCTGCGCTGTTGGCCGGCGGAGAGCTGCCCGGTGGGATAGTCCTCAAACCCGGCCAGGCCGACCTGGGCGAGCACCTGCCACAAATCTACCGTCGCTTGAGCCGGATGATGCAACTTTTGATAGAAGGTGAGATTTTCGAGCGGCGTCAGCGCCGCCTTGACGCCAGGCTGATGGCCCAGATAGAGCAGGTTGGCATGATATTCATCACGACAGCTGCGGATATTCTCGCCATTCCAGCACACCTCACCGGCAAATGGCTGCGACAGGCCGGTCAACAGCCGGAGCAGGCTGGTCTTCCCCACCCCGTTGGGGCCTTCAATTTGCACCAGATCGCCGGGAGCCACCGCAAAGGAGAGATGTTCAAACAGAGTGCGATCTTCACGCACGCAGCTCAGATTGTTAATTTGAAGCAGCATGAGGATGTAATCAGTGAAAAGAAGCGGCCTGCATATTAACACAGTATTGGAGAGCGTCTTTTCAAAGATGCCAACTATCAGCAGGATTTGTGGGGGAGATCCCGCCTTTTTGGCGCGCCGGACGGGTGAAAAAAATCAGGAAGGCGGGCGCCTTCCTGAGGATCTATGAGCGGCCTTTTCGCAATGAAATCAACAGTTCTGCCTCGGCCTTCGGCAATTCACATTCATTCATGACCTCGTCGAGGTCGGCGCCCAGCTCCACCATCTTGGCGGCACGGCTGTAAAGGCGGCGTTCCGGATCCTGCAGGGTCAGCTCCTGCTGGCGATCATTGACCTGCTGCATGGCCCCTTCAACGGACTGCAAACGCTGACCCATGCCGATGGCTCCCGTGTGCAGCTCCATCATCTGCTTGCGCAGACTCTCAAGCTGGCCTTGCAGTGTCTCCACCCTGGCCTCGGACTCTCGCTGGCCACGTCGGCTGCTGATCACCCCGTACAGGGCCAGCACCAACGCCAGCAAGGACACCCCCAAGGCGGCTATTTCAATCATCAACACATCATTTTCCTATCAGAGGGAACCAATATCTTCCCACTCTTCATCGGAGAGCAGCTTGTTCAGATCGACCAGGATCAGCAGCTGACCATCGCGGTTGCTGACGCCCTGAATGAACTTGGCGCTCTCTTCGGTACCCACGGCAGGGGCGGCATCGATCTCGGAGGAGCGCAGATAGACCACCTCGGCCACGCTGTCGACCATGATGCCAATCACCTGCTTCTCCGCCTCGATGATGACGATGCGCGAGTTCTCGCTCACATCGCCGGAAGGCAGGCCGAAACGGGAGCGGGTATCGATGACAGTCACCACGTTGCCACGCAGGTTGATGATGCCCAGCACATACTCGGGCGCACCTGGCACAGGGGCGATTTCGGTGTAGCGCAACACCTCCTGCACCTGCATCACGTTGATGCCATAGGTTTCATTTTCCAGCTGGAAGGTGACCCATTGCAGCACTTCATCTTCGGCCAGATTCTGTGCAATATTGCGCTTTTCTGTCATGTTTTTATTCCTTTTATGAAAACGTCTACTGGTAAAACTAGCAATAAAACAGCACAAGTGCAGAAGTTATCAGCGACCTTCTATGTTGACCCCACGCTCCAGCAACAGGAGCAATTCCTTGACGTGCAGCAGGGCACACATCTTCTCCTTGACCATGCCCGCCAGCCAGGGGCGCTTGCCCTCCTGGTGACGCCATTTGACCTGATCACGATGCAATAACTCTGTGCCCTTCAGATGATGGCAGGCGAGTCCCCAGGGAGATTCGCCCAGCATGATCAGATACTTGTAATCCGCTATGTCCAGATGCTGGCCCGGCATCACCCACTGTGCCGTGTCCACCACGTTCATCTTCTGCTCGCGGGAGGTCATGATGCCACGGTACCAATCCGGCTGACCGAACAGTGACGAGACCTCTCCCAGCTGATGAATACCGCCAAGCTCAGTCAGGGGCACCGCGAAGGTGACGCCGGCGACTTCGAAGAAGAGCGCCTGAAACTCCTTGCCGGTGTCGATATTCTCCCAGGTCGATGGTGCGACTTCCGCCTGAGGGGCCAGTTCCACCGCCGTCTCTGTCATCACCAGCGCCGATGGCTCTGCCACCGCAGGGGCAGGCATCTCCTCCGGCCATACGGGTTCAACCGGCAGCAAGGCATCTTCGGCCTCGATCTGCAGCGGCTCGCTGATCACCTCTTCGTGGCTCAGGGCGTCCATCTCAAACTGCACCTGACCCACCTGGGCGAGCAGCTCGCTCAGTTGTTCGAGCCGCTCATCTGCCTCCAGATAAGGCTGCACCACCACCTCGGGCTGCACCTGAGGCTGACGTAGCAGCCGGACAACGGGCGCAGGTTCCTCTGGCAGATCAGGCAACAGCGCCTCATCCAGCAACAGGGAGTGGAAGTAATCATCCATGGCCCTGACTTGGGTCGTGTCGCTCATGATGCCACCTCATGAGCACGTTGACGCTCCTGGGCATCAAGATAGTTGAGCAAGGTCTCATAGGCATAAGTGCCGCGACTACTCGGCGAATAAATGGAAGGGGGAATGTGGAGCAAGCTGGCATCCCGAAACTTGGTGTCTATGGGGATGACGGCATTCCATACCGCATCGCCATGTTGATCCTTGATGGACTTCAGTGTCATCAGAGAGGCACGGGTACGCTTGTCAAACATGGTGGGGATCACTGTGAAGCGAAACTTCTCCCGCTTGGATCGCTGCATGATCTCGAAGGTCTTCATCATCCGCTCCAGCCCCTTGAGGGCCAGGAACTCGGTCTGAACCGGCACCAGGATCCGATCGCAGGCCGCCAGGGCGTTGACCATCATGACCCCCAGTACTGGCGGACAGTCGATGAGCACGTAGTCATACTGATCCTGAATGCGCAGCAGGGCACGCTTGATCACCAACCCCATGCCTTCACGGTTGCCCATCACCCGATCCAGAGTGGCCAGGGTAATGGAGGCCGGCAGCAGGTGGATGTTCTCAAACTTGGTTCGCAGCGTCAGTTTATTGACCAGCTCGGCCGTCGGTTTGACGGCCTGAAACAGCTCATAGAGGGTACCGTCCAGCCGATCCGAGTCAAAATCGAGATAAGAGGTCAGGGAAGCATGGGGATCGGTGTCAATCAATAGCACCCGCTGGCCGCGCTGAGCCAGGATACCGGCTAACGAGACCACTGTGGTGGTTTTACCGACCCCACCTTTTTGGTTGGCAACCGTCCAAACAATCACTGTATCAATCCTGCCTTGTTGTTATACGTATGCCACCACCTGGCAGAGTGATCACCTTGACCTCGCCTGCCTCTACCGCCTGTTGCACTGCTGGAACCGGCTCCACCATCACAGGCTTGACGGGAGCGGGTGGCACCCAGGCGAACTTGGAAATAGCGACCACCACCTTGCGATTCTGTAAGCGTCCCTGTTCGCTGTCATTCCCGGCAAAGGGAGAAAACTCCCCGTATGCCTCGTAGGCAAGCCGCTGTGGTGCTATGCCCTTGGCGATGAGAGCTGTGAGCACGGCCTCGGCTCTTGCTGCTGACAGCGTCCAGTTGGAGCGAAAAATTTCATTATTTATCTGCTGGTTATCTGTATAGCCCCGCACTCTCACATAGTTATCGACCGGTTTCAGAATACCTGAAAGCGTATTGAGCACAGGGTCGGCATTGGTGCTCATAAAGGCACTACCGCTGCCAAACAAGAGACCTGAGCTCAACTCCACAGTCAACCAGTTATCATCCAGTGTGAGCTTGACCACACCGGCCTCGACCAGAGTGCCCATGTTCTCTTTCAGCTGCGTATCTATCTTCGCAAGCGTCATGCCATCTTGTTTAATGGGCACACCGGAGATGGGAGCGAGGGAGGGAGAAGGCGGCAAAGCACTCTCCAGCACTGAGGGGGCAGCCGATACCTCGTTGTTCAACAGCGACTTCCCCTGCCCTTCCAGCAGGCCATCACTGCGTGGCTGCATGACGTTGAATGCCTGGGTCATGCCGTCGATGACGGCGCGATATTTGTCTTTGTTGACCAACGCCACCGAATAGAGCACCACAAACAGCGCAAAGATCAGCGTCATGTAGTCGGCGTAGGAAACCAGCCAGCGATCGAGATGTTCTCGACCTTGCAGATGCAAACGATAGCGCTTGCGCATGGCTACTCTCCTTTCAGATAAGCCTTCAACCGCCGCTCAACCTGCGGGCCATTCTCACCGTGGGCAATCGCCATCAAGCCTTCCAGCGTCATCTCCTGGAACAGGGCGTAATGATAATGAAAGGCGCGCAGACGGTTGGCTATCGGCAGATAAAAGAGGTTGGCAAAGCCGACCCCGTAAATGGTGGCAACAAACGCAACGGCAATGCCGGCGCCGAGGGCTGCCGGATCCTCCAGATGGAACATGGCCTGGATCAGACCCATTACGGCACCTATGATGCCGATGGTCGGACTGTATCCCCCCATGGCCTCGAAGACCCGGGCCGAGTGCTCGTTACGCTCCTGCTCGATGTCGATGTCCGCTTCCAACAACATGCGAATATCATCTATCGACACCCCATCCACTATCATGGTGAGCCCCTGACGGGTGAACTCGTCACTCTCCTGATCGGCCTGATTTTCCAGCGCCAGCAGACCCTGCTGGCGGGCAAATACCGCCCATGCCTGCAAGCGTTCGGCCTGATTGACCAGATCCCAACCAGGGGGGAGCAACATCCAGCGCAACTGCCTGATCGCCTCTAGCAGATATTTGCGCGGCGTCTGCAAAATGACGGCCCCCCAGGTACCACCAACGACGATGACAAATGCAGGTCCGTCGAGCAGGGTAAGCAGGGTGCCGCCATGCCATAGCTGGGCAATGGCAATGGCTCCCAGAGCCAGGATCAGGCCAAACATGCCCATCTTTAGCGACCCAGCTCAACCAGAATACGTTGTGCTACCCGATCCAGCGGCAGTGACTCAGTGGCGATGCCCGCCTTGGCGACAGCTTGCGGCATACCGTATACGACGCAAGAGGCTTCATCCTGGGCCCAAATGGTGGAGCCCTGCTCCTTGAGCAGACGCGCACCATCCCGACCATCCGCCCCCATGCCGGTCAATACGATGGCAAGCACCTTGTCGGCATAGGTTTTGGCTGCCGATGCGAAGGTGATGTCCACGCACGGCTTGTAATTGACCTTGTCATTGCCATCGACGATCCGGATGCGAGCACCGACTCCGCGTCCTTCCAGCAACATCTGTTTGCCACCTGGCGCCAGATAGGCGTGACCGGGTTTGAGTACATCACCATCCTCCGCTTCCTTGACTCCGATCTGGCACAGACCGTTGAGGCGAGCGGCAAACGCGGCGGTAAAGGTTGCCGGCATGTGCTGGATCAGCAGAATGGGATGAGGGAAATCGCCCGGCAGTTTGGTCAGCACATTTTGCAGGGCCACAGGGCCACCGGTAGAGGTGCCGATAGCCACCAGCTGGTAGGTTTTCCCACTGCGTTTAAACGCGGCAACCGGTACGACCCGTTGTGGCTCGACCTGACGATCGCCTGGGCGTGACAACGAGCCGCCCAGTGGGCTGCGAGCGGCCGGTTCAGGGGCTTTTGGCCTGGCGGGCGCGGCCATCAGGAAACGCTTGCGCGATATCTCCTTGACCCGCTGTTGCAACAAGCGAACGGCTTCGTCCTTGTCACGGGCTATGTCTTCGAACTTCTTGGGCAGGAAGTCGAGAGCGCCCGCATCCAGGGCATCGAGGGTGGCCTTGGCCCCTTCATGGGTCAGGGAGGAGAACATCAGGATCGGAGTGGGACACTTGGCCATGATCTCGCGCACGGCGCTGATGCCATCCATCACGGGCATCTCTATGTCCATGGTGATCACATCCGGCCGCAGAGCCAGCGCTTTGTCTACCGCTTCCCGTCCATTCTGGGCCGTATCGATCACCGTCAGCATAGGATCCTGATTGATGATCTCACTGACCCGGCGGCGGAAGAAGCTCGAGTCGTCGACAACTAATACCTTGACTGCCATTGTTATTTTTCTAACTCCTTGGGCCTGAGCTATCAATGTCTACGCGCATATGCTTTGAGCAGACTCGGCACATCCAGAATGAGTGCAATACCACCATCGCTGGTGATGGTGGCCCCGGCCATGCCAGGGGTTCCTTGCAGCAGGTTGTCCAGCGGCTTGATCACCACCTCTTCCTGGCCAATCAGATTATCCACGACAAACCCTATCTGCTGAGTGCCAATCTGCACTATGACCACATGGCCCGTATCCTGCCGTGACTTCTTGTTTGTCCCTTTCACCAGCCACTTGTGCAGGTAGAAGAGCGGAATGGCCTTGTCGCGCACTATGATGGTGAGCTGACCGTCCACCATGTTGGCCTTCTTGAGGTCCAGATGGAAAATCTCGTTCACACACCCCAGCGGCAAGGCAAATGTCTGCTCGCCCACTTCCACCATCAGCGTTGGCAAGATGGCCAGGGTCAAGGGCACCTTGATCTCGAGGCGAGTGCCTTTACCCCAGGTAGAGTCGATATGCACAGAGCCATTGAGGCTCACTATGCTGGTCTTCACCACATCCATGCCGACACCGCGGCCGGAGATATCGGAAATCTCGGACTTGGTCGAGAAACCGGGAGCAAAAATCAGGTTATAGGCATCGCTGTCGCTCATGCGCGCCGCCGTGTCTGCATCCAGTACGCCACGATTGATGGCGATGGACTTGAGCTTCTCCGGATCCATGCCGGCGCCATCGTCTTCGATACAAAGCAGAATGTGGTCACCCTGCTGGGAAGCGCTCAGGGTAATGGTACCCTGCCGTGGCTTGCCCGCTTTTTCCCGCACATCCGGCATCTCGACCCCATGGTCGCAGGAGTTGCGCACCAGGTGAACCAGCGGATCGGCCAGGGCCTCGACCAGGTTCTTGTCCAGATCTGTCTCTTCCCCGACCATCACCAGCTCAATATCTTTCTTGAGGGTGCGGGCCAGATCGCGCACGACCCGGGGGAAGCGGCCGAATACTTTCTTGATGGGCTGCATGCGCGTCTTCATCACGGCGCCTTGCAGATCTGCGGTCACCACATCCAGATTGGCAACCGCTTTTGACATGTCTTCATCGTTGCTGGCGATCCCGAGGCTCACCAGACGATTCCGTACCAGCACCAATTCCCCCACCATGTTCATGATGACGTCCAGCGTCTTGGTATCCACCCGCACAGTGGTATCGCTTTGCACCGCATTCTCTGCTGGCGCAGCGGCTTGCTTGACGGGGGCCGGTGCCGGTTTGGCGGCAGCAACAGGCGCGGCTACCGGTTTGGGAGCAGGTGCAGGCGTTGGCTTGGCAACGGGGGCAGGCGCCACAGGGGCTGCTGGCACCGGTGCGGCGACTGTTGGTGCAACAGGGGGCGTGATGCTGGTTTTTGGCCCTTGACCACGACCATGCAACTCATCGAGCAGGCGCTCGAACTCATCATCATCGATCAGTTCGTCGACCTCTTTTTGCACCGACTTCAACGGATTGGTCTCAGGCGCGCCGCTATGCTGGCCCTGACCATGCAACTGGTCGAGCAAGGCTTCAAACTCGTCGTCTGTGATATCCCCCGTACCGGTCAGCACTGGGCTCGCAACCGGGGTCGGGGCTCCGCCGACGCCATGCAGTTCATCGAGCAAGCGCTCGAACTCATCGGCAGAGATCTCATCGATGGAGCCGCCACCATTGACGGCGACGGGTGCGGCAACCGCTTCAGGCTCAGGAGCCGCGATCACCTCGTCAGCAGATGCCGCAGTCTCAGCGGGCGCACTATTGCCCGCCGAGGCGGTCAACAACTGCTCCTCGCCTTCTGGTTTGCAGAGCTCATGCAGGTCATGCAGGATTTCAGCTGAGGCAGGGCTAGGCGGTTCGCGATTTTGCACCTGGGCAAACATCACATTGATGGCATCCAGCGCCTGCAAAATGACATCCATCAATTCGGCCGTGACGGTTCGCTTGCCATTGCGCAAGATATCGAACACGTTTTCGGCACCGTGACAAACGTCTACCAACTCACCCAGAGAGAGAAAACCGGCGCCGCCTTTGACGGTATGGAAGCCGCGAAATATGGCATTCAACAGATTCTTGTCATCGGGTCGCTTTTCCAAGTCGACCAGTTGTTCGGACAACTGTTCCAATATTTCGGATGCTTCGACCAAAAAGTCTTGCAGTATGTCTTCATCAACTTCGAAGGCCATGCGTCACTCCATTAAAATCCCAGGCTAGACAGCAGATCGTCCACATCATCCTGACCATTGACCACATCGGAACGAGTCTCAGGGTTCATGATGGGGCCTTCAGCTTCAATCCCGCTTACAGGAAGGCTGCGAGATGAATGCTCAACAGATGCCTCACCAAACATAGTCAGCATTTCTATTAATTTAGTTTCAACTTCCTGAACCAACTTGATGACCTTGCGGATCATCTGGCCGGTCAAATCCTGAAAATCTTGCGCCATCAGGATCTCTGTCAGCAGTTGCCGTAATTTATCGGCATCAGATTCAGAAGCCTTAATAAAATCATCCAGTTGGTGACATAAAGACTTAAATTGCCCGACATTCATCTCCCTGCTCATCAGGGCATTCCAGTTGGGCATAACCAGCTGAATGTTGTCATTGAGCCGGTCGGCAATCGGCAAACTGGCCTCCACCGCATCCATGGTGCGGTTGGCTGCCTTGTCTGTCATGTCGATGACGTAGCTGAGACGTTCCCGGGCATCGGGAATTTCATGGGTTGCCAGGTCGGGGATCCGGGAATCCAGCCGGAAATCTTGTAAGGAGCTGTGCAGTTGTCGGGTCAGCTGACCCACTTTGTCAAACAGAGCAGCCGCATTGGGAGCACATGCATCTGCGATGATAGTATCGGCCTGTTCAAATTCGCCTTGCTCAAGATGGGCAACAAGCATCCTTGCCTGATCGAGCGAAATCATTGCACTCGTTTTGGCCTTCATCCCTGCTGCTCCTTAGCCGATTCGTTCAAAGATTTTGTCGAGTTTCTCTTTGAGCGTTGCAGCGGTGAAAGGCTTGACGATATAGCCATTGACGCCCGCCTGGGCGGCTTCAATGATCTGTTCGCGCTTGGCTTCGGCCGTTACCATCAGTACCGGCAGATGCTTGAGCTTGTCATCGACACGAATAGCCTTGAGCAAGTCAATGCCTTGCATACCGGGCATGTTCCAGTCGGTGACGACAAACTGAAAATCACCATTTTTCAACATTGGCAAGGCCGTGTTGCCATCATCTGCTTCGTGGGTATTGTTAAATCCCAGGTCACGCAGCAAGTTCTTGATAATCCGGCGCATCGTTGAAAAATCGTCAACAATGAGGATTTTCATGTTCTTGTCCAAAATTCCCTCCTAAATAGCCGCCATAGCGGCTCACTTACATGATGCAGATCGCAGGTTTTGTTTTGCGGATTATGCCTTAGAGTTTTGTTTCAGTGTAGCCAGTACAAACACTTATACATGCCAATCTCTTAAACGAGCGCGTAATCTGTGCATGGCCTGACTGTGTATCTGGCTCACGCGAGACTCGCTGACATTCAATACCTCGCCTATTTCACGCAAGTTCAGTTCTTCATCGTAGTAAAGGGAGAGGACCAGCGCTTCCCGTTCCGGCAGACGGCCTATGTGTTCGGCCAGGGCGCCTTGAAAACGCTCGGCCGCCAGCTCGTCAAACCCGCTGTTGCCTGCGGCATCGTCGGGGTGGCCTATCACATCCTCGCTAACCCCCAGATCCTCGATACCGATGATCTTGCCGCAGGAGACATCCTGCAGCATGGCGTGATACTCGCCGAGGCTGACCCCCATCTGGGCGGCTACCTCGGTATCACGGGCATCACGACCGTGCGCTTGTTCAACATTTTCGATGGCTTCGGCGATGGAGCGGCTGTTGCGGTGCACCGAGCGTGGCACCCAGTCCCCCCGCCGTATCTCGTCGAGCATGGAGCCGCGGATGCGGATCCCGGCATAAGTTTCAAAGCTGGCGCCCTTGCTGCCGTCAAAGTTGCGGGAAGCTTCGAGCAGCCCAATCATACCTGCCTGGATCAGGTCATCCAGCAAGACACTGCTTGGCAGGCGAGCCAACAAATGCTGGGCGATCCGTTTCACCAGCGGAGCATGACGCTCGACCAGCACATAGGAATCCTGATGACGCAAGTACGCTTGGGCTTTATTCACGGGAACCTTCCTGTGCTATGACCGGCCTTTGCAGCAAATTTTCCAGGAAAAATTCGAGATGACCGCCGGGTTGGTTAGGAATGGGCCAGCTTGCCGCCTTGTTGGCGAGGGCGCGAAACGCCAGCGCCGCAGGCGACTTGGGGAAGGCTTCGACAATCAGCTTCTGCTTGCGCACGGCGGCGCGCAGGTTGGTGTCGTAAGGTACGCACGCCACCAGCTCCAGCGAGGTATCCAGAAAACGGTCCGTGACCCGGGTCAACTTGGCGTAGAGCTCTTGCCCTTCACGCAGGCTGCGCACCATGTTGGCCACCACCTTGAAGCGAAACACGCCGTGATCCTTGGAGAGGATCTTGATCAGCGCGTAGGCATCCGTGATGGAGGTCGGCTCATCGCACACCACTATCATGATGTCCTGGGCGGCGCGGGTGAAGCTCAGCACCATGTCGGAGATCCCCGCCGCCGTATCCACCAGCAGTATGTCGACCTGGGTCTTCATCTCGCTGAAGGCGCGGATCAGTTCGGCATGCTGCACCGGAGAGAGCTCGACCATGGACTGGGTGCCTGATGTGGCCGGCACTATCATCATGCCATAGGGACCCTCGACTATGATGTCGTCTATGGTGCACTCGCCAGCCAGGACATGGGAGAGGTTGCGGTGTACCCGCAGCCCCAGCATGACGTCAACGTTAGCAAGGCCAAGGTCGGCGTCCAGCACCATCACCCGTTTGCCTTGTGCGGCCATGGCGCCAGCCACGTTCAGGGTCACGTTGGTCTTGCCCACGCCACCCTTGCCACCGGAAACGGCGATCACTTTTACTCGATTGTTTTGACGCATTTTGCGCAGACCACTCGCCTGATCCATATACATGTTACTCATAAAACTCCGAATCTTCGGCCTCGCCAAAGCCTGCACCCCAGAAATAGGGTTCTTCTGTTTCCCGCTCCAGCGAGCCCATGGCAGCTCCGACGAGCTGCGCCGCATTGGCAACTTGAATATCTTCCGGAACCCTTTGTCCATCAGTGATATAGCTGATGGGCAGTGCATTCTGGATACACACGTTAATCACTTCGCCCAGATTCAGACTCTCATCCAATTTGGTAAGTATGCAGCCGCTTAATGGAATACGCCGGAAATGGTCTACCGCCTCCTGCATCACCCGACGCTGGGAAGTGGCGGACATCACCAGGTAGCTGCGGATGCGTACCTTGGCATTCTTGACCAGGGTATCGAGCTGCTCGGTCAGACGGATATCCCGCTGCCCCACCCCGGCGGTATCGATCAGTACCAGCCGACGATGGCGGAACTGATAGAGCGCAGTGGCCAACTCCTCGGCATCCCTCACCTGCCGTACCGGGCAGCCCATGATGCGACCATAGGTCTGCAACTGCTCATGGGCGCCGATCCGGTAGTTGTCCGTGGTGATGAGTGCCACCTGCTCGGCGCCATACTTCATGGCAAACCGCGCCGCCAGCTTGGCGATGGTAGTGGTCTTGCCCACCCCGGTCGGTCCGAGCAGGGCAACCGCCCCACCCTGACGTAAAATATCGTCTTCGCTGATCTTGAGCTGGGCCGTCAGCACCTCGGCCAGCTGAGCCATGGCCTGATGGATGGACATGTCCTCGGGGATGAGGCCCGCCAGCTGATCGGCAAACGCATCGTCAAAGCCTATCTTCTTGAGCTCCTTGATGAGCAGCGCACGCATCGGCTCGCGACGTTCCACCTCCTGCCACATCAACCCGGAGATCTGGTGCTCCAGCAACTTGCGGATGCTGGCCATCTCCTTGCGCATCCCTTCCATCTCGGGATCCCGCTGTGCGGGTTGGGAAGCGCGGCCGGGAGCGGCCGCCCTGGCCTTCGGCTTGGCGGGCTCGGGAGCCGCTCCCCACTGGCCCTGTTCGGCCAGCGTGCGGGGAGCTGAACCGGCGGCGGCAACGGGTGCCGCCCCCTTGAGACCGGCCGGATTGGCCGGGTTCAACTTCTGCTGGCGCGCCAGCAGGGCGGCCAGGGTATCGGCATAGTGTTCGTTCTGTTCCTGGGCCTGGGTGGGCGCAGGACGGGTCATCTGCCGTCCGGCAGACGAGATATTGACGCTCTCATCGTTCAACTGACGGCGAACCGGCGCATCTTTGGGTCCCGGGACCTGGGATTGATAATCGACAGCGGCGACTATCTCCACCCCACCAGTGACCTTCTTGTTGGACATGATGACGGCGTCGGGCCCGAGAGTCTCCTTGACCTCGGCCAGAGCCGTTCGCATGTCCTTGGCAAAAAACCGCTTAATCTTCACCCGTCATCTCCGCTAACTAGTTCTGTCCTACCGCACTGACGATGCGGATTTGCTTGTCATCAGGCACTTCCTGATAAGACAGAACGCGTAATCCAGGAATGGCATTCTTGACAAATTTCGCCAGGGTATTGCGCAGTATCCCTGATGTCAGAAGCACGGCCGGTTGGCCTTCCAGTTCTTGTCGTTGAGTGGCTTCCACCAGCGAGCGTTGCATCCGCTCCGCCAGGCCCGGCTCTATGCCGGCGCCATCACCACCCCCTGCCTGCAGGGATTGATGCAATATACGTTCCAATTCTGGTGCCAAGGTGATCACCGGCAGCTCGGGATCCGGGCCGGCAATCTCCTGCACTATCAGGCGACGCAGGGCGATACGGCAGGCTGCCGTCAGCACTTCCGGATCCGGACTGCGCGGGGCGTATTCCACCAGGGTCTGCAGGATAGTGCGCATATCGCGGATTGGCACGCCTTCATTGAGCAAATTCTGCAATACCTTCACCAGGTTACCCATGCTGATGACTTCAGGAACCAGTCCTTCCACCAGCTTGTTCTGATGCTTCCCTATCATGTCGAGCAGCTGTTGCACCTCGTCATGGCCCAGCAGCAGGGCCGCATGGTTGGAGAGGATCTGGCTCAGATGAGTGGCGACCACTGTGGCGGTATCCACCACCGTATAGCCGAGGGTCTGGGCCTGGGAGACCTGCTCCTTGGCGACCCACACGGCTTCCAGCCCGAAGGCGGGATCCCGGGTGGCGATACCCTGGATCTGGCCGAACACCTGACCCGGATTGATGGCCATTTCCTTATCATGGTAAACATTGGCCTCGCCGGTACTGACTCCCATCAAGGTGATGCGATATTGGTTGGGCGCGAGATCCAGGTTGTCGCGAATGTGCACGGCCGGCACCAGAAAGCCCAGCTCCTGGGAGAGTTTCTTGCGCACCCCCTTGATCCGGTTGAGCAGCTCCCCGCCCTGATTGCGATCCACCAGCGGGATGAGCTGATAGCCCACCTCCAGCCCTATGATGTCCACCGGCATCACGTCGTCCCAGCTCAGCTCTTTCTGCTCATGGGGTTGGTCGGTCGTGGCGGGCATCAGTTCGCCCTTGGCAGCCTTGGCGGCGGCCCGCTTCTCGCGGCGCAGCAGCCACCAGGCACCGGCAGCCGAGAGAATCCCCAGGCTCAGGAAGGCAAAGTGCGGCATGCCGGGTACCAGCCCCATCATCAGCAGTATGCCGGCCGAGATGATCAGCGCCTTGGGGTTGTCAAACAACTGACCCAGCACGGCCGTGCCCATGTCCTGATCCGTGTTCTGCCGGGTCACTATGATGGCCGCGGCAATGGAGAGCAGCAGGGAGGGGATCTGGGCCACCAGACCGTCACCTATGGCCAGCAGGGTATAGATCTGGGCTGACTCACTGAAGGTCAGCTGGTGCTGCATCATGCCGATGATGAAGCCACCTATGATGTTGATGAAGAGGATCATGATGCCGGCGACGGCATCACCCTTCACGAATTTGGAGGCACCGTCCATGGAGCCGTAGAAGTCGGCTTCCTGGGTCACGTCCAGGCGGCGCTTCTTCGCCTCTTCCTGGTTGATAAGCCCGGCGTTCAAATCGGCATCTATGGCCATCTGTTTGCCTGGCATGGCATCCAGGGTAAAGCGGGCGCTCACCTCGGCGATCCGCCCGGCACCCTTGGTGATCACCACGAAGTTGATGATCATCAGGATCGTAAAGACGATGATGCCGACGGCATAGTTGCCGCCGATCACCACGTTGCCGAACGCCTCGATCACATGGCCGGCCGCCGCACTGCCGTTGTGGCCTTCCAGCAAGACCACCCGGGTTGACGCCACGTTGAGCGCCAGACGCAGCAAGGTGGCGAGCAGCAAGACGGTTGGAAAGGCGGCAAATTCCAGCGGCCGTCGGGTATAGACGGCAACCAGCAGCACCACTATGGAGAGCGCGATATTGAAGGAGAAGAGTACATCCAGCATCAGCGGCGGTATGGGCAACACGACCATACCCAGAGACGCCAGCACCAGCAGCGGTGTCCCCACCCCCTTGGTCAGCAATCCCCTGTGCTCTTTCAATCGGCCCAATGATGCCTGGAATTTCATCTTTTTTCTCAATCTCAAACCGCTGGTGCAAGATTAAAGCAAACATCAAGCCAACAATTCAATACATTGATTTTAAATGATTTTATTTTGACTGTGTCAGAAGTTTGTCATTTGCGAAATTCAGGCGGAATGGGCAGATCCTTGGCGAGCGGATTGGGGCGCCGGCCACGGCCACGGCGGAACTTCTTGAGCTGATACACATAGGCCAGCACCTGAGCCACGGCGGCAAACAGCCCTTCCGGTATCTCGTGACCTATCTCGGTGGAGTGAAAGATGGCGCGGGTGAGCCCGGGAGAAGGCATGATGGGGATCTCGTACTCCCTTGCTATCTCCCGGATCTTCATCGCGATCTCATCAGTGCCCTTGGCTACGACCTTGGGCGCGGCCCCCGGCTTGGCGGTATCGTATTTGAGCGCCACCGAGTAGTGGGTCGGGTTGGTGATGACCACGTCCGCCTTGGGCACATCCCCCATCATGCGGCGCATCGCCATCTCCATCTGCAAGCGGCGGATCCGGCCCTTCACCTCGGGCTTGCCCTCGCTGTCCTTGAACTCGTCCTTGACCTCCTGCTTGGTCATCTTGAGCTGACGCATGTGGTTCCACTGCTGGAACGGCACGTCTATGGCCACTATGGGGATGAGGGCGCAACAGAGGATGATCAGCATCCACAGCAGCAGATCCAGCGCATCTATGATGCCGCCAGGGTAGCCCTCCAGGGAGAGGTTGAGCAGGTGGTTGAACTGGCTCGACAGCATCCACCAGGCAAACAGGGTGATGAACACCACCTTGGCGATAGACTTGATCAGCTCGACCAGGGATTGCACCCCGAACATCCTCTTAAGGCCATTCAAGGGGCTCAGCTTGCTCCACTTGGGCAGCATGGCCTCGGAGGAGAAGTTCATGCCCCCCATCAGGGTGTTGCCAACGAAGGCGGCGATAGCCACCAGCATGAACAGCAGGCCGAGCGGATGCAGCAGCTCCCTCAACAGGGCGGGCACCATGGCCCCCATGGCATTGGGATCGAAGGCCTGGTCCCGATCGAGCGTGAAACCCATGGTGAGGATCTTGACCATGGCGCCGGCCAGACTCTCCTTGACCATCAAGAGACCAAAGACGGCCGCCAGCAGGACGCTGGCGGTACCCAGCTCCTTGGAACGTGCAATCTGCCCTTTTGCCCGGGCCTGTTGCAGTCGTTTGCCCGTGGGTTGTTCGGTACGTTCCTGATCGGTATCAGCCATGCTGCCGACCTCCGACACGCGGGAGCTTGCTTAGTTGTGCTCGCCCCCGGAAGGCATCGAGTCGTTCGCTACCCAGTTGCACGCAATCAGCCATTCTGGCCACCGAAGCACTGGACGTTGATGAGCTCGCAACTGGTCTCCTGCACCCGCTCCCACATGGAGTCGAAGTGGCCGAGGAAGCCGCCTATGGTGAGCCAGAGGATGAGCAGACCGGACATCATGCTGACCGCGAAACCTATGCTGAAGATGTTGAGCTGGGGCGCCGCCCGCGTCATGACCCCGAACGCAAAGTTGATGAGCAGCAGCGCGACTATGGCCGACAGCGCCATCACCAGCGAGGCCTGGTACATGACCCCCAGGAATCCGACCAGACTGCGGATGGCGGGCAGGGTGAGCCCGGCATCTGAGACCGGCAAGGTATCAAAGCTCAGCACCACCATGCGCAGCATGATGAGGTGGCCATCCACCGCCAGAAACACCAGGGTCGCCAGCATCAGATAGAACTGGCCCACCACGGGGGCCGACTGGCCGTTCATGGGATCCACCAGGGTGGCAAAGCCCAGACTGGTCTGCATGGCGATGACCTGACCGGCCATCACGAAGCTCTCCATCAGAAACTGGGTCATGAGGCCAAGCGCTATGCCGATGAGCAACTGCTGGGCCAACACCAGAAAACTGCCGACGGAGAACAGCTCTATCTTGGGCATGGGAGGCAACAGGGGGGCGATCATGAAGGTCAGCGCCAGCGCCAACCCGATACGGATACGGGCCGGCGTCAGGCGACTGCCAAACACCGCCATCACCATCAACAGGCCGCTCACCCGCGCCAGCGGCCAGAGGATGGAAGACAACCACTCCATGATGAGAGCGGTCGTGTAGGTCATCTCACCACCCCGGGGGTGGCATGAGATGCCGCCATCAGCGGGCCGTCAGGGGACGTCCCAGAGGCTTGCCGGGCATGGCTCATCCCACCACCTCGGGAATCTGGCTCACCATCAGCAGGAAGAAGTCCATCAGACTCTGCAAGCCCCAGTGCGCGCCCGCCCCCAGCGCAAACAGGGTGACGATGAGACGGGGCAGGAAGCTCAGGGTCTGTTCGTTGATGGAGGTGGCGGCCTGAAAGATGGCCACCAGCAGGCCGACGCACAGGCTCGGCAGGATCACGGCGCACACCATGACGGTCACCAGCCAGAGTGCCTCGCGAAAGACGTCAATAAAGGTTTCCGGACTCATGCCATTCGCTCCTTGCGTTTGTCCGCCTTAACCACCGGCACCCAGCCCGACGCTGTTGGCGAGGGATCCCAAGATCAGGTTCCAGCCGTCCACCATGACGAACAGCATCAATTTAAATGGCAGGGAGACCAGAACGAGATTGAAAGAGAGCATCATCATCCCGTCCCCAGCCCAAAGCTGTTGGCGAGGGATCCCAGGATCAGGTTCCAGCCATCCACCATGACGAACAGCATCAGCTTGAATGGCAGTGATACCAGCATAGGCGACAGCATCATCATCCCCATGGCCATCAGGATACTGGCCACCACCAGGTCTATCACCAGGAAGGGGAGAAACAGCATGAAACCTATCTGGAAGGCAGTCTTCAGCTCGCTGGTGACGAACGCCGGGATCAGTACCCGCAGCGGCACCTCAGAGGGCTTGTCCACCTGTACGTTGGCTATCTCCATGAAGGTGTTGAGATCCTTGATCCGGGTCTGGGCCAGCATGAATTGATGGATGGGCAGCTCGGCCTTCTCCAGCGCCTCCTTGGCCTGGATCGTCTCGGCCAGATAGGGCTGCAGCGCCTCATTGTTGATGCGATCCAGCACGGGCGACATGATGAAGAACGACATGAAGAGCGCAATGCCGATCAACACCTGGTTGGAGGGGCTCTGCTGCAGACCTATGGCCTGGCGCAGTATGCCCAGCACTATGATGATGCGGGTAAACGAGGTCATCATGATGACCATGGCCGGCAAGAAGGAGAGCGCCGTCATCAGCGCCAGCACTTGCAGGGTCAGGCTGTATTCCTGACTGCCGTCCGCCATGGTCTTGATGGTCACAGCCGACATGCCATCCTGGGCCAGTGCCAGCGGTGACAACAGGAGCAGGGATGCCAACAGGCCGACCAGCAGCCCGAGCTGTGACCATAAGCGGTTAGGTTTTTTCATGCTTGCCCATCAATTTGCCAAGCTGCTGGGAAAACGCCTGGGGCTGGCTCTCGTCCAGCGGCTCCTCCAGGCGATAGAGGAAGTTGACCTGCTGTGGCGTCACCCCGATCAACAGTTGCTGCTCGCCCACCTTGACCACCAGCAGCTTCTCCTTGTAGCCCACCGGCAGGCTGGCGATGACCCGCATCTGGCCGCCGCCCATGGCGGTGGCTATCTTGCTCTTCTTGAGCAGAAAGCCCAGCACCAGGATGAGGCCTATGACCATCAGACTGGAGAGCAGCCAGGAGGTGAGGCTGGGGGGATTGGCCCCCGCACCGGGATTGGCCAGTGCAGGGAGGGACAACAGCAGTAACGGGAACGCGCGGATCATGTGATTTTGTTGATCCTTTCGGCCTGATTGATGATGAGACCAGTCAACGCAATGATTCTGGTCATTTGAGTTTCTTGATCCTTTCAATCTGACTGATGACATCGGTCAGACGGATACCGAACTTGTCGTTTACCACCACCACCTCGCCGTGGGCGATCAGGGTGCCGTTGACCAGCACGTCCAGCGGCTCGCCCGCCACCCTATCCAGCTCCACCACCGAACCCTGGTTCAGCTGCAACAGGTTGCGGATGCTGATCTGGCTGCGGCCCACTTCCATGGCGATGGTGACCGGGATGTCGAGTATGGTGTCGAGCTTGCGCCGCTCCTCGGCACTGATGGGGGCGTCATCGGTCAGCTCCTCGAGGGGAGCCGGCTTGGCTTCGGCAATCACCTGCTCTTCCAGGGCGGCTGCCCAGGCGTCCGCCATCAGATCCTCTTCATCAGTTCCGCTCATCTTGCTTCCTTATGCTGCTTCGTGGCCGTCTGTCGTGACAGGCAGTCCATGTTATCGCTGTTGATCTTCGATGCTGCGCTCGAGCTCTTCCAGCTCGGCCTCACCATCGATGCGTATGCCGCCCCGGGTCACCAGATGCATCTCTGTCTTGACCCCTTCCGGGCGTTTGAGTTTGTCGGTAATCTTGAGCGCCACATTCTCCTTGGTCCGCCCCATCTTGGCGTGGAAGGTGGGCAAATCTTCCACATAGACCAGCAGGTTCTCCGGCATCTCCACCGGTATGATGTCACCGGGTCGCAGCTCCATCAGCTCGCGCAGGGTCAGATCCGTCTCCAGCAGCTTGGCTCTGATCTCGACCTTGACGTCCATGATCTCGTCACGCAGCGCCTTGCTCCAGCGCACGTCCGTGTCACCCTTGTCGCTCTGCACACCGGCATCCAGCAGCTCGCGAATGGGCTCCAGCATGGAGTAAGGCATGGCCACGTGGAAATCCCCGCCGCCGCCATCGAGCTCTATGTGGAACGAGCTCACGACGATCACCTCGGTGGGGCTGACGATGTTGGCCATGGCCGGGTTCACCTCGGAGTCGAGGTATTCGAAGCCCACATCCATCACCGGCGCCCAGGCATCCTTGTAATCCTCGAACACCAGCTTGAGCAGCATCTGTATGATGCGCCGCTCGGTGGGGGTGAACTCGCGCCCCTCGATCTTGGCGTGGTAGCGGCCATCGCCGCCGAAGAAGTTCTCCACCAGGATGAACACCAGGCGGGCTTCCATGGTGATGAGAGCCGTGCCCTTGAGCGGGCGGAAGCGCACCATGTTCAGGCTGGTCGGCACGAACAGGGTATGGACGTACTCGCCGAACTTGAGCATCTGCACGCCGTTGATGGAGACCTCGGCGGTGCGGCGCATCATGTTGAACAGGCTGATCCGCATGTGGCGGGCGAAACGCTCGTTCACCAGCTCCAGGGTCGGCATGCGACCACGGACGATGCGGTCCTGGGAGGAGAAGTCAAACTGGGCGACGCCGGGATCTCCCGCCGCGCCTATCTCTTCCTCTTCGACATCATCGACACCGTGCAAGAGGGCATCAATTTCGTCCTGACTTAACAGATCGCTCACGCATCACCCTTATTGCATTACAAAGCCGGTAAACAGCACTTGTTCGATAACGGGGGAAGAGACCAGGTCATTGAGCACCCGACGGCACTCTTCCAGTGAATCCTTGCGCAGCTTCTCCTTGCCTTCGAAGGTCATCAGCTGCTCGCTGGTAGCGGCACTGAAGACCCGCAGCAGGGTACCTTCGATCAGAGGGACATTCTGCTTGGCCAGGGTCTCGTCGGCGGCGCCACGCACCATCAGCTGGATCTTGATCTGCACCAGTCGATCCCGCTGACCACCCGAGACGTTGAACACGAAGGGGCGCGGCATGCCCACGTAGAGCGAGGGCTGGGCCGCCTCCTCCTTGGGCTTGGCATCCTTCCCTTCCGCCGAGGCTTCGGCCGCCGGTTTGTCGCCGCCGGACAGCATCAGCCAGGCACCGGCACCACCGCCACCCAGCACAATCACGGCCAGGGCGACTACCATGATCAGCTTCTTTTTCTTGCCTGCCGCCGGGTCTTTCAGCGTCAGTTCGTTATCATCTGCCATCCCTTGTCCACCCTAGTCTCAAACTTGTTCGATATCATAAACTTACTCAGGCTGGCATCAAGCATAGAAATCAATTCCGCTGTCGTTTGTCGATTCCGTCAGCAAACGACTGCCTGCGGCCGTGACCTCTGCCTCAGTTTGGCCTGTTTCGGCAAAAGTTCCGCTCTCTTTTTGACCTTGCTGGCCCTGTCCGGCAAAGGCCGACTGACCCTGTGACTGTTGCTGCGGCTGCTGTTGCACCAAGGTCTGACCGAGCTGGATGCCCTGCCCGGCCAGCATATCACGCAGCCGTGGCATGGCCTGCTCCAGCATTTCGCGGGTCTGGCCATGTTGTACCACGAAGTGCACGTTGGCCTGGTTGTCGGCGCCAATCTGGATCTGGATCTTCATCTTGCCAAGGCCAAGGGGGTCGAGCTGGATCTCCGCCTGCTGCAACTTGTCCGCCAGCATCAGGTTCACCTTCTGGTGCAGCTGGGCCGGCGCCTCCGGGTTGGCCAGCTTGAGGTGGGGCAGATTCTGGGGATCGCGCCGCGCCGCTATGTCGACCGTGGGTTTGCTGTCGTTGTTGGCCACCTGGGGCTGGCTGTTCTGCTGCACCTGCTGGCTGTGATTACTGTCGTGGGTGCTGGACTCGGTCCCGAGGACGCTGCCTTTGCCAAACTCGGCCACCTTCTGCTTCACGTCCACCTTGACCTCGCTCCTGACCTTGGCAGCCTCGCGGCCTTCGCTGGCCTCCATCTGCTTGATCCCGGCCGACAAGGCGCTCAGCGAGGCCTGTGGCCCCTGGGATTCACTGCTGGCCAGCACCTGTTGCGGGGCCGTCAACACGGGTTCGGCTGGCGGCTGGGCAGCCGGCGCCGTGGCGCTGCTGCCAGCGGTGGCCAGCGGACTCTCTGACTTGGCGGCCGTGGTCGCCCTGGCCTGGGCCTGCTCGCCCCCCTCGGCAGCGACCCTGGTCTGAGCGCTATCCGCCGAGCGGGTCGTATCCGTGTCGGTCCGCTCCTGACCCGCTTCAAACGCCCTGGTGGCGCTCGTCTGGGTGGGCACGGCCTGCTCCATAGCACGCTGGGGATGTGCCTTCTCGGCGCCCTCCTTGTTGCTCATGGAAGGAGTGACGGGTTTGGCGCTGGCATCGATCTCGACGGACTTGTTCCCCTCGCCTTTGGCGGCCTTGTCCACCGCCTCGGTCGGCAACACCTTGCTCAGCAAGGCGGCCCGCTCGGCGCCGGTGAGTTCGGCCTTGCCCGCTTTGTCTGTGCCAGCCGCCCCTTTGTCCTTGCCTGCCTCTTTCGGCTCTTTGCCTGCCTCTTTCAGCTGGGCAGCCATGGCGGCAGCATCGCTCTGCATGGCTTGCGCCTCGCCCTCAGCTGCCGGCACCTCGACCCCTTCCCCCTTGAGCAGGCTGGCGGCCTGTTGTGCCTGCAAGGCTGCGCCGGTTGCGGCTTTTCTGTCATCCAGGCTGAGCGGCTTGTCGCCCGCGCCGACCAGCACATCGGCCGCTTCTGCGTCCTCCCCCGCTTGCGGCAACATATTGCCGTCCGTTTCCACGGCTGGCGCGGTCGCAACCAGGTTGAGCGGAGCGGGGGAGACCAGGCTGGTGTCCTGCTTGAGGGCATCTTGCAGACGCTGCAAGAAATCGATGGGAGAGGCACTGCTCTCGGCCTCCTCCATTTTTTTCTTTTTATCGTCGCTGGCCGCCGAGCCTTCGGTGGCATTCGCCAAAGATTTGGCATCGGCGTGCTTGTCACTGGCACCTTTGTCACCGGCCACCGAGTCAGTGACGACCTGACCACCGGCCTTCGGCTCGCCCGCAGCCGCCTGAGAGGCCTGAGAGGCCTGAGCGGCCTTGGTCATAGGTGCACCCTCAGCCTGGGCCTTGGCCATCGCATCGGAGAAACCGCCTTTCGACTCACCCTGTGGCGTCGGTTCACCGCTGTCGGAGGGGGGAGGGAGCTGAGCACTCTTGTCGGCAGGCGCAGCAGCCTGAACGGGGGGGGTATTGGTTAGCAGTGTCTGCATCATGATAAAAATCCCTGACGACAATCGGGTTCTGGTGCGGCCCTCACGAACGCGATGGCGGTGAGGCGCACACTGGATGGGCAGAATAAAGCAAGTTACAGGCCAGAATGATGGAAGCGGCGCAGCATGGCGTACTCATCCAGCATCTTCTGCTCCTGACGCTGGGCCTTCTGCTGCTCACGCCCGGCCTGCTTGGCCAGCAGCAGCTCCACTGCCTTGCGCCTCTGCTGGGCGGCCAGCCACTCTTCGCGCCGCAACGCCAGTGCCTGGCGCACCTGCAGCACACCTTCGTACTGCTGGGTGGCCGCTTGTTCAAGCTTGTTGATGAAGGCGTGGTACTGGGCATTCTGCTGGGCCGCTATGCCCTGCAGACCGCGATCTGTCCACTGCTGATGGTAGATCTGGCGGTACTGGTTGAGCGCCTCCTGCTGCTCCATGAAGATTTTCAGATCCTGCTGGGCCTTGGCCAACGCCAGCGCCGCCTGCTGTTCGGCCTCCATCAGCCGCTCGGACAACATCACCAAGCCTTTACTCATGACTGCCTTCCCTCTTCATCATATGGTCAACGCATCAGGGGCATGGCCACCAGCTGCAGGGATTGCAGGCCCTCATCGTAGTGAATGACCTCGCGCATTCCCTGCTGCAAGAACTGATCCAGATAGGGTTTTTGTATTATGGCGCGATCGATGCGGGGATCCGAACCCTGGCTGTAGGCACCTATGGTGATGAGATCCCGGTTCTGCTGATAGAGGGAGTAGAACTGCTTGAGAGTCCGCGCCAGCTCCATGTGCTGGGGCGACGTGACCATGGGCATGACCCGGCTGATGGATTTTTCGATGTCGATGGCCGGGTAGTGGCCCGCATCGGCCAGCTCGCGCGACAGCACTATGTGGCCGTCCAGGATGGCCCGCGCCGCATCGGCGATGGGATCCTGCAAGTCATCCCCCTCGGTCAATACGGTGAAGAAGGCGGTGATGGAGCCCTGGCCGTCGCTGCCGTTGCCGGCCCGCTCCACCAGCGCCGGTAATTTGGCAAATACCGAGGGCGGATACCCCTTGGTCGCCGGCGGCTCGCCCACCGCCAGCGCGATTTCACGCTGGGCCTGGGCGTAACGGGTCAGCGAATCCATCAGCAGCAGCACGTTGAGCCCCTGATCGCGGAAATACTCGGCGATGGCGAGCGCCGTCTCGCACCCCTTGAGGCGCATCAGGGGCGAGGCATCGGCCGGAGCCGCCACCACCACGGAGCGGGCACGCCCCTCCTCCCCCAGAATGTCTTCGATAAACTCTTTCACTTCCCGGCCCCGCTCACCGATGAGGCCCACCACCACCACGTCCGCCACCGAGCCGCGGGTCATCATGCCGAGCAGCACGGACTTGCCGACGCCCGAACCTGCGAACAGCCCCATCCGCTGACCCTGCCCCACGGTCAGCACGGCGTTGATGGCGCGCACGCCCACGTCCATCGGTTGATGGATGGGTCGGCGGGAGAGCGGATTGATGCGGTGCTGGGCAAACTGCACCGTCTGGGAGGAGAGAATGGGGCCAAGCCCGTCCAGCGGCTGGCCTATGCCGTCTATGACCCGGCCCAGCAGGTTCATGCCGACCGGAATGCCGTGCTCTTCGGTGATGGGCACCACACGGGCACCCGGGATGACCCCCTTGAGCTGCTCGCTCGGCATCAGGAACAGGCGATCGCCGGAGAAGCCCACTACTTCGGCCTCCAGCATGCCGTCCTGGGTATCGATGCGACAGAGGGCACCGATGGCGGCGCGGCAGCCGATGGCTTCCAGCGTGAGGCCCACCACCCGGGTCAACTTGCCGGCGACGGGCGGCTTGGGGGCGATATCGCGCACCCGATACCCTTGCAACCGAGTGAGTAACGAGCCGCTCATCTGGCCTCCTGAAAGCGATATTGAGATGGGTCATGCCTGCGGCGGGCCGGCTTGCGCCGGCCCGCCGCCGGTTATTCGTGATTGTCTCGCAAGAAGTTGCGCAGCAGCTGGTCGATGCGTCCCGCCAGCGTCAGGTCGATGCTGGAGAGTTCGGTCGCCAGCTGCAAGTCGCCGGGGGAGAGGGTGGGATCGCTTTGCAGCCGCCAGTGACGCTTGGCGCACTCTTCCACCCCGAACGCCTGCTCGACCCGGGTGATGTCATCGGGATGCAGCATCAGGGTGACCCCCTGCTCGGCGGCAGGCAGCAAGGCCAGCCCCTGTTTGAGGGCTTCCAGCAGGATGCGGGGAGACGTCTCTGCCTCGTGCCGTATGAGGGCGCGGGTCAGCTGCAGCACCAGAGCGATGAGTTGCTGCTCCACCGCCTGATCCAGCTCGTTGAGGGGGGTGGCAAGACGATCGACCAGTGACTGCCAGTGGGCCAGTTGCTGATCCACCAGTTCGCGGCCCATGGCCAGTCCCTCCTCCTTGCCCTGCTCCAGCCCGGCGGCATGGCCCTGTTGCAGGCCTTCCAGCTTGCCCTCCTCCAGCCCCTTGGCAAAACCGGCGGCCTGGCCTTCGGCCATGCCCTCGTCCCAGGCGGCCTGACGGATGGCTTCCAGCTCTTCTGCCGTGATGCTGGGGGTCGGCTCCTCTGCCGGCTCCTCGACCGGCGCCTCTTCCTCCTGCCGATACCAGTCCGGCGTCAGTCCGAGGGCATTGGTCTCGACCTCGGATTCGACCTCCATCTCGGGCCAGCCCCAGGCCTCGACCCGGGCATCGTCCCCATCGGGACGCACATAGCCACGCAGCTTGTTGTTCATGCTTTAGAGGCGCTCCTCGCCACCGCCAGCTGCGGCCCGGCGAAACGGTAGAATTGATGGTCCATGGTTTAGAGGAACTCCTCGCCGCCACCGGCACCCAGCATGATCTCGCCGGCATCCGCCAGACGGCGGGCGATGGAGAGGATCTCTTTCTGGGCCGCTTCCACTTCGGAGACCCGGATCGGCCCCATGGCCTCCAGATCGTCCGCCAGCATCTCGGCGGCCCGCTTGGACATGTTCTTGAATACCTTCTCGCGCATCTGATCGTCCGAGCCCTTGAGGGCCCGTTGCAGCAGATCCCCCGGCACTTCCCGCAGCATGGTCTGGATGCCGCGATCGTCCACATCGATGAGGTTTTCGAACACGAACATCAAGTCCTGGATCTGCTGGCTCATCTCTTCGTCCGACTCGCGGATGGAGTCCATCAGCTGGCCTTCTATGTTGGTATCCAGGTAGTTCATGATGTTGGCCGCCGCCTTCAGGCCGCCCATCTTGGCTGCCTGGGCACCCGCCGCACCGGCGAACTGTTTTTCCATGATGTCGTTCAACTCTTGCAACGCCGCCGGTTGCACCTCTTCCAGGTTGGCGATCCGCATCACCAGATCCAGGCGCACCTGCTCCGGGAACTGGCTCAGGATCTCGGCGGACTGCTCCGGCTCCAGATAGGAGAGCACTATGGTCTGGATCTGCGGGTGTTCGTTCTGGATGATGCTGGCCACCTGGCGGGCATCCATCCACTTGAGGGAATCGAGACCACGGGCACCGGAACCCAGGATGATCTGATCCACCAGGTTGCTGGCCTTGTCTTCACCAAGGGCGGCCACCAGCGCCTTGCGCACAAAGTCTTCGCTGCCGATACCGATGTTGGTGTACTTCTGGATATCGTCGATGAATTGACGGTGCACCGCCGCCACCCGGTCGTGACTGAAATCCGACATGGAGGCCATGGACATGCCGAGCCGCTGCACCTGCTTGGGCTCGAGGTGACGGAAGATCTGGGCGGCATCCTCTTCGTTGAGGCTCAGCATCAGCACAGCCGCCATCTCCATCCCGCTCATCTGGTCCAGGATCTGGCGCTGGCTGTCGGTAATGTCATTGCCGGTGACTTGGGTCTTACTTTCTTCAGGCATCTTTGTTCGTTACCCATTCTTTAATGACCTGTGCGGCCAGATCCGGTTCGTTCGCCACCAGCGCACGCACCGCCTTGAGCAAATCCTCGTCACGGTGCAGATCCGGCAGTTTCAGATGGCCGTCACGTACCCCGAACACAGGCTCGGAATCGGCCTGAGCCGCCAGCAGACTGAGCTCGTCATCCCCACCCAGCACTATGCTGTTGTCCATATCCAGATCCCCTTCCGGACGTGCATCCGGGTAGAGCAGGCGTTTGAGCATGGGGCGCACCACTGTCACGATCAACACTATGATGACCAGCACCGAGGCGGCGATGCGCACCGCGCGCCAGAACCAGGGCTGCTCGTAGATGGGCGCTTCGGCCACGTTCTCAAGCTCTGGCCGGTTGAACGGGATGGCGACCACTTCCAGAGTATCACCGCGGGTCACGTCAAAGCCAAGCCCGCCGCTCAGCAAACGGCGCAGGGTATCGAGCTCTGGCTGGGTGCGCGCCTCGCGGGTCACCTTGCCGTCGGCGGCGGTGATTGATTTGTAATCCACCGCGACCGAGACCGTCATGCGGCGAATGCCGCCCATCTGGCGCCGGATATGGCTGACTGTGGTATCCAGTTCGAAGTTGCGGGTCGCCTCCTTGCGGGAGCGGCCGGAGGCAGCGGCGCTGGCCTCGGCATTGGGGCCGGTCGCCTGCTGGGGAATATTGGAGGCTGCTGGCGGCTGGTTGGAGAGGGCGCCGGGTACGCCGCCGCTGCTGCCATTGGCGCTGTTCTCTTCCAGGGTCATCTCGGAGCGCACGGCCGGCAAGTCCGGGTTGTAGGTCTTGCGGGTCTGTTCCTGCTGGGAGAAGTCGAGGGAGAGATCGACCTCCGCCGTATAATTGTCGGCGCCGAGCACGGGGATCAGGATGGCGTCAATTTTTTGTTTGTACTCCACCTCCTGCTTCTGCTGCATCGCAAACTCCTTGCGAGTCTGGGCAGAGACGGGATCCTGGGAACCCGAGTTGAGCAGGCGGCCGTTCTGATCGGTCACAGTGACGCGGGTCGGCTCCAGGCCGTGCACGGCGGAGGCGACCATGTCGACGATGGAGTCCACTTCCCCCTGGCCGAGGGCGTTGCCCTTGAGGTTCAACACCACGGTCGCACTGGGCTTGCGCTCGTTGCGGGCAAACACGTTGTCTTTCGGAATGGCCAGCAGCACCTGGGCCTTGGCCACATTCTGGAACTGCTCGATGGCACTCGCCAGCTGACGCTCGCGGCTCAGCTTGAGGCGCTCCGTCTCCATGCGCTGACTGACGCCGAAGCTGGAATCCTTGAGCAGGATGGACTCGCCATCGTTGCTGGCATCGGTATTGGTGGCGAGACCGGCGCGGGTCAGGCGCAGGCGGATATCGGCATATTTTTCGGCGCTGACCAGCACGCTCTTGCCATCCACCTCATAGGGGATCTTCTGCTGATCCAGATAATCGAGGGTCGACACCAGCTCCTGGGTATTGTAGGTGCCAAGGGGCCGCATGTCCGGCTCCTTGCCCCACAGCAGGATGAAAACAGCGATCGCCAGACAGATGGCCAGCCCCAGGATCAGGGTGATTTGCCGCAACACATCCGTGTTGGACAGGAAGCCGAGTGCGGAGCTCTTCTGCTCATTCTCATCGAGGGCGGCGGAGCCCTCATCGTTCATCAGCAGTTCGCCGTTTTGGTCAGTAGCCACGATTTATGTCCTTATTGCTGACATGTTCATGATGCTCAGTCACCACGATTTACGATCCTTATACCGGCATGTTCATGATGGTCTTGTAGGCATCGACCATCTTGTTACGCACCTGCACAGTCGCCTCGAAGGCGATGGAAGATTTCTGGCCGGCGATCATCACCTCGGACAGGTCGATAGACTTGTCACCCATGTCGAAGCGAGTACGCAGATCGTTGGCGGCCCCTTGCAACTCGTTGACGTTGCCTAGGGCCTGCTGCAGCAACTGACCAAAGTCGGACGTGACCTGACGACCGGGCTGAGCCAGCGGTGTCGCCCCGGATTCCACCTTGAGTGCCTGCATCTCTTGCATCAGGCTGCTTGCACTAATTTCCATATTTCATCCCCAGACAAATCATTGACGCTGACAGCGAATAAGCAATTAGAGTGCCAATGCGCTCGAGGCGGGTGATGAGGGGCATGAAACGAACGCCAGACAGCCGGTGTGAGGGCAAGATTTCAGCAAGGCGGAGCACAACAAACATGGCCCGCATAATGCGGGCCATGTTCGGGGGATGAGCGGCATCCTACTTTTTGGTCAGATCCTCGTCCACCCAGTATTTGGATCCCGAGATGTTGGCATCGAGCAGCAAGCCCTTCTCGCCGATCTGGTAGATGGCCATGCCGCCGTTGTATTTGGCTCTGAGCTCGGCGCTCTCCTTGCCCGCCACGGCTCCCACCTCCGAGGTGGCCTCCCAGCCCTGGGTCACGAAGGCGTCGAACCTGGCCTTGTCTTCAAACAGGATCACCTGCTGGTAGAACTTGCCGCCGAGCCCGGCCGCGAGCCCGGCGCCGAACATCTTCATGTAGGTGTGCTTGCCGCTGGTGCGATTGACCGCCACCCCGGCGCCCTGATTGGTGTGCAGCATCAGGGAAAACTTGCGCGAGTCGAACACCGCATAGCCATAAGCCTTGTCAAACAACAACTTGGCGGAAGGTTGCTGGTTGAACAGTCGCACCAGCGCGGTATCGGCCATGGTATCGAGGGCGAGTCGCGCCTCCTCGGCCGTCTTGGGCTCGAGCATCTCGTCGAGTTTCTTGTCGGCCACCACCAGCCACTCCTTGCCGGTCGCCATGCTCTTGTCGGTCCAGACCCCGGCGGTGTTGAACGCCTCCGAGCCCCACTGTGAGACGGACGCCCAGGTCGCCTTGGAGAAGTCGGTGACGCTCCGCCACGCCTCCTTGCTGGTGTCACTCACAGCAGTCCCCAGGTCGGTCGCGGCCGCCTTCAGCTTCGCCCAATCGGCCAGGCCGGGGGTCGACGCCAGTGCCAGCGTCGTTGCAATCACCAGGAATCGAATCTTCATGCTGTTCTCCACCTTCTGTGATGAGTCGATGGTCACAGTAGCAGATTTGGACGACGCCGGATCGGGCTATGCTCACGGCGCGGTCAAGCAATGACGCAGCCCCTGGCCGCCATCGACACCCGAGCGCCTGTGCACGAGGGCGCCTGGCGCCCTCGTGATCATTGCTCATGTCTGCGCTTATGACTTGAGGCGCTTGCCGCTCGCATCCACCACCTGCTCGCCATCCTCCTTGGCGAAGGCCCCTTTTTGCTGATCGGGCAGAATATCAAGCACCAGCTCAGACGGGCGGCACAGCCTGGTGCCAAGGGGCGTGACGACTATGGGGCGGTTGATAAGGATCGGATGGGCCAGCATGGCATCGATAAGCGCCTCATCGCTGAAGCTATCTTCCGCCAGCCCGAGCGCCTCGTAGGGGGGCACGTTCTTGCGCAGCAGCTCGCGTGCCGGCATCCCCATGGCGGCGATCAGCGCCACCAGCTGGTCGCGGGAAGGCGGCGTCTCCAGATAGTGGATGACGGTGGGCTCGACGCCGCTGTTGCGAATAAGCGCCAGGGTGTTGCGGGAGGTACCACATTCCGGGTTGTGATAGATGGTGATTGCACTCATTTGCGTGTCTCTCATGGCTTAAGTGAATAAAAACATTGGATAAAAAGGGTTAGCGGCGCAGGCCCGCCTCGTACCAGGGTTTGCTGGCGTTGACCACTCGCACCACCAGCAGCATGACAGGCACCTCGATCAGCACACCGACGACAGTAGCCAGCGCCGCGCCGGAGTGAAAGCCGAACAGGCTGATGGCGGCGGCCACCGCCAGCTCGAAGAAATTCGATGCCCCTATCAGCGCAGAGGGGCCTGCCACCGAGTGCTTCTCCCCCACCTTGCGGTTGAGCCAGTAGGCGAGTCCCGAGTTGAACAGCACCTGGATCAGGATCGGCACCGCCAGCAGGGCGATGACCAGCGGCTGCTCCATGATGGCGTTGCCCTGAAAGGCGAACAACAGCACCAGGGTGAGCAACAGGGCCGCCACCGACCAGGGCTGAATGCGGGCCATGACACCATCGAAACTGGCCTGCCCCTTTTTCAGCAGCGCCTTGCGCAGCAACTGGGCGATGACCACAGGGATGACGATATAGAGCACCACAGAGGTGAGCAGGGTATCCCAGGGCACCACTATGCTGGAGACCCCGAGCAGCAGCGCCACCAGCGGGGCGAAGGCAAACACCATGATGAGGTCGTTCACCGCCACCTGCGACAGGGTGAAGTAGGGATCGCCGTTGGTGAGGCGACTCCAGACAAACACCATGGCGGTGCAGGGCGCCGCCGCCAGCAGGATCAGCCCAGCCACGTAGCTGTCGAGTTGATCCGCCGGCAGCCAGTCGGCAAACAGCACGCGGATGAAGAGCCAGCCGAGAAAGGCCATGGAGAAGGGCTTGACCAGCCAGTTGATGAAGAGGGTGACGCCTATCCCCTTCATATGGCCCTTCACCTGATGCAGGGCCCCAAAGTCGATCTTGAGCAGCATGGGGATGATCATCACCCAGATGAGCAGCCCCACCGGCAGGTTGACCTTGGCCACCTCCATGGCGCCGATCGCCTTGAACAGATCCGGCAATCCCTGCCCCAGACCAATGCCCACCAGAATGCAGAGCAGCACCCAGGCGGTGAGATAACGTTCAAAAAAGCCGATGGCAGGGGCTGCCTTGGCATCACAGATTGCAGACATAAAAGCTCCCGATGCGGCACAATCCCGCATCTTTTATTTGTTCAAAAAAGGTTCAAAAAAAGGGTTCATGACAAGTTGACGGCATATTCAAGCCGCCCCGGCAACACACCGGGGCAGCGATTCAATGGTGCTGACAGAGGCGGCGCAGGGCGTCCGGCCCCACCGGCTCTTCGGCCAGCAGCGGTACCACGGCGTAGCGGCTGGCGTGCAGCTGTTCGACCGCCTCGATATGGGGCAACTGGCGCTCGGCCCGCAGTTGCAGCAAAGGCGAGCTGACCGCCTCCTGCTGCAAACTGTGGTTGATGAGCCAGCCCCAGGGCTCGATACCGGCGCGGCGCAAGTCGGCCTGCAGGTTGGCCGCCTCCTGCACCGGCGTGGGCTCGGGCAGGGTGACGATCAGCACCTTGGTCTGTTTGGGGTCCTGCAACTGCATCATGGGGGTGGTGAAGTGCAGCCCCTTGCTGCCCATCTGGCGAGCGATCTCTCTGTGATAGGCGCCGGTGGCATCGAGCAGCAGCAGGGTGTGGCCCGTGGGGGCGGTATCCATCACCACGAAGCGCTTGCCCGCCTCGCGAATGATGCGCGAGAAGGCCTGAAACACGGCGATCTCCTCGGTACAGGGGGAGCGCAGATCCTCCTCCAGCAGCGCCCTCCCCTGCTCGTCCAGCGCAGCCCCCTTGGTGGCCAGTACCTGGGCACGGTAACGTTCGGTCTCGGCGTGGGGGTCGATGCGGCTCACCTCGAGATGGGGCAGGCTGCCTGCCAGCGTCTCGCTCAGGTGAGCGGCAGGATCCGAGGTGGTGAGGTGCACCGGCAGGCCGCGGCTTGCCAGCTCCACCGCTACGGCGGCCGCCAAGGTGGTCTTGCCCACTCCACCCTTGCCCATCAGCATGATGAGGCCGTGGCCATCGGCGGCCAGCTCGTCCACCAGCGTCCCCAGATCGGGTTGGGTCACACTGTCGTGGGGCTGGGCAACGGAGACGTCGCTCCCTTTGGATGCACAGGGTTGCAGCAACTGACGCAGACTCTCAACCCCCACCAGATTGGTGGCAAGCAGCGGGATCGGATCCTGCGCCAGGGCCCTGAGGGCCAGCGGCATGGTAGAAAGGGCCTGCTGCTCACGCTGCCAGAGGGCCTGGGCCAGAGCATCACCGGCGATGGCGCCCTCAGGGAAGAGGCCATTGATGACAAGCTGCTGATTCATGAGCCCGATGGCGGCCAGCTCCTCGTGGGTGCGGGCCACTTCCCGCAGGGTAGAACTTTGGGCGCGAGCCACCAGCACCAGCCGGGTGTGGGCTGCATCAGCCAACGCGGCGACGGCGTCGGCATACTGGCTGCGCTGTTTTTCCAGCCCCGCCAGCGGGCCAAGGCAGGAGGCATCCCCCTTGCCCTGCTCCAGAAATTCGCTCCAGGCCCCCGGCAGTTGCAGCAGGCGTATGGTGTGGCCTGTGGGCGCCGTATCGAACACTATATGGTCATACTCGGCCAGCAGCGCCTGATCGGTCAGCAGGGCGGTGAACTCGTCAAAGGCGGCAATCTCTGTGGTGCAGGCGCCGGAGAGCTGCTCCTCTATGCTGCGCACCACGCTCTCGGGCAACTTGCCGCGCACAGGCCCGACGATCCGCTCCCGATAGGCCCTGGCCGCCGCGGGGGGGTCTATCTCCAGCGCCGACAACCCCGGCACAGCCGCGATGGCGGTGATGTGATTGCCGATGGTGGAGGCAAACACCTGCCCCACGTTGGAGGCGGGATCCGTGCTCACCAGCAGCACCCGCTTGCCGGCATCGCACAGTGCCACGGCACTGGCGCAGGCCAGCGAGGTCTTGCCCACCCCGCCCTTGCCGGTGAAGAAGAGAAAGGGGGGCGGATCGGTCAGAAACTGAAACATGACGAACTCCTGTCGACAGAGTGGCGAGCCCGGCTGGGCAATCTGGGTTGACTCAGGGGATCAGCAGCAACCGCTGCCGGAGCAGCAATCACCCTTGACGATCCCCTTGATGGCCGCTTGCGGCGCGGGCAGACCCGCATAGCGGGCCAGCTCGCTGCGGCTCGGATAGCGGCCGGTCAGCACCACCTGCCCCTCCACCAGCACCAGCGGCAGCCCCTCCTCCCCAGCATGGGTCAGAAAGGCGCTGACGGCCGGTGTCTCGGCAAACTGCATCGGCTGCTGCGCCAGATTGAAGCGCTCGATGGCAACCCCCTGCTCCTTGGCCCAGGCAAGGTCGGCGGCAAAGGTGACCAGCGCCTGCTCGACCTGGGTACCGCAGACACCGCTGGAGCAGCAGAGAGCGGGATCAAAAATCTGAATGGCTGACATGGCATTACTCCTTGTTGCAGCAGGGCTGCGTGGGCAGAACATGGGGAGAGCAGGCGGACTCGGCGCGCATCATGCCGCACGCCTCTGGGTGGCCGGCGCAGCACTCCTCGGTGAGATAACCGATCAGGTCCAGCATCAGGGGAATGTTGGCGCGGTAGCGCAGAAAACGCCCCTCCTGCGCCACCGACAGCAGGCCGGCATTGAGCATGGCCTTGAGGTGAAACGACAGGGTATTGGGGGCGACATCGAGCTCGCTGGCCAGTTCGCCGGCGACCCGCCCATCCAGCCCCGCCTTCACCAGCAGCCGCCACACATCCAGCCGAATGCCGGAGGCGAGCGATTCAAACACCTTGGTGGCCGTCTCTTTATTCATGCTGTTCACCTTTGTTCTCAGACTCATGATTTCAACTATACAAGAACTATTGAAATGATCAAGTCGCAAGCAAGGATCCACGATGAGTCACCCCTTGCCAACCGGCATCGCCAAGCCTCATCACATCAGGGCAATTCGCTGGCGCCGCTCGTGCTACGCGTTCGGATCAGCCGATCATGTACCCGAATCACATCTTCCCTTAACTGGCATATGCCAATTACCATGGAGATATATGGCATATGCCAATCAGGAGCCCCCATGCCCAGACCCAAGATTGCCCGCCAGATCTGTGGCCGCCCCGCCAACAGCTGCTTCAAACCCAATGGCCGCCCCATGCACCAGCTGGAGCAGATCACCCTGGCCGCCGACGAGTTCGAGGCGCTGCGGCTGGTGGATCTGGAAGGCATGCAGCAGCAACAGGCCGCCCTGGTGATGGGCGTCTCCCGTCAGACCCTGGCCAACATACTGAAAAAAGGGCGCTACAAGGTGGTGGACTGCCTGAGCCAGGGCAAGGCCCTGATGATGCAGGCCGGCGACCCCGACCCCCATGGAGAAGAATTTCAATGAATCAAGCAGATAACCAGGCAAGCAACAGCGCCGTCATGCTGAGCCAGGGCCGGCTTGCCGCTCATTTTACCCGCGCCGAACAGCTGCAAATCATGAGCCCGGAGGGCGCCGTGCTCGCCACCCTGCCCAACCCGGCGGCTGGCGAGGGCTGCAGCGGCAAGCAGGCGCTGCTGGCGGCGCTCAAGGCCCATAGGGTTAGCCGGGTGCTGGTGCGCAACCTAGGTGAACGCATGCTGGGACGCCTGCTCGCCAGCGGCCTGCAAGTGATGCAGTGTCGCTCAGCGCGCTTGCCATGGCCGCAACTGCTGGCATCGAGCAACCTGCTGCCACTGACCCAGATCAGTCAGGGCCGCCCATCCCGGCGCCATGCCCGCGCATCCACCATTCACGCCATCAACCCCCTCGGCCACGCCGATGCAGACGAGCCTGGCCACCATGCTTGTCAGGGGGGCTGCTGCCACGGCGAAGGGAAATCCGGGTGTCACCAGGGCAAGGAGGAAGGCGCACGCCACGCCTGCTGCTAGTCCCTGCCCAGACAGGCGAAGAGTGCCGTGACCGGCTTGGCATGCGGATCGGGCGGGAGGCCAGGCGTGAGCAAGGGAGTGCGCGAAGCAGCCCTAGCGGGTGGCGAGATCCCGATACTGCAGATGGATGGCGTGAAACGCCTCCTTGTTGCGAAGCGCGGCCTCCACGCAGACGGGATCAAACTGGCTGCCGGCATGCTCCTCCAGATAGGCAAACGCCCTGTCAAACGGCCAGGCCTGCTTGTAGGGGCGCTCGCTGGTGAGGGCATCGAACACATCCGCCACCGCAACGATGCGAGCCTCCAGCGCTATGGCCTCCCCCGCCAGCCCCTCCGGGTAACCTTGACCGTCGAAGCGTTCATGGTGGTAGGCGATGATGTTCTTCAACATGTCGGTGTGATGGATGCCGTCGAGGCCAAATTCACTGATCATCAGCGCAATCATCTCCCGCCCCTTGCCGGGGTGGATCTTCATGATCTCGAACTCTTCCGGCGTCAGCTTGCCCGGTTTGAGCAAGATGGCGTCCGGCACCGCAATCTTGCCGATGTCGTGCAGCTCGGAGAAGAGGTAGATAAACTCCACCTCCTCGTCGCTCAGCGCATGGCGCGTCGCCACTGAGCTGGCGATCAGCCGGGAGTAAGCCGACATGCGGCGCAGATGGTTGGCTGTCTCCTCATCCCGGTAACGGCTGAACTCCCGCGCCGTGGTGAGGGCGCCACTCAGGGTCTGAATGGAGAAAAATTCCACCGCTATGATGGCCGCCAGCATCTGGGCATAGGCTGCCAATTCGCTGCGAATGGGCTCATTGAAGTAGCCGGGCTCCATCGCATCGCAAAACAGAAAGCCAAACAGCCTGCTGTTGAACAGCAGCGGCTCGGTATAGCTGGAGGCATATCCCGCTTCCAGCAGTTTGCGGCTGTGCTCCGAGCTCGACCCCAGCAGGGAGTCAAGGCTGTCGAGCACGCGGGGCTGTTTATGTTCGGCCAGATAGCGCAGGGAGGGCACCTCGCTCAGCTTGACCTCGTACTGCACCAGGGGGGATTGCCCCTCAGTGCTGTGGGCAAAGGTCTGGAGCCGATCCGTGTGCTGGTCATAGATAGCGATGGCCACCCGGCTCAACTTGTCAAAGCGCTGCCTGAGCGTGGCGTGCACATTCTGCATTTTCTCGCCAAATGAGCTATCCATCCCCTTCTCCCTACTGGTGTGTCTGCAGCTAGTATAGTGACGCCCATTTGCGGGTTTCCGTCTCGTTAACTGAAAGCTCAACAAGATGTGAGCGGGTCGACGGTTCAGCCTGCCCCTGGGAGATACCCCCAAAGGGGCGATGTGACTGGGGTCACACCCGCACAATCTTGCCCCGCCAGAGATATTGTTCGGTTCTGCCATGCTGGCTGTATAGTTTTTGGTTAGCCATTCCGGTAAAATCCGCGCCCTTATAAGAGAGCCACCTAAGAGTGATTGAGCGATGTCCAACACAAAACAGGCCCCCAAAGTAGGATTCGTCTCCTTGGGTTGCCCCAAAAATCTGGTCGATTCTGAGCGCATCCTGACCCAGCTGCGTACCGAAGGGTACGATGTGGTGCCCAGCTATGACGATGCGGAGCTGGTGGTGGTCAACACCTGCGGCTTCATCGACAGCGCGGTACAGGAATCCCTGGAAGCGATCGGCGAAGCCCTGGCCGAGAACGGCAAGGTGATAGTCACCGGCTGCCTTGGCGCCAAAGAGAACCAGATCCGCGAGATCCACCCCAAGGTGCTCGAGATCACAGGCCCCCACGCCTATGAAGAGGTGCTGGGTCACGTCCACAAATACGTGGCCAAGCCGACCCACAACCCCTTCACCAGCCTGGTGCCGGCCCACGGCGTCAAGCTGACCCCGCGCCACTACGCCTATCTCAAGATCTCCGAAGGCTGCAACCACCGCTGCACCTTCTGCATCATCCCCTCCATGCGCGGGGATCTGGTGAGCCGCCCCATAGGTGAAGTGCTGGCCGAAGCCAAGCGCCTGAAAGAGGCCGGCGTCAAAGAGATACTGGTCATCTCCCAGGACACCTCCGCCTACGGCGTGGACGTCAAGCACCGCACCGGTTTCTATGACGGCATGCCGGTCAAGACCAGCATGGTGGCCCTGTGCGAAGAGCTGGCCAAGCTCGACATCTGGGTGCGCCTGCACTACGTCTACCCCTACCCGCACGTGGATGACATCATACCGCTGATGCGCGATGGCAAGGTGCTGCCCTACCTCGACATACCGCTGCAACACGCCAGCCCGCGCATTCTGAAACTGATGAAGCGCCCCGGTACCGTCGAACGCACCCTGGAGCGTATCCTGAAGTGGCGCGAGATCTGCCCCGAGATCACCCTGCGCTCCACCTTCATCGTCGGCTTCCCCGGCGAGACCGAAGAAGAGTTCCAGATGCTGCTGGACTTCATCGACAAGGCGGAGCTGGACCGTGTCGGCTGCTTCAAATACAGCCCGGTCGAGGGTGCCAAGGCCAACGAACTGCCGGATCCTGTGCCGGAAGACATTCAGGAAGAGCGCTTCCAGCGCTTCATGGAGCTGCAACAGCAGGTCTCCATCCGCAAGCTGGCCCGCAAGGTCGGCAAGGAGATGACTGTGCTGATCGATGAGGTGGACGAAGAAGGCGCCACCGGTCGCTCCTTCGCCGATGCCCCCGAGATCGACGGCCTGGTCTATTTGAACGGTGAGACTGGCCTCAAGCCCGGCGATCTGGTCAAGGTACGCATCGATGAAGCGGACGAATACGACCTCTGGGCCAGCCTGATAGGCTAAGTCCGCAGTCCATGACGGCGCCTGCCCGGCAGGCGCCCAAAAAAGCCAGTCAGTGACCCTGACTGGCTTTTTTATTGATCGCACAAGATGGTTATGCGCACTGAAGCGGGGCGCACGCTGCTGCGCCTAGCGTCACCGGGTCAGCGCTTCTGACGAGGGCTAGAGGCCGGTATCCGCCACCATCACCAGGACATGAAGGCCTTTATAATGGACCTCCTCAAGGGCCTTGAAACCATGGCGGCAATAAACGCCACCGGTCAGGTTCTCGGTTTGCAAGTACAGCTTGCTGATCCCCGCACTGCGAGCGCGGCTGAGGATCTCTGTTACCAGCAAGGAGGCGACCCCCTGCCCGCGCGCTTTTTCAACCACATATACCCCACCCAACCAATGTTCGTACTCGGGAAACATCGCCATTTCGCGGATCTTGAGCTCGGCAGCCCCCACCCATTCACCGGCCAGGCGGGCCAGTACCATCAGCGGAGCCCGGTCGACCTGGGTGGCCGCCGTGACCTTGGCCAGTACCTGCTCTTGAGTGCAGCGACCACTGTCGCGGCACCATTCGTCAAAATACCATGAGGCAACCACGCCTGCGGCAGAGGGCGCATCCGCCAGTAACAACAACTCCATAAAGCCTCTTTTGCGTATGACCCCTGACCGGCTGGGGAAAGATGAACACGGCAAGGCGAAACCCAGGGTCGCGCCAGCGGACGGCGGCCTCGGCGGCAGCGAGTCTCCGAGACTCGCCGGCCCCAGACCAGGTTATCGAATGGATATCATAACCAGCCGGGGAGTGGAAGGCGCCTATGCCTGGCAAGGCAGCCGCAGCCCCATCCATTGGCCGAGCCTGTAATGGGCGGCGAGCAGGCTGCGCTAAGGAGTCGGGAGCCAAGGCGCGCTTTCCCGTCGTCACGCACCGGCAAGGAGGCTCACGCCCACCGTTTTCCCATAAAAAAACCTGCTCCGAAGAGCAGGTTTTGCATGTCATTGGGTTGGCGTCAGGTCGCTCAGGCGACCCGGCCCTTGCCCTGGATCACATCACCCCAGGCAGACTGCACCAGGCTGTTGGCCTGGCTGTCGAGGCGATTGAGCAGGCCCATGTCGCCCGCTTCGGGGGCGAAGCTGCTCATGGCCTGGATCAGGCTGTCGACCGCATGGTGAGAGAGCGCCGTGTAGGCGCGCTCGCCTTCTGCCTGCTGCTCGCCAAGGCCTATGACCAGCTGGGCCCGGTTGTCGGCGAAGTAGTTGCTGAAGGTGGCGCTGCCCAGTTGCTCGAACTTGCCCTGCTCGCTCGCCCCGTCGGTGTGACGGTTGACCAGCAGTTGCAAGTCGTAGCCGCTGCGCTTGAACCAGAGATCCCGCCAGCTGACATCGCTGAAGACAATGAAGTCCTCCTTGCCGATGTCCTGCACCAGGTTCTCTATCACGGCGCCACTGAACACGAAGCTGTCGACGCCTGTGCCGCCGCTGAACTGGTTCTGGTAACCGCCCAGCACCAGCAGGTCATCGCCGTCCCCGCCATCGAGCTGGCTGAACTTGGCAACCTGGTCGGCGATCAGCCGATCCCGGCCGTCACCGCCCCGGATGGTGGCGTGATAACCCATCAGCTTGACCTGGTTGTTGCCATGCTCCGCCAGCAGGCGGTTGTGGTTGCCAAACACAATGGCAACGTCATCCCCCTCACCCAGCCGGATCTGGTTGTGATGGCCTATGGTCACCGCAAAGTCCTGATCCGCGCCGGCATCTATCTGGTTGAAGTTGCCGGAGGTGACCAGATAATCCTGGCCTGCGCCCCCTTCCACTATCCCCTCTTCGCCGAAGATGAAGGCCTGATCGTTGCCCTCGCCCATGAAGGCGCGGTTGACACGGCCGGCCAGCACGGCGACATCGTCACCCTGCCCGCCAAACATCATGTTCTCCCGCCCCATCATGATGCCGGTGTCCTGACCGGCACCGCCGGCGAAGATGTTGGAGGTGCCGGTGGCATAGAAGACATCGTCCCCGCGCCCACCCCAGAAGTTGTTGTTGTCGCCGAGGTAGGCCCCCAGATCCTTGCCGTCTCCCCCCCAGTTGAAGTTGTAGTTGCCAAGGGAGACGTGCATGTCGCCATCCCCCTGCAGGTGACCGCTGTTGCGCAGGAAGTCGAAGGTCTGCTCCTGCATGTTGAGCAAGTCCGCCGTCAGGTTCTGCTTGAGGTTGCTGGCCAGCGCCTTGATCTCCGCCTGCTTGTCGCCGTTGAACAGGGTGGCAAACAGATTCGGCAAGCTCAGGGCATTGAAACCAAACGCCTTCTCCTGTGCGGCGGCCGGCTGGGTAGCTGCCCTGGCGGGGCCCTCATCCTGCTGCACAGTCACCTCACCGGGTTTGGCCTCCTCGGGCGCCGCCTCCTGCAGGCCATGGGTGCGGGCAAAATCGCCGAGAGCATCTGTGCCCAGATCCAGCCCGGCCTTGAGGCTGTCGAGCCACTTGGCCGGATCGGTCAGGCTCTTGAGCTGATCGCCACCAAATTCGGCGATGACCCCCAGCATCTCCTGCAACAGCGCAGGTGCATCGATGGCCGCGCCATCGCGTGCCACCAGCTGGCCACGGGCGTTGTAATCCACCCCGAAGATATCCGCCAGCGTGGTATCGGCGCCGACCCCGGCCAGTCGGCCCAGCAGCCGGTTTTGCAACTGGCGCGGCAGATCGGCCGGAGTGAAGGTAAAGGTGGTCTTGGCCTGCCCGGTCGACGTGAACTCCTGGGTCAGGATCCCGAACAGGGAACCCAGGTTGGTGTCCAGCATCGCCTGGATGTTGTCGCCAAACACGAAGTTCCAGTTACCCGTGGTGACCTGGATATCGGCCCCCTGTCCGGCCACCGCGAAGTTGAACGCCAGCTTCTCGTTGGCCTGGCGCAGCTTGTCCGCCCGGCTCAGAGGTCCCTGTTCACCCTGGCCACCGCCAGAGATGCGCTTGTTGAACTCCTTGTTGAGGGTCGCCTCCAGATCGCTCTTGAGGCCGCGACTGCTGCGCTCATGGTCGCTGTCCAGAGCCGTGAGCGAGCCGTACTTGACGCTGCTGGTCTGATCCAGCCCGGCCATGTCCGCCACGAACTTGTTGGCCCCGGCCAGGGTCCACTGCTCCCACTGGCTGGCAACCCAGTTCGGCTGCGAGCCGTCACCGGCAATCTGCTGCAGGGCACCGGCGATGCGGGCCGCCCCACCAAAGGGGTTGACCATGGGCGGCGTGGGGATGGATTTCTCCAGCATCACGATGAGATCGTTGCTGCGCCCCAGGTTGAAGCTGACGTTGCGTTGCCCCACGAACAGCTGGGCCCCCTCCAGCGCCCGGTAACCGGCGATGTCGACGCTGTGTTTGCTGTCGCCATCCCCGATGTGCACCATGACGTTGTTGTCGCCGAAGGCCAGCGACTTCATGCCGCCCGTGCCCACTTTGACACCCAGGTTGCTGGTGCCCCAGTTGAGGGCGGTGAACTCGCCATCCCCCACATTGACCTGAATGTTGCCGGAGTAGCTGACGGCATTGTCGGCCTTTCCAGCGGCAGGCTCGGACTGACGCTGTTTTTCGGGGGCAACGAAGGTCTCGTCGTTGTCGGCGATGGCGCCACGGACGCGACTCTCGCCGTCACCCTGGCCCACTTTGGCCAGATCTATATCCCCTTCGGCCACGCCGCCGCGCACCAATTCGGTGTGCACCACAGGCTCGCCGGCTTCGTTGAGGGTCAGCACCACCTTGTTGCCGGCCACCTTGCGGACCCAGACATCCTCTTCACCACGGGTGTGCTTGCGACCAGCCAGATCGACCGCCACCTCGCTGCTGCGGGCCGATATATGGGCGCTGATCCCCTCATTTTTCAATGCCTTGATGAAACGGCTCGCAAACCCTGTCTGCTGGTCGTCGCTCACCAGGGAACAGCCCACCAGGCTGACGTAGCTCGGCTTGCTCGCCACACCCGCCTCTTGCAGGCGATCGCCCAGGCGACGCAGACGCCCGGCCAGCTCATCGGCGCTGTAGCCACTGAGCCGGCTGTTGTTCTGCTCGTCACCGTCGCGGCCGTGACCCACCACCTGCCAGCGAATATTGCCGGCCAGCTGCGCAGGATCACCATACACCACCCGATAGTTGCCATCCGCATCCAGCTGCACCACCAGGCTCTTATCCGGGTGCTTGCCGGCCAGACTGGCCGCCGCCTTGGCGGCAACCGGATCATCTTCGGTCTGGATGATGATCTGACCATCGAAGCGGGTCTCGCCCCCCTGGCTGCCCGGTGTCACCTCAGGCCGCTGCCACTGGGTGACCTGCTGGTTGCGTACCGGCTGATCCACGCCATCCAGGCCCGCCAGCGGCGTCCATTTCCTGGCGACATCGCCATACTCGACGCGCTGGCTGGTGTCATCCTCCTGCAGGCGGAAGCGGTTGTCCGCATCCACCTTCAGGGCGGGCAGCCCCAGACGGTGGGTAATGCCCGGCACAAAGCCTTCGATCCCCTTGTGGGAGGCCAGGTGCGCGCTGCCGTAGATGGCGACGAACTTCTCGCCAGCCGGCAACTTGCCCAGCACGTCGACGGCGACGTTGTTGGCCGCCCCGGCGCGATACATGAGGCCGTGCTCAGTCCCGGCAATCGCGGGTCTTGCCGTGCTGCCGTCGTCCAGCGCCACAATCCGCAGCCCTTTCTCACGCGCTCGCTCGAACAGGGAGGGATCCAGATGCTTGGTTTTCAGCATGGTTGCCAGCTCGGGGGACATATCTCCCCCCGCCAGATAGCGGTCGATCAGCGGCTGCGCCAGCTCGCCGCGCAGGTGCTCCAGACCTATGACGGTCACCCCCTGCGCCTTGAGGGTATCCATCTGCTCGTTGACGAAGCGCAGACCATTCACGTCGCTGCCATGGGTTTCCCCGATCAGCAGGCCGTTGCGGTTCTCCAGCAGGCGTGCCAGCTGTCCCGCCAGCGTACTCTCCTGCGCCACCTGGTCGTTCAGATCCCGCAGGGCATTGCCGGCATAGCGGGCATCCCAGGCCGCCACATCGGTCTGCTTGCTGCTGTGATAGATGCTCTCAACCTGCTCGAGGCGGCGGGACTCCAGCTCGCCGAGATAGCGGCGGTCGGCAAACTTGTCCAGCATGATCATCTCGGCAGAGAGCTCGGAGCCGGGCGCCGCCTGCTTGGCCGCCTCCTTGATGAAGTAGACAGTCATCTGGGCAGACTGATCCCCCGTCATGTCCTGCAACTCCTGATAGGAGTAGCCCAGGTGCAGCACCTTGCCGGTGTCGTCCAGCACAGCCTTGCTCAGCAGCCCCTTCGACTGGGCGTCTGCCAGCCACCTCTTCAGCTCGCCATACTGCTCGCCGAGTGCGACATGGAAGCTGGCGTCAAAGGGCAGATCCGCAGGCGCCTGGCCCTGGTATCCCCCCTTGGCCGCCAGATAGGGATCTTGTGCCACCCAGCGCAGCAACATCTGGGTGAGACCCGGATGCTGGCCTTTTGCCTCTTCGGCAGCCTTGCCGATGACGAGGGCAGCCAGATCGGGGCGACTCTTGGCCAGTGCCGCGACATCGGCTTGCAGCGAGGCCAGCTCACCGTGATAGAGCCCGCCGTTGAGCTGGCTCTGCAGCTTGCTCAGCGCCGGGTTTCTGCCGGAGCCTTCGTGCCTGGCCTGGTAGTCGTCGATCAGCTTGTTCAGCCGCAATGCGGCCTCCACCTGCACCTGCCCGGTCGCACCGTGCAGCACAGCGAGCTGATCCAGGATCCCCTGATAAGACTCGCCAATGGGCTTGGCAAATACCTGGGCGGCTTTTTTCAGCTCATCCGGGCTGTAGGCGTCGGCAAACAGGCTGCTTGCCCGCTCCTGCGCCACCACCTTGCCCGGCAGCCCCGCCATCGGACTCTCGTCAAACACCGGCAACTGCAGGATCTCCTGCAGCGTGACCTTGTTGGCCAGATCCTTGGACGGCTTGAAGCGGGCGAGCTCGCCCCCGTTCATCTCGGTTACCCGGAAGAACAGCGGCTTGCCATCCGCTCCCGGCGTCAGATGGTAGCCGTTCGCCATGTCGAGCCCCTCCTTGCCAAAGAAGCGGGTCATGTAACGACTGAATTTCTCGGCGGAGGAGAACTCGACTATGCCCACATTGGGATCGTAGAAACCGTAGACTCGGCCCGACTCACCCTGCTTGGACCAGGCGGCCATGGCGTGGCCCGGCGCATCCAGCTCCAGCAGCACGGGGGCTGCGTTCCCCTTGGCGGTCAGCTTGCCGAGCACGCTATCGAGCGAGATGGCGCTCTTGCCCTCCCACTTATCCTTGACGATGTCGTACTTGATGCTGCGCAGGCTGTCGTAGTTGTAGGACGCCGGCGTGTTGTTGTGGATCTCAGCCAGACTGCCCACCAGCTTGCGGGCATTGTCCAGCTCGGCGACCGAGTAACGATCCGGATTGTTGATGACGGCGGCGGCCGAGTAGAGCTTCTCCATCATGCGCCGCGCCAGATCCGGCTGCCCCTCGCTCTCCAGCTGCTTGGCGACCAGCACCAGCTTGGAGAGGGGATCGCAGCGACCACCGAAGCCGTCATCCGCCAGGTTCAGCAACAACAACTGGGGTGCCAGGTGCTCCCTTGCCAGCGGATCTGCGCCCCCTTGCGAGGCTATGTCACGGAACAGGCGATTGAACTGTTCAACCCTGGGCTGGATGGTGCTCTTGAGCGCCCGGTTCTCGATCTCCCAGGCGAGCGCCCCCTGCTGTTGTGGCGTCAGGGTCGGCTGGGTGAACAAGTCGACCAGCTGGGTCATGCTCATGTCGGGCTGGAAGCCGTCAACCACCTTGCCGGCCAGTCCCTGCTGGTAACCCGCGAGGAAGGCCCTGGTGGTACGTATGTCCTTGGCCACGCCGTTGCTGCCCACCTGCGGGGCGAGCGCCTCCTGGTAGCGCTTGAGATCGCGCTTGATGCCCTCGATGCCCTTGAGCGGCGCCTCGGCGTCCGCTGCCGGCGGCGTGCGACTGAACAAGTCACCCACAATCTGCTCGGCATACTGGCCCATCAAGCGGTTGCTGGCCAGATGGCCATAGAAGGTCTGCTCGCCGCTGACCTGATAACCGGCCACGGCCAGCTTGGCCCGCAGTTTTTCCCCCTCGCTGCCGAGCCCTTCGTTGTCGGTCAGCAGCATGATGGGCGTGCTCTTGGGCAGGCCGTCGAGGTTTTTCTCCACCGAGAAACGGCCGTTGACCGCCTTGGCAAGCGCCCCGACCAGGCCGCCCGGGTTGGGCAGCTCGTGAGCCGTGATCGCCTTGCTCATGCTGGGCATGGGGCGATCGAGCAAGAGGGCGCCCACCGGCTTGCCCTGCTCGGCGGCATAACGGGCCAGATCGGCGGCGATGGGGCCGCCCATGGAGTAGCCGTGGATCAGGATCTTGTCCGGTGCCACCCCGCGCTCTTCCACCAGATAGCGGAACATGGTGCGGGCATCCTGATAGACCCCCTGCTCGCTTGGGCCGCCATCGCTGGCACCGTAGCCACGCAGGTTGACCGCCAGCATGTCGATGCCCTGCTTCTGGTAATGACTGCGAACGGCATCGGCCTGCTCCTCGGCGGAAGAGCCCGAGCCATGCAGGAACAGCACCACCTCGGGCTTTCCATCCTGCTGAGTTTCTTGTCGTTCGGCCCCCTTGTGCAGGTAACCGGACAGACGGCCGGCGTCCCCTTGCAGGGTCACCTGTGCGGCCTCTCCCTTGCTCACCGCATGGTCGAGCAACTGCCGGGTGATGTCGCCCACCTGGCGCCGCTCATCACGGGTGCCATAGAGGTTGTCGTTGAGGAAACGGGTCAGGGGGTTGAGCGGCTGCCTGTCCAGCGGTGCCGAGCCGTCGTTCTCCATGGAGACGGGCTTGCCGGATGAGGCGGGTTCAACCACCTCGACAGGGGCACTGACCTTGCGCGGCGACCCGAGTGCGGCCAGCTCAGCCAGCTGCGCCGAGTGGGCGTGTTGCTGATAAAAATCGAGGGTGCGGCCGAAGGCACGATCGAGGGCATCCTGCACCGCCGCCTTGCCGGCATCACCCGCCAGATCCACCAGATCCCGGTAGTTGGCGGTGTAGCTCTCCAGCACCTGCTTGCGCGCATCCCCGCTCGCCTGCAACGCCTGATAGACCGCCAGACTCTCGTTCACCGAGTGGCCGCCATCGAATACCAGGAAGGCAAGGGTGTTGAGGTAGGCCTGACTCGGGGAGTAAGCAGGGTCTTTCGCCGCCAGATAGTTGTTCAGGTGCACCATGATGTTGGTGGAGCCGGAGGCCCCGGTCACCACGGGCAAGCCCTTGTCCAGCGCGTTGCGCTCGAAGGTGGTCTCCTTGCCCGGCGTCAGTATGCGGCCATCGGCCACGCTGCGCCCGCTCAGGAAGTCGTCGTACTTGTCGCCGCCGGGCTGATAGTGCAGACCCGTGCCGTAGTCGCTGGTGGTGCGACCCGGCAAGTCGACTTGCAGCAGACCGTCCTTGGCAGAGGCGATCTCGGTGCTGGTCGAGCGCGCCTTGGTAATGACGCTGCCATAGAAGCGATCCCCCTCTCTCTTCCAGTCGGCCGTGTCCATGCCGAGCTCGGGATGGGTGGCCATCTTCACCGCAAGGAAGGGCACCTTGATGACATCGAAGCCGTTGTCGACCCGGGTCATCATCTGCTTGAAGTTGGCCAGATTCGGCTCGGCCAGGAAATCGGTCAGGCTGGGCACCCGGCTGAACCAGGGACGGGTGTCCTTCTTGATGGCCTCGGCGAATGCCGCCATCTTCTTGTCGATGCGCTGGCTCTGGGTGGCCTCGTCCAGCTGCAGTGTCTGGATCCAGTCGCCAAACTCCTTCACCAGGCTGGCACCCAGTTGCGCCGAGGTATCGATCGCCGCCTGCGACGGTGAGGTCACCAGCGCATGGGCAATCTCGGAGTCGAAACGACGGCCAAACAGGTTGTCTATGTACTGGCCGGTCGCCTTGCTCTTGTGCGCATCGGCAAGCAAGGCTTGCGCCAGCACCTGCAGCTGCGGCTGATCCCCCAGCGTCTTGCTGGCAGTCTCAAACAGGGCGATGGTACGAGGCCCATTCACCTCGCCAGAGAGCCAGAGTGCCTTGACCGCTGCGGCCAGCTGGCGGGTTTGCGGCGTGTCGAACTGACCCAGCTGATGGGCAAACGCGATCAGACTGTCATGCTCGGTACGGGGCGCCTGCCGCTCGGCGTTGGAGTTGGTGTCGGTGAGCGGACGAATGCCGAGCTCGGTCACCCTGGCTATGTCGGAGGCACTCAACTCACCCACCACTCCCGTGATCCGGCCTATGCCGTCGAACACCAGCTGATGTTCGAAGCGGGCTGTCTGTTCAGGCGGCAGGGCCAGACCATGCACACCGGCAGCCTTGGCCCTGAAGGCGAAGGTGTGGCTCAGCAAGGAGGCGGCCTCGAAGCGCAGCGCCTTCACCTGTTCACCACGCTGGGCAAACTCTTTGGGGTCGCGAGCCTGCCACTGGGACAGGCTTTGCTCCAGCAGCCCCAGATTCGCCTCCGATGGCTGTTGCTGCACCCGAACCACGGCCTCGCGTACCGCCTTGAGCCGCTCGCTTGGCAAGTCGGTCGAGAGCTTGCCCAGCTGGCGGCGAGTGGAGTCAATGAAGCCATTGTCTTCGCGCCTGAGCAGCTGGAAGGCAAAACCGGCGGTCTCGGGGACGGCGACGGCCGGGCCTCGCACCGGGCTCCCCAGCCCGGCCAGGGAGACACCGGACAGACCCAGCTCGGCGCTGCGGCGCGAAGACGCATGGCTCGCCGGCACAGCGGCGCCCGACTCGCGCTCACCGACCATACCGGGCAGGGTGATGGCGGGCGTGCCATGAACACGGCTCCCGGCATTGATCTGCAGGCGATTGACCGCAGCCAGGGCGCCATCGAGGGCGGACTGCTCCTGTTCACTCAAGCCATTGGCGGCATCGATGGCCGATGGCTGGGCGCCAGCCGCAGCATAGGTCGACAGACCTGCGGCATCCGCCACAGCCAGCTCACCGGTCTGCGGCAGCCGGGGTGCCGCAACCGGGATCTGGCCGTCATGCGCGTCCTGACGGCTCGGCTTGTCGCCGCTTTGTTTCAGGCTCGCCGCATTCTGTCTGGCCTGTGTTGCCTGCTGGCTGGCCTGGCTGCTGGCCTGCTCGCCTGCTGCCTGGGCCTGGCTGGCACTCGACTCGCCCTCTTGCTGCCGCTGCCGGGCATCGGCCTCGCGGGTCAGGGCATCGAGACGGCGCTGCTCGGCCTGCTCGGTCCGGCTCTGCCCCTGCGCCAGGGCCTCGCCCTGCAACTGTTCGCTGCGCTGCTGACCCGATTTGGACTGGGTCAGGGCGGCATCGACCTGCTGGCTCTGCTGCTCGCGGCGGGTTTTGGCATCCGCAATCGCCTCGCCTGCCGTGCCGCTGGCCTCTTCCAGATCTTCCTGTGTATCGGTCAACAAGCGGTCGGCAAAACCATTGCGCCAGTGCTGGCCGGACGGGATGGTGGCCGCTTCGGGCTGCTTGAGCTGTTCAAACTGGCGGGCCAGGGTGTCGAGCTGAGCCGTCATGTCGCGCGCTTCCGCCTCGATGACGCCGCGCTGATCCTGACCATTCTCGGCCAGCTTGCCCTCGTCGGTGGCTTCCAGCTGGGCCTGAGCGCCCGAGATGGCGGCCAGCTGCTGCGCCTTCTCCTGCTCCAGTCGCTGTTTGTCGGCATCGGCACTGGCCCGATCGGCTTGGGCCTGGGCGGCGTTGCCATCTTGCGCCAGTTGCGCGCTGACCTGGCCAATCTCGGCCTTGCCAGCCGCCGTGGCGACCACGTTGTCGAGCAGATAGCCAAGGCCGTTGCTCTCCCCCGTGCCCCGAAACGCCAGGGTATTGCTCCCCGCGCGAGCGGTCAGGGTCAGCCGTTTGGTCTGCCAGCTGGCGGTGTCGCCCTCGCTGGCAAAGACGCGCTCGCCATTCCACAGCACCTCGATGCCGTGCTGCAGCGAGATGTTGGCCCGACGGGCAAAATCGAAGTCCAGGGTGACAGTCTCGCCTGCCTGGAGGCCGGCAAGATCCTGGGAAATCTGGGTGTTTCTGTCGGTGGAGAGTTCACTGACACGCTGGCCGTGACCTTCGTCAGCCAGCCCGTAGGTGGCGGCAGAAAAGTCTGCCTCGATCCCGTCACCGGCATGCTGCCAACCGTGGGCGCCCCGTTCGAAATCGCCGTTGACGATGAGGTTTTCGCCGCCCCTGGCCAGGCCTTGCTCATCGAGCTGCAACGCCTTGTCCATGGCTTGCTCGTCCCGCTCGCCGGTCTGGCTCACCTGGCCGGTCAGGCCGCTCGCCAGCGAGGATTTCACCTCGCCAATCTCGTCCAGACCGAAGCCGCTCAGGGTCTGTACATCCCCCAGGCTGGCCGCTTGTGGCGCCTTGACCGGGCCCTCTTCATCGCCCTGTACCAGGTAGTTGATGGCCTGGTTGCCTGCCGCACCGAACAGGGTCTGCTTGATGTTGTCAAACAGGGTGCCGAGCTTGTTGCTGCTGGTGTTGCTGCTGGCGATGGCCAGGCTGTAGAAGTCGCCGTTGCCTATCTTGATGGCCACGTTGTGGCGGGCATAGGCCGCCGTCACGTCGAGCCCGTCGCCGATCTGGACATTGGCATTGCCCTTGCCCTTCATGACGGCGACGTTGAGCCCGTCCCCCACCTTGGTGTTGAGGTTGTAATCACCCCAGGCCAGGTTGATGGAGGTACCGTCGCCGACCTTGATGTTGTTGTTGAACTTGCCGTAGGCGGCGGTGACGCTCAGGCCATCCCCCACAGTGGTGGTCTGGTTGACCTCCCCCTTGGCGAGGGTGACCTGGATGCCGTCCCCCACCCGGGTGACGACGTTGGCCTTGCCGAGCAGGGCCTGATAGCTCTCGCCATCCCCCACCTGGGTGACTATGTTCGCATCCCCCTTGGCCAGCACGACCTGACGGCCATCCCCCACCTTGGTGATGATGTTGGCGCGACCCCAGGCACCAGTGTAACTGTCACCGTCGCCCACCTGGGTGACCAGGTTGGCCTCCCCTTGCAGCACCGCCAGCTCGCGGCCATCGCCCACCTTGGTCAGCACGTTGGCACGGCCCTTGGCGAAGCTGTAGCGATCGCCGTTGCCGACCTGGGTCAGCAGGTTGACGTCTCCCCAGGCTCCCTGCACCACCAGGCCGTCACCCACCTTGGTGATCAGGTTGGCGCGGCCCTTGGCCAGGCCTATGGTGCTGCCGGCGCCGACATGGGTCATGACGTTGCCCACCTCGGAGATGAGCAGACCCACGGTCGTGCCGTCACCTATCTTGGTCAGCAGATTGCCCTTGCCCCACAGCACGGCGGCCGTGGTGCCATTGCCCACGTGGGTCAACACGTTGGCATCGGCCTTGGCGATGACGCCGAGGAAGTCATCCCCGACCTTGGTGATGATATTGGCCTTGCCCAGCGCCAGTACCCCGGTCAGACCGCTGCCCACATGGGTCACTATGTTGGCCTTGCCAAACAGGGCCGCCAGTGTGGTGCCATCGCCCACCTTGGTCATCACGTTCAGCTCGCCGGCGAACAGCCCCAGGCTGGTGCCGTTGCCTATGTGGCTGTAGACGTTGGCCTTGCCGATCATCAGCGCGGCGGTCAGGCCATCGCCCACCTTGGTCATCAGGTTCGCCTGCCCCAGCATGGCGGCAAAGGTCTCGCCAAGGCCGACATGGGTGAAGACGTTGGCATTGCCCACCATGGCAGCCAGCGTCATGCCGTTGCCCACCTTGGTCGCCAGGTTGCCCTGGGCCAGCATCAGGGCCACAGTCAGGCCGTCACCGACATGGGTGAAGACGTTGGCCTTGGCCACCATCAGCGCCAGCGCATTGCCATCGCCTACCTTGGTGAATACGTTGGCCACTCCGCCCATCAGGGCCCAGGCATCGCCCTGGCCTATCTGGGTAAACAGGTTGCCCGCGCCTATCATGGCGGCAATGGCCGTGCCGTCACCCACCTTGGTGAACAGGTTGCCGGCGGCCCCCATGACCCCCAGGGTGGCGCCATCGCCGACATGGGTCAGCACGTTGCCCACCCCCAGCATCACCGCCGAGAGATCGCCGTCACCGACCCGGGTCAGCACGTTGGCCGCCCCCAGCAGCAGCGCCTGGGTATCACCCCGGCCAATCTGGGTCAGCACATTCACGCCGCCCCCCAGTATGGCCTGCACCTTGCCGTTGCCCTTCTTGGTGAGCACGTTGGCGCCCCCCAGCAGCACGGCGCGGGTATCGGCAGCCTCGTCCCCCTGACTGATGTGGGTGAGCACGTTGGCGCCCCCCAGCAGTCCGGCGGTCAGCTGGCCGGCACCCAGCTTGGTCAGCACGTTGGCACCGCCCACCGACAGCGCATCGAGCCGGCCATTGCCGGCCTGGGTCAGCAGGTTGAAGCCACCGCCTGCCAGCCAGAGGCCACGACCGTCACCTATCTGGGTGTGGGTGTTGTAACCGCCCAGCATGACCACCTGGCTGTCGCCACGGCCCTGCTGCACCGAGATGTTGCCATAGGCCAGCAGGCGGGCCAGATACTCCCCGTCCCCGCTGCGTACCAGCACGTTGGCCGCACCGACGGCATAAACATCCATCTTCCCCTGCGCGCCCTGATGCACCAGCACGTTGGCCAGGCCGGCACCACGGAACACCAGATCGCCGCGCTGACCGCGCTTGATCAGCACGTTGGCCGCCCCGGCACCGTTGAAGTGGATATTGCCCTCGGTCACGTCGGACTCGATGACGTTGCCGCCACCGGCGCCGTCGAAGAAGATGTCGCCCTTGCTCTTGCCGCCGCCTTGCTGACGGGGAAGCAACAGCTGGGAGTCAAACTCCCGGGTGGCCGGCAGTCGATCCGACACGGCCGTGACGGTATCGAGCTGGTAGTGCACCTCGCTCAGGGAGTAGCCCCCCGTGCCCATGGCACTGAAACCCGTCTGCTCCGAGATGACCTGATCGGCCAGGCCGGCGATGTGATCGCCCTCCTTGTACCAGGCCCTGGCCAGGTACTTGAGCGCACCGGTTTCCCTGTCGTTGGCCAGCTCCACCACCACTATCTTGGTGTAGGGGCCAAGCAGCTTGGCAAACACATAGGTGTTGGCCTGCGCCCGGGATTTCACCGCGCTGACAGCGACCTTGGTACCATCTTGATAGATGGCATGACCACTCATGTTGGCCGTGGAGAGGGTGACATCGGCGGCGGCCACGCTCACGCCACCGCCGTAGTTGATCCAGCTGTTTTCGGTCAGATCCGCTTCCACCGCCTGCAGTGTGATGCGCTGACGCCGTTCAAACACCAGGTCCGTCAGGCGATACGCGCCGTCGGTTCGGGTCGAGGTAAATCCTTGCTGTTCATTGATCTGGCTGCTGGCCAGGCTGGCGAGGTGATCGCCCTCCTTGTACCAGGAGGTTGAGAGATAGCGCAGGGGGCCCTGCTCGCCCTCGTTGGAGAGTTCGACCCGGTTGATCTTGGTGTACATGCCATCGAAGAAGGCAAACAGGTAGGTATTGGGTTGCAGGGTCGACTTGATGGCCGTGACCGCCTGGGACTGGTTGATCCAGCTGCCGCCCATGGTGGCCGTGGTCAGCACTATCTCGTTGGCACTGGCGCCAGCAAAGGGCGAGCTGTCGTTGCCAGACCCCTTGCGGGAGAGGTGGTTGTACCCCCCGGCCCCCTTGAAGTGAATGTTGCCCTCGGCCACATCGGAGAGCAGCCGGTTGTACCCCCCGGCGCCGTTGAAACGGATGTCGCCACGGGTATGCAGATAGGCATCATCCTCATGGCGCAGACGGGAGATCTCGTTCCAGCCGCCGGCGCCGTTGAAGGCGATATCCCCCTCGCGTCCCTTGCGAAACACCTTGTTGTAGGCGCCGGCCCCGTTCAGGGATATGTTGCCGGATTCCACCAGGGAGCTGATGATGTTGGCCGCGCCGGCACCATAGAAGCTGATGTTGCCGTGCGACCCCTGATACTGGCTGTGCCAGGTACGATCTATCTTGTTGGCCGCCCCGGCACCGCTGAAGGTCAGATCGCCCCTGTCAGTCTGGTGCCAGAGTTTGTTGTAACCCCCAGCCCCCTCGAAACTGACATTGCCACTGATCCCCTTGCGGGTCAGGAAGTTGGCAAGAGCCGCCCCCTGATAGCGGATGTCGCCCTCACGCCCCCGGTGATCGATATTGGTGCCGCCGCTGGCGCCGGCAAAGTGGATATTGCCTGACTCGGACTTGCTGATGTCCGCGTAGCCCGCCGCCCCCTTGACGGTCAGGTTGCCGGAGTCGTCGACCACCTTGAGGTAGGCGGCGCCGCCGTACACGCTGTCATTGCCCGTGCCGGTATAGACGGTGGCGCCAATGGAGCCGATCTTGATGGTGTCGTCACCGCCATAGGCACGGATGACGCCGCCGAAGCCAAAGGCATTGATGTCATTATTGCCATCATCTGCCGTGTAATTACCGGTAAAGAAGTACTCAATACTTCTCCATACACTCTTTCCCATGTATTAGCTCATTATGATTAAATGGAAAACCACTGCACCCTGCGCACACAATGGCCAAGTTCGGCATGAACATGACCGCGCACGGTACAGACCCGCTGCCCTTTCCATGGCAGAAATATCCGGCGACGCAGATCGCTCACCACGGCGCGGGCATGTCCGTATGGCGCTATCATCTCCGGAATAAAAATATGGTCGCCAGATTGCCAATCCTCACGGATCAGCTCCCGCTCGGCGGCCAGCAAGGTGTCACGAATGGATAAAGAGACAAACGCCCAGTTGCAAAATGCAACCGGGCGCCCGTGTGAGTCTTCATAATAGCTGAACTGGTTCAATTCGAAGGCAGGCAATATTCGCTGCTGCCACTCGGCGACGGAATAACGCCGGTGCAGGGAGGAGTGCTGACTCAGCAACATGACTCCCCCCAGCATATGTTGATTTTGTTGCCAGTTCGGTTCCGTTGATTGCAATACCAAGCTCATTGGATCCCCAACCGGAACATTATTTTTTCTTGCGCGGCGCGGCCTGTGCTGTGGCAGCCGGTGCGATTTGCTGCTCGTCAGAAGGGGCTGCCGGGATCAGGCCTGCGGCGATCAACTTGTCAAACTCGGCGGCCATGCGCGGATCTTCAAGCATGTTTTTTATCATTGAAACCATATACATAAAGCCAGCGGCAGGCATGTGGACCGTCTGTTTCAGCGCCAACTCGTTGTCACTTTCTGCCATGACCCCTTGCGCCATCTTCAGCGGATCTTGTCCAACGAAATAGAGGGAGAAGATCCCCTTGTTATAGTTGACGCTGGATACTGTCTGTACAAACTGCTCTGTCATATAAATTCCATTATCAATAAATATAAAGACAAACAAAAAAGAAAAGGAATTTCCCAAGTAAAATAACACGGGAGCAACATTTTGCTTTTCACTATATTTACCATATTTGAAATTATTATCCGATTCAATTAAACAATGACCTAAAAATAGAGTAAATACGTCAATATAAATATCAACTCAATCATTAAGGTTAATGCCGCGGCATTATGCAATGCGTTATTAACTGGGCCATCACGGCCATTTTATTATGCAAGCTATCAATCAAGATAATATTTGACAGTGAAATAATGGCTCGTTAATATGCGCGCCCTGCCTGCAACAGGCCACCTTGCCCCATATAAACAGGAGGGGTGTCACAGCGGCAAACGGATATATTATGACGGCGAGTGAAGAGTCTGTTTTAGCGTGTCTCAATATTATTATCGGGATGCAGGGTTGCCCCTCTCAAGATATAGCACACACGCCAGACGACACCTTTGACAATATTGTCGATACGCTGCAGCAACAGACAGGAACCCGCATTCGTCAGCGTCATGTCCCCCCTCGAAAACTCGATAAACTGACTCTGCCTGTAGTACTGCTGAGCCCCTCTGGCGAGGCGTTCGTGCTGGCCCAGCGCCAGGGTGAGCAGGCGCTGATCCTGGATCCGGCTGTGGGCAAGCCGCAGGTCATAACACAAGACGAGCTGCTGGCACGCTGGGGGGGCCGCCTGCTCGAGGTCGGCAAACGGCAGAGTCGCTTCGACATCCGCTGGTTCATCCCCGCCTTCCTGCAGCAAAAACGCCTGCTCGGCGAGATATTGCTGTTCTCGCTGGTGTTGCAGATCCTGGCGCTCATCTCCCCGCTCTTCTTTCAGGTGGTGATGGACAAGGTGCTGGTGCATCAGGCCTGGGCAACCCTGGATGTGCTGGTGTTCGGGCTGCTGATCACGGCCCTGGTGGAGGTCTGCCTGCGCGGGCTGCGGGAATACCAATATGCCCACACCGCCAACCGGATCGATATCCAGCTCGGTCTGCGCATGGTGCAGCACCTGTTCGCCCTGCCCCTGCTCTATTTCAAGAGTCGCCAGGTGGGCGCCATCGTGACCCGGGTGCAGGAGCTCAACACCATACGCGAGTTCCTGACAGGCACCCTGTTCACCCTGACGGTGGACGTGCTGTTCATGTTTGTCTTCCTGGCCGTCATGGCCAGCCTCTCCGGCATGCTGACCCTGGTGATCCTGCTCTCCATTCCCGCCTATGTGCTGATCGCCTGGTGGATCACGCCACGCATGCAGCAGGCGGTCGAGCAGCAGTTCGGCCATGCCGCCACCAATACCGCTTTCCTGAACGAGACGGTCGCCGGGGCCGAGACCCTCAAGAGCCTGGCGCTGGAACCGCGTTTCGTGCGGCGCTGGGATGAGCAGACCCGCCAGATGGTGGAAGCGGGCTACCGGGTGCAGCAACTCAACAATGCCTCCCAGCACGGGGTCATGTGGCTGCAAAAACTGGTGACGGTCGTCGTGCTCTGGCTCGGTGCCAGCGAGGTGATCGCGCTGCAGCTCACCATAGGCCAGCTCATCGCCTTCAACATGATGGCCAGTCACGTGGCTCAACCCCTGTCGCGCCTGGTCGAGTTGTGGGGCCAGTTCATCCAGACCCGGATCGCGGTAGACAAACTCGGCGACATGCTCAACCTCCCCCCGGAACATCAGCGCGATGGGGATGGCCGCATCCACGCCGGCGCCATAGTGCTCGAGCGGGTGCATTTTCGCTATCAAGCGGATGCCCCCCTCATCATCGACGATCTCTCCCTCGCCCTGGCGCCCGGCGAGACGCTGGGGATTGTCGGAGGCTCGGGCTCGGGCAAGAGCACCCTGGCCCGTCTGCTGCTGCGGCTCTATCAGCCGGAGCAGGGGCAGATCCTCATCGATGGCCAGCCCATCCAGCAGATCCCGCTCCACCACCTGCGCCAGCAGATGGGGGTGGTGTTGCAGGAGAACCACCTGTTCAACAAGTCGGTGCGCGACAACCTGGCCCAGTCGGTGCCCCACGCCAGCCTGGACGAGATCATACGGGCCGCCACCCTGGCCGGCGCCCATGAGTTCATTTTGCGACTACCCCTTGGCTACGACACAGTGCTGGCGGAAGGGGGCAGTTCGCTCTCCGGCGGTCAGCGCCAACGGCTGGCCATCGCCCGCACCCTGCTGGCCGACCCCAGGATCCTCATCTTCGACGAGGCCACCAGCGCCCTGGATGACGGATCCCAGGCGCTGATCCAGCACAACATGCGCCAGATCGCCAGCGGCCGCACCGTCATCACCATAGCCCACCGCCTCTCCACAGTGCGCCACTGCGACCGCATCATAGTCCTGCAGCGCGGCAAGATAGTGGAGCAGGGCGACCACGCCAGCCTGCTGGCACTGGGGCAGCACTACGCCCGCCTGTGGCAGCTGCAACAGGACTTGCACGAGGAGACCCCATGAATCTGCGCACCAGGCTGAGCCGCTGGCGCCAACCCGGTCCAGCCCGGCAGCAGGAGGCCCACTACGGCTTCCTGCCCGCCCATCTGGCGCTGGCCGAGACGCCGCCCTCCCCCTTTGCCCGCATCACGGCGCTCACCCTGAGCGCCGGCGTGCTGCTCACCCTGCTCTGGGCCTGCTGGGGCCAGCTCGACATCCAGGCCACCGCCAGCGGGCGCCTGCTGGTCTTTGGCCGCAGCCAGATGATCCAGTCCTACGAGCAGGCCAGGGTGATCGGCATTCACGTGGAAGATGGCCAGGCGGTCGCCGCCAACGCGCCGCTGCTGACCCTCAACACCCTGGGGGTGAGCCAGGATCTGAGCCGGTTGCGCGAGCAACAGGCGTTCCAGTACCAGACCCTGATCCGCTATCAGGCACTCTATGGCAACGAAACCGTCAGCCAGCACCCCGACTACGCCAGGCTCACCCCGGCGCAGCAGCAGGCGCTGGCGGAGAACCACCAGAGCGAGCTGCACGAGTACCGGAGCACCCTCAACAACCTGCAGGCCGAGCTTGGGGTCAATCAGGCCAATCAGGCCGCCAGACGGGGAGACATGGCCTCCCTCACTACCCTGCTGGCCAACATCCGGCCGCGCCTGCAGGCGCGCCAGACCCTGAGCCGGTCCCAGGCCATCTCGCGGGTCGAGTATCTGGAGCAGGAGAAAGAGCTGCTGGAAACCCAGCGCCAGCTCGCCCAGCAGAGAGCCGAGCTCGAGGTGCTGCAATCCCAGCAGCAGAGCCTGCAGGAGCGGCTGGCCGGCTTCAAGGCACAGAAACAGCGGGAGTGGATAGAGAAACGCCAGCAGGCCCAGCTGCAGCTGACCGCCATCGAGCAGGAGCTCGCCAAGCTGAGCGAGCGGGAGCACCTGGAAGTCATTCGCGCCCCGGTGGCGGGCACAGTGCAGCAGTTGGCCATCCACACCCAGGGCGCCGTGGTGCAGCCGGCCCAGCAGTTGCTGGTCATAGTGCCCAACGAGGGAGTCCAGTACGCCGAGGTGAAGATCCTCAACAAGGACATAGGCTTCGTGCACGAAGGGCAGACGGTCAGCATCAAGGTGGATGCCTTTCCTTATACCCGTTACGGCACCATAGACGGCGAGCTGGTCAGCGTGTCGCGCGATGCCACCACGGATGAGCAACTGGGGCTGGTCTTTCCTGCCAGGGTCAAGCTGAGCCGGGGCGAGATGCAGATAGACAATCAGCCGGTGCGGCTCACCCCGGGCATGTCGGTGGTGGCCGAGGTCAAGACGGATAGGCGCCGGGTGATCGACTACCTGCTGAGCCCGATCCGGGAATACCAGGCCGAGGCACTGCGGGAGCGATGACAATGACACACGCTTTGCCGGCCCACGAGACCCCCGTGAACGAGCCCGCCCCCATCGCCAATGGCGCCCTCGCCGCTCTCGCCCACGCGGCCCATCAGCTGATGATGGCCGCGGATGCCGGGCAACTGGCCCACGCCATGGGTTGCGATCTGGCACCGGACGATCTGACGGTGCGCGAGGCCGCCGCCCGGCTCGGCCTGCGCAGCGCCCTGTCACAGGGGCCGGGCTGCCCGCTGGCGGCGCTGCCACTGCCAGCCCTGCTCAAGCGGGAGGGACGCTGGTACACCATCACCGCCATCGAGCCTGAGGGCTGGCAGCTGTTTGATCCGGCGACCGGCACCAGCAGCCTGCAGCCGCTGCCGGGCCCCACGCAGGCGGCGCAGTGGCACTATCTGTTGCTGGCCCAGCAGGATCTCACCCCGGCCGAGGTCAAGTTCGGGCTGAGCTGGTTCAGCCCGGCGGTACTGCGCCAGCAGAAGCAGGTGCGAGACGTCTTCTGCTTCGCCATCGTGTTGCAGCTCATTGCCCTCGCCAGCCCGCTGCTGTTTGAAAACATCATCGACAAGGTGCTGGTGGGGCGCAGCCTCGGCAGTCTGCAGGTGCTGGCCCTGGCCATGCTGGCGCTGGCCTGCGCCGAGCCGCTCTACAGCTTTCTGCGCGGCCAGGTGTTCGGCCATCTGGCCAATCAGGTCAACGCCGAGCTGTCCGGCAAGCTCTATCGCCATATGGTCAGCCTGCCCATCGACTATTTCAAGGCGCGCCAGACCGGCCAGATCATCGCCCGGGTCAAGGAGATGGCCCAGATCCGCCAGTTCCTCACCGGCTCAACCCTGATGCTGGTGCTGGACCTGGTGTTCATCCTGCTGTTTGTCGGCGTCATGTTCCATTACGCCCCCGTGCTGACCGGCTGCGTGCTGGGCTCCTTGCTCATCTATTTTCTGCTGTGGCTGCTGATTGGCCCCCTGGTGCGCAAGCGGGTCGAGGCCGAGTATCAGGCGGATGCCGATGCCACCAGCTTCCTGACCGAGGCGGTCACCGGCATCGAAACCATCAAGACCACGGCCACGGAGCCACGCTTTTATCAGCAGTGGCAGCGTCTGCTGGCGCGCCAGTTGCGGCGGGGATTTCAGGCAAGAAAGGTGGGGCTTGCCGCGGGTCAGGGCATAGATCTGGTGCAAAAGCTCACCGCCGCCCTGCTGCTCTGGCTCGGGGTCGGCGAGGTGCTGAACGGCAGGCTGAGTCCTGGCGAGCTGGTGGCCTTCAACATGCTGGCGGGCCACGTCACCCAGCCGGTGCTGCGGCTGGCTCAGGTGTGGCAGGACTTCCAGCACACCCTGATCGCCCTGCGCCGGGTGGGAGACATACTCGACGAGGCGCCGGAGCACGGCAATGGCGGGCTCGCCTCCGTCCCCGCTCTCGAGGGGGCCATCGAATTTCGCCACATCCGCTTTCGCTACCAGCCGGATGCCCCCGAGGTGCTGGCCAATCTCTCCCTCTCCATCGAGCCCGGGCAGTTCATCGGCATCACTGGCCCTTCCGGCTGTGGCAAGAGCACCCTTACCCGCTTGCTGCAACGACTCTACGTGCCCCAGCACGGCCAGGTGCTGGTCGACAACATGGATCTCGCCATCGCCGACCCCGTCTCATTGCGTCGCAACATGAGCGTGGTGCTGCAGGAGAGCATTCTGTTTTGTGGCTCGATCGCCGACAACATCCGCATCTGTCGCCCCGATGCCAGCCAGGCCGAGGTGGAGCAGGCGGCGCAGCTGGCCGGCGCGCTCGGCTTTATTCGCGAGCTGCCCCAGGGTTTTGGGCAGCAGGTGGGCGAGAAGGGTGCCCGCCTGTCTGGCGGGCAACGCCAGCGCATCGCCCTGGCCCGCGCCCTGCTGGCCAACCCCAGGATACTGCTGCTCGACGAGGCCACCTCGGCCCTCGATTACGAATCCGAGGCGGCCATCATGGCCAACATGGCGGCCATTCGCCGTGGCCGCACCCTGATCAGCATCGCCCACCGCCTCAATACGCTGCGCAATGCCGATCGCATCCTGGTGATGGACGCAGGGCAGATAGTGGAGTCCGGCAGCCATGAGGAGCTGCTGGCACGACCGGGACTCTATGCCCGGCTGTGGCGCCAGCAGACGGGGGAAGAGGCTGAGCACCCAGGCTCTCGCCCGTTAATGATTAACCAGTGAATAAAGAATGCCCTGATTCAGTCCCGATACAGGCACTCCTGCTAGGATCCGGATTGACTCTCCCCGGCATAAACCCTCTAATTGACAGCCTGGATCCCCATGATCGCGCACCTTATGAAAATATTGTTGGTCGAAGACGACAAGCTGCTCAATCACCACCTATCTACCCTGCTGACCGAGGCCCAGAATCAGGTCCACAGCACGGACAGTGCCCAGGTGGCCCTGCATTACGCCGCCGATTACCCCATAGACGTAGCCATCATAGATTTGGGGCTGCCGGACATGGACGGTTTGCAACTCATCAGACAGCTGCGCGAGCGGCAGATCCCCTTCCCCATCATAGTCCTGACCGCCCGTGGCAACTGGCAGGACAAGGTGGAGGGGCTGGAGGCCGGGGCGGACGACTATCTGGTCAAGCCGTTCCAGAAGGACGAGCTGCTGGCACGGCTCAATGCCCTGGTACGCCGCAGCGCCGGCTTCATCTCGCCCAAGGTCAAGGCCGGCGACTATGAGCTGGATCTCTCCCGCAAGGAGCTGACCATAGGCGGCGAGCCGGCCGTGCTCACCAGCTTCGAATACCTGATCCTCGAGTACCTGATGCGCAACGCCCGCCAGGTGGTCTCCAAGCAGCAACTGCTGGACCAGCTCTACGGCGATGGCGAAGGGGATCCCAACACCATAGAGGTGATGGTGAGCCGACTGCGCAAGAAGCTGGACCCGGAGGGGAGCATCCAGCCCATCTCCACCATCCGGCGCCAGGGTTACATCTTCAACCTCTCGTGCAACTGATGCGCCTTCGCCTGCCGCGGCCCATGCGACTGATCCGTCGCTCGCTGCACATCAAGCTGATGCTGAGCGCCATGCTGGTCATAGCGCTCATCATGGCCTTCTCCGTCTACATCCTCTATCTGGGCCACACCGAGGAGCAGGCCCAGAAGGCCAGCACCCGCATGCAGGAGAACCTCTCCAAGCTGTTCTCCTCCAAGCTGCCGGATCTCCATGCCACCACGGATCTCGGCAAGATCACGCCGGATGCCATCGACCCCAATCTGGATACCCTGATCTGCCGGGCCGACGGCCAGCTGAGCTGGTCCAGCCTGCACATGCCGGAGGTGATCCACTCCAAGGGCACCATCTGTCAGGATTTGATGAAGTACCTCGGCGGCCTGGATCAGGACTACTTCTTCAAGCGCCACACCATCAAGAACGGCGAGAGCTACTTCATCTACAGCCTGCGTTTTCTGCGCAATCACGGTGAGGGCCCCACCACCTATTACGTCGTGATGGTCGACTCGGCCAAGCGCTACCTGGCCCAGACCCGCAGCTACCTCTATCAGTGCATCCGCCAGGCCCTGCTGGCCTACTCGCTGCTCGGCGCCCTGCTGCTGCTCACCAGCTTCTGGAGCCTGACCTCATTGCGCACCATGGCGCGCCAGATCGACGAGATCCGGGCGGGCAAGCGGGAGGCGCTCTCCAATGACTACGAGCGGGAACTGACGCCGCTGACCGAGTCGGTCAACCAGCTGCTGGAGAACGAACGCCAGCAGACCCAGCGCTACCAGCACGCCCTGAACGATCTGGCCCACAGCCTGAAAACCCGGCTGGCGCTGATCCAGATGACGGCGCAGGAGATCAAGCTGGGGCGCGACATCCACGACAACATCAGTGAGCAGATCCTGACCATGGATCAGATCATCCAGTACCAGCTGCGCCGCGCCGTCACCGGTCGCAAACGCCTCGCCAGCAAGGGCACGGAACCCGTGCCCCTCATCGAGAAACTGCTGGCCAGCCTCGCCAAGGTCTATCGCCACAAGAAGCTGCAGACCCGCTTCAAGTTCGATGACGACGTCTTCTTCGCCGGTGAGCAGGGGGACTTGATGGAGCTGATGGGCAACCTGCTCGACAACGCCTTCAAGTTCGCCATCAGCGAAATCAAGGTGACTGTGAGTCGCCGCCTCGACCGCTTGCGGATCGAGATTGAAGACGATGGCCCTGGCATAGATCCGGACAAGTCGCAGCAGATCTTCCAGCGCGGCGTGCGCGCCGACAGCTCACCCGGCCAGGGCATAGGTCTGGCGGTGGTCACCGAGATAGTGCACAGCTACGGCGGCCAGATCATGGTGGATGAATCGCCGCTGGGGGGCGCCCGCTTCACCCTGGATCTGCCCTGAGTTTGACTCAGCCCCGACAGGGCCGACACCAATAACGACGCCTGCCCGCCCGCAGGCGTCGTGCTTTATCCCGCCCTCTTTCCCAAGCCGACACAGCCCCGTCCCCGCGAGATCACATCACGCAGGGGAAGCGACAATCGGGAAGCCAGGAGGAGATCAGAAGATAAAAAAAACCGGCCACAAGGACCGGTGAAACAGTTCAGGCTTGTCAGGTGACAAACGCACCCAGCGGATGAAGACAAGTCCCAATTCCTTATGGGGCCCTGGCCTCTTGAGTACGTGTTGTTACTCTATCCCATGGTCACTGAATCAAGGCTGAACCATGGGGTGATTGGCATCCAGCCCCTGTTTCGGCTTACAGCTTGATGCCCAGCGACTGGCGAAGATAGGCGCCGGCACCGAGCAGACCCGGCCCCTCGTGGGTGATGAGGAAGACGGGAATATCCTTCAGATAGGACTTGAAACGCCCCTTGTCTTCGAACGCCACCCGAAAGCCCGAGCCGATGAAGAACTCCTGAAAGCGCGGCACTATTCCGCCGGCGATGTAGACACCGCCGAAGGTGCCCAGATTGAGCGCCAGGTTGCCGGCGAAGCGCCCCATCAGCACGCAGAACAGGCTCAGGGTGCGACGGCAATCCAGGCATTCGCCCGCCAGCGCCCGCTCTGTGATGTCTTTGGGTGCAAAGGCTTCTGGCTCGCGGCCATCGGACTTCACCAGCCCGCGGTAGATGTTGACCAGACCGGGCCCGGAGAGCAGCCGCTCGGCCGAGACATGACCCAGCTCGGCGCGCATCACCTGCAGCACCGCATCCTCTTCTTCGCTGTTGGCGGCAAAGTCCACGTGGCCGCCCTCGCCCGGCAGACTCAGCCACTGCTCGCCGGTGTGCACCAGGTGGGCCACCCCCAGGCCTGTGCCCGCGCCATAGATGGCGATGGGTTTGCCGGCCACGGGCGCCGCGCCCCCCAGCTGGATGCAGTCAGCCGCGTCCAGCACGGGCACCGCCATGGAGACGGCGGTGAAGTCGTTGATCACCTGCAAGCGGGTCAGGCCCAGATTGGCCTGCATCTCGCCGATGGAGAACTCCCAGCTGTGGTTGGTCATGGCGACCCAGTCGCCCTTGATGGGGCAGGCGATGGCGATACAGGCCTGGCTCACCTGCACCTGATGCTCATCCAGATAGAGGCGCACCACGGCCTCGAGACTGGGGTGGGCCAGCCCGGAATAGGTCTTGGCCCGGGAAATGGTGCCGGTCGCCAGCTCGCACAGGGCCAGCCGCGCATTGGTGCCGCCTACGTCGCCGACCAGCGCATGGGTATGCTGCATAAAACAACTCCTTCGTTACTTGGGTCGGGGCGGCCCTTACCGTCCCGCAATTATTATTTGGCAACAATTCTACCCGAGCCCCTCCCCCCGCTGCGCGTTTGATGGATGCAAGTGTGCGCCCGCTCACAGTGTTGTTGCTTTGCAACATTTGTAAGCGCTTTCACGGGATGGGTGGAAGTTTGTAACCAAAAATACGAAATAATTAGACATGAGTCATACTTTGCAGGGCCGAGATTAGTTTCGATAAGAGCTTGTCTTGTATAGTCATCAAGTTGATTGGAAACCTGCTTAGCCGTGAATTTAGTGCAAAGACACTGAAGCTAAATTACAAAAATGCCTGGTGGTGATGATGAATACCCTTGATAAAATTACTAATAATTTGGAAAGTTTCAGTAAATCAGAGCGTAAAGTTGCCGAGGTCATTCTGGCCTCCCCGCAGACGGCCATTCACTCCAGTATCGCCACCCTCGCCAAGATGGCCGACGTCAGTGAACCGACCGTCAACCGTTTCTGCCGCCGTCTCGATACCAAAGGCTTTCCCGACTTCAAACTGCATCTGGCCCAGAGCCTGGCCAACGGCACCCCTTATGTGAACCGCCACGTGGAAGCGGACGACGGGCCCGATACCTATACCGCCAAGATCTTCGAATCCACCATGGCCTGTCTGGATGCCGCCAAGAACAGCCTGGATATCTCCGCCATCAATCGTTGCGTCGATATCCTGACCCAGTCCAAGAAGATCAGCTTCTTTGGTCTGGGCGCCTCCTCCGCCGTCGCCCGCGACGCCCAGAACAAGTTCTTTCGCTTCAACATCCCTGTGGTGAGCTTCGATGACATCGTCATGATGCGCATGAGCTGCATCAACAGCAGCGAAGGGGACGTGGTGGTGCTCATCTCCCACACAGGCCGCACCAAGGCGCTGGTGGAGATCGCCGCGCTGGCCCGCGAGAACGACGCCACCGTCATCGGCATGACCGCCAAGGATTCCCCGCTGGCCCGCGAATGCAACCTGGTGCTCTCCATGGACGTGCCGGAAGACACTGATGTCTACATGCCGATGGCGTCGCGCATCGCCCAGCTGGCCCTGGTGGACGTGCTGGCGACCGGTTTTACCCTGCGCCGTGGCATGAAATTTCGCGAAAACCTGAAGAAAGTCAAAGAAGGTTTGCGCGAATCCCGCTTTGATACCCCCCACTCTTCCTGACGAGCGGGGGCCCCGGCCCCCGGCTGTCTATGCCACCTTCCTTGGTGTAGTATTGTAATTTAGTAACAAAAGCCACCCAGATGGCTTGCAAGCGGGTGCAATGGGCCATGCGCTTGACGGGGCAGTATTTCAAGTCATATCAACTTCAAACTGGAGTCTTTCATGCCAAGACGTACAAAGATTGTAACCACACTCGGTCCGGCCACCGATCGCGAGGGGATCCTCGAGGGGATCATCCGTGCCGGCGCCGACATGGTGCGGATGAACTTCTCCCACGGCACCGCTGAAGACCACATACTGCGCGCCAACCAGGTGCGCGACATCGCCGCCAAGCTGGGCCGTCACGTCGCCATCATGGGTGACCTGCAGGGCCCCAAGATCCGCGTCTCCACCTTCAAGGATGGCAAGGTCTATCTGGCCATCGGCGACAAGTTCATTCTCGATGCGGCGCTCGGCAAGGGCGAAGGCTGTCAGGAACAGGTCGGCATCGACTACAAGAGCCTGCCCGATGACGTGATCGCCGGCGACATACTGCTGCTGGACGATGGTCGCGTGCAGCTGAAAGTGGAGCAGGTCGAAGGCACCCGCATTCACACCACTGTGACTGTGGCGGGCCCCCTCTCCAACAACAAGGGCATCAACAAGAAAGGCGGCGGTCTCTCCGCCCCGGCCCTGACCGAGAAGGACAAGGAAGACATCAAGACAGCCGCCCTGATGAACGTGGACTACCTGGCCGTCTCCTTCCCCCGTTGTGGCGATGATCTGCGCTACGCCCGCGAACTGGCCCGCGAGGCCGGCTCCAACGCCAAGATAGTGGCCAAGGTCGAGCGCGCCGAAACCGTCGCCACCGACGAGGCGATGGAAGACATCATCCTCGGCTCCGATGCCGTCATGGTGGCCCGTGGTGATCTCGGCGTCGAGATCGGCGATCCCGAGCTGGTCGGCGTGCAGAAGAAGCTGATCCGTCACTCCCGCCGTCTGAACCGGGTGGTAATCACAGCGACCCAGATGATGGAGTCCATGATCAACGCCCCGCTGCCGACCCGCGCCGAAGTGATGGACGTGGCCAACGCCGTGCTGGACGGAACCGATGCCGTCATGCTCTCCGCCGAGACCGCCGCCGGCCAGTTCCCCATCGAGACTGTGACCTCCATGGCCAGCGTCTGCGTGGGCGCCGAGAAGCACCCGAGCCTGAACGTCTCCAACCACCGCATGAGCTATACCTTCACCTCGGTGGAAGAGGCGGTCGCCATGTCCACCATGTACGCCGCCAACCACCTGGAAGGGGTCAAGGCAATCGTGGCACTGACCGAATCCGGCACAACACCGCTGCTGATGTCCCGCATCAGTTCGGGCCTGCCTATCTTCGCCATGTCTCCCCACAACAAGACCCTGGCCTGGACCAACCTCTACCGTGGTGTCACCCCCGTGCTGTTCGACGGCGACGAGACCAAGCCGGTCTATGAAGTGTGCCGTGAGGCGCTGGACGTGCTCAAGGCCAAGGGGCTGGTGCAAAGCGGCGACATGGTGTTGCTGACCCACGGCGACAAGATGGAAACCGTCGGCAGTACCAACACCTGCAAGGTGATGATGGTCGAGTAATCGCCCACCTGGCTGCAACAGAAACGGCTCCCGCGGGAGCCGTTTTTTATGGTGAAACCGCCGCCTCAACCGCGAAACAGTTCGACCTTGTCACCATGGCGCAAGCTGCCGGCACCGCGCACCACCACCCTGTCCCCCTGTTTGAGCGCCCCGCTCACCGCCACCTGCTGGCTGTCGCCAAACAGCACGGTTACCGGCACCCGGTTCACTTTCAGCTCCTTGCCGCTCTGCTCCACCTGATAGACAACGCTCCCCTCGGTATTGAGCACCAGCGCATCGCGCGGCAACAGCATGGTCTGCTGCTCACCCAGCGGCAGCGCCACCCGCACCGGCGATCCTATGATGAAGCGGCCCGACTCGGGTTTGAGGCGCAGTTCGATGAGACGCGACTTGGGATCGGCGCTCGCCGCCCGCTGGTAGTAAACCCCGTGGCTGCTGAGCTGATCCCCCTCCACCCGCAGCCGGGTCCGGGGCGCCAGCTGACCGGCCCAGATGATGGGAGCCTGCAGGCGGATGTCGGGCTGATCCGGATTGACCAGCTCCATTGCCTGCTCACCGGCATCCACATGCTCTCCCGGCTGGATGAAGTGGTTGTTCACCACCCCGTCGAACGGCGCGAAGATGTGGCTTCTGCGCAGCTGCTCCTCAATCTGGCGCACCTGCACCCGCGCCAGCCGCTCGGCCAGTTCAGCCTGCTCTACCTCGTAGCGCGCCTTGTCATACTGGCTCTGGGAGGTGCTCTTCTGGCGGTGCAGCGTCGCCAGCCGGTCAAACTCGGCGCGGGCGAAGCGCACGTTGCTGGCCCACTTCGCCTGCTCGGCCTGGGCCTGCTCCAGCGAGAGCCGCAGCGCAGCGCTGTCGAGGCGCAGCAGCTCATCCCCCGCCCTGACCCGGCTGCCGAACTCGGCAATCCACTCCACCCGCCCGCTCACCTCGGCACTCAAGGCCGCCTGCTGGCGGCTCGCCACAGTGCCGCTGACCCAGATGCTGGCCGCCGCATCCCCCCGGGTCACATCCGCCAGGGTCACCATCTTGCCCTGAGCCAGCACGGGGAACACGCCCCCCGCCAGCAGCGCCGCGCCCACTACCATCCTTGTAAAACCGTGTGTCATCGATGAGCTCCTTGCTCAGGCCCGCTGGCGCAGGGCAAGCGGCACATCGGCACGCTCCCCCAGGCGCAGGAAGGCGGGTAACAGGATCAGGGTAAACAGGGTGCTGCAACTCATGCCGCCGACGATGACGGTGGCCAGCCCCCGGTAGATTTCGCTGCCCTCGCTCGGGCTCAGCATCAGCGGCAACATGCCAAAGATGCTGGTAAGACTGGTCATGGCGATGGGCCGCATCCGGCTTTGCAGGGCATCGGCCACCGCCAGCTGGCGACTCATGCCGTCCCTTTCGGCCATGCGGGTCTGGTGCACCAGCAGGATGGCGTTGTTGACCACCAGCCCCAGCAGGATGACGAAACCTATGATGGTCAAGAGATCCATCGGCAACGGCACCAGCAGGCCGCTCAGGTGCAGCGCCAGCACACCGCCGACGGTGGCGAGCGGCAGGGTCAGCAGCACCAGCACGGCATCCTTGAGGGAGGCAAAGACCCCCCACAGCAAGATCAGCAGGATCATCACGGCAAACAGGAAGATGGCCCCCAGATTGTCCAGCGCCTGCTGCAGGCTGTCGGCATTGCCCGAGACTCTCAGCTCGCCGCCGGCGGGCAGCAGCGGCCGGATGGCGGCAAAGCTCTTGCTCTGCAGGGTATCGAGCACCTGCTCCATGCTCATCCCCTCTGGCGGCGAGATCTGCAGGCTGATGCTGCGCCTGCCGTCGGCCCGAAAGATGCTGGCCGGGCCCATGTCGTGCTCCACCCGCAGCAGTTCACCGAGCGGCACTATGCGACCGGACGGGGTCGCCAGCGGCACCGCCTTGAGCTCATCCGGGTTGGCAGAGGCCTGCCCCATCAGCATGATGTCGAGCCTGTCCTCCCCATCGAAATACTCGCCGACCCGCAGTCCATCGCCGAAGGTCTGGATGATGGCAGGCATGGGGGTACGATCCCAGCCCACCTCGGCGAGGCGCCTGTCTTGCGGCACCAGCCGCAGCTCGGGGGCGGTGAAGTCGAGATCCGGCTGCGGCCTGACCTGAGCCCCCGGCAAGTCCTGCTTGACGATGGCCATGGCGGCCCGTGCCGCCTGGTAGAGCTCAGGCAAAGAGCCGCCCTGCAACAGCAGGGCTATGCCGTTCTCGCTGTCAAAGCCGCCGAACAGCGAACCCTGGCCGCCGAATATCTGGGTATCGGGGATGCCCACCAGCAGCTGCTTCATCAACAGGCTTTCCAGCGCCTTGATTTGGGTTTCATCCTTGGGCCGCACCCCGATCTGGGCGCCGCCCGGGTAACGCAATATGTAGTAGTTCTTGAGGGCCGGCTCCTTCTCCCCCTTCATGTAGGGGGCGAGGCGGGCGATCAGGGTATCTATCACCTCCTCACGCTGGGCCTTGAGGTTGAAGCCCGGAGTGAAGTTCATCCACACGTCCACCGCATCGCGTTTCACATCCGGCAGGTAGTCCATCTTGGGCAACAGAGCCCAGGTGGCCAGCGCAGGCAGGCTCATCATCAGGGTGATGACGGTCCAGCGGCGGGGGGCCGTATTGGTCCCGCGGATCACATGGCGGGTGGTACGCCGCCACAGCGAGTCATAGGGATCGACCAGTCGCTCGCGCCCCATCCAGCGCGCCGCCACCGCCGGCAGCACTGTGACCGCCACCAGCATGGAGACGGTCACGGCACAGGCGATGGTGAGCGCGAGATCGGCAAACAGCTGCCCCTCCACGTCGTTGAGCAGCAGCACAGGCAAGAAGATGGCGACCGTGGTCAGGGTGGAGGCCACCAGCGCGGTCCACACCTGTCGGGTCCCCTCCAGCGCCGCCTCCGCCTTGCTCAGATCCCCGCGCTCATGGCGCCGGTAGATACTCTCCAGCACCACTATGGCGGCATCGAGCACCATGCCGACCGCAAACGCGATCCCCGCCAGCGAGATGACATTGAGGGTCCTGCCCATCACCTTGAGCAGGCAGAAGGTGAGCATGATGCTGATGGGAATGGCGAGCGCTATCATCAGGGTCGCCTTGAGCTGGCGCAGGAAGACCCAGAGGATGGCACAGGAGAGCAGCACGCCGAGCCCCAGATTGGCCGTCACCATGCCCACCGCCCGATTGATGTAGAGGGAGGCGTCGAACGACTGCTCCATGTGCAGGCCGACCGGCTCCAGCACCTCACGGTTGAGCTCGCCCACCTTGAGCTTGATCGCCTCCAGCGCCGCCAGGGCGTTGGCACCGCTCTCCTTGAAGATCTGGGCCGCGATGGCGGTGTTGCCGTTCTGGATGCGCAGCACAGGGTTCTCCTCCCGGGCCAGCCTGACCTCGGCCACATCCCGCAGGTAGATGGGCAGGCCGTCGCGCCAGTCCACCACCTTGTCCCCCAGGGTCTCCACATCGTAGCGGCCGGCGAAGCGCAGCTTGTACTCCCAGCGACCTATGTCGAGGGTGCCGGCGGAGACGTCCCAGCCTGTGCTGGCCCGGCTGGCGAGCACGGGGATCTCCACCCCCAGCTCGGCGGCGCGGTAAGGGTCGAAACGGATCTGGATCTGACGCTCGTTGATCCCCTCCACCTCCACGGTCGATACTCCGGGGATCCGCTCCAGCTCCGGCTTGACCCGCGCCTCGATCAGCGCCTGATGATCGTCGATCTGCCCCTTGGCGCCGGGCAGTTGCTGGATGAAGAAGAAGGTGAGGGTGTCGTTGCTGCTGTAGTTGTTGACGTAGGGGCCGCCAATCTTGTCCGGCAGGCCGGAGACCCGGTTCAGACGGGAGATGACGTCGAGCTGGGCCCGCTGCATGTCGGTGCCGAGGGCAAACTCCAGATCTATCTCGGTGAAGCCGGGGAAGCTGTTGCTGGTGAGGTTCTTGAGCCCCTGCACCCCCTGCATCTCCTGCTCGATGGGGTCTGTGATTTCCGACTCCATCTCCTGGGGCGAGGCCGAGCGCCAGTCCACCGAGATGTTGAGGTGCGGGCGGTCTATGTCGGGGAACAGCTGGATCGGCAGCCCCCGGATGCTGAGCAGGCCCAGCAGAAAAATCAGCACGATCGAAACCGCCACCCAGATGGGGCGTTCGATCGCCGTTTTGGCGAGGTTCATTCACTCTTCCTGAGTTTGTTGTTGTCGGCCATTCCGCTGGCCTTGCTTCCTGCCCCAAGGGTGGGGGCCATTGCATTAAACTGGAATTAATCGAGGTTGTAAATGCATGGTTAACAAACAAAAAAACCGGCCAACTTGGCCGGTTTCTCATCAGGTTCAGTGATGGCAATAGACTCAGGCGGCATGCACCACAGGGTTCGGCTGAGACAGACCTTCCAGCTCGCCAGGGGCGAAGTTGTCCACCTGGATCGCCTCGTAGCGCAGGGCATCGGCGGCCAGCAGCTTGTCGGCCTCATCCTTGCTCAGGATGGACTGGGACAGGGCAGCCGCGACCAGCTCGGGCAGGGCCATCTTGCGGGGCAGCTTGCCCTCTTTCTGGGCCTGCACCAGCTTCTTCTCGTAAGGCTGTACCGCCACCATGGCCAGGAAGGCGCGATCCATCAGACCGACCGGATCCGCATCATCCTTGCCCACGTAGCACAGCGCCGTCAGACGGTCGCGGAACTCGCCCGGCGTCATCATGGCCAGACAGATGGCGTGGCAGCGATCGTCCGCCGGCATCTGGTAACCCACACCGAACGGGAACACCACCCGCTTGAGCACGGCACCCGCCACCTTGTTCGGGAAGTTCTGGAAGAAGCCCTCGAACGCCTTGCCGATGAGGTAGAGGTTGCGCTCCACCGCATACTGCACGAACGGCAGATCGGAGACCATGCGCCCCTGATCCTCGTAGTGCTTGAGGGTGGAAGAAGCGAGGTAGAGGTGGCTCAGCACGTCCCCCAGACGAGCGGAGATCATCTCCTTGCGCTTGAGATCGCCACCCAGCATCAGCATGGAGACGTCGGCACAGAGTGCCAGCCCCTTGCTCATGCGTGACAGCTGCTTGTAGTAACGGGCGGTTTCGCCACTCACCGGAGAGCCGTTGAACTGGCCCAGGGTCAGCCCCTGGAACAGGGCGCCGAAGAAGTTGCCGGTACCGAACGCAATGTGCTTCAGCAGCAGGGCATCAAACTTCTCGAGGCCGCGCTCCACGTCGGTGTCGGCCGCCGCTTCCAGTTCCGCGAACACGTAAGGGTGGCAACGGGTCGCCCCCTGGCCGAAGATCATCAGGTTGCGGGTCAGGATGTTGGCCCCTTCCACCGTGATGGCCACCGGAATGCCCATGTAGGCGTAACCCGTGTAGTTTTTCGGACCGAGTTGAATGGCGCGGCCGGCGTGGATGTCCATGGAGTCATCCATGACCTGGCGCGCCATTTCGGTCATGTGGTACTTGGAGATCGCGGTGACTATGGCCGGTGCCTGACCCAAGTCCAGCGAACCGGCCGTCATGCGACGGGCCCCTTCCAGCTGATACGTCAGGCCGCCGATACGGGCCAGCGCCTCTTGCACCCCTTCGAACTTGCCGATGGACATGCCGAACTGCTTGCGCACATAGGAGTAGGCACTCACGGTGCGGCTCGTCATGTGACCACAGGCGGTACCGAGTGCAGGCAGCGAGATGCCGCGACCGGCGGAGAGGCACTCCACCAGCATGCGCCAGCCGCGGCCGGCGTAATCCGGGCCACCTATGATCCAGTCCAGCGGAATGAACACATCCTTGCCGAAGGTCGGACCGTTCAGGAACGCCAGCCCCATGGGGTAGTGGCGATCACCCACGCGCACGCCGGGGTGGCTGGTGGGGATCAGGGCGCAGGTGATGCCAAGCTCTTCCTTGTCACCCAGCAGTTTTTCCGGGTCATACATCTTGAACGCCAGACCCAGTACGGTGGCACGGGGGGCCAGAGTGATGTAACGCTTGTTCCAGTTCAGGCGGATGCCAAGCACCTCTTCACCCTTGTGCATCCCCTTGCAGACGATCCCCTTGTCCGGGATGGCGCCCGCGTCCGAGCCCGCTTCCGGGCCGGTCAGGGCGAAACAGGGCACTTCCTTGCCGTTGGCCAGCCCCGGCAGCCAGAAATCCTTCTGGGCCTGGGTGCCGTAGTGCATCAGCAGCTCGCCCGGGCCAAGTGAGTTCGGCACCATGACGGTGACCGCCACGCTCAGGCTCTTGGTGGCAATGCGGGTGACTATGGTGGAGTTGGCAATGGCCGAAAACTCGCGGCCGCCGTAAGATTTCGGGATGATCAGGGCGAAGAAGCCTTCCTTCTTCAGATAGTCCCACACCGGCTCCGGCAGGTCTTTGGTTTCATTGACGATCTTGAAGTCGTCGACCATGGCGAGCAGGGTCTCGACCTGATTGTCGATGAAGGCCTGCTCCTCGGCGGTCAGCTCGGCCTTGCCGTAGCCGTGCAGTTTTTTCCAGTCGGGGTTGCCGCGAAACAACTCGCCATCCCACCAGACGGAGCCGGCTTCCATGGCCTCCCGTTCGGTGGCCGACAGGGGCGGCAGTATCTTCTTGAAGATGCCGAACACGGGACGGGTTACCACCTTTTTGCGGATGGAGGGCACGCCGAGCACAACGGCTATCGCCAGCACCAGCAGGATAAGCAATGTGATCATACTCAAGTTCCTTCTATTTCACTGTTTCCGTTGATTTATTGTTGGTTGTTACACGGCCAGGGAGAGCCTGGTCGACTCCACGGGCGCCCCGACACCGGACGCCAGATAAGGAATTACGTTGCGCACCAGCCCTTCTACATCGAGCTGCTGGCCAAAGTCGGCCAGGGCGATGTCGCGTAGCGCATCGGCGGAGGCCATGGTGAACACGACAGTGCCCAGGGTGAAGTGCAGCCGCCAGAACAGATCCGCCGGTGACAGAGACGGATTGGCCTTGGAGATCGCCTGGGTGATCCGCAGCAAAATGGGGCCGTAGTGAGCCGTGATGAAGCGGCGCAGGTGGCCCTGGCTGTCGATGTAGCCACGCCCCAGCAGCTGCATGAAGATGGCGGGGCCATTGGTGCGCACCGCCACCAGCTTCATCAGGGGATCGACGAAGCTCTCGAACACCTGCAGCAGGGTCAACTGCTCCTGCTCCATCAGGGTATTCAGCCGCGCATCCAGCTCAGGCATGAACAGGCTCAGGTAGCGATCGAGCACTGCCTGGATCAGCTCCTTCTTGGAACCGAAGTGGTAGTTGACCGACGCCAGATTGACATCGGCCTCGCTGGTGATCAGACGCAAAGAGGTATCGGCGAACCCCCGTTCGGCAAACAACACCTCGGCGGCATCGAGAATACGGTTTTTGGTATCGATTTTACTCACAGGACACCTCACTTAAACGAATGTTTAAAAAGTACGTTTCACAACCTTTTATGTCAAGAGAATGTGAACGGGTGTTAGTGGAATGTTTTTGCTAAAAATGGAGAACAAGGCGGGAACTTAGCTGACAAACAACACTCTATATCTATGCCACTGCAATTAAACATTAAGTCTCGCCCAACCTGCTGCATGCTAGTTGGGCATTTTTTTGCCCTGTTGGTGTTGGTGACGATGCGCGGGCAAAAAAAACCGTCGCAGGGAGCGACGGCGGGGAAAAGAGGCTGCACCATCCTGATCCAACCCATCGATGCGAGTTCAGGCTTTCATCGATTCATCCATCATGGCGGCCAAGCGTGTTCAAACTTTGTCAACGCCCCCGCAATTTGTGACAAAGTATGACAAGCCACAACATGGTCTCGACCCGCCGCCTTTGCTATGCTGGCGCCTCACGCCAGAAGGGGAGAGAAGATGAAGTATACGGTTGATACCCACACCCATACCGTCGCCAGCACCCACGCTTACAGCACCATTCACGACTATCTGCCCATCGCCAGGGCGAAGGGGATCAAGCTGTTCGCCACCACGGATCACGGCCCCGACATGGCCGATGCCCCCCACTTCTGGCACTTCGTCAATCTGCATGTGCTGCCGCGGGTGGTCGACGGGGTCGGCATACTGCGTGGCATCGAAGCCAATATCAAAAATATCGACGGTGAAATCGACTTCCCCGAGCGCTACGAGTCGCGACTCGACATGATAATGGCCGGCTTCCACGAGCCTGTATTTCCCCCCTGCGATCAGGCTACCCATACCCAGGCCATGATCAACGCCATCAGGAGCGGTCGGGTCGACATGATAAGCCACCCGGGCAACCCCGCCTTCCCCATCGACATCCAGGCCGTGGTCAAGGCCGCCGCCGAATACCGAGTGGCGCTGGAGCTCAACAACTCCTCCTTCAGCCATTCCCGCCCGGGTAGCGAGAGCAACTGCCGCGCCATCGTCGAAGCGGCGCGCGATCTGGGTGCCTATCTCACCTTCGGCTCCGACTCCCACGTGGCCTTCAGCCTGGGGGATTTCGAGCACTGTCATCGGTTGGTGACCGAGGCAAATTTTCCCGAAGAGCGGATCCTGGCGCGATCTCCCCGCGCCCTGCTCGATTTTCTCGAGAGCCGCGGCCGCGCCCATATTCCGGAGTTTGACAGCCTCTGACATTGCCCGTAACTCCATGAGCTCACTCATAAAATTGATGTCAGCTCATTGACTTGCCTCGCTGTTTTCGGGAATCTAGTGCCACGCCGGTATAGCTCAGTTGGTAGAGCAGCGCATTCGTAATGCGAAGGTCAGGAGTTCGATTCCCCTTATCGGCACCATATATAGCAAGGCTCGCAGCGATGCGAGCCTTTTTGCTTTTTGATGTGGGCTAACACTGGGCTAACAGCAGACGGGAAAACCGTATTTTTCACATATCTGCTTTAGCCATTAATATCGCTTCAGCACGACCCGTTGCTGAACTGCCAGTCTGCATGCGGTTATAACTGCGCACGGCATGTTCGAACTGCTGTTCGGTCACACCGCTGTTTGTTTCGTCACTGAGATCAGACACTGGCCAAGGCCAGACAAACAGCAGTTGCGGGGCAATAGGATTGTTATTCATAGTGGCCCCTAGTCGCTTTCTTCGCCTTAAAAACCAGCGAATTCACTGTTAGCTATCAATAGAAACAGTATGTTACGAGCATGTAGGTCATTTTGATTCAATAGACATACTCGATAGCAGTCCGTAAACTTTCAGCAATAATCGGCGATTTTGATTGCTATCCCGAATCAATCAATCGATATCGAACGAGTCGCTTTAAAAGCTAGCCCAATCACAACCCGCGCGACTCAATTTTGTTGTAATACAGTGCTTCATAGGTAAGTGCTGTCAGATACGTCGAGCCAATACCCATCACAGAATCACTAACACTGACTGGATTCACAATATGCCCTTAACCCTGCCACAACTAGAGCGCCATCTATTCAAAGCCGCCGACATCCTGCGCGGCAAGATGGATGCCTCCGAGTTCAAGGAGTACATCTTCGGGATGCTCTTTCTCAAGCGCTGCTCCGACGTCTTCGAACAGCGACGTGAGGAAGTTATCAAACTTGAAATCGAAGCTGGTAAGACACTCGCCGAAGCAAAAGAGTCGGCCGAGAACAAGCGCTGGTATAAGCGAGATGGCTACTTTTGGGTTCCAAAGGAGTCTCGATACAGCTACCTGGTCGACAACTCTCGTAAAGCGAACATTGGCAGCCTGCTAAGTAAGGCGCTTGCCGGGATTGAAGGTGAAAACGTTAGCTTGTATGACGTACTTGAGCACATCGATTTCACGCACAAGATTGGCCAGAGCAAGATCCCTGACATCAAACTGCAGCAGCTCATCACCCATTTCAACCTGCACCGCCTGCGTAATGAAGACTTCGAATTCCCCGATCTGTTGGGGGCCGCCTATGAATATCTGATAGGCGAATTTGCTGATTCGGCAGGTAAGAAGGGCGGCGAGTTCTATACGCCACGTTCGGTGACTCGGATGATGGTGCGTTTGCTCAAGCCCACCCTGGACCATGACATCTACGATCCCTGTTGTGGCTCGGGTGGTATGCTGATCGCCGCAAAAGAATACATGGATGAACACGGTGAAGACGGCCGCAAAGCTAACCTGTTCGGCCAGGAGTTTAATGGAACAGTGTGGTCCATCGCAAAGATGAACATGTTGCTACACGGCATCAGTACGGCCGACCTGCAAAATGATGACACCCTGGCAGAGCCGCAGCACGTTGAAGGCGGCGAGCTGATGCATTTCGACCGGGTGCTGACCAACCCGCCATTCTCTATCCCCTGGGGCAACACCGAGAAAGATGCCGACGGCAAGCCTGCCTGGAAACCCAAATTTGCGGATGAGCGTTTCTCCTTTGGCCAAGTGCCGCTGGGTGCCAAAAAGGCCGACCTGATGTTCCTTCAGCATATGCTGGCGGTCACCCATGACGGCGGCATGGTGGCAACCGTATTGCCCCATGGTGTGCTGTTTCGTGGGGGAGACGAGCAGACCATTCGCAAAGGCATTATAGACGCCGATATCCTCGAAGCCGTGATTGGTGTCGCCCCCAACCTGTTCTATGGCACCGGCATTCCAGCCTGCATTCTGGTGCTGCGTCAGCGGGTGCAGAACGGCGCCAACCGCGTCAGCGGTAAGCCAGCCGAGCGCCAGGGCAAGGTGCTGTTCATCAACGCCGACCGCGAGTTCTTCGAAGGTCGCGCCCAGAACTACCTGCTGCCCGAGCACATCGAGAAAATAGTCACCACCTTCGACGAATTCCGCGCCGTCGACGGCTTCTCGGCCATCGTCGACAACGCCACGTTGGAAGAGAACGGCTACAACCTTAACATCCGCCGCTATGCCGACAACGCGCCACCACCTGAGCCGCACGACGTGCGCGCCCATCTGGTTGGCGGCATCCCCAAGGCGGAAGTGGAAGACAAAGCCAAACTGTTCAGCACCCACGGCCTGAACCCGCTGGACCTGCTGGTGGAGCGCCCTAATGACCCAACTGGCAAGTATTACGATTTCGCGCCAGCACTCGACAAACGGCAGGCCCTCAAGCCGACCATCGAAACCAATGTCGGTCTGGTTGCCAAGGAGGCGGCGATCCGCGCCGCTTTCGAGCAATGGTGGCAGGCCCACAGCACCAGCATCAGGGCGCTCGCGGGCCAAATGGACAACGCTGCCAGCTTAGTGGCCCTGCGCGCCGACCTGCTGGAGAGCTTTAGCCAAAGCCTGGAAGCTATCGGCCTGCTCGACCCCTTCCAGGTGCGCGGCATCGTGGCCGGTTTCTGGTACCAGACCAAGTACGAATTCCTCACCCTACAGGCGCGTGGCGCCAAGGGTGTGGTCGATGCCTGGCGCACTAGCATAGTCACCGCGCTCGAAGACAAGGCCAGCAAGGAAAGCCCGCTGGAGCACAAGCTGGTCAAGTTTCTGATGAGCGATTTCGTCGAGGCCATCACCGAGCTGGAAGCCAAGAAGGCCGAGCTGGACAGCCAGATTAAAGCCGCCAGCCCCAAGGCCACCGAAGGCGAAGACGGTGAAGCCGCCGAGGCGGCGGAGGACGACGGCGACGAAGAAAACGCCGTGAGTGAGGCGCAGCTCAAAGCCTGGAAGAAGGAACTCACTGCCGTCAAAAAGCAGCTCAAGGCGAAGAACGATAGCTTCAAGCAGCACATTGATGCAGCTGTGGATGGCCTGACACCCGAAGCCTCTGCTGAGTTGCTGCTCACCATTTTGCACAACGACATGAACGCCATCGTCGAGCGCTACATCGCTGCCCAGCGCAAGCAGATCATTGCGGCGTTTGAAAACTGGTGGGACAAGTACCGCGTGACGCTGACCGATATTGAGGGCAAGCGGGATGCAGCGGCCAAGGCCTTGCAGGGGTTCTTGGCGGGGTTGCGATATGTCTGACCAGCCTATCTCCGCTATCGCCGACGTGAATCCGTCTGTTCGTATCCCGAAGGGGCTAATCGGCACCGAAGCCGTTTCGTTCATCCCTATGGCCGACGTCTCGGAGTTAGGGCAATGGATCAACCAGCAGACACGCCCGTTGCGTTCCGTATCACTCGGGTTTACGTCGTTTGAAGAAGGCGATGTACTCATCGCCAAGATCACACCATGTCTTGAGAACGGAAAGGGGGCTCATGCTGTTGGCCTTTCGAACGGAATCGGATTCGGTAGTACCGAGTTTCACGTGCTTCGAGCACGGCCGGGAATCAACTCAAGGTTTTTACATCACCTGTGTCAGTGGCGAAAGCTACGTGTTGCGGCCGAAAGCCAAATGGTTGGTTCAGCAGGTCAGCAGCGCGTTCAGCGCCAATTCTTCGACGAGTTCCGTGTTGCGTCGATTGATGCGACTGAACAGTCAATGATCGCCCAAGTCCTCGACACCCTCGACACCGCCATCCACCAAACCGAGGCGATCATCGCCAAGCTCAAGGCCGTCAAGCAGGGCTTGCTGCACGACCTGCTGACGCGCGGCATCGATGCTAACGGCGAGCTGCGCCCGCCGCAGGCCGAGGCGCCGCATCGCTACAAGCCGTCGCCGTTGGGGTGGATTCCGCAGGAGTGGGATGTCGTCACTCTGGAGTCGGTGTCCAAGACGGTTACCAGCGGTTCACGCGATTGGGCGCGCTTCTATGCTGACAGCGGTGCGCTGTTCGTTCGCATTGGTAACTTGACGCGTGAGCACATCAACTTTCGCTACGAATCGACGATGTACGTGCGCCCTCCTCGGAATGCGGACGGACAGCGGACACGACTAGAGTCTGGCGACATCCTGATTTCCATTACGGCCGATCTGGGTATCGTCGGCGTCGTTCCAGATGGTTTGGGCGAGGCGTACATCAACCAGCACATTGCTCTGGTGCGCCCAGACCTTGATGCGGTTAATTCGCGATTCGTTGGCCATTACCTGGCCGGACCAATTGCACAAACCTACATCAGCAAGCTGAACGATGCGGGCGCAAAAGCGGGCCTCAACCTGCCAACGATTCGGGGTTTGGTGACAGCAAAGCCGCTTCGTACCGAACAGGATCTGATTGCGACGCGCTTGGATGAAATCGATAACCGCATACAGAACGCGACGACCGAGTCGGCCAAGCTGCGAGAGCTCAAGGCTGGCCTGATGGACGATCTCCTCACCGGCCGCGTCCGCGTTACGCCACTGCTGGCCGAAGCCGAACAACAACCAAGGAGCGCCTGATGGGCTGGGAACTCGAAGACGTTGAAAAACCATTCGTCGCCCAGTTGCAGGCACTGGGTTGGGCCCATATCGAAGGCAGCATTGACGACCCGGCAGTGACCGGCCGGACTGGCTTTGCCGAGGTGATCCAAGAGGGGTTGCTGCGTGAACAACTGCGCACGCTTAATCTGGGGCCTGACGACGCGCCCTGGTTGGACGAGGCTCGTCTCACTGAGGCCGTATCCGCCATCACCCTGCTTGGTACGCACAAGCTGATGGAGGCGAATGAGAGGGCCACCGCCTTACTGACCCGAGGACTGACGGTGGAAGGTTTGCCCGGCTGGGATGGCGGTCGCGGCCAGACGATTCGCTTTATCGACTGGGACACGCCAGCCAACAACCGCTTCACGGTGGTCAATCAGTATCGTGTGGATTGCCCGCCCGGTTTTAACAGCGCCAAGCAATTCATCGTGCCCGATCTGGTGCTGCTGGTGAACGGCATCCCGCTGGTGGTGGTCGAGTGCAAGAGCCCATCTGTGCCCGAACCGCTGGCCGAGGCTGTGGACCAACTGCGGCGCTACAGCAACCACCGCAAGGCGGCGTTTGAGGTGGACGACAACGAGGGCAACGAGCCCTTGTTTGCTACCAACCAGCTGCTGGTGGCCACCAGCTTTGACGAGTCGCGCGTGGGCTGCGTGGGCGCGGCCTTTGAGCACTACGCCCAGTGGAAGACGGTGGTCGGCCCCAATGGCGTGGGCAGCGAAATCGAGGTAGCACAGGCGCTGGGCAAAGCGGTGTTGTCTGAACAAGAGCGCTTGATCGCCGGGCTGCTGACGCCGGCCCACCTGCTGGACGTACTGCAGAACTTCATGCTGTTCATGCAGGCGGGCGGCCAGACCATCAAGACCGTGTGCCGCTACCAACAATACCGGGCCGTGAACCGGGCGATTGCCCGCATGAAAACCGGCCAGACGCGTCTACAGCATGGCGAGCACGACCAGCGCGGCGGCATCATCTGGCACACCCAGGGCTCGGGCAAGTCGCTCACCATGGTGTTCCTGGTGCGCAAGATGCGCGCGGATGCTGAGCTGCGGCGCTTCAAGGTCATCGTCGTTACCGACCGCAAGGATTTGCAAGGGCAGTTGTCCGTTACCGCCACGCTGACCGGCGAGGTGGTGGAGGTGGCCGAGAGCGCCAACGGTGTGAAAGCGCTGGCAAGGCGCAAGGGGCCGGGGCTGATCTTTGCCACGATCCAAAAATACCGTGACCCGGATAGCGCCGGTGATGAACCGCTGACAGCAGCAGATCTGCCTGCGTCTGTAAAACCCGGGGTGGAAGAAGCGAAAGCCGCTTACAAAGCCGACGACAAGTTTGAGGTGCTGAACGAGGATGACTGCATCCTCGTGCTGGTGGACGAGGCACACCGCACCCAGGCGGGTGACCTGCACGCCAACCTGCTGGCGGGCCTGCCCAACTGCGCGCGTATTGGCTTTACCGGCACGCCGATCATCATGGGCGACAAGAAGCGTACCCATGAGATTTTTGGCGAGTTCATCGACCGCTATACCATCAAGGAAGCGGAGGCTGACGGCGCGACCGTGCCTGTGCTTTATGAGGGCAGAACCGCTAATGGTGCGGTTAAGGACGGTGCCAGCCTGGACGAGCTGTTCGAGGACCTCTTCCGCCAGCACTCGAAGGAAGAGTTGGAGGCGATCAAGAAGAAGTACGCTACCAAGGGCCATATCTTTGATGCCCCAGCGCTGATCGCCGACAAGGCGCGGGACATCCTGCGCCACTATGTGACGAACATCTTGCCCAATGGCTACAAGGCACAGGTGGTGGCCTACAGTCGCCTGGCGGCGATTCGCTATTTCGAGGCTTTGCGTGCCGCTCGCGACGAGTTGCTGGCTGAGGCACAGGCCCTTTCAGCGGAAGACAAAGCGCTGGATGACGAGGCGCTGTGTCAGCGCCTTGTTGGTGTGCAGGCGGTAGTGCAGGCCTGGCGCTACCGCGACACACTAGCGCGCATCGAATTCGCTCCGATTATTTCGGGTAGCAACAACGACGACCCAGCATGGAAGCAGTGGACCGACGGTGCGGCACACGAGCAACTGATCAAGCGCTTCAAGAAGCCGTTGCTCAATGCCAAGCCGGAAAAGACTGACCCGCTTGCCTTCCTGATCGTGAAGTCGATGCTGCTCACAGGCTTCGATGCACCAATCGAAGGTGTAATGTACCTCGACCGGCCGATCCGTGAGGCAGAGCTGCTGCAGGCCATTGCGCGCGTCAATCGTACCGGCTTTGGCAAGCGTTGCGGCATAGTCGTGGACTATTACGGCGTAGCGCAGCACTTGAAGGAAGCCTTGGCCGCCTATGCCGATGAGGATGTAGAAGGCGTACTGCCCAGCCTGAAGGATGAGGTGCCAGTGCTGCGCGATCGGCACCTGCGCGTAGTGGATCTGTTCCGACAGCGAGGCATCGAGTCGCTGGAGGACACAGAAGCGTGTGTCGAGGCATTGGGTAGCGAGAAGTTGCGCGCCGAGTTTGCGGTCAAGCTCAAGGCTTTCCTGGGATCACTGGACACAGTGCTGCCACGACCGGAAGGCTTACCCTATTCAGGCGATGCTAAGCGCCTAGCCTATATCTATGCCCGGGCGCGCAACCGCTACAAAGACACACCGGTACTGGGCAAAGATGTCGGCGCCAAGGTGCGCAAGCTGATCGACGATCACGTCATCTCGCTAGGTGTCGACCCGAAGATCCCGCCGATTCAACTGAGCGATGCCGAGTTCGATACGCACGTTGCACGAGCGGCAAACGACCGAGCTAAGGCTTCCGAAATGGAGCACGCGATTCGCTCACACATCCGCAAGCACACCGATGAAGATCCGGTGCTGTACCGCAAGCTCTCGGAGCGGTTGAGCGACATCCTGAAGACCTTGGGCGAGCAGTGGAACGAGGTGATCTCGCAACTGCAGAAGATCATCGACGAGCTCCGCACGGGCAAGGCTGGGATCGCCGACGCACCAAGTGACTTGCCAGAGCATTGCGCACCGTTCCTACGCACCGTCCTCGATGTGGTGTGTGCAGGCCAGACGCCAACGGCAGCCGAGTTGCTGCGCCTGAAAGATGTTACCGTGGAACTGGTGGACCTGCTGGTCCAAGAACTACAGAGCAACCGAAACATCTGGCGCCCCAACAAAGGGCCAGCACAGCAGGATCTAATAGGACAGTTGTTCGACCATTTAATGTGTCTGCGGCCACCCTTGCTGGATGCGGACAAGGCGGGGGTACTAGCGGACAAGCTGATGGAGCAGGCTCGCGCTAGTCACGACAAGTTGGTGCAGGTGTAAATCCATGCAAGCAGCCCTGAACTCGACCAATCACGACGAAGGCAACACTGCGGCCGAGGCTTGTATCCAAGTGGATGACTTGCAACTTGCGATACGACGCAGCGCCCGGCGCAAGACCATGCAAATCACGGTAGAACGAACCGGGGAACTGATTCTGAGCGCTCCGCCTGACGTGGGGATCGACCAGCTCCGCAAATTTGTCAGTGAGAAGCGCTTCTGGATCTACACCAAGCTCGCCGAAAAAAATCGGCTACAACGCCCTGTATCGCGTAAAGAGTTCGTCGGTGGCGAGGGATTTCTCTACCTCGGACGTACCTATCGGCTAAAGCTGGGTGAGACTCAGGATATACCTTTGAAGCTGGTGAATGGCCGCTTTGTACTGGGCCTTAATGCACAGGAATTGGCACGCGAACATTTCATTCACTGGTACAGCGAAAAAGCCCGTATCTGGTTATCTGGCCGCGTGGCCGATTACCAATCACGCATGGAAGTGGTACCAGCTGGCGTGAAGGTGCAGGACCTCGGCTATCGTTGGGGCTCCTGCGGCAAGGGCGACTGGCTGTACTTTCACTGGAAGACCATCTTGCTGCCACCGCGCATCGCCGAGTATGTGGTCGTGCATGAACTGGCGCACCTACATCAACCGCATCACACACCAGAGTTCTGGCAGCGTGTCGAACGTGCATTACCTGATTTCGAACGGCGTAAAATTTGGCTGGCAGAACACGGTATAGACGTAGAAGGAATTTGAACCGATGGCACAAAACTATTTTAAAAACGACCATTTCAAATTACTGAACAAATGGCAGGGGACTGTCTATGACAAGTCCAATCCAGAGCAGCAGCGCGTCTATGATGAGCTGGTACAGGCATATGACATCACCAAACAGTGGGCTGAAGCACTGCAACAGCAACTGTTCAAGGACGGATGGAACAAGACTATTCGCAAGCCAATAGATCAGTGGCAGAAAAAATTTATCCCATATAACTGGGGGCGAATTTATCCTTCGAGCAATGCCCCCGAGGGGTTGGCCTACACAGTAGGCATTGAGGCTGACTTCGGTTTTGTGGTCAAGATGGACCTCGTAGATATCAAGATAGACGACCCGACATTGCGAAAAAAGTTTGAGCAGATTCGGGGGAATTATACGTCTTCTCCAATTGTCGCCTTCAAATCTATCACTGATGGTTTGGCAATGGACTTTACTGCATTGGTTGACTGGAGTGCTGACGCCATCCGGAACTTCAAGTTCAACTACGACGAAATTGCCGACCAATTGGGTCTCTCCGCAGCGCAAAACGAGGAGACCTTGTTGCACCATTTCCAAGGGCACGAAGACTTTGTTGAACGCCAACCGCAGTGGACAGCCACGACGACAGAATTATTTAGTCGCTTTGCACGTGCAGTAAATGAAATGGGGTTGGACTGGTGGTTCACCCGCACCACCAACAGCCAGCTTCGCTTTGGGCGCAAGGAAAAGGGAGTGGCCAAAGGCGGACCCGTTGGATGGCTTTTCTTGCGCCAGGATGGCATCCGCATCAGTTGGTCTGCTTTTGCCGGTCTAGATGAGCTGGAGTCTAGGGATCTCACCAACGAACTTGTTGAAGTCTTTGAATCGGCCGACAAAGACGAAGGAAGTTGGCCTGCCAAACTTGGGGGGCGCTCTGGACGTAACGGCTACTGGCCAGACGACTATGAGATTGAGGACAACCCGATAAGCGACAAGCCGCCCAAAAACGTCATTTACTATGGTCCGCCGGGTACCGGCAAAACATTCGAGCTACAAGCTCTGCTCGTGTCTGATTACACCGATGCTGAGTATGGGAAGTGCTACGAGTTCGTCACTTTCCATCAGTCCTACGGGTACGAGGAGTTTGTCGAGGGCCTACGCCCCGTCATCACCAAACGTGGTACTAAACATGTGGTTGATAGTGAAACTGCTACTGCGTCGGATGGTGAGGTGCGTTATGAGATCAAACCAGGGGCATTCTTGAGACTCTGTGACCGGGCGCGTAAGAACCCGTCGCGGCAATACGCCATGGTTATCGATGAGATCAATCGCGGAAACATCAGCAAGATCTTCGGCGAGCTCATCACGCTAGTGGAAGTCGACAAACGTGACGGTGCCAAGTATCCCGTCACGGTGACGCTGCCGTATTCCGGAGAGGCATTCAGCGTGCCCTCGAATGTGGATGTGATCGGAACAATGAACACCGCAGACCGCTCGTTGGCGCTGATGGATACCGCACTTCGGCGCCGTTTCGAATTCATTGAGTCGATGCCCAAGCCTTCGGTTCTGGCAGGCATCATCGTCTCCCACAACGGTGTAGACATCAACATCAAGCAGATGCTGACCATGCTGAACAAGCGGATCGAGGCGCTGTATGATCGCGACCACACTGTGGGGCATGCCTACTTCACGCGCATTCAAGACCTGCCAGAGGCAGATCGATTCAGCGAGTTGAAGATGGTGTTCAGGAACAAGCTCATTCCGCTGTTGGAAGAGTATTTCTTCGAGGACTGGCAGAAGATTCGGCTGGTTCTTGGCGACAACCAGAAACCTAATCAAGACTATCAATTCGTGCATGAAATCGGCCGAGAGGAGGATCTGCTGACGCTCTTCGGTCGTGAGCACGAGTTGGATCAATACGCGCCTCGATACGGGTATCAGTTGAACCCAATGGCACTGGATCAGCCAGATGCCTACGTCGGTATCTACGCAGCCAAACCTGCAGTGACTGCCGGATGAGTTCACTGACGATCTTTGAATTCGACAAAATTGTCGAAGAAAAGGCCGGAGCGATGGGTCTTGGTGTACCCAACCGAGTCTTTTCGTGGTTAGAAGCTCAGTGCCTGGGAAATGATGACGATGTACCTGGGTGGATCAAGCCGGCCCGGGTGCACGGACAGCGCGCCATTCAGGTCACCAGCTATGTTGGGGTGATCCGTGCCCCCTGCGGATATCAGATCGAGGTCTTGCCAAAGACGGGCAGGCATACGTCACCTGAGGAAGCGCGCGTGCTCCTTATCGAGATGCTGCAATGTCTGGTGGGGTTTCGCCACATCAAAACTGCCAACGCTGATTTGATCGCGGCACAGATGCCCCTTTTGGAGGTTTTCATCCAGCAGTTTCTGTTGGCAGTGAACTCGTTGGTTAAGCGCGGCCTACGCAGTGACTATGTCGCACGACAGGACAGCCTGTTTGTCTTGCGTGGTCGGCTGTTGGTGGCTCGGCAGATCTCTCAGAATCTGGTCAGGCGAGACCGCTTCTTTACCGAGCATGATGAGTTTTCGCAAGATCGTGCGGAGAACCGCCTGATCCATACCGCACTCCGCCATGTGCTCACCCTGTGCCGTTCACAGGAAAACCAGCGCGTCGCACGCGAACTCTGTTTCATTTTTGCCGACGTTCCGCGGTCTGCCGATGTAGCTCTCGACATGCAGCGAATCAGGCTGGATCGAGGTATGGACCATTATGAGTCTGCGCTGGACTGGGCGAAGTTGATCCTTCAGGGATTCAGCCCAATCACCGGTGCGGGGAAGCATCATGCGACATCACTTCTATTCCCGATGGAGGCTGTGTTCGAAGCCTATGTTGAGAAGCACTTGGCAAGGCAGCTACATAGCGACTATTTCTTAAAGCCTCAGGCAAGCAGCCAGCATCTGGTTGCGCACCAAGATCAAAAATGGTTTCGATTAAAGCCTGACTTACTGGTAAAGCATACCCAAAGCACGTACATGGTCTTGGACACGAAGTGGAAGCTGCTGGATGCGACAAAGCAGAACAGGCGCGAGAAGTATCAGCTCAGCCAAGCCGACTTCTATCAGTTGTACGCCTATGGCCACCATTACTTGGATGGCACCGGAGACATCGTATTGATCTACCCGAAGACGGACGCCTTCACTGAACCATTGCCGGTCTTTGACTTTCACAAACCTAGTGGGCTGCGGCTTTGGGTGCTGCCATTTTGCCTGAACAAACGGCAGTTGCTGCTGCCCGCTCATTCCGGGCTGGATAAGTACTTCGTTCAGGCAGAAACGAATGAATTCCTAGCCGGTGATCTTGAATCGCCCCTACTTTCCTAGACACCTCAAGAGCCTCAAACTGAGGTCATTCAGGAGGTGTTATGAGCAAGCAGCAACGTTACACGGAAGAATTTAAACTGGCCGCCGTCAAGCAGGTGACTGA
>NZ_CAWQWZ010000003.1:0-137772 GCF_963899305.1 Aeromonas sp. MR19
TGTGAAGCTGGCTCATCAGGTTGGCGTGTTCCGCCGTGCTGGTAGGGGCGCATTATAGGGAGCCGCGCCGGGATGACAAGGGCTTTTTGAAGAAATGCGTTCGTTTGCTGAAAAAGCAGGCTATAGCCCCTGAAACCAAGGCTTTAGCCCCCTTTTACGCCGCTTTTTTGCTCAACTCTTCGCTTTGAGCCTGAATATAGTTGACCCAGCTGGTTGCCCGCTGTTGCCAGTCATCCTGTTGCTGAAGTTCACGGGCCAGTTCCAGCGCCTGTGCATACTGCTCCTTATTAAGGTGTGCTTGCACCAGCAACGCTTTGGCGCGATTGCCTTGCTCACCTTTCACCGACTTGATGGCCACGAGCTGAGTCATGGCGGCATCCGTCTTGCCCTGTTGCAGCAACAGTTCGGCGGCGCGCATGGCGGCTTTGGGCTGACCATGCTGTTTGGCCAGCAGTTGCCAGCTATAGACCGCCTTCGGCCATTCCCGGGCACCTTCCCACAGCTGGGCCAGCAGTTGCTGGTTCTCGGTACTTTGCTTCATCTGTCCCTTCGCCATGGCGGTTTCCAGCAGACGGGCACCGCGATAGGGCAGCCCCTGCCACGCATAGAGGCGGATCAGCTGGTTGCGAGCGGCAGCGTCATCCATCAACTGACGGTCGATGGCGGTCTGCAACAGGGCCAGCGCCTGATCGCCGCGTTTGGCAGAGAGGTTGAGCGACACCGCCTGTTGCCACCACTTGCTCTCTTGCGGCTCGTGGCGGATCAACTCGGCGGCCTGATCGGCAGCTACACCGTAGCGCTGCAAGGCGGTGAGGGCGGAGAGGCGAATGATGGCGGCCTGCTTCTGCCAACCCTTCTTCAGTAACTGTTCGCTTTGGCTGGCAGCATCACCGTACTGCTTGTTGTGGTAATAGAGACCGGCCAGACGAAGACGCAGGGCATCGTCGGGTTTGAGTGCCAGAGCGGCCTTGTAGCTGGCGATGGCGCCGGTCCAGTTGGATTGCTGTGCCTGAATATCGCCACGCAGACGCAGCAACTGGAGTTGCTGCTGCTCCGGCCACTCTTTATAGGCCAGCGCCTGTTCGACGTAACGGCTCGCCTGGGCGGTCTGCTGCAAGTTGGCTGCCAGGGACGCCTGCAGCTGGGCCAGCCAGGCGCGCTCGGCATCGGACCCCGGCTTGAGCCCCGCCGCCTTGCTCTGGGCCTGTTGCCACTGACCGGATTGGTAGAGCTTCATCACAGGCTCAAGCTGACGAGAGAAATGGGGGCTCACCTCCATCGCCAGACAGGCTTGGCTGACCAGGGCCAGCAGGCAGATCCAGATCCGCAACATAGTTATGACTCCAGTTTGAATTTGAGCGTGATGACTTGCACCAGCTTGTCGCTGGCGCCGGGTCTCGGCTGATAGCGCCACTTGTTGATGGCCTGAATGGCTGCCCGCTCGAACTGACGCTTGGGTTTGGCCTCGATCACTTCCACATCCTGTACTCGCCCCTCGGCATCGACGCTGAAGCGCAGGGTCACTGCGCCTTCGATCCCCGCCTGCTGGGCGCGATAGGGGTAAACAGGCTCGATCCGTTGCAGCGGCATCAGCATGTCGCCGGCACCGACACCGGCACCCTGCTGCTGACCATGAAAATTGCCGCTCAGCACGGGGGCCGTGCTGGTCGCCACACCGGGGGCATAGACCTGCACAGCACTGAGGCTGGAGACCAGATCCAGGCTAGGTTGCACCGAAGGCAGCGGCGCCGCTGCCGGCAAGGGCATGGGGGTCGACGCCAGGGCGGCGGGAGGTTCCGGCAGAGGTTCGGGCTCTTGCGGCACAGGGCGTTCACGCACCTGCACCTCGGTCACTTCATTCTGCATGTTGATGACGATGGATTTTTGCTCACTCGCCACCTTCTTGCCCTTGGGGGGCTCCACCAGAGTGGCCATGAACAGCAGGATTGCCAGACTGAGGGCGATCCCCAGTCCCAGGCTCATCAACTTGAACTTCATTTCGGCGCCACCGCCACGGCGATGTTGGCAATGCCCGCCGCCTTGGCTTCATCCATCACCCGTACCACCTTGCCGTGGGGCACCCGCTCGTCGGCCTGGATCACCAGGCTGGCATCGGGCTGCTCCGTCAGCAGGCGGGCGATACTGGCCTGAACCCGCTCCACGTCTATCTGCTTGCGGTCGAGGAAGATCTGACCCTGGGCACCGATCGCCAGCATGATGCTGGAGGATTTCTGCGCCTTGGCCTGACTGGCCTGGGGTCTGTGCACCTCGAGCCCGGCTTCGCGCACGAAGGAGGTGGTGACAATAAAGAAGATCAGCATGATGAACACGATATCCAGCATGGGGGTCATGTCGATCTGTACTTCGTCACGCTGGCGTTTGGATTGCCGTCTCATTGCATTACCTTCTCTTCTCGCAGGCCGTCCCGGGTCTTGGCCAGCGCACGCCTGGCCTGGCTCTCGAGCCGGCTGAGTAACAAGACGCCGGAGAGGGCCACCACCATGCCTGCCATGGTGGGTATGGTGGCACGGGAGATACCGCCTGCCATGCTCTCCGGGTTAAAGCGGTTGGCCGCAGCCAACGCATCGAATACGCCTATCATGCCGGTCACTGTGCCCAGCAACCCCAGCATGGGGCAGAGCACCACCAGGGTGCGGATGAAGATCAGATGACGGTTCAGCTCCAGCTCGGCCTGGGCCAGCCAGCGGCTGCGAATGGCCCTGGCATGCCAGCTGTGGCGCTCGCTGCGCCCCTGCCAGCGGCTCAGCAGCTGTTGCTGCAAGGGACCAAAGCCCAGATTGAGGTAGAGCAGCCGCTCGATCATCAAAATCCACATCAGCACCAGCAGGGCCAGAATGACCCAGAGCACGGGGCCGCCACGGCCCATGAAGCTCTGCAACTGTTGCCAGATGTCGAGCATCATGCTGCTCGCTCCATCCCGCCGTTATTGCTCTCGGCGCGCTCGGCTAGGATGCCGGCGACTTGCTGCTCCAGCACATTGGAGAGCTCGGTGAAGCGGGACTGCAGCAGGCTGTGAGCCAGGATCAGCGGAATGGCCGCGACCAGACCCTGTACCGTGGTGATCAGCGCCATCGAGATGCCGCCGGCCATGATCTTGGGATCACCGGTACCGAACTGGGTGATGGCCTGGAAGGTGCCGATCATGCCGGTCACGGTGCCGAGCAGACCCAGCATCGGGGCTATGGCCGCGATCACCTTGACCATGCCGATGCCACGCTCCATGCGGGGCGTCTCCTGCAGTATGGCCTCGTCCAGCCTCAGTTCGAGGGTCTCCATGCTCAGCTCGGGATGCTGCTCCGCCACCGTCAGCACCCGGCCGAGGGCGTTGTCGGCGTGATATTCGCCGCTCTTGAGCTGGCGACGCACCCGGCCCAGTTCACGGGAAAGGCTCCACAGCCGCGCGGCGGCAATGCCCAGACCTATGGCTGCCAGCAGCACTATGATGGCGCCAACCTGACCACCCTGCTGGACTTGCTGCCAGAAGGTGGGGGCCTGCGCCAGCATCTCCAGCAGGGAGCCATGGGATGGATCCAGCGGCAGCGCTTCCCCTTCCTGACCCTGATAGGCCGCAACGTCGGAGAGCACGCCACTTGGCAGACCCAGCACAGGGCTCAGACCCTCTGCGGTGGGTTGCAGAAAGCCTTCCCCCCCCAGCAGGGCAAAGCTGCCGACCCGGGTCAGCGGCTGCTCGCTGGCAGCTCCCTGGGCATCGAGCACCTTGCCGTCGAACCGGGCGATCCGGCCAGACTCGTTGATCTCTTGCAGCAGAGTCGCGGGCAACAGGGCGAGGGCGGCGCGATCCGGCACCTGCTTCTCCTGCGCCATAGCCTTGAGCGGGGCGAGGCGCTCGGGATACTGGCCCTCGACCGCGGACTCGGCCAGCAGCTTGACCGCATCGCTTGCGCCCTGACGGGTGACCGCGAAGATCTCGTTCATGTCGCCGGAGGCCTGCTCCCACTGGGCGTTGAGCTCCACCAGCTGCTTCTCGTTGCCGGCAAACTCGGCCGCCAACTGCTTGCTGAGGCTCTGGGCCGCGGCCAGTTTGGCACGAGCATCGTTCAGCTCCTTGGAGACGGAGGCCAGATCCTGCTGCGCCTGCTGTTCACGGGCTTGCTCCTGCTGCTGCCAGGCTTCATCGGCAACGGCGGCAGTGGTGCCCAGAGAGAGGGCAATAGCGAGGGGGAACCACTTCATGGTGACGCTCATGACTGGGCCTCCTGACCACGGCTGACGGAAAGGGGGACATTCAACAACTGGGGGACCTTCTTGTCGGCAGCCATCTCCAGCGCCTCGGCGATGGGAGAGAGCCACTGGCTGTCGAGGGCCTGCCACTGCTTGCTCTGCGCAGACCAACGCCACGCCTGGGAGCGATCGGCGGTCATCGCCAGCAGGGAGACCCGGCCCACTGCCAGCACATCGACCCGGCGCGGTGCGCCGTCCAGCGCCAGCTCGGCGGAATAGCTATCCAGCCGGCTGCCGTATTCGGCTTCGATCTGATAGGCCTGCAGCAGCTGACGGAATTTCTCCGCCTCGCTCACGTCGGCTCTGGCAAGGGTCGCTTTCAACTGTTCAACCCGCGCCAACCGATCTTCCCTGCGCAGCGGGATGTCATTTTGTACCAGCTGTTCCAGATCGGTTTGCATCTGCAGCATCAGCGGGATCAGGCCCTTCCGGGTCTCTTGCACCGCCTCCAGCTGTTGGCTCAGCTTGCCCAGCTCATTTTGCTGATCGGCTACCAGAGACTGCATGTAGCGGTTGTAGGCTTCCAGATCGCGCAGTTGCAGCTGGGCATTTTGCAGCTCCAGCCGGGCGGCAACGGCCGCATCGGCGGCTTTTTCCACCCGCTGCTGGGAGACTTTTCCGGCAGCTATGCTGCTCTTCAGTGCCGGTGCGACCAGCTCGTCGGCGCCGGCAGCAAAGTGGACTGACAATGGCAACAAGGCCAAACCCCAAAACTTATTCATGATATAAATCTTAACAATGATAACTATTCTCATTGTCTCAAAGAGTGGGGTCAGTGGCAATCAGATGATTTTCTTGGCCTTCGGCCGAAAAAACAGGATAATTTTTAAGCAAGCACGGGAGTCACTGGCGTTGGTAGTCACAACACCAAATTAATAAATAAAAAATATCTTTTCGATCAATGTGATAGAGATCGAAAAAGGAGATGTACATGTTTAACGATGCGATCTGGGAACACATCGATCGGTTCACCAAGGCCAAGAAGACCAGCGATATCCAGCAGCAACTGGAGCGCTTCAGTCATCAGATGGGCTTTGATTACTTCCGTCTGCTGATTATTTTCCCCATCAGCATGCAGAAATCCCACGTGGCGTTGTTCAACAACTGCCCCACCAGCTGGTTCGATGCCTACACGGAGCGGCACTACCTGACCCAGGATCCTGTGGTCTTCCTGGGCCTGAAGCAGACCCAGCCCATTTTCTGGAACAAGCTCGACTGCGACTCTCCCTGGCTGCCCAGCGCCAGCCGGGAGGTGATGAATCTAGCCGCCGACTTCGGGGTGAGGAACGGTGTCTCCTTCCCGCTGCACACCCCGCAGGGGGAGCACGGCATCCTCTCCTTCATCAGCAAGGAGAAATCCAACTCCGATCTGATGTTTGAAAACGTTCCCCTGCTGTCGTTCTGCGCCAGCTACATCTTCAACTCGGCGCTGCAGCTGATAAAGAGCAGGCCGGATCTGATGAAGTACCTGACCGAGCTGTCGGACCGGGAGAAGGAGTGCCTGTTCTGGGCCAGCGAGGGCAAGACCTCCTGGGAGATAGCCACCATACTCGGCATCAGCGAGCGGACCGTGAACTTCCACCTCAACCAGGTCACCAACAAGACCGACTCGAAGAACCGCAACCAGGCGATCGCCAAGAGCATCTCCAGCGGCATCATAGTGCCCTCGCTGGACGACGTGACCATCACCAACCTGCGGCTGTCATAGCGCCCCCACCAGACAACCAAAAAGAGCCGCAATGCGGCTCTTTTTCATTTCTGACTACGGCTTATTCCACGGTCACGGATTTCGCCAGGTTGCGTGGCTGATCCACGTCCGTGCCCTTGATGAGGGCGACGTGGTAGGAGAGCAGCTGCAACGGCACAGTGTAAACGATGGGGGCTATCATCTCTTCCACATGGTTCAGGCTCATCACCCGCATGGTCTCGTCGCTCTTGAAGCCGGCATCGGCATCGGCGAACACGTAGAGAATACCGCCACGGGCACGCACCTCTTCCACGTTGGACTTGAGCTTCTCCAGCAGATCGTTGTTCGGCGCCACCACTATGATCGGCATCTCGGCATCGATCAGCGCCAGCGGGCCGTGCTTCAGCTCACCGGCGGCATAGGCTTCGGCGTGGATGTAGGAGATCTCTTTGAGCTTGAGCGCCCCCTCCATGGCGATGGGGTACTGGCTGCCACGGCCGAGGAACAGGCTGTGGTGCTTGTCGGCGAACTCTTCGGCCAGGGCTTCGATATCCTTGGCCAGCGCCAGGCTCTCCTTGATGCGCAGCGGCAGGGCTTGCAGCGCCTTGACCAGCTCGGCCTCGGCGGCGGCGCTCAGGTTGCCACGGCAGTGACCGACCGAGGCCACCAGCATCAGCAGGCCGGCCAGCTGGGTGGTGAACGCCTTGGTGGAGGCCACACCGATCTCGGCACCAGCTCGGGTCATGAAGGCCAGATCCGATTCACGCACCAGGGAGGAGCCGGGCACGTTGCAGATGGCCAGCGAGCTCATGTAGCCGGACTGCTTGGCCAGCCGCAGGGCGGCCAGGGTATCGGCAGTTTCGCCGCTCTGGGACAGGGTCACCAGCAGGCTGTTGGGGCGCACCACGGATTTGCGATAGCGGAACTCGGAGGCGATCTCCACGTCGCAGGAGACGCCGGCTATCTCTTCGAACCAGTAGCGAGCCACCATGCCGGAGTTGTAGGAGGTGCCGCAGGCGACGATCTGGACGTGCTCGACCTTGTCGAAGATGGCGCGAGCGCCGTTGCCGAACGACTCGACCACAACGTGATCCGTGCCCAGACGGCCTTCCAGGGTGTTGGTGATGGCCTTGGGCTGCTCGTAGATCTCTTTGAGCATGTAGTGACGGTATTCGCCCTTGTCACCGGCATCGTGGGAGAGCTCGGATTCCAGCTCTTCGCGCACCACGGCGTCACCGTGGGTATCGAAGATGTGCACGTCGCGGCGGGTCACCTCGGCCACGTCACCCTCTTCCAGGAAGATGAAGCGACGGGTCACCGGCAGCAGTGCCATCTGGTCAGAGGCAATGAAGTTCTCGCCGATGCCGCGACCGATCACCAGCGGGGAGCCGGAGCGGGCCACCACCACACGGCTGTCGTCACGGCTGTCCATCACCACGGTACCGTAGGCGCCGCGCAGCTGCTTCACCGCTACCTGCATGGCCGCCAGCAGGCTGGGGGCGGATTTCAGCTCGTGGTGCACCAGGTGGGCGATCACCTCGGTGTCGGTGTCTGAGCTGAACACATAGCCCAGCCCTTGCAGCTCGGCCCGCAGCTCTTCGTGGTTTTCGATGATGCCGTTGTGCACCACCACGATATGCTCGGAGATATGGGGGTGAGCGTTGCGCTCGGACGGCTCGCCATGGGTAGCCCAGCGGGTGTGGGCAATGCCGGTACCACCGTGGACGGACTGCTCTTCCAGCGCCTTGGCCAGCTCGGCCACCTTGCCCAGACGGCGAACCCGCTGCAGCGGCTGGCTGGCGCTGAACACGGCCACACCGGCGGAGTCATAGCCACGGTATTCCAGACGGCGCAGGCCTTCTACCAGGATTTCAGCCACATCACGTTGGGCGACGGCCCCGACGATGCCACACATACACTTCTCCTCGATTGAATTCAGAAATAGGTTTGGATAACGGGATATTTGATTGGCGATATCAGCCGGCCACGGGGGCGCAGATCAGCGTGATCCCCCGGGCTTGAATTTGTTCTCTGGCCGAGCTGGCCAGCCCTTCGTCGGTCACCAGGGTCTGGATGTTTGCCCAGGGCAGCTCGAGGTTGGGGATCTTGCGGCCTATCTTCTCCGACTCGACCATGACGATGACCTCCCGCGACACCTCGGCCATCACCCGTGACAGACCCACCAGCTCGTTGAAGGTGGTGGTGCCCCGCTCAGGGTCTATGCCATCGGCGCCGATGAACAGCTGGTCGAAGTCATAGGAGCGCAGCACCTGCTCCGCCACCTGACCCTGGAAGGATTCGGAGTGGGGATCCCAGGTGCCGCCGGTCATCAGCAGGGTGGGTTCGTTCTCAAGCTCGCGCAGGGCGCCGGCCACGTTGAGGGAGTTGGTCATGACGATGAGACCGCGCTTGTTGCCCAGCATGGGGATCATGGCGCTGGTGGTGCTGCCGCTGTCGATGATGACGCGATTGTGATCTCGGATCCGTTCGGCGGCGGCACGGGCTATGGCCAGCTTTCGTTTCGAAACTTGCTCGGGATTGCTGTCCACCACCATCTCGCTGGGCAGGGGCACGGCACCACCGTAACGACGCAACAGCAGGCCACCGGTTTCCAGCACGGCCAGATCTTTGCGGATGGTCACTTCGGAGGTGGAGAAGTGCTTGGCCAGGGTATCGACGCTCACTTCCCCCTGCTCCTGCACCAGGCTCACTATGGTGTGGCGGCGCTGCTGGGTATTACGTTTGGTCATCTTTAAGTTTCGATTCGAAAGAATATCGAAATGTTAGCGCCTTTTTTGGAAAAATAAAACAGCAAATAGGATCCGATTTGGTTCGATGCCAGAATGGGACAACGGATTTACGACGAGGACGCCATGCAAAAACGAGTCATCTGGCTGGTGGAAGATGAGGCCAGCATAGCCGACACCCTGATCTATGCGCTGCAAACCGACGGCTTCGAGGTGGAGTGGTTCCCCCTCGGCCAGCCGCTGCTGGCGCGACTGGAACAGACGCGACCGGATTTTCTGATCCTGGATGTGGGGCTGCCGGACATCAGCGGTTTCGAGCTGTGCAAGCAGGTGCGAGCCCGCTGCGACACTCCGCTGATGTTTCTCACCGCCCGCAGCGAGGAGATAGACAGGCTGATCGGGCTGGAGATAGGGGCCGACGACTATGTGGCCAAGCCCTTCTCGCCGCGGGAGGTGTGCGCCAGGGTGCGGGTCATCCTGCGCCGCAGCCAGCCAACCACGCCCCCACAGAGCCAATTGCTGGCGCTGGATGAGGAGCGGGCCCGCATCAGCTTCCACGGCCAGCCGCTGGCGCTCACCCGTTACGAATACCTGCTGCTCAAGACCCTGATGCAGGCGCCGGGCCGGGTCTACTCCCGCCAGCAGCTGATGGATCTGGTGTGGAGCGGGGCGGAAGAGAGCCTGGATCGCACCGTCGATACCCACATCAAGACCATCCGCGCCAAGCTGAGGGAGCGCGACCCGGACGCCAACCTGATCCTGACCCATCGCGGGCTGGGCTACAGCCTGGAGCTGGCATGAACATGCTGCTGCCGTGCAGCGGCCGGGAGCCGACATGAGAATTGGACTGCAACTGCTGTGCGGACTGGTGCTGATCTTCGCACTGGCCGCCTGGTTCGTGCTGGAGATCTTCGTCGAGGAGATAAAACCCGGGGTGCGCAGCGCCACCGAAGATACCCTGGTCGACATGGCCCAGATGCTGGCGCCGCTGGCACTGGACGATCTGCAGGAAGGAAAGATGGCGGATGGCAGGCTGGCCAGCGCCTTCGCCCGCCTCAACCAGAGTCCCATCAACGCCCTGATCGACGGCCACCTCAAGCAGCAGGCGGAGTACCGCATCTATGTGGTCGACCGCTGGGGCAAGGTGGTCTACGACTCGGACGGGGTGGATCTGGGCAAGGACTACTCGCGCTGGAACGATGTCTATCGCACCCTGCGCGGCGAATACGGAGCCCGCAGCACCCGCAGCGACCCCGACGATCCCGCCAGTTCCGTGATGCACGTGGCCGCGCCGTTGCGGGAGGGGGACGACATCCTGGGATCCCTCACGGTCGCCAAGCCCAACCGCACTTTGCTGCCCATGATAGAGCGCAGCGAACACCAGCTGTTGCAGGGGGCGGCCCTGCTGCTGTTCATCTCGCTGCTGATCGGCGCCCTGCTGGTGTGGTGGCTCAACCGCGCCATCGGCAAGCTGGTGCACTACGCCGATGCGGTCAGCCACAACCAGCCGGCCAGCCTGCCGCGCCTCTACAGCCCCGAGCTGGATCGGCTCGGCCGATCTCTGGAGACCATGCGTCGCCAGCTGGACGGCAAGGCCTATATCGAAGCCTATGTGCACAGCCTGACCCACGAGCTGAAGAGCCCGCTGGCCGCCATTCGCGGGGCAGGGGAGCTGCTGGCCGAGGCGCCGCCGCTGGACGTCGCAAAGCGCTTTATCGGCAACATCAATCTGGAGACGGCCCGCATGCAGCAGCTGATAGAACGCATGCTGCAACTGGCCAAACTGGAGTCGGGGCAGGGGCTGGACAGACAGTCCATAGCCCCCGCCACACTGGGCAGGCGGGCCCTCGATGCCCGCCAGATCCTGGCCCAGCGCCGCCAGGTGACGCTGGTGGCCGAACTCGGCGAGGCCCAGAAACAGAAGTGGGACTCGCTGCTGGTGGAGCAGGCCCTCGGCAACCTGCTGGACAACGCCCTCGATTTCTCGCCCGCCGGCAGCACGGTCAGATTGACCGGCGAGATGAGCGCAGACGGTTACTGTTTCCGGGTGCGGGATCAGGGACCCGGCATTCCAGACTATGCCCTGCCACGCATCTTCGAGCGTTTCTACTCCCTGCCCAGGCCCGACAAGGGCAAGAGCAGCGGCCTGGGGCTCAGCTTTGCCACCGAGGTGGCCCGCCAGCACGGCGGCCACCTGAGCCTCGGCAATCAGCCCGATGGCGGTGTGCTGGCCGAGCTCTGGCTGCCCACCGGCTGACACTTCACACTGGCCACATAAAGCGGCGTTATGCTGCCGCCTCCCGGCCCTCAGCCCCATTTGTCCAAGGAGACCCCATGTCCCGCATTCTGTTACCCGGCCTGCTCGCCGCAGGCCTGCTATTCTCGCTGCCGGCCAGCGCCGCCTCCGGCTGCATGCTGTTTGCCGATGGCAGCGGCAAGCCCATCAGCAGCCAGGGGGATTGCTCAAGTCAGCTGCCTCCCGCCTCCACCTTCAAGATCCCGCTGGCACTGATGGGGTATGACAGCGGTTTCCTGGTGGATGAAAAACTGCCGGCCCTGCCATTCAAGCCCGGCGACGACGACTGGCTGCCCGCCTGGCGCGAGACCACAACCCCGAGCCGCTGGCTCACCTACTCTGTGGTCTGGTACTCCCAGCGCCTCACCGAGTGGCTGGGGATGGAGCGCTTCCAGCAGTACGTCGATCGCTTCGACTACGGCAACCGGGATCTCTCTGGCAACCCCGGCAAGCACGACGGTCTGACCCAGGCCTGGCTCAGCTCCAGCCTCGCCATCAGCCCGCAGGAACAGGCCCGCTTCCTCGGCAAACTGGTGAGCGGCAAGCTGCCTGTCTCCGCCCAGACCCTGCAGCACACGGCCAATATCCTGCGTCAGCCCGACATCGACGGCTGGCAGATCCACGGCAAGACCGGCATGGGCTACCCCAAGCTGCTGGATGGCAGCCTCAACCGGGATCAGCAGATCGGCTGGTTCGTCGGCTGGGCCAGCAAGCCGGGCAAGCAGCTCATCTTCGTCCACACAGTCGTGCAAAAGCCCGGCAAGCAATTCGCCTCGATCAAGGCGAAGGAAGAGGTGTTTGCCGCCCTGCCCGAACAGCTGAAGAAGCTGTGATGCCAAGACCGGCGCAAGGCGCCGGTTTTTTTATCGCCCTTCACCCCCACTTCACACGGCCCCATCGCCTCTTCACCCGAGCCAGACACACTTGTTCCCGTCAACAAGGAGACGTGTCATGGTCAAACAGATATTCAGCCACAAAATCTTTCTGCTGCTGTTGCTCAGCCTGCTGCTGATGGTGCCGGTGCAATCCATCATGGAGCTGAACCGGGAGCGTCAGGCCTATCGCAGTCAGGCCATCCACAGCATCATGGCCAGCAGCAGCGGACCGCAGCGGCTGCTGGGGCCTGTCGTGGTGCAGCCTTACACCCGCACAGTCACTGTGGAGCAGGATGGCAAGCGCTTCGAGCGCAAGCTGCAGCTCTACCGCTACCTGCTGCCGGAGCAGCTGGATGTGCGGGCCAGCATGGAGGTCACCCCCCGCAAGCTCGGCATCTATCAGGCTCAGGTCTATCACACCCGGCTCTCCCTCTCGGGGCGCCTGCCCACCGGGCTGAACGGCAAGGCCCTGATAAGCGGCGAACCAGACCTGATCGTCGATAGCGCCGATCCGGCGCTGGTGGCGGGTACTCCCTATCTGAGCCTGGTGCTGTCCGATGCCCGCGGCATCAACAGCGTGCCGGAACTGCAGCTGGGTGAGCAGCGCATCCCGTTCACCCCCGGCGCCCTGCTGGGTGACGGTCTGGCCGGTATCCATGCGCCGCTCAATGCCCTGCCGGGTGAGGGAGACGCCTTTCATATCGAGCTGGATCTGCAGGGAATGAATGAGCTGGAAGTGGTGCCCCTCGGCCAGGACAGCAAGCTGCAGCTGAGCGGCAATTGGCCGCATCCCAACTTCATCGGTGACTTTCTGCCAGGCAGCCGCACCCTCACAGCCCGGGGGTTCGACGCCAGCTGGCAGAGCAGCTGGTTCGCCACCGACATGGAGACCCGTTTCAACCGCATGATGAAGGGCGCCGGCGGCGATCTGCCCGCCTTCAGCGTCAGCCTGGTGCAGCCGGTGGATCACTATCAGCTGAACGAGCGGGCGGCCAAGTATGCCCTGCTGTTCATCGGCCTCACCTTCCTCAGCTTCTTCATGTTCGAGCTGCTCAGGGGATTGCGGGTACACCCGATCCAGTACGCCCTGGTGGGCATGGGGCTGGCCATCTTCTATCTGGTGCTGCTGGCGCTGACCGAGCACCTCGGCTTTGGCTGGGCCTACCTGCTTGCCAGCCTGGCCAGCGTTGCCCTCAACGGTTTCTATCTCAGCCATGTGCTGGGCGGCCCCAAACAGGGGCTCGGCTTCGCGGCCCTGCTCGGGCTGGTCTACGCCATCCTGTTCGGCCTGCTGCAAGCACAGGAGACAGCCCTGCTGCTCGGCGCCCTGCTGCTGTTCGCCATACTGGCGCTGGTCATGGTGCTGACCCGCAAGCTGGACTGGTATCGGGTGATGGGCAACCCCACCCAGCATCAGGATCCATAACCCGCAGGCCATAACAAAACCGGCGCCATCAGGCGCCGGTTTTATTTTATTGATCGGGCATCACTTCTTCTTGACCGGACGAGCCCAGTTCTTGATGTGACGCTGGGGCACCCGGGTAATCACGAGTTCATGCTCACCCACATCCTTGGTAATAGTAGAGCCCGCACCCAGGGTTGCTCCCTTGCCGATGCGAACTGGCGCTACTAATTGAGTATCGGAACCGACGAACACATCGTCCTCGATGATGGTCTGGAACTTGTTGACCCCGTCGTAGTTGCAAGTGATGGTACCGGCCCCGATGTTCACCTTAGCGCCGATCTCTGCATCCCCCAGATAGGTGAGATGACCACACTTGGAACCAACCCCGAGACGGGATTTTTTCATCTCGACGAAGTTGCCAACGTGCGCATCCTGCTCCAGAACGGAGCCGGGACGCAAGCGGGCAAATGGACCGACCGAACACTGATCCGCGACCTGGGCGCCCTCGATGACGGAGTAGGGCTTCACCTCGGTGTGGTCGCCGATCACGCAATCCTTCAGCACGCAGCCGGCCCCGATGCGCACGTGGTTGCCGAGCGTCACCTTGCCCTCAATGATGACATTTACATCAATAACCACTTCCTCGCCAATTTCCAAAACTCCCCGTAAATCAAAGCGTGCGGGGTCGATCATGGTGACGCCGGCGATCATCAGCTGCTCGGCCTGCATTTGCTGATAACTGCGCTCCAACTGAGCCAGTTGAACCCGGTTATTGGCCCCTTCCACTTCCATGGCATGGTCCGGATGCACGGCGGCTATGGGGCAATTATCCCCGTGCGCCATGGCAATCACATCCGTCAGATAGAACTCGCCCTGGGCATTCTTGTTGTCCAGACGTGACAGCCATTGACGCAACTGGCCACCGTTGGCCACCAGCACGCCTGTGTTGACCTCGCGAATGGCGAGCTGCTCGGCGTTGGCATCCTTCTGCTCGACGATGCCGACCACCTGGCCGTTGGCGCGCACTATGCGGCCATAACCGGTCGGGTTGTCCAGCACCACTGTCAGCAGCGCCATGCCGTCGTCGGCCTTGGCGGCCAGCAGCCGCTGCAGGGTTTCCGGCTGGATCAGCGGGGTGTCGCCGTACAGCACCAGCACGTCATCCTCATCTTTCCAGAACGGGATGGCCTGGGCGACGGCATGACCGGTACCCAGTTGCTGGGCCTGCAGTACCCAGTTCAGATCGGCGGCCTGGATCCGCTCCTTCAGCAGCTCGGCACCGTGGCCATAGACCAGATGCAGTTGCTCGGCACCGACCTTGCGGGCGGTGTCGATCACATGGGAAACCATGGGTTTATTGGCTACCGGGTGCAGCACTTTGGGCAGGGCTGAGCGCATGCGGGTGCCTTTGCCTGCGGCCAGAATGACAACGTTAAGAGACATGACTGCGACCTTGAATTCGTGTGGAAATATCCGCCGGAGTCTATCCAACGAGTAAAAAAAAAGCGACCCGAAGGTCGCTTTTTGCATCACCGAACTTAACGGTAATTCTTTTTGACGATATCGATAACCCGCAGTTGGGCCATCGCCTTGGCCAGCTCGGTAGCGGCCTGGGCATAGTCGATATCACCATGGGAGCTGTGGATCCGCTCTTCGGCCGCACGTTTGGCTTCCTGGGCTTTCGCCTCATCCAAATCATTGGCACGAATCGCAGTATCCGCCAGCACGGTCACGGCTTCGGGTTGCACTTCCAGCATGCCGCCGGAAATATACAGCACCTCTTCGCTACCATTTTGCTTGATCAAGCGGACCAGGCCCGGCTTGATGGCAGTCAGCAACGGAGCATGACCGTGACGGAGACCCAGCTCACCTTCGGAGCCTGATACCTGAGCAGATTGCACCCGACCGGAAAAAAGTTTCCCTTCGGCGCTCACCACATCCAGGTGAAAGGAGATCATCTCAGCCATGGGCCCTCCTATCGAGGCTTACAGTTTCTTGGATTTCTCGACGACTTCGTCGATGCTGCCAACCATGTAAAACGCCTGCTCAGGCAGATCGTCGTACTCGCCTTTCAGGATGCCCTGGAAACCACGGATGGTCTCTTTCAGCGGCACGTATTTGCCCGGAGAACCGGTAAACACTTCTGCCACGAAGAACGGCTGGGACAGGAAACGCTCGATCTTACGGGCACGGGCTACGGTCAGTTTGTCTTCTTCTGACAGTTCATCCATACCCAGGATGGCGATGATGTCCTTCAGCTCTTTGTAGCGCTGCAGTACTGTCTGAACACCACGAGCGGTCTCGTAGTGCTCCTTGCCTACCACCAGCGGATCCAGCTGACGGGAGGTGGAGTCCAGCGGGTCAACGGCCGGGTAGATACCCAGAGCCGCGATCTGACGGGACAGAACGACGGTGGCGTCCAGGTGGGCGAAGGTGGTCGCCGGAGACGGGTCGGTCAAGTCATCCGCAGGCACGTAAACGGCCTGGACTGAAGTGATGGAACCGGTCCGGGTGGAGGTGATGCGCTCTTGCAGAACACCCATCTCCTCGGCCAGGGTCGGCTGGTAACCTACTGCGGACGGCATACGGCCCAGCAGTGCGGATACCTCGGTGCCCGCGAGCGTGTAACGGTAGATGTTGTCCACGAAGAACAGCACGTCACGACCCTCGTCACGGAACTTCTCGGCCATGGTCAGGCCGGTCAGCGCCACGCGCAGACGGTTTCCGGGCGGCTCGTTCATCTGACCGTAAACCAGAGATACTTTGTCCAGTACGTTGGACTCCATCATCTCGTGGTAGAAGTCGTTACCCTCACGGGTACGCTCACCTACACCGGCGAACACGGAATAACCGCTGTGCTCGATAGCGATGTTACGGATCAGCTCCATCATGTTGACGGTCTTGCCTACACCGGCACCACCGAACAGACCGACTTTACCACCCTTGGCGAACGGGCATACCAGGTCGATAACCTTGATGCCGGTCTCCAGCAGGTCGTTGCTGTTGGACTGATCTTCGTAGCTGGGAGCCGCGCGGTGGATGGACCAACGCTCTTCTTCACCGATCGGACCTTTTTCGTCGATCGGATCGCCCAGTACGTTCATGATCCGACCCAGAGTCGATACGCCGACCGGCACCTGGATGGATTTACCGCTATTCATTACTTCCAACCCACGACGCAGACCGTCGGAGGAGCCCATGGTGATGCAACGAACGACGCCGCCGCCGATCTGTTGCTGCACTTCCAGCACCAGACCCAGGCCTTGACCTTCGCTGACGACCTTCAGTGCATCGTACACCTGGGGCACGGCATTCTGCGGGAACTCGATGTCCACCACAGCGCCGATGATTTGGACGATGAAACCGTTACTCATGTCAAATCCTCTAAACCTTTGATAACCCTTGCCTTACACCGCAGCAGCACCGGATACGATCTCTGTCAGCTCCTGGGTAATACTGGCCTGACGGGCCTTGTTGTATACCAGTTGCAGATCGTTAATCAGGTTACCGGCGTTGTCAGTCGCGGCTTGCATGGCAACCATTCGGGCTGCCTGTTCACTTGCCAAGTTTTCTACCACCCCCTGGTACACCTGGGATTCGACGTAGCGAATCAACAGGGTATCCAGCAGCTGCTTGGGATCCGGCTCATAGAGGTAATCCCAGTGTTGCTTCTTGGCGAGCTTGCTGTCTTCAGTTACGGGCAAAGGCAGCAGTTGATCGACTCGTGGTTGCTGCACCATGGTGTTGACGAACTTGTTGTACACCAGGTACAGCTTGTCAATCTCACCGTTGTCGTAAGCCTTCAGCATGACCTTGACTGAACCAATCAGGTCATTGACGCTCGGGTTGTCACCCAGTCCTGCGACATGAGCTTTCACCTTGGCGCCGTGCCGTTCAAAGAAGTTGGAGGCCTTGTTGCCGATCAGAGCCAGGTCAACCTTGGCACCTTTCGCGCTCCATTGCTTCATATCATTGAGGGCAGCCTTGAACAGGTTGATGTTCAAACCGCCACACAGGCCACGGTCGGTGGAGACGACTATGTAACCCACTCGCTTGACCTCACGTTCCATGAGGTAGGGGTGCTTGTATTCCAAGTTCCCCTGGGCGATATGGCCGATCACCTTGCGCATGGTTTCAGCGTACGGACGGCTGGCAGACATGCGTTCCTGCGCACGGCGCATCTTGCTTGCTGCCACCATTTCCATAGCGCCGGTGATCTTCTGAGTGTTTTTCACACTCCCGATCTTGTTACGTATCTCTTTTGCGCCGGCCATCTCTTACTCTCCATCAGGTGGCAGCTCGCGCTGCCACACACGCTTACCAGGTCTGGGTTGCCTTGAAGTCATCCAGCAACGCAGTCAGCTTGCCAACGATCGCGTCGTTGTAGTCTGCTTTGGCATTGATTTCAGCCATCAGCTCAGCATGCTGGGTATTGGCGTAAGAGAGCAGAGCGGCTTCGAAGTCGACGATCTTGTTCAGCTCGACATCGGAGAGATAGCCTTTCTCGGCGGCGAACAGCACCAGCGACTGCTGGGCCACGCTCATCGGAGAGTACTGTTTCTGCTTCATCAGCTCGGTCACTTTCTGACCATGGTCCAGCTGCTTGCGAGTCGCATCGTCCAGATCGGAAGAGAACTGGGCGAATGCCGCCAGTTCGCGATACTGGGCCAGTGCGGTACGGATACCACCGGACAGCTTCTTGACGATCTTGGTCTGAGCGGCACCGCCCACACGGGATACGGAGATACCCGGGTCAACCGCCGGACGAATACCGGAGTTGAACAGCTGTGACGTCAGGAAGATCTGACCATCTGTGATGGAGATCACGTTGGTCGGTACGAATGCAGATACGTCACCGGCCTGGGTTTCGATGATCGGCAGCGCGGTCAGAGAACCGGTCTGGCCTTTCACGGCACCATTGGTGAACTTCTCTACGTACTCGGCGTTGACGCGAGCAGCACGCTCCAGCAGACGGGAGTGCAGATAGAAAACGTCACCCGGATAGGCTTCACGTCCTGGCGGACGGCGCAGCAGCAGGGAGATTTGGCGATAAGCTACGGCCTGCTTGGACAGGTCATCATAGATGATCAGCGCGTCTTCACCGCGGTCACGGAAGTACTCACCCATGGAGCAACCGGCATAGGGTGCCAGGTACTGCAGGGCAGCGGCTTCGGAGGCAGAAGCAACAACGACGATGGTGTTGGCCAGCGCGCCGTGCTCTTCCAGCTTGCGCACCACGTTGGCGATGGTGGAGGCCTTCTGGCCAATCGCAACGTAGACACACTTAATGCCGGAGTCTTTCTGGTTGATGATGGTGTCGATCGCGATGGCGGTCTTGCCCACCTGACGGTCACCGATGATCAGCTCACGCTGGCCACGACCGATTGGGATCATGGCATCGATGGCTTTCAGACCGGTCTGAACCGGCTGGTCAACGGATTTACGCTCGATAACGCCCGGGGCGATCACTTCGATCGGCGAGAAGCCGTCGTTGTCGACCGGACCTTTGCCGTCGATCGGCTGGCCCAGGGTGTTCAGCACCCGGCCCAACAGACCACGACCGACCGGCACTTCCAGAATACGGCCAGTGCCTTTTACTTTCATTCCTTCTGACAGACCGTCATAGGAACCCATGATCACAGCACCGACGGAGTCACGCTCCAGGTTCAATGCCAGAGCGAAGCGGTTGCCCGGCAGCTCGATCATCTCACCTTGCATGGCATCGGCCAGGCCGTGAATACGAATGATACCGTCGCTCACAGAGACGATGGTACCTTCGTTACGCGCTTCGCTTTTGACATCAAACTGCGCGATGCGCTGCTTGATAAGCTCGGCGATTTCAGTGGAATTCAGTTGCATGCTCTAATACCCCAATCAAGATTGCAGCGCGTCAGCCATGCGACCCAGCTTACCGCGGACAGAGCCGTCGATTACCAGATCACCGGCCTTGATGAGCACCCCGGCCATCAAGGACGCATCCATGCTGCAATTCAGCTTCACTTTGCGCGCGAGACGTTGTTCCAGAGAAGCCTGAATAGCGGCTTTCTGCTGGTCGGTCAGTTCGGTCGCCGAAATCACGTCAGCCTGAACTTCTTTATCCAGTTCAGCCTTGAACGCTACAAATTCAGCAACGACCGCCGGCAGCACACCCAAGCGACCATTCTCAGCCATCACCCGGATCAGGTTCTGGCCATGCTCGTCGAGTTGCTCACCACAGATACCGACAAAGAGATTTGCCAGTTCTTCGGCAGCGACAGAGCCGTTCACCAGGTTGTGAATGGTCTCGTTCTCCGCTACTTGTGCAGCGAAGCCGAGCATCCCCAGCCACTGGTCAACCGCCTTGTGCTCAACGGCAAACTCGAAAGCAGCCTTGGCGTAGGGGCGAGCGATTGTAGTCAGTTCAGACATAGCCCCGTTCCCGTTACAGTTCTGCTACCAGTTTGTCGACGATGTCGCTGTTGGCAGCCTGGTCGATGTGACGCGCCAGGATCTTCTCTGCACCAGCAATGGCAAGAGCAGCAACCTGCTTACGCAGTTCTTCTTTGGCACGATGACGTTCAGCTTCGAGCTCGGCGCGGCCCTGAGCCAGGATTTTTTCCCGCTCAGTCTGGGCTCCGACAGCAGCCTCATCAATGATCTGGGCTTTACGTTTGTTAGCCTGTTCAATGATTTCTGCAGCCTGGAGCTTGGCTTCTTTCAGCTGATCGGTGGCGTTGGCCTTGGCCAAATCCAGATCTTTCTTGGCACGCTCTGCGGAAGAGAGACCATCAGCAATTTCTTTCTGACGGGCTTCGATGGCTGCCATCAGCGGCGGCCACACGTACTTCATGCAAAACACTACGAAGAAGAAAAAAGCAATTGCTTGGCCGAGGAGGGTGGCGTTGATATTCACAGCCTATGTCCTCTTAGTTAGTTAATGGGTTATGCCTGGGAGTCGTTGAGACTTAGCCAGCAACCGCAAACATCACGTACAGACCCAGACCAACGGCGATCATCGGGATCGCATCCACCAGACCCATCACGATGAAGAACTGGGTACGCAGAACAGGGATCAGGTCAGGCTGACGAGCTGCACCTTCCAGGAACTTGCCACCCAGGATACCGATACCGATGGACGCGCCGATAGCCGCCAGACCCATCATCATTGCAGCAGCGATGTACAGCAGGTCCATGTTCAAGTTTTCCATGAGGATCTCCATTTATTTAGATGTAATTGATTGTATAAAAAGGATTATTTGAGTTGCATCAACCATGGTCTTCTTGTGCCATCGACAGATATACGATGGTCAGAACCATGAAGATAAACGCCTGCAAAGTGATGATCAGGATGTGGAAAATTGCCCAAGGCACGGACAGGATCCACTGTGACCACCAGGGTAACAAACCCGCAATCAGGATAAAGATCAGTTCGCCAGCATACATGTTGCCGAACAGTCGTAGACCCAGAGAAACAGGTTTGGAAATCAACGTGACGGTTTCAAGGATGAAGTTAACCGGGATGGCAGCCGGGTGGTTGAAAGGCTGAAGCGTCAGCTCCTTCACAAACCCGCTGATACCCTTGACCTTGATGCTGTAGTACAGGATCAAGAAGAACACGCCCAAAGCCATGGACATGGTGATGTTAACGTCAGCAGAGGGAACCACACGCAGATAGGGAACACCCATCAACTGTGCAGCGTGGGGGATAAAGTCAACTGGGATCAGATCCATGAGGTTCATCAGGAAGATCCACACAAACACCGTCAGGCCCAAAGGTGCGATGACCTTGTTACGACCATGGAAGATGTCCTTGACGTTACCACTCACAAACTCGACCAGCATCTCCACAAAGCACTGCAGCTTACCGGGGACACCACTGGTAGCGTTGACGGCTACACGGCGGAAAGACCAGATAAACAGAATGCCCAACAGAACAGAAAATATCATTGAGTCGACATTGACTGTCCAGAACCCAGACCCGACTTGCAGATGGGTCAGATGGTGGGAGATATATCCCTGAGGAGTCAGGACTTCTCCGGTTGCAGACATGAGTTTTCCTAATAGTGGTTGTTAAGCGTGAATGAGACTATCCACTGTACAACGAGGGCGAGGATATAAGTGGCAAAGAACGAGACGGTATCGACCTCGATCCCGGCGCCAAACATCAGGGCGAAAAGTCCTGTTGTAGTAATGAGCTTAATCCCTGCCCCACCATAAAAGTCCCGCAGAACCAGGCCCACACTCTCCTTCGTCACCTTGCGGCGCAGAACCCAGAGCGTGAACAGGGCTTGAGGAACCCAGTACATGCTCCCCCCATAGAGGGAGGAACGTCCGGCAAACGCACCGGTCTGGTAAAACCAGACGGTACTGATCGCCAGGATCAGGACGAGCTGACAAACGAGCATAGCCAAGGCCAGCGTCAAACCTTCCAAGGCTATTTTCTGCTTCACCAACCTACCCCTGAACATTACAGAACTGTAAAAAATCGGGATCCGAAGACCCCGTGTTTACAGCCCTAAAAGCCGGTCAAATTATACCCTTGAAGACAGCTATTGCAACATGGCAAAAATCCTTAATTTTTGCGGCTTTCCGCACAGAATCAAGGTTATGTCCATATCAAAAGGAATGGATGTTTTATTACTACAAAAAGCGTAAAAATCACGTTTCTGACAGGCCAAAATAGCCCAATACCCGGTCCAAATCCGCCAAGTTCTCGTAACTTATTACTAACTTGCCGCTATCCTGTTTTCCCGGCTGAAGTTGTACCTGATTGCCAATTTTTTCTGAAATCTGGCGCTCCAGGTAACCAAACTGGGGATCACGGACGGGTTCAACCCTGGCTTTTGCCGGTTCCAGCGCTTTTTGAACCAGCTTCTCGGTATCTCGCACTGTCAGCCCCTTCTGGGCGACCAGCTTGGCCAGTTCGGACTGGGCCTGGCCGCTCAACGCCAGCAAGGCGCGGGCATGGCCCATGTCGAGATCGCCGTGTTCGACGAAACGCTTGACGTCGTCGTTGAGCTGGTTGAGACGCAACAGGTTGGTCACAGTAGTGCGGGACTTGCCGACCGCCTCGGCCACCTGCTGGTGGGTCAGCTCGAATTCGGTCAGCAGCCGCTGCAGGGCGACCGCCTCTTCGATGGCATTGAGATCTTCACGCTGGATGTTCTCAATCAGCGCGATGGCGACGGCCGCCTCGTCGGGCACATCCTTGACAATGCAGGGCACCACATCGAGCCGGGCCAGCTGGGAGGCACGCCAGCGTCGCTCGCCGGCGATGATTTCGAAGGATTGCTCGCCGAGAGGGCGTACCACGATCGGCTGGATCACGCCCTGGGCGCGGATGGAATTGGCCAGATCTTCCAGTGCATCCTGCGACATGTCCTTGCGTGGCTGGTACTTGCCGGACTGCAACCACTCCACCGGCAGCCTGCGCAGCTCACCCTGATTGGTGGGGGCCATGGCCTGCTCGGTACGCTGGTCGCTCATCACCTGTTTCTGGCGTGCGGCCGTGCTGGTGCTGAGCAGGGCGTCCAGCCCCTTACCCAGTCCACGTTTTTTCGGCGTCATATGCTCTCTCGGTCTGCGATGGTCACCTGACGCTCCTGCTCCTGGCGGCGCAGCATCTCGCCCGCCAGCGCCAGATAGGCCTTGGCGCCCACCGATGATTTGTCATAGTGCATGGCCGGGGCACCGAAGCTCGGCGCCTCCGCCAGTCTTACGTTGCGGGGGATTATGGTGCGATAGACCTTGTCCCCGAAATGCTGTTTCAGCTGATCGGACACATCATTGGCCAGCCGGTTGCGGTGATCGAACATGGTGCGCAGCACCCCTTCGATCTTCAGCTCCGGATTGACCACGGCTGCCAGCTTGCTGATGGTGTCGACCAGGGCGGTAAGCCCTTCCAGCGCATAGTATTCGCACTGCATGGGCACCAGCACGGAATCGGCGGCGGCCATGGCGTTCACGGTCAGCATGTTGAGAGAAGGCGGGCAGTCGATGAAGATGTAATCGTATTTGTCCCGTACCGAGGCCAGCGCATTGCGCAGGCGGATCTCGCGGGCAAAGAATTCCATCAGGCGGATTTCGGCCGCGGTCACGTCGGCGTTGGCGGCGATGAGGTGATAGCCCCCCGAGGTTTCGGGGATGATCACCTCGCCAATGGGGGCGTCTTCGATCAGCAGCTCATAGGCGGTGCGTTCGACTTCGTACTTGTCGACGCCACTGCCCATGGTGGCATTGCCCTGCGGATCCAGATCGATCACCAGCACCTTGCGCCGGGTGGCGGCCAGGGAGGCGGCCAGATTCACACAGGTGGTGGTTTTACCCACTCCACCCTTCTGGTTGGCTATGGCGATGACTTTTCCCACACTATCCCCTAAATGAAACTGCGACCCTATTCGGGCTGGACATGTTTGAATTCCAGCAGATGACGTTCGCCTTCCAGTTCCGGCACCACCAGTTGATGGGAGGCGACCAGACGTATGTTGGCAGGCAGTTGAGCCAGCTCGGGCCCGGGGTATTGCCCCTTGAGCGCCAGGAAGCTGCCCTGGGCCGACGGCAGATGATGACACCAGGTCAGCATGTCCTCCAGCGAGGCAAAGGCCCGACTGAGTACGCCATCGAAGCCCACCTCGGGCCGATACTCTTCAACCCGGGATTTGACGGGCGTCACATTGGTCAAGCCCAGCTCCTGGATCACCTGGCGGATGAAGTTGATCCGCTTGCCCAGACTGTCCAGCAGCACGAACTGCTTGTCCGGATTGATGATGGCCAGCGGCAAGCCAGGCAGCCCAGGGCCAGTGCCCACATCGATGAAACGTTCACCGTGCAGGTGAGGGCTCACCACCAGGCTGTCGAGGATATGCTTGACCAGCATGGCGTCCGGATCACGCACCGAGGTGAGATTGTAAGCCTTGTTCCACTTGTGCAGCAACTCGACAAGCTGAACCAACTGGGTCTTTTGGGTGTCGGTGATAACAATACCGGCCTGCATGAGCAGGCCGTTCAATCTTTCCAGCATGGGGATCCTCAGGCGGTTTTACGCAGCAGGCCGTGTTTTTTCAGGTGAACCAGCAGGATGGAGATGGCTGCCGGGGTGATGCCGGAGATGCGGGAAGCCTGACCTATGGTCTGCGGCCTGGCATCGCTCAGCTTGGCGATCACCTCGTTGGAGAGACCGTTGACGTCGCGGTAGTTCATGTCCAGTGGCAACAGGGTGTTCTCGTTGCGCAGCTGCTTCTCCACCTCGTCGTGCTGACGTTCGATGTAACCGGCGTACTTGATCTGGATCTCCACCTGATCGGCGGCGGCGCGATCGCTCAGCGCCGGACCCACGCCTTCGATGGCCATCAGCGCATCGTAGGTCACCTCGGGACGACGCAGCAGCTCTTCCAGACTCTGCTCGCGGGTCAGCGGGGCATTGACCAGGGCGTTGACCGCCTCCAGCGATGGATGTTGCGGGTGGATCCAGGTCGACCGCATGCGCTGCTGCTCCAGCTCCACCTGTTCCATCTTGGCGTTGAATTTGCCCCAGCGCTCGTCATCCACCAGACCCAGCTCGCGGCCGATGGCGGTCAGGCGCAGGTCGGCGTTGTCTTCCCGCAGCAGCAGGCGATATTCGGCACGGCTGGTGAACATGCGGTAGGGCTCGCGGGTCCCCAGGGTGGAGAGATCGTCCATCATCACGCCCATGTAGGCCTGATCCCGACGCGGATGCCAGGGATCCTTGTCCTGGGCACGCAGACCGGCGTTCAAACCGGCCATCAGGCCCTGGGCCGCAGCCTCTTCGTAACCCGTGGTGCCGTTGATCTGGCCGGCGAAGAACAGGTTGCCGATGCACTTGCTCTCCATGTTGGCCTTGAGATCCCGCGGATCGAAGAAGTCATATTCGATGGCGTAGCCGGGGCGGGTGATGTGGGCATTTTCGAAACCACGAATGGAACGCACTATCTGCACCTGCACGTCGAATGGCAGGCTGGTGGAGATCCCGTTCGGATAGAGTTCGTGGGTGGTCAGGCCTTCCGGCTCGACAAAAATCTGGTGTGCCGTCTTGTCCGCGAAGCGGGTGATCTTGTCTTCGATCGACGGGCAGTAGCGCGGGCCTATCCCTTCGATCACCCCGGCGTACATGGGACTGCGATCCAGATTGTTGCGGATCACGTCGTGGGTACGCTCGTTGGTGTGGGTGACGTAGCAGGGCACCTGACGGGGGTGCTGGCTGGCGTTGCCGATAAACGAGAAGACGGGGCGCGGATCATCGCCGTACTGGGCCTGCATCACGGAGAGATCGACGCTGCGGGCATCGATCCGCGGCGGTGTACCCGTCTTGAGGCGATCGATACGCAGCGGCATCTCGCGCAGCCGTTGAGCCAGGGCGATCGAGGGAGGATCCCCGGCGCGGCCGCCCTTGTAGTTTTCCATCCCTATGTGGATCAAGCCATTCAGGAAGGTGCCTACGGTCAGCACTACCGTCTTGCCACTGATGCGGATCCCGCTCTGGGTGACCACACCGGCAACACGATCCCCGTCCATGATCAGATCGTCACAGGCCTGCTGGAAGATCTTCAGGTTCGGGTAGTTCTCCAGCATCTGGCGCACGACGGCTTTGTAGAGCAGTCGATCCGCCTGAGCACGGGTGGCTCGTACCGCTGGTCCCTTGGAGGAGTTCAGGGTACGGAACTGGATCCCGCCAAGATCTATGGCTCGCGCCATGATCCCGCCGAGGGCGTCAACTTCCTTGACCAGGTGTCCCTTGCCGATCCCGCCGATCGCCGGATTACAGGACATGTGTCCCAACGTATCGATATTGTGGGTCAACAACAGGGTATTCAGACCCATACGGGCTGCTGCTGTTGCTGCTTCGGTTCCTGCATGACCGCCACCGACGACGATCACATCAAATTGTTCATGGTATTGCATTGGGGATCACCTTGATCTGCACGCCTGAAGATCGTTGTTTGCCTGGGCTGAGGGGCGGAACATTCTATCTGTTTCGCGTCCTGAGGGGAACGTCTACTTAACGGTCAGTATGGAGGGAGGATCCACTTAATAGATCTTAAGGATCTTTAGATCGATCTTTTATTGGATCTTTTATTAGGATCCACCATTTCTGTTGATAAGCGCTTTTTGATCATAAAGATCATCTGGTTAAAGGCGATCTCAGCTTGTGGAAAAGCTTGGATCCTGGCCCCGTGAACAGGGGGATAACCAGTGCTTTTATACACAGGTGGCTGGCAGGCTGGATCTCATACATGGATAACTATAGGTTTTGCAGAGCTTTACACGGTAGTTATACACATTGCCCCCGGTCGTTGTGGGTAACCATGTAGAACAAGTCGTCAGGATCAATCTGTTAATAACCTGGTGGATAGCGATCTGGGGATAAACGGGGAGATCAAGGCTTTTCTGCCGGATCTCCCAGGCCCTGATCAGGCGATCAATGGCATCCAGCCCTGGATCCAGGCTTCTGCTGCATCTTCCGGGATCTCGTGCTGGGTGACATCTATGTCGAGACGATCCCCGATCCGGCTGGCGCCGCACTCGGCCAGCAGCCGATCCAGCGTCTTACCACCCTGGCAAAAGGTGTCATAACTGCTGTCGCCGAGGGCGATCACGCCATATTTCAAGGCATTAAGATCCGGATGCTGCTCGGCAAGATCCTTGGCGAAGGGTTGCAGGTTGTCGGGCACGTCGCCAGCGCCGTGGGTGGAAGTGACCACCAGCAGGATGGCGTCCGGTTCGGCCAGCACCTCGGCCAGCGTGGCCGGATTGTGGATCTCGGCCTGATGGCCTGCCTTTTCCAGCAGGTTGGCGACGTGGTCTGCGACATATTCGGCGGCGCCCAGCATGGAGCCGACGACGAGATTGAGTTTGGCCATGGAATGGATCCTGAAAAATGCGGAACCCGGATTCTACCGTCAAAGGGTGTGGATAAATATGGATAAAGCTTGGGGATAATGGATCCTCTTTTCTTTCCTTATATAAAGCAGGATCCCTCGATTTCCTCTTTCCTCCGATCTTTTTAGCAGAGATGCCTCCGTCTGCTCCCTTCCTCTTCTGCCCGAAAATCGCCTGCTTGATACGTTAAGTAACAATGCAGATGCAAATGATTAGCAATTATTGAATCGATTCGATCATGGCTCCTGTAGTAGCATGACGCTGCTTTATTCGCCTGAGGAACCGGGCCGACCGGCATGACCGGGCACCAATAATAAGAAACCAGAAACAACTCATTGATATTTGAGACACTTATATGATTGCGCAAAAAAACACCCCAATCGCAGCGATGCGAAAGAGAGGGGCACAGCATCTGCTGCCGCTCTCCTGCCTGCTGGCAAGCCTGCCAGTGCTGGCTGAACAACCGAAAGAACTGCCCAAGGCCAGCGAGACCATGGTGGTCACCGGCACAGCCATGAAGGTGGAAGTGCCCATGGCCGAGACGCCTCGCTCCGTCTCAGTGGTCAACCGCGAGGATCTGGATCAGCGCGCCGTGCAGCAGCTTGACGAGTCCCTGCGCTACCGCTCCGGTGTGCTCAGCGGCCTCTATGGATCCGACAACAATACCGACTGGTTCAAGGTGCGTGGCTTCGATGCCGCCTCCTATCTGGACGGCAACCGCCTGTTCGGCACAGGTTACTATGTCTGGACGCCCGAGCCGTTCGGCCTGGAGAGCGTGGAAGTGCTGAAAGGGCCGGCCTCGATCCTCTACGGCGAGGCGCCTCCCGGCGGTGTGATCAATGCCATCAGCAAGCGGCCGACCGCCACCCCGCAGGGGCTGCTGGATCTGCAGCTGGGCAGCCGGGATCATCGCCAGATCGGGGTGGATGTCTCCGATGCGCTGACCGACAACAGCCGCTACCGCATGGTTGCCCTCTATAAAGAGCGTGATGGTGTGCTGGATGGCACTTACAACGATCGCGTCTATCTGGCGCCGAGCGTGACCTTTGATCTCTCGGATCGCACCAGCCTGACCCTGCTGGCCAGCTTGCTGCACGACGAAGGGGTTCCGACCAACGGCTTCTTCCCCGTCTACGGCACCCTCAATACCAGCGGCGGCCAGATCGACCCCTCCACCAACCTGAGCCAGCCGGATTACGATCGCAACCGCAACACCCAGATCTCCACCGGTTACGAGCTGGCCCACCAGCTCAACCAGACCTGGGAGTTCAAGCAGAACGTCCGCTTCAACTACAACGATCTGCTGCTGCGTCAGACCTATATCTTCCCGACCTATGAAGGCACCACCGCCTTCCGCGGTCTGGTCTACCGGGATGGCAACACCAAGAGTGCCACCATGGACAACCAGATGGTGGGGTACTGGAACACCGACAGCACGGAACAGACCCTGCTGCTGGGGCTGGATCTACAGCGTCACGTCAATGAAGGCCAGGAAGCCGACAACTACGGCATGGGCTCCATCAACACCATGAACCCGGATTACAGCGGCTTCCCCGGTTTTGATGAATCCACCGCCACCCACCAGAAGAGCACCAAGGGCCAGAGCGGCCTCTATGCCCAGCACCAGGTTCGCTGGGACGATCGCTGGTTGCTGACCGGCGGCGGCCGCTTCGACTACGTGGAGACCCACAACATCAGCGAAGCCAAGGGCAAGAACGAGAAGCAGTATGATCACGAGCTCTCCCTCTCCGGCAGCCTGATGTACCTGGCCGACAACGGTCTCTCTCCTTATATTGCCTACGCCGAGTCGTTCGAGGTGTTGCCCGGGATCGACCCCAACACCAGCGAGTCCTACAAGCCGCTCAAGGGCACCCTGTATGAGACAGGCGTCAAGTATGCGCCCAGCTTCCTCGACGGCTACATCAACCTGGCGCTGTTCGATCTGGAGCAGACCAACTCGCTGGTCTCCACCGGTTCAGGCCAGCAGACCCAGGCCGGCGAAGTGACCTCCCGGGGCGTTGAGCTGGAAGGGAGCGTGCAGGCCACCGAGGCACTGCGTCTCACCGCCGCCTACACCTATACCGATGCCAAGACCAACGACACCGGCAAGGGCGATCGCCGTGCCAGCCTGATCCCGCGCCACCAGGCCTCCTTCTGGGGCAACTACAAGGTGCAGCAGGGTCCGGTTTCCGGTCTGGAACTGGGATCCGGCGTGCGTTATGTCGGCTCCAGTGTCGGTATAGGTGCCGTGAATGCGGACTACACCCCCATCTATGGTTCGGCTCAGGTGCCGGCCCATACCGTGTGGGATGCGATGATCGGGTATGACTTTGCCAAGAACTGGCGAGCCCAGCTCAACGTCAACAACCTGCTGGGTGATACCTATGTGGCCAGCTGTGACTACTACTGCTACTACGGCGAGCCGCGCAGCGTAGTGGGCAGCATCAACTACCGCTGGTAATAGAGGAGGGGTGGGGGTCCAGGCTCCCGCCCTCCTTTTTCCCTGCACATTGCTCCTAGCATATCTCTAGAATACCGGTCCGTTATGGAACTCTTGTCTCTGGTTTACCGCCAATATCGTTGGCCCTTCATCGCCATTACCCTGCTCAGCCTGCTCAGCGCAGTGAGCGGGATCGGCGTCATTGCCTTTATCAATCACTCTCTTGTCGAATCCGTCGGCGATCCGCTGCCGGTACTTGGCCAACTGCTTGGCTTGATCCTGTTGCTGCTGGTGATCACACTCGGCTCTCAATTGGCCTTGACCACACTCGGTCATCATTTTGTCTACCGGTTGCGGGGCCGTCTGCTCAAGCAGCTGCTGGATACCGATGTCGCCCGCATTCGCCATCTTGGCCAGGGGCCGCTGCTGGCGTCCCTCTCCAGCGACATAGGCCAGATCACCATCGCCTTCGTGCGCCTGCCCGAGCTGGTGCAGGGGCTGGTGCTCACCCTGGGCTCGGCCCTCTATCTCGGCTGGCTCTCGCCGGCCCTGCTCGGCGTCACCGCCCTCTGGGTCACCGTCACCATGGTGGTGGGCTGGCTGCTGGTGAACCGCGTCTATCACCACCTGTCCCATATGCGTCAGGCCGAGGACAGGCTCTACCAGAACTATCAGGCCATCATAGCCGGCAGCAAGGAGCTGGCGCTCAATCGCGAGCGGGCCCATTTCGTCTACCACCAGCTCTATGAGCAGAACGCCCGTGACTATCGCCAGCAGATCATCCGCGCCGACACCTATCACCTGAGCGCGGTGAACTGGTCGAATATCATGATGCTGGGGGCCATCGGCCTGGTCTTCTTCCTGGCCAACGGGCTGGGCTGGGCCAACACCAATGTGGCCGCCACCTTCGCGCTGACCCTGCTGTTCCTGCGCACGCCCTTGCTGCAGGGCATTGGTGCCCTGCCGACCCTGCTCTCCGCCCAGGTGGCGTTCGACAAGATTGCGGCCCTCAATCTGGCCGCGCCTGACGCCGACTTCCCGCTGCCGTCCGCGCCCCGTGCCTGGCAACGCATCGAGCTGGAGCAGGTGAGCTTTCACTATCAGGGGGAGGGCGGCTTCGCCGTGGGCCCCATCAATCTGGTGATCGAGCGGGGGGAGCAAGTCTTCATCATAGGCGGCAACGGCTCCGGCAAGTCGACCCTAGCCATGCTGCTGACCGGCCTCTATCAGCCGGCGTCGGGCCGGATCCTGCTGGATGGCGAACCCGTCACGGATCGCAACGCCTATCTGGCCCTCTTCTCCGCCATCTTCACCGACTACCACCTGTTCCAGCACCTGCTGGGGCCCGAGCCCAAGGCCGAGCTGGTGGCCGAGTGGCTGGATCGGTTGCAGATGGGCAGCAAGATCGCCATCGAGGATGGCTTCATCGCCGATATCGACCTCTCCCAGGGGCAGCGCAAGCGGGTCGCCCTGCTGCTGGCGCTGGCCGAGCAGCGCGAGGTGATGCTGTTTGACGAGTGGGCCGCGGATCAGGATCCCCAGTTCCGCCGCATCTTCTATCAGCTGCTGTTGCCGCGCCTCAAGGCGATGGGCAAGACGGTGATCGCCATCAGTCACGACGATCACTACTTCGCGCTGGCCGATCGCCTGCTGGAGATGCGCCAGGGTCAGCTCACCGAACTGACCGGCGAACGACGCGAGCAGGTCAGCCGGGATGCCGTCGCCCATCTGGATTGCGAGGTGCCGGCTTGATGCCTTCACCGATGAGACTGGCATCAGGCCAGCACAGGAATTGCTTATGTTTGAGATGAAAGCCGCCAGCTTCGCGGTAAACGACCGCCAGCTGCTGCACCCCACCGACTTGAGTTTCGAGCAGGGCCGGGTCTATGGCCTCATAGGCCACAACGGCTCGGGCAAATCCACCCTGCTCAAGCTGCTGGCGCGCCAGCAGCCCCTGAGTGACGGCGAGATCCTGTTCGATGACAAGCCGCTGCAGGCATGGGGCAACCGGGACTTCGCCCGCCAGGTGGCCTATCTGCCCCAGCATCTGCCGAGCGCCGAGAACCTGCTCGGGCGCGAGCTGGTGGAGATGGGTCGCTATCCCTGGCGCGGCCTGCTGGGCCGCATGGGGGAGGAGGATCAGCGTCAGGTCGAGCGGGCCATCGCCCTCACTCATACCGAACGCTTCGCCGACCGGCTGGTGGATACTCTCTCAGGTGGTGAGCGGGGGCGGGTCTGGCTGGCCATGCTGCTGGCGCAGGAGAGCCGCTTCATCCTGCTGGACGAGCCGCTGGCCGCGCTGGACGTGGCCCATCAGGTGGAGGTGCTGACTCTGGTCAGGCAGCTCAGCCGTCAGCTCAACCTCGGGGTCATCATAGTCATCCACGACATCAACATGGCCTCCCGCTTCTGCGATCGGCTGGTGGCGCTGCACTCGGGCCGCCTGCTCACCCATGGCGAGCCAGAGCGGATCATGACCAGCGAGACCCTGCACGCCATCTATGGCATCCCGATGGAGGTCATTCGTCACCCGGCCCATGACCACGCCATCGCCATCGTTTAGATAAGGCTTGTTATCCCGATGAGTTTATTTGTTCCCATATCACTGCAGACTGGCGAGACCCTGCACTCCATGTACCATGGGCTCCCGATGGAGGTCATGCGTCACCCGGCCCATGACCACGCCATCGCCATTGTCTGACTGAGGGCCTCTCTTGAACCGTTTATTGAAGAAGATGGCGCTCTGCCTTGTCGGTCTGCTGCTGCCGCTTGCGGTGCATGCCACCTCCGCGCCGGAACCCCGCATCGCCACAGTCGACTGGACCATAGCCGAAACCCTGCTGGCGCTGGGGGTGACCCCGCTGGCGGTGGGGGATGTCAGCTCCTACCGCGCCTGGGTCGGCGAGCCGCTGCTGCCGGCCGAGGTGGTGGATATAGGCCTGCGGGCCCAGCCCAACCGCGAGCTGCTGGCCGAGTTGAAACCCGATCGCATCCTCATCTCCCCGCTGGCGGCGCCGCTGGCACCGACCCTGTCCCGCATCGCACCCGTGCAGTCCATCGCCCTCTATGATCCGCAAACCGATCTGTGGCAGCGGCTCCATGAGGCGACCCTGACCATAGCGGCGCTGGTGAACAAAACGGCCGAGGCCGAGAGGCTGCTGGCCGGGCTGGATCGGGATCTGGCGCAGATGCGGACCGAGTTGCCAGTGGATCTGCCGCCCCTGCTGGTGGTGCAGTTCATCGATGAGCGCCACGTGCGGGTGTTCGGCCGCCACAGCCTGTTCGAGGCCGTGATGCAGCGACTCGGCCTGCGCAACGCCTGGCAGGGGGAGACCAATGCCTGGGGTTTCTCGGTGGCCAGCATAGAGCAGTTCATGGCGCTGCCAGCCGCGCGGCTGGTGGTGGTGGATCCCATCCCCGTCGGGGTGAGCGAGCGGCTGCAGGAGCCCGGCCTGTGGCAGCATCTGCCGCTGGTGCAGCAGGCACCTGTGCTGCATCTGCCCGCAGTCTGGAGCTTCGGTGGCGTGCTCGCCGCCCGCCGCTTCGCCAGCCTGCTCAACGAGGCATTGCAGCAGGATGTCAGGGGAGATAGCCAATGAAACATTTATTCCCATCCCCGTTGCTGCGGCCGGCCTTGATCCTGTTGGGGCTGACACTTTCGCTCGCTGGCTGGGATCTGGCCCGCCAGGTGCCGGGTGCGCTCTGGTGGCAGACCCTCTTCTCGCCCAATCTGGAGGATGTCCGCCAAGCCGTGGTGCACTTCAGCTGGCTGCCCCGGCTGACGGTGACTCTGCTGGCCGGAGCCGCCCTCGGTCTGGCCGGCACCCTGATGCAGCAGGTGCTGCGCAACCCGCTCGCCTCGCCGACCACCTTGGGGGTGGCCTCCGGCGCCCAGCTGGCGCTGATGATGGTGACCCTGTTTGCCCCCTCCTGGCTGCTGCTGGGGCGGGAGTGGATCGCCATGGCCGGTGGCAGCCTCGCCATGGCGCTGGTGTTCGCCCTGGCCTGGCGCCGTCAGCTCAATCCTGTGGTCATCGTATTCGCGGGACTGGTGATCAACCTCTATCTGGCGGCCATCAGCATGGGGCTGCTGCTGTTCTTTCAGGAGGAGCTGAAGGGACTGCTGGTGTGGGGCAGTGGCTCCCTGGCCCAGAACAGCTGGAGCGGAGTGAGCTACCTGCTGCCACGGCTGCTGGTGGCGGGGGGGCTGGCGGCTGTGCTGGTGCGCCCGTTGGCGGTGCTGGAGCTGGATGATGCCAGCGCCCGCAGCCTGGGCGTCTCCTTGCAGCAGCTGCGACTGGCCGGACTCGGGCTGGCGGTGTTCGTCACCGCCTGCGTGGTGAGCGTGGTGGGGCTGATAGGTTTCATCGGGCTGGCGGCGCCAGCCATGGTGCGGCTGCTGGGGATCCGTCAACTCGGTCAACGGCTGTTGTGGGGGCCAATCCTGGGGGCTCTGCTGCTGACGGCCACCGATCTGCTGCTGCAGACCCTGAGCAACGTCTGGCCCGTGCTGATCCCGACCGGTGCCATGACGGCCTTGCTGGGGGCGCCGCTGCTGCTCTGGCTGATCCCGCGGCTGGCCCTGAAGTCCGGCTCGCCTAAGGGGGCAAGCGGCCTGTCGGTCGCACGGCATCTGGCCCCGACTCGGCTGCTCACCTTGCTGCTGCTCGGCCTGGGGTTCGCCATCATAGGCTCCCTGCTGGTCGGGCAGGGGATGGCTGGCTGGAGCTGGTCGAGCTGGCTCAGGTGGCAGGCCCAGCTGGAGTGGCGGCTGCCGCGCACCCTGGCGGCCGGTGCCGCCGGCGTCTTGCTGGCGCTGGCGGGCACCCTGCTGCAGCGGGTCAGCAACAACCCCATGGCGAGCCCTGAGCTGCTGGGGGTGAGCGGCGGTACCTTCATGGGGGTGATAGCGACGGCTTTGCTGCTGCCGGCTTTGCCATTGCCCATTATGCTGCTGGGCGGCCTGCTTGGCGCCTTCGCTTGTCTCTTGCTGCTGGTGCTGGTCAACCGCAAGCACGGCTTCCAGCCGGAGCGGATCCTGCTGTCCGGCATCGCCATCACGGCGCTGTTCGAGCCGCTGCAGGCCATCGCGCTGGCCAACGGCGACATGCGGGTGCAGCAGCTGCTCTCCTGGATGTCCGGCTCCACCTATTACGTCACCCTGCCGGTGGCTTATGGGCTGGTGGCACTGGCGGTATTGATGCTGGCAGCCTGCCTGCTCATCAGCCGCTGGCTCGATCTGCTGCCGATGGGGTCGGCGCTGGCGACCGCATTGGGCATTCGCCTCAACCGGGCCCAGCTCGCCATACTGCTGCTGGTGGCCGTGCTCACCGCCAGCGCCACCCTGGTGGTGGGGCCGCTCTCCTTCGTCGGTCTGCTGGCCCCGCACATGGCCAAGCTGATGGGACTGGTGCGGGCCCGTTGGCATCTGCTCGGTGCCGCCGCGTCCGGCGCTCTGCTGATGGTGTCGGCGGACTGGATCGGCCAGCAGATCCTGTTCCCGCAGGACGTGCCGGTCGGGCTGGTCTCCACTCTGTTAGGGGGCGCTTACTTCATGTGGTGTCTGCGCCGGCTATAGGTTTTAGAATAAAAAACGCACAAAAAAGCCCGGGATGAACCCGGGCTTTTTATTGCCTGCCGTGCGGCATTATTTGCCGATGCAGAAGCTGGAGAAGATGCGGCCCAGCAGATCGTCCGAGCTGAATTCACCGGTGATCTCGCTCAAGGACTCTTGCGCCAGGCGCAGCTCTTCGGCCACCAGTTCACCGGCGACATAGATTTCCAGCTGATCCCTGGCCACCAGCAACCGCTCGGCGGCGCGCTCCAGCGCATCCAGGTGGCGGCGGCGAGCCATGAAGCCCCCCTCTGTGTTGCCCTGGAAGCCCATGCAGGCTTTCAGGTGTTCGCGCAGGGCGGGCAGCCCCAGCTCTGTCTTGGCGGAGATGCGGTAGACGGCGTGCCCCAGCTCCTGGCTGGGTGCCAGATCTTCGCCGGTCAGGTCAGCCTTGTTGCGCACGACCGTGAGGCCGATGTTTTTTGGCAACCGATCAACAAATTCCGGCCAGATCTCCCGCGGGTCGATCGCATCTGTCGTGGTGCCATCCACCATGAAGAGCACACGGTCGGCCTGTTCTATCTCGGCCCAGGCGCGCTCTATGCCAATCTTTTCCACCTGATCCTGGGTGTCGCGCAGACCGGCGGTATCTATTATGTGCAGCGGCATGCCGTCCAGGTGGATGTGCTCGCGCAGCACGTCGCGGGTGGTGCCGGCTATCTCGGTGACGATGGCGGACTCGCGCCCGGCCAGGGCGTTGAGCAGGCTCGACTTGCCGGCGTTGGGACGACCGGCGATCACTACCTTCATCCCTTCCCGCAGCAGGGCGCCCTGCTTGGCTTCGCCGCGCACGCCATCCAGCTCGTCCATGATGGCGTACAGATCGCCCGCCACCTTGCCGTCGGAGAGAAAATCGATCTCCTCGTCCGGGAAGTCGATGGCCGCTTCCACATAGATGCGCAGCCGGATCAGGCTCTCCACCAGCTGCTGGATTTTGCTGGAGAACTGCCCCTGCAGGGAGTGCATGGCGCTGCGGGCGGCCTGCTCGCTGGAGGCTTCGATCAGATCGGCGATGGCCTCGGCCTGGGCCAGGTCCAGCTTGTCGTTCATGAAGGCGCGCTCGCTGAACTCGCCGGGGCGGGCAGGGCGCAGCCCCTTTATCTGCAGAATACGGCGCACCAGCATGTCCATGATGACGGGACCGCCGTGACCCTGCAGCTCCAGCACATCTTCGCCGGTGAAGCTGTTGGGGGCCTTGAACAGCAGGGCTATGCCCTGATCCAGCGGTTGGCCTTGCTCATCCTTGAACGGCAGATATTCGGCGTAGCGCACCCGGGGGCGCTTGCCGAGCACTATCTCGGCGACCTGTTCGGCGGCGGGGCCTGAGACCCGGACTATGCCAACGCCGCCACGGCCGGGCGCGGTGGCCTGGGCCACGATCGTATCTGTTGTCATCTTGCTTGGCTCATTTGCTCGGTAATTGGGGGACATTGTAATAAAAAAGGCGGCCCCAAGGCCGCCTCTTTTGTCATCAGGGGGAAGATTAGCTGCGGGTGTGCAGGCCTTTCTTCTCCAGCTGACGATAGATGATGGTCTGCTGGGTAATGGAGATGACGTTGCTCACCAACCAGTACAGAGTCAGGCCAGCCGGGAACCAGAGGAACATGAAGGTGAAGATGATCGGCATGAACTGCATCACCTTCTGCTGCATCGGGTCTGTCACCGTGGTCGGGCTCATCTTCTGCAGATACCACATGGAAGCACCCATGAGGATTGGCAGCACGAAGAAGGGGTCCTTCACCGACAGGTCGGTGATCCACAGTGTGAACGGCGCGTGACGCAGCTCAACGGATTCCATCAGGGCCCAGTAGAGGGCGATGAAGATCGGCATCTGGACCAGAATCGGTAGACAGCCACCCAGCGGGTTGACCTTCTCTTTCTTGTACAGCTCCATCATGCCCTGAGACATCTTCTGGCGATCGTCGCCGAAGCGCTCACGCAGTGCGGCCAGCTTGGGCTGCAGCATGCGCATCTTGGCCATGGAGGTGTACTGGGCCTTGGTCAGCGGGAACATGATGCCGCGCACCAGCAGGGTCAGCATTATGATGGCTAGACCCCAGTTCTGGACGAAACCGTGGAACACGGTCAGCAACCAGTGCAGCGGTTGGGCGATGAACCAGAGCCAGCCGTAGTCGACGGTCAGGTCGAGGTGGTTTGCCACCTTGGCCATCTGGTCTTGCAGCTTGGGACCGACCCACAGCTTGCTGGTCACTTCGGCCTGCTGGCCGGCAGCCACGTCTACCAGCGGCGCCTTGTAGCCAATGATGGCCTGGTCTTTACCAGGGATCACGCGGCTGTAGAAGCTGTTGGTATCGTCGGCATTCGGTGCCCAGGCAGAGACGAAGTAGTGTTGCAGCATGGCGACCCAACCACCCTTGGTGGTCTTGTTCAGGTCGGCATCCTTCATCTCGTCGAAGGTGTACTTCTTGTAACGGCTCTCTTCGCTGGAGAAGGCGCCACCACGGTAAGCACTGGCTACCATGGCGTGACCTTCCTGATCCTTGGGCGTGGTCACGGTCTGCTTCAGCTGACCGTAGAACTGCACCTGGACCGGCTCGGCGGATTTGTTGTCGATCTTGTAATCGACGCCAATCGCATAGTCACCGCGCTTGAGCACGAACTCTTTGGTGAAGACCACACCCTTGCTGTCGGTCCAGGTCATCGGTACGACGACTTGATCCTGACCATCGGCCAGCTGGTAGCTGGTCTGGGTGGCTTCATAGGTGGGACGACCCTGGGCCTGGCTGTCAGGACCATCGCGACCCACCAGGCCGCTCTGGGCGACATAGAGGCGGTCAGGTTGACTGGTCAGCAGGACGAAGGATTGATCCTTGCCTTCTTCCAGCTTGTGGGCCAGCAGCTCGGCAGAAACGATGTCACCGCCCTGGGTGTCCAGGGTCAGCTTGAGCACGTCGGAGGAGACTGTGATCAGCTTGCGTGCGGCGTTCGCGTTGGCTTGCTCGGAAACCTGAGGAATATCACCGGTCTGACCGGCTTCAGGTACGAAATGTTCGGTTTGGGCCACGGTAGTCGGGGCCGGCTTCGGAGCCTTGTCAGACTCCCACTGTTGCCAGAGCAGAAAGCTCACGAACAGCAAACCGATCAGGATGAGATTGCGTTGTGATTCCATAGTCTTCAGTTTCTTCGCTTTGGTTGCGGAACCGGGTCATAACCACCCTCGGATAAGGGATGGCATTTTAATAGACGTTTGCTGGCTAACCAAACGCCTTTTATGAAACCGTGAAGTCGGATTGCTTCTATCGCAAATTGGGAACAAGTTGGCGTGAAACGGCAGCGCGGCCCGAGCAGAGGGCTAATGATTAGCTGATACAGGCGTATCAGTTTGACAGCTACCCATTGCAACGGCGTGACAGAGTGCGCCATAGCTTTTCCAGTAACTTGAACAGCTCCTCGTTATCCATCTCTTTGACGCCGCCCTTGGCGATCACGACTATGTCGATAGCGGGCAGGTTGGCTTGATTGAGACGGAAACTTTCCCGGACCACTCGTTTGACACGATTACGCCAGACGGCACGCTTGAGTGCTTTTTTGGGCACAGCGAGGCCAAGACGGGGATGTTCGAGGGTATTGGGACAGGCGAGAAGAGTAATTTGCGGAGAAGCGGCCCGGACAGGCTCGGCGAAAACGCGTTTGAAGTGTTCGGGAGTTAACAGACGTAACTCCCGAGAGAAGGTGTGCGGCGTTGGCATTAAACTACCAGACGGGCACGACCCTTGGCACGACGAGCGGCCAGAACTTTACGACCGTTGGCAGTTGCCATGCGGGCGCGGAAACCGTGAGAGCGCTTGCGCTTCAGGTTGGACGGTTGAAAAGTACGTTTCATGATTCGATTCCGTATTTCTGTACAGTTTTGATTGTCACACTTAGCCGACGCGCCAGCTATAGCGTGTGACGACTAGCAAAAGAGGCCGAATTCTAAACAGAGTTCGGCTTTTAGTCAATCCGCCGTTCCCTCTCATCTTGCCCTGACTCATAAAGAAGCAGGAGAAGCTGGCAGGATCCGGAGGATCAAGGGCTCCGGATTATACTGGCAACCCGGGGTTAAACAAGGATCCTCCAATAAAAAAGGCGGCAAGGCCGCCAAAGAGAGAGCTATTTAAGCACTTTTCGCAAGAACTCCCGGGTACGGGGATCCTTGGGATCGACCAATATCTGATCCGGCGGGCCCTGTTCCACGATCCGGCCCCCCTCCATGAAGATCACCCGATCGGCAACATCACGAGCAAATTCAATCTCATGGGTCACCACCACCATGGTCTGGTGCTGGCGGGCGAGTTCCTTCATCAGCCCGAGTACCTCGTCGACCCACTCGGGATCGAGGGCCGAGGTGGGCTCATCGAACAGAATGACCTTGGAGTGAGCCGCCATGGCGCGGCCTATGCCGACCCGTTGCTGCTGGCCGCCGGAGAGGGACGCCGGGTAGGCATCCTGCTTGTCGGCAAGCCCTATGTCCTTGAGGATGCCCAGCGCAGTGGCTCGGGCCTCCGCCTTCGGCTGCTTCCAGACGGTGATCAGCCCCTCGGCTATGTTGTCGAGCGCCGTCTTGTTGGCGAACAGGGCATAGTTCTGGAACACGAAGGAGGCGCGCTTGCGCAGCTCGATGGCCTGCTGCTCGCTGGCCTTGGCCAGATCCAGCTGCAGGTCGTCGATGGCAAGGGTGCCTGCATCCGGGGTCTCCAGCAGGTTGAGGCAGCGCAGCAGGGTCGACTTGCCGGTGCCGGAGGGGCCTATGATGACCACTATCTCCCCCTTCCTGACCTCCAGATCTATGCTGTTGAGCACCTTGTTGCCGTGAAATGCCTTGGAGAGGCCGGTTAATTTGATCATCGCAGACCTCCCTTAATAGGCTCGGTTCAGGTGAATTTCCAGCAGGTGCTGCAAGCGGGTGAAGATGATGACCACCACCCAGTAGACCAGGGCCACCGCCATGAAGCTCTCGAAGAACTTGAAGGAGGAGGAGGCTTCCATCTGCGCCTTGCCCATGATCTCGGCCACCCCCAGGGTGAAGGCCAGCGAGGTGCTCTTGATCATGTCGATGAAGTAGTTCATCAGCGACGGGGTCGCTATGCGGGCAGCCTGCGGCAGTATGATCCGCTGCATCGCCTGGTAACGGCTCATGCCGATACTGAGCGCCGCCTCCATCTGGCTCTTGTGAATGCCCAGAATGGCGGCGCGGATCGACTCGGCCATGTAGGCGGCGAAGTGCAGGGTCAGGCCGACGATGGCGGCGGTAAAGGCATCCATCCCCACGAAGACGGGGAACAGTTGCGGCAGTCCGTAGTAGAGCAGGAACAGCTGGACGAGCAGGGGAGTACCTCGAAAGAACGAGATATAGAGCATCGCCAGCCAGTGGATCACGGGGACGCGAAACACCCGCACTATCGCCAGGGTCAGCGACAGTACGAGTGCCAATACGAATCCCCACAGAGCCATTTCCATCGTGGTGCCCAGGTATTTGAGCAGGATGGGGAACAGCCCTAGTGTGTACTCGAGGTCAAATTCCATCATTTATTTGTCGGTGATGTCGGAAGCGAACCATTTTTCGGAGATTTGACGCAGGGAGCCATCCTTGCGCATGGCGGTCAGGGCGTCGTCGACTTTCTTCAGTACGGCCTGTTTCTCCGGCGTCTTCAGGAAGGGCAGGGCGTTCTCGATGGTCTCGAACGGTGCGCCGGCCTGTTGCAGCGGCAGCTTGGATTCCTTGATCAGCTGGGCGGTGGAGACGCGGTCCATCACGAAGGCGTCGATGCGACCCAGGGCGACATCCTGCTCGAAGCTGGAGTCGTAGGTGCGGATATCGATCTTCTTGTTCGGGTCGTTCTTGCGCAGCAGCTCTTCGAAGTTGGAGCCGAGGTTGACCGCGACCTTCTTGCCTTCCAGATCCTTGATGCCGTGGATGGTGCTGTTGCCCTTGCGGACCACTATCTGGGCGCCGTCATAGACATAGGGCTGGGAGAAGGCGTACTTGGCCTTGCGCTCGTCGGTGATGGTGATCTGGTTGGAGATGGTATCGACACGGCCGGTTTCCAGCATGCCGAACAGGCCGGAGAAGCTGGCGGTCACGAACTCGACCTTGTAGCCGGTGCGCTCACCGATCTGATTCCACATATCCACCTCGAAGCCCTGCAGCTTGTCCTGCTTGACGAAGGTGAACGGGAAATACTTGCCGGACATGCCGACCTTGATGGTTTCCTGGGCGATGGCTTGACCGGATAGGGCTGCCAGCAGAATGGCGGCACCGGAGACCAGCTTGATGGATGATGTCATGGGGATTCCTCTCTCTGTTGTTCTGTATTTTTAGTTGTAATCACTGGATTTGCGCTGATGTTATTGGAATAAAAGCCAAAGAATAAATGATATTTGGTTATATAAAATAACCGGTTCAGGTCTGGATCTTTGGTGCCATCCTGGATGGATCAGGCTGTGGGTAACTTTGGGGATGAAATCAGATCCAGCGGTGCTGGATCCTTGAAAGTCAAGGATCTTATTTGCCGGATCCGCAAGGTGGCGGCTAGAGATCCAGCCGCTAAAAACGTAGAATAGCCGGTCTTTAGTTAATCAATTGACGGGAGTTTAGAGTGACTGCTTCGCTATGGCAGCAGTGCCTTAACCGGCTGCAAGATGAGTTGCCCTCGGCAGAATTCAGCATGTGGATCCGGCCGCTTCAAGCGGAGTTGAGTGACAATACTCTGACCCTGTATGCACCGAATCGCTTTGTTCTGGACTGGGTACGAGACAAGTATCTCATCCGGGTTAACGGCATCATCAATGAACTCTGTGGGGTCGATGGCCCCACCCTGCGTTTTGATATAGGTAATCGTCCTCATCCCGTCGCGGTCGCAAGAGCGCCGGCGCGTGGTGCTGCGCCTGTGAATAACTTGCAGAAGAGCTGGGAAAGCAAGGCTGAAGCCAAGCCTGAGCCGAACCACAAAAGCAACACCAACGTGAACTATACCTTCGAGAACTTCGTCGAGGGTAAGTCCAACCAGTTGGCCCGCGCGGCTGCCCGTCAGGTAGCCGACAACCCGGGTGGCGCTTACAACCCGCTGTTCCTCTATGGCGGCACCGGCCTGGGCAAAACCCACCTGCTGCACGCCGTTGGCAACGCCATCAAGGAGCGCAAGAAGGACGCCAAAGTCATCTACATGCACTCCGAGCGGTTTGTGCAGGACATGGTGAAGGCGCTGCAGAATAACGCCATTGAAGAGTTCAAGCGTTATTACCGTAGCGTCGATGCCCTGCTCATCGATGACATCCAGTTCTTCGCCAACAAGGAGCGCTCCCAGGAGGAGTTCTTCCACACCTTCAACGCGCTGCTCGAAGGCAACCAGCAGATCATCCTGACCTCGGATCGCTATCCGAAGGAGATCAACGGTGTCGAGGATCGTCTCAAGTCCCGCTTTGGCTGGGGCTTGACGGTGGCGATCGAGCCGCCGGAGCTGGAGACCCGCGTCGCCATCCTGATGCGCAAGGCGGATGAGAACCAGATCCACCTGCCGGACGAAGTGGCCTTCTTCATCGCCAAGCGTCTGCGATCCAACGTCCGTGAACTGGAAGGCGCCCTCAACCGGGTGATCGCCAACGCCAACTTCACCGGTCGTGCCATCAACATAGATTTCGTGCGCGAAGCGCTGCGGGACTTGCTGGCGCTGCAGGAGAAGCTGGTCACCATAGACAACATCCAGAAGACGGTGGCGGAGTATTACAAGATCAAGCTGGCGGATCTGCTGTCCAAACGCCGCTCACGCTCCGTTGCCCGTCCACGTCAGCTGGCGATGGCACTGGCCAAAGAGCTGACCAACCACAGTTTGCCGGAGATAGGTGATGCCTTTGGTGGCCGTGACCACACTACCGTTCTTCATGCCTGCCGCAAGATAGAGCAGCTGAAGGAGGAGAGCCACGACATCAAGGAAGATTATTCCAACCTGATCCGAACCCTTTCCTCCTGATAACAACGGTGAGTGGACAGATGCAGCGCGAATATTCCAACCTGATTCGAATCCTTTCGTCCCGATAACAACGGAGAGCACAGATGCAGCTCGAAATTAGCCGTGAGGCCCTGTTACGTCCTCTGCAACTGGTGTCCGGTGCCCTGGGTGGCCGGCCGACCCTGCCGATCCTCGGCAATGTCCTGCTTGATGTCAGCCAGGGTCTGCTGTCGCTGACCGGCACCGACCTGGAAGTTGAGATGATAGGTCAGGTCTATCTCAATAATGAGAGCCAGGATGGCCGCACCACAGTGCCGGCGCGCAAGCTGCTGGATATCTGCCGTGGCCTGCCGGAAGGGGCGGACATCCGCCTCAACACCGAAGGCGAGCGCCTGATCATCCGCTCCGGTCGTTCCCGCTTCAACCTGTCGACACTGCCGGCGACCGAATACCCGAATATCGAGGATTGGGAATCTGTGCTCGAATTCGACATAGGCCAGCTGGAGCTGAAGAAGTTGATCGATGCCACCCAGTTCTCCATGGCCAGCCAGGACGTGCGTTACTACCTGAACGGCATGCTGTTCGAGAGCGAGGGCCACGGCCTGCGTACCGTGGCGACCGACGGTCACCGTCTGGCGACCTGCCGTCGCGAGGTAGTGGAAGAATCGCTGCCCGATCATCAGGTTATCCTGCCCCGCAAAGGTGTGCTTGAGCTGGTGCGCCTGCTGGAAGCGGAAGACAAGCCGGTACGGCTGCAGATCGGTCGCAGCAACCTGCGCGCCGCGCTGGACGGCTTCATCTTCACCTCCAAGCTGGTGGATGGCCGCTTCCCGGATTGGCGTCGGGTCATCCCGCGCAACAGCGACAAGGCCCTGATCGCCGGTCGTGAGGATCTGCGTCAGGCGTTTGCCCGCGCGGCCATCCTCTCCAACGAGAAATTCCGTGGGGTGCGTCTCAATCTGCAGGAAAACCTGCTGCGCATTACCGCCAACAACCCGGAACAGGAAGAAGCCGAAGAGCTGCTTGACGTACAATACGAGGCCAGCGAGATGGAGATAGGTTTCAACGTCTCTTATGTGCTGGACGTGCTGAATACGTTAAAATGTGACCAAATTCGGATTAGCCTGAGCGATTCCATCAGCAGTGCCATTATTGAGGATTTTGATCATCAGGATGCTCAGTACGTGGTGATGCCGATGCGGATCTAGTCGTGGCCCTGGTCAAACTCCAGCTCAGCGACTTTCGCAATATCCAGCAGGCCAGTCTCAAGCTGTCCCCCGGCCTCAACATCCTGGTCGGGTGCAATGGCAGCGGCAAGACCAGCGTGCTGGAAGCCATTCACTACCTTGGTCTCGGTCGCTCCTTTCGTACTCACCTGACCGGGCGGGTCATCCGCCAGGGGGAGCGGGCCTTTACCCTGTTTGCCCAGTGCGAACTGGAGGGGCGTCAGGTGCCCATCGGACTCGCCAAGGACAAGAGTGGCGAGACCCAGCTCAAGATCGCCGGGGCCCAGGCCCAGCGACTGGCCGATCTGGCCGAGCTGTTGCCGGTGCAGTTGATCCATCCCGATGGCTTCAACCTGCTGACGGGCGGGCCCCAGGCTCGCCGGGCCTGGCTGGATTGGGGCGTCTTCCATCAGGAACCGGCCTTTTTCTCCCTGTGGGGACGAGTGCGGCGTCTGCTGAAACAGCGCAATGCGCTGCTGCGCCAGAGCACCCAGTATCGCCAGCTGGCGTTCTGGGATCAGGAGCTGGTGCGGCTCGGGGGTGAACTGGCCGAGTTTCGCGCCAGTTATTGTCAGGCCATTACGCCCCTGATCAAGGAGATGACGGCAGATTTTCTGCCGGAATTCGACATCAGTCTCGGTTTCTATCGGGGCTGGGAGAAAGAGACTCCCCTCGGCGACTTGCTGGAGGCGGGGTTTGAGCGGGATCGTTCGCTGGGTTACACAGGGGTAGGCCCACAGAAGGCCGATGTGCGACTCAAGGCGAATGGCGTGCCCGCTCAGGATATTTTGTCCAGGGGTCAGCTGAAGTTGTTGGTCTGTGCCATGCGACTGGCCCAAGGGCTCTATTTGAATCAACATAGCAGCCGTGGCTGTATTTTTTTAATTGACGATTTTGCCTCTGAACTGGATGTCGACAAGCGCCGCTTGCTGGCCGCAAGGCTGAAGCAGTGTGCGTCCCAGGTGTTTATCACCGCCATCGATACCGGTCAGCTCGCAGACATGATGGATGCGAATGACTGCAAGTTGTTCCACGTGGAACAAGGCAAGATCTCCGAAACGTTAGAGAAGGCAGAGAGTAAGCTATGAGTGAAAATACTTACGACTCCTCGAATATCAAGGTACTGAAGGGCCTGGATGCGGTCCGCAAGCGCCCGGGGATGTACATCGGCGATACGGATGATGGCTCAGGTCTGCACCACATGGTGTTTGAGGTCGTCGATAACTCCATTGACGAGGCTCTTGCTGGCTACTGCTCCGATATTCTGGTCAAGATCCATTCCGACGGTTCCGTCTCCGTGCGTGACAATGGCCGGGGCATCCCGGTAGACATGCACGAGGAGGAGGGCCGCTCCGCCGCAGAGGTCATCATGACCGTACTGCACGCCGGCGGTAAGTTCGATGACAACTCCTACAAGGTGTCCGGCGGCCTGCACGGCGTGGGCGTCTCAGTGGTTAACGCCCTCTCTGACAAGCTGTTGCTGACCATACGTCGCAACGGCCATGTCTACGAGCAGACCTATCACCTGGGTGAGCCACAGGCGCCGCTCAAGCAGATTGGCGACAGCAGCAGCGGCACGGGTACCGAGGTGCGCTTCTGGCCGAGCCCGACCATCTTTACCGATACCCTGTATCACTACGAGATCCTGGCCAAGCGTCTGCGCGAGCTCTCCTTCCTCAACTCCGGTGTCTCCATCCGTCTGCAGGACGAGCGGGATGGCCGTGAGGTGCATTTCTGCTACGAGGGCGGTATCAAGGCGTTCGTTGAATACCTGAACCAGAACAAGACCCCGATCCATCCCAAGGTGTTCCACTTCTCCACAGAGCAGGACGGCATCGGTGTCGAAGTCGCCATGCAGTGGAACGATGCCTATCAGGAAGGGGTTTACTGCTTCACCAACAACATCCCGCAGCGGGATGGTGGTACTCACCTGGTGGGCTTCCGTACCGCGCTGACCCGTACCCTCAACACCTATATGGACAAAGAGGATTACAGCAAGAAGGCCAAGTCGGCCGCCAGTGGCGACGACGTGCGTGAAGGTCTGATTGCGGTTATCTCGGTCAAGGTGCCGGATCCCAAGTTCTCTTCCCAGACCAAGGACAAGCTGGTCTCTTCCGAAGTGAAGACCGCCGTTGAACAGGCGATGGGCGAGAAGCTCGGCGAGTTCCTGCTGGAAAACCCGGGCGATGCCAAGATCGTGGTCAACAAGATCATCGATGCGGCCCGTGCCCGTGAAGCGGCCCGCAAGGCGCGCGAGCTGACCCGCCGCAAGGGTGCGCTGGACATCGCCGGCCTGCCCGGAAAGCTGGCAGACTGCCAGGAGAAAGACCCGGCCCTCTCCGAACTCTACATAGTGGAAGGGGACTCTGCTGGCGGCTCCGCCAAGCAGGGTCGCAACCGCAAGAACCAGGCCATACTGCCGCTCAAGGGCAAGATCCTGAACGTGGAGAAGGCCCGTTTCGACAAGATGATCTCCTCGCAAGAGGTGGGCACCCTAATCACGGCCCTGGGCTGCGGCATAGGTCGTGACGAGTACAACCCGGACAAGCTGCGTTACCACAACATCATCATCATGACGGATGCGGACGTCGATGGTGCGCACATCCGTACCCTGTTGCTGACCTTCTTCTATCGTCAGATGCCGGAGATCATCGAGCGTGGCTACATCTACATAGCCCAGCCGCCCTTGTACAAGGTCAAGAAGGGCAAGCAGGAGCAGTATCTGAAAGACGAAGATGCGCTGCTGCAGTACCAGACCGCCATGGCGCTGGATGGTGCTACCCTGCACGTCAACGAGTCAGCCCCGGCCATAGGTGGCGAGGCGCTGGAGCGTCTGGTCAACCAGCACCGTGCCGTGTCTCACCTGATCACCCGCATGTCACGTCGGGCGCCGGATGCCGTGTTGACCCAGCTGATCTATCAGCCTGAGTTGAACGAAACCCTGCTGGCCAGCGAGAGCGACCTGCTGGCCTGGTGTCAGGCAATGGAAGCCGTGCTCAACGAGAGCAACCACGGTATCCAGTACCAGATCCAGGTGCGTCGTGATGAAGAGCGCCGCCTGTTCGTGCCGCACGCCGTGGTGCGTCAGCACGGGGTCGACCGTGAATACGCGATCAGCTATGACTTCCTGCAGTCCGGTGAGTACCGTCAGCTGGTTTCCCTCGGCAAGGAGATCGCCAACCTGATCGAGGAAGGTGGTTTCATCAAGCGTGGCGAGAAGGTCAAGCCGATTGCCAACTTCGTGGAAGCGGTCGACTGGCTGATGAGCGAAGGCAAGCGCGGCATCTACATCCAGCGCTATAAAGGGCTGGGCGAGATGAACCCGGACCAGCTGTGGGAAACCACCATGGATCCGGAAGCGCGCCGCATGCTGCGCGTCACCATAGACGACGCCGTTGGTGCCGACCAGCTCTTCTCCACCCTGATGGGTGATGCGGTCGAGCCTCGTCGTGACTTTATCGAGACCAACGCCCTGCGGGTCGCCAACCTCGACGTCTAATCGACCTATGTGGGATCTCATTGCAAATGAAATGACGTCTCATATACGTGCAATGGCGTCTCATTGAAAATGCAATAGGTTATGAGCACCAAAGAGAGGGACTTATGTCCCTCTCTTTTTTATCCATGGCTATTTAAAAATTGATCATCATTGGGATTGTAGTAATAAATACAACTAGGGTTGTAATTCAACCCTAGTTGTTAGGAATGCAATTTTTTGTGTCTGAATTATTTGAAAATAAAAATGGAATTAAATTCTATTTCTTTCAACCAATCTTCTGTAATGTTCACCAAGAGCAGTTAATCTGCATGCTTTGCTTTCCATTGCTGCATTCCACATGTGAGTCGCTCCATCTGGTACAACTAGATTTAATCGATTATATTTCTGAAGTAAAGAGAAGATCCTTGTGTTTTCTTCAATAGGTTCTGGCATCCACTCATCTCTTCCTTTCATTTCTGGTTCGAACGTTGGGTCGAGTGGGAATGAGTAGCCGGGTGTAGGAAACAATGTTGTAATTTTCCTTAAATCCTCAATAGATATAGCTGGGGCGGATTTTCTAAGCGATACAAATTGCTTCACATTCGTTTTAAAAATAGGTCGCTGATCCCAAGCTCCAAGTGATTGGTCTATATGAGCATAAATGCTGCCTGGAGTTATATCTCCAGTTAAGTTTGCTGCACTGCCACTTAGTGCATCAACAAGCAATGTTGTAAAAACCCCATGCCCATTTACTTCGGATGCGTACTGATCCTTTGTTGAAGCAGTTAACACGGTAACTCCTTCTGCAAGAGTGGCGAGTTGTCCTGCCTCAGGGGGAGTTCCGGCAATACCTGAGTGGCAGCTATCAAGAATAATAATTTTGTTTTTTGCAGGTGCTTTATTTGCAAGAGTCAATATTTCAGTAAGTGAAACACCTTCATCACCACGTGAAGCATCAGATGTCAGCAAGTATCCACCTGTAGGTTCTATGTGACCGTGCCCCGCGAAATAAAATAATGCAATATCTGCATCAGTACTGAAAAGTTTAGATATTTGGTCTTTTAATTGGCCTCGATTAACTTTCTCAGTTGGTCCTGTTCCTGCAAGTAATTGACAGTCAAAATTAACAGAGCCACCATCATGTCTTTCTAAGATTGCCTTTACTGAATGTGCATCATTAACACACCCATATAGATGACTTCCATGTTCATAATAATTTATACCAACGATTAATGCGATTCTCATGAGCAGATCCTTACAGACTATTTATGAAGTTTTTAATGGCATCCCATGACCAAACTACGGTTCTCACACCTTCAATATTTGTTCTGTCATCGGAGTATGCCCAAATACCAATAACTTTCTTGCCTTCTTCCCTTGCGCATGTGATTTCCCACATCTGTCCGCTAGAGTTGAGAGAGTTTTTACTTATGAGTGCAATTACTCCATCAGATCTTTTAATGCGAGTTCTCACCTTACTCTTCCATTCTGTTTCATAGGCTTCTTTTACGGACATATCGATATACTCAAATGGTGAGTTTGTATTTAATGACTGTCCTTTTAAGAAATCTCTCTGCCTTTCATCTTCAATGGCAAAAGCTACGAAAATAGTTTTTTTAGAAGTCATGGTTTCATCCTGAATCGTTTGGCGAATATGTTTCATTTCGTGTAAAATAAAATAGGGGGCTTTAATTGCCCCCGTGTTTTATTGTCCCAAACTCTGCTTAAGTACTCTGTGAAACTCATCAGCGGTTGTAGTATACCCGCGAGATTTGTATATTCTCCGGTACTCCTCATTTCCAGAAAGGCTTTCCATCATTGGCGTATACTTCATGTCATTCTTATAAGATGAAATGAAGTGCTCAATTTGATTTAGATTTTTTATTTTAGGCCATTTTTTCAAATAGGATGGGAGTTGATAGTCAAGAATATTCAATTGAAATGTAGCAATACGGTTTTCTGCATATGTAGCTTCACCAATTTCAAAGGGAACCCACCAAGATTTCGATGTATCATCAGAAATAATAGCTAACAAATGAGTGCATTCACTCATACGCTTAGTTATGATGTCTGTTATTTCGTCAGCACCTTGTCTGGATTCTTCATCCAACACATCAAGATAGGTTTTAATTCCAGCAACCTTCAATCGTTGATCTATTTTAAAGGCGTGATCTCGGTCTGTATGTCTATAGCTAATGAATACTGGCATTATTACTTGTTCTCCGCTAGATTTATTATTCCATCAACAATAGACTTGCTATTCCAACCAACAATTTTATTCGCAGCATCTTTTACTGTTTTAGATGTTTTCTCTGACGCCCATGGCTCAATAGCTAATATTTTTTTCCCCATTTCTTGAGCAAGTTCAATCTCTATATTAATCCACTTGCTGTAGGTGGAATAAACTCCTGCCATAATGACAACTACAGATGCGGGTTTGATTTGTGCTCTGATGGCCTCTTTCAGCTTTGCAGCACTTGGTGCGTTATGTATGGGGTCATCTTTTGGGACACTGTAGTTCTTGTAGTTGAAACCATTGGTTGTCACTTGAGAGTCAAGCATTTCACATACTCTGACGTATGCATCACCATATGCCCAACTATGACTGATAAAGAGATTGTATAGAGCCATCAGAAGCACCTTCTTAGTTTGGATCGCCAAAAGCACAACATACTGATGTCAGTTGTAACTATGACACTACATATGATGCTGTGTTTACATACAGCACCCAAGATACTCGATCCAATTGAGGCGCTCAATATAAACGTTTGATGTATCAGAAAGATTGTTTTACAAGCAAAATGAGTTGTATTTCGATCAAACAACGACACATAAGTGATCAAAACAATAACAGATGTTATTAATCAAAATGCATGATGTTGATGGTCGATATATATCATATTGATATTGTTGGTTTTTTGTCTTTTTTGTGATTGTTTTTTGAGTTCTTTTTCCTATATTCTGGACAGTAAATGCACAAATCTGGGCGTGTGTTTATGACTCCCTTCGGTATCTATCTTGAAAATCTCCGGCGTAGTCGCCGTATGCAGCAAAAACAGCTTGCGGATCTGATGGGCATCAATCCTTGCTATGTAAGCACTCTTGAGCGAGGGCGTAAGGGGCCACCATCGTCAGAAGTGCTCAATCGGCTAATCAAGAACTTGAACTTATCTCGAGACGAGCAAGAAGGGCTGTGGCGCTCTGTTGAGCTATCAGAGATGACGTTCCGTTTGCCCGAAGGTATGTCTCAAGATGAGTTTGAAATGGTCCACGATTTACGAAATCACTTAGGTACGCTGAATGAAGACCAGGTACTGATCATACGGAAGGTTATTGGCTTGGGGGTCAACTCTCAGGAGGGTATTGCAATGTAGATATAACGGGACGCACCGGGTGGATTGTCCCGCTATTTGGCGCAAGTAATGGTACTCACGACGTCAGAAATCTAAGTATCTCCACTTGCTCCATTGGCGTCAATCTGCCTGCCTAGACATTAATCCAGCTAGTTAACTTCGTTACTCGTCAGAGTAAGGGGAACTTATGTCTTCAAAGAACACTGTCGTGCCGTTTGGCACAAGGCAGAAGGCGAAGCTATGCCAAAAATCTGTGCGACAACGTAAAGATGTTCGCGTTCGTGAGCCGGTTCGGCCGACAACTGGGCGAGTTGTCGGGTTCTACCCGTCAACGAAGAACAACCGACTCGTTGCCTGGGAATCACAACTGGAGCAGAAAGCTTGCGCTCTATTTGAGTTTTCAGCTGATGTGGTGAGTTATCGAGAACAGCCGATCACTATCTACTTCGAAAGCGATGGTCAAATGCGGCGTTATACCCCTGATTTTGAGCTGAGGTTTCATGACGGCAGATCGATGTACTTGGAGGTTAAGCCTTTTGCCAAGCTCCAAGGTCATTCTGTCAAAAGACGGTTTCAGCAGGTTGCAAGATTTTGGGAGATGCACGGCCAACAATTTGGCGTTATCACGGATATAGAACTTCACCACCCGACCTTACAACGTAACCTGAAGTTACTCAGGGCCCATCAACGTGTCCATGTACCTGATGAGGTGTGGTTGCGAATTGGGCATTGGCTCCGTGCTATAGGTTCCGTCACTTTCGAACAATTAGCCGAGCTACTGAACTCACCAACACAGGTCTATGCGCTGATTGCCCAGCAAGTCCTGCACGTCGATCTTCTCACTCCTTTTTCTCCTACTACCACATTGCATTCGCCGGAGGGTATCGGCCATGAAACTTGCCTCTTTTCATACCGGACTGCGCCTGACTTTGAATAGCACGCGATACCGCATCGATAGGATTCTGGTATCAGGAGAGTGCTACCTGGAGCGGCTGTCCGATGGCGGAGTTCTTGTTAAGACTAAGCCAGAATTGGCCGCTTTACTGGCAGCAGGAGAGCTGAGCATTGAGTCTCCCAACAACCGGGAGTCGAATTCCGATGCAGGATTGAGCTCCCGACCTTCACGCGATTTAAAGGCGTTATCCAAGTCACAGCGCGAAGAGGTTCTGCGTAAGTACGAATACATCAAGGAGGCCATCAGTCGGCTTGGGAAGGAGCCTAAAGCGGCAGGTCTGGGGCCCGTTATCGAAACTGTTTCCGCTAATATTGGGGAAATCAGGCCCCCTAGCGCGACAACGGTTTATCGTTGGTGGAGGCGGTGGCTAGAATCCGGCCAAGACCTGATGTGTTTGGCCCCCCAATACCAAAAGCCTTCTACTCAAAGAAAATTCTCCAAAGACATGATGGATGAACTTCATGCACTCGTTGAGCGCTTATGGTTTTCTAGGGAAAAGCTACCCATACAGGCTGTCTACGATGCTTTTCGCCACCGTATCAACGAGCTTAATGCGGAGCGGCTCAAGCCGTTAAAGATTCCGAGCCGCGCCCAGTTCTACCGGATCGTAGATCAGATCGATAAATACGATGCCATGGCAGCCAGAGAAGGGAAGCGAGCCGCCGATAAGCATTTTCGGGCAACCGGCGCCGGGGCGGTTACACAGCACATTCTTGAAAGGGTCGAGGTCGATCATACCCCTCTGGATGTGATTGTTATTAACGAGCGGACAGGTCTGGCGGATGGCCGACCTACCCTGACCCTCCTGTTGTGCCGTCACTCACGTATGGTGTTGGGTTTTTCCATCGGGTTTGAGCCGCCCTCAGAGCTGTCGGTGATGAGGGCCTTACGTCACGCGATTCTGTCCAAAGCCTACGTTAAAGAGCATTACCCGGATATTTGCTATGAATGGCCAGCGTACGGGATTCCTCACACTCTGATCTGCGATAACGGTTTGGAGTTTCACTCCCATCAACTGAGGCGCGTCTGCGCCGAGCTCAATATTGAGCTTCAGTTCTGCCCCAAGCAGCAACCCCACTACAAAGGGGCCGTGGAGCGTTTTTTAGGCACGTTAAACCGAGCGGTCTGCCACCGTATCCCTGGCACCACTTTCTCTAACATTGTGCATCGTGGTGACTACAACTCCGCCGACATGGCACGGATCACTCTGGCTGATCTGAAATCGCTTATCCATGAGTGGGTTATCGATATCTACCACCAAGAGGTGCACAGAGCCACGCATCGAATGCCAACAGCGATGTGGAAGGATGGACTCGGTATGGTGGAGCCAATGTTGCCTGAGAGCCTGATGCAGCTGAACTTGATCCTCACCAAGGAAACGACCCGCCGACTTTCCCATCAGGGCGTTCAGGTGTATCACCTGTTCTATAACTCGGCGGAACTTGGGCTTTTGCGCATACGCTCGAACGCCCGGTATGACGTGTCGGTGCGCTACGACCCGGAAGATATGGGCGCGGTATGGGTTTATGACGAGCTGCAGGGGGATTACATCCATGTGCCCTGTACCAACCCTGACTACGCGGAAGGCCTGACGCTACGTCAACACGATCAGATCCTGAAGGACACTAAGCAGCGCGGACTGGATGAACAGGACGAGGAGGCGCTACTGGAGAGCAAGGCCAGGTTCCAGCAGAAGATTGAGGATCTGAGCCGCAACAAGCTGATTCGCGAACGTAAGAAAGCCGCCAGGGACGCCATGCCTGTTCCTCCTTCCTGGAGCTCAAACCCGGCACTGGAGCGCCCCAAGGAGTCTGATACGACTGCTGAGTCACTCTTCGAGCCCCTGAACTTCAAGGTGGTGACGAGGGGGCAAGGCGATGACTGACAGCCTAAACATCCATCAGAAAATCGCTGAACTCCGAAAAGTTGTGATCTTCCACCCTCAATGCCAGACGGCTTTCGATGCTATTCGGGATGCCTACTTGATGAGTGCCCAGGTAGGGTTTCCTCAGCATCTGCTGTGCGTCGGCCAGTCCGGTACCGGCAAGTCGACGCTGAAGTCCCTGATATTCGATGAGTACCCACCCGAACTACTGCCAGACCGCGAGTTACTGCCTGTGCTCTGTGTGGATACACCATCGCAGCCAACCATACGCAATATGGCAGAAGCGATGCTGGTTCAGTTGGGGGAACCCTGTTTTATGCGCGGGTCTGCTATCGACAAAACAAACCGGATTCTCAACCTAATCAAAGAGAAGCAGGTGCGGCTGATCATTGTGGATGAACTCCAGCACTTCATCGACCGAGGCCGCCGCAGAGCGCCTTTGGAGGTTTCGGATTGGTTGAAGACACTGATTGATCAGTCCCAGGTCTCGACGGTGCTGATGGGCCTTCCGCGCTGTGAACAGATCCTCCAGGTAAACGAGCAACTGAGACGTCGCTATGGGCGGCGCCTAGAGTTGAATCCGTTCTCCATCGAATCGCCGCATGAACAGTCGATCTTTGCTGGTGTAATTACCCACTTCGATCAAAAGCTTGGTTTAAAGAGGCCCTTGCAGCTGGATGGCGACCTGTTAAGACGTTTCCACTTCGCCACAAATGGCATTATCGATTACGTCGTTCGGTTGATGACGGGGAGCTACGCCTGGGCTACTCAGCACTCCGTGCCGGCCATCGATCGCTCCGTACTCGGAAGGGCATTTGTCGATTGGGTGTGGCACGAAGGTAAGGGCGTGCTGAACCCCTTCAATGATGGGTTCTGTTGGAAGCGGCTCGATAGCCCCGGAATGCCATTTAATCTGTTCGAGCCTGCTTCTGCTGTACGGGCTTCCAAGACAGGAGGAGAGTCATGGAGTTGATCAAACCACCGCTGCATCCAGATCGCTTCCCGGACGAACTGCCTTATGGATATTTGAAGCGTCTGGCGGAACTGAATCAGTACGAAAGCCCAACCTGGTTATTCAGGAACCTGTCGTCACGATGCGTACTTCAAACCCCCGCGCTCTCCGTTGCTGAGCTATCAGCCGCTGATTGGGCAGGTAGTCAGCCAACAGCTAGTGCCGTTGGTGCGAATACCCAACACCTCAGATATTGTCCGCTTTGCATCGCGGAGAGAGGCTATTGGCGTAGCGCTTGGCAAAGCTGGGTATCCTGCGCTTGCACCAAGCACCAAATCTGGCTGGTTGATCGGTGCCCAAGCTGTCATTCCCGGCTCCCATTGGCATCAACGAACCTATCGTACTGTGCCTGTGGTGCGCGGTTAGCTGACGCGCCTGCGGAGATAATCGATAGTCCCATCGAGCAAATGCAGCTGTTCCTGGATGAAGGATCTGTGCCGGACGGAGCGTATTCGATACTCCCCATGGAACACGGTCTGGATTACCCGGCCCGGACCGCGCTGATCAGCTTGTTGTGTAACTGGTTAGACTATCCGAAGCTCACGGTGCATAACTTCAATCGCGAGCTGAAGCAGTGCGGCACGGCGCGGATTCACCTTGTGAATGCCGCTGAGCTGCTGTTTCAGCCTGAGGGGTTGGATACCTTTCTGTTCCGCTTGTCTCAGCTAGATAGTCCCGAGTATTACACATCTCTCATATTGAAGTTTGTTCTGCGGCTGAATATCGACTTTCCACAACCGTGCTTCGACACTCTGAAGCACCAGGCTCTCAGCTACTGGGTGTATCTGAGAAAGGCCTTAGACCAGGAACAGGGCCGGTCATCCGATATCGCCGACCTATGGGAGTACGCCGAGTGGCAGGTGCTGCCGCATGACCCGAAGTAAGGGCCTGGAGGGTATGCGGGCACCAGTCATAAGTCACGGCTGTGCATTGATATACCCTCCGATCTATCCTGCCAGCTGCCCGGACGAGTCACCGATAGGTTATTTGGTTCGCTTGGCGGAACTGAATTGCTATGGCTCTACCCGCTGGATGTGCGCAGTGGGGCAACTACCGAGACTATCGGAGCTGCATTTGTACCATGACCTGCTCGCAGGAGTGGGTTGGACTGGTTGGGGGACAGAAACGTCATCGATCTCGGCGGCGGTTTGTTTGGTCGATCAGAGCCACCGCCTGGGTCGCTTACGTTATTGCCCCGTCTGTATCAGGGAAACGCAACGATGGAAGGCTGCGTGGCATCTGAAAGCGTCAGTGGTGTGTGCTGAACATGGAGGCTGGCTTAGAGATACCTGTCCGGCCTGTAACAGCCCAATGCTGTTCAAGGCTCGCAGTACCAAGCTTTGTAAGTGTGGTGCAGATCTATCTGAATCAGCCCTGTGCCTGGCCCCAGAAGCTGTGAGACGACAGCAAGGATGGTTGGAGCAAGGCTCCGTATCAAGGGCTTTGATAGCCGCAGGGCACAACCTGGATCTCCAAATGCGATCAGAGCTCATTCTGTTGTTTGCTCGTTTTGTCGGTCGTGACGGTATGGGTAAGACCGGCATCGACACGAGGGTGCTTCATATGGATACGTCAGCCGACGTGATGACCCAAGTAGCAGATGCGCTGTTTGGTGGGTCCGAGGGCTTTACCAAGTTCCTCGACACATCCTTTTCGGTGAGCGCCTCTGAGCAAGGAGAACGGCGGCTAAGTCGATTCTATAAAGCGTTCTACGGGTCTTTTGAGGATGGCTGCTTCGACCCCTACAAGCAACTGCTGGAACAGTATCTCAATGAGCACTGGCCAAAGGCTTTGAGCCGCCGGAACTCACTCTTCAAGGATCGAACCATCCAGTCCCACCCATGGCTCGCGCTGCAAGCTGCTTGCCGGGAGTTCGCAGTTCCCAAATCCCACATGAGGCGTGCTATTGCGGATGATGATGTACGCAGTATGTCAGTACAGGGGCCAAAGCGAGAATCGGTACTGGTGTGGAAGCCGGATGTGGTGAGGCTTAAGGAATGGCTGGCCAACTCCCTAACAGCTAAGGATGCGGCTGACTATCTCGGCGTTACCAAGAAGCAGTTCGGACAGCTACGCCAGAATGGATATATCACATACCAGAAGGCTCCAGGATCAGCCTCCAGGGGCGTTTGGGCCTTTTCAATGGCGCAGTTGTCCGGGTTTCTGAAGTCGCTTGCTCACAGCAGTTCAGCACCTCTCGAGGCTATGACCATGAATCAGGCGCTGAGGCGGTTTCGAGCAGGGGTGAAAGAGCCGTTGGTGATCATCATCGAGGCGATCAAACAGGGCTTGTTGGGTGCATATGCGTCGAGCCCAAAGCCAACAATCCGGGAGCTGGTTTTCGATAGTCACCAGTTCGAAGATTGGTATCGGGAGCGATCTTCCGATTCTGAGCTCTTTTCGATAACCGAAGCCGCGAAGCGTATGGGGATTCATCAGGAGTTTGCTTACCAGCTCGCCAATACAGGTCTTCTTGAAACATATTCCAGCAACCATTCGTCGGGGCAACTGGTCAGCCAGCACTCGATAGACAAGTTCTGCTCGGAGTATGTCTTGCTGCGTGACCTGGCCCGAGAAGCCGGTCGGAGTTCGGCCAGTGTGATGAACGACTTGGCTTCTCGGGGGATTCAGCCGATTGATGCTGTTTGGGATCAGCAGATGCGGCAGAAGGTGTACCTAGCTAGCAACCTCAGAGGTTTCTTGCGTGGGCTCTGTATTTCGAGCGTTGGAGCTGGATGATTGTTCGTTGGCTTCGGCCTTGATCCGTTTCCTATTGGCTAGATACGCAGCTGTTTCAACAGCCGTCAGCCTTCGGAAGATCTCAGTGAATGACGAAATTGCAAAGATTATGAACTGGAGAGCAAACACCAAGAATATTTTTTGACCTTTTATAATCTCGTCGATACGTGCCGCGTCGGCTGCATTGGTGAACGAATCGCAAATGCTGGCGATGGTTTCGGTCTTTAATTGAGTCTCTTTAGCTGCTGACTCTGCACTGAATGTTTCCTGTGAGCAGGTTCGTGCGGTGAACCGCCAGTCTTTGGTGAGATTGTAGGGGGAGTTGTACGCTTGGTCATGATCCAGCCAGATCCATTGGGATTCGCCTTTGAACTTGATCAACGCAGCATTTCTTAACCCAAGGTCGAGCGGCGGGACCGACACCAAAGCAAACGCAATCCCCAAAAGCATGAAGCCAACAGCTTGGGTTCTAGTCGCTTTCTTTATTTCCAGCTTTTCAATGTCAAACCAGCCCTTAAGGCGGGCGAATTTTTTATGGTCCAAGTCATATTCGTCGAACCATTTAATGAGCTTATGAGCGTCATCTAACGATTTGGCTTTGAAGTTGAAAATCGCATTAAAACGCTCAAGTTCCTTATTGCGTCGCCAGAATTCGGCAAGGGTGTCGTCTTGGTACTCTGAGCGACCTACAAGTAATGCATACAGCCTGCTTACAAAACCATATGAGGTTCCTGCTCTATAGTGGAAAAAGAGTCGCAATCCGATAAAAGAGACTACAAGTATGGCCATATTCAACAACGGGCCGGGTAAGCCCGAGATATCAATGACCATTCCGAAAACAGATTCTTCCATGACGATAACTCCTTGTGTATCAGATGGTTTCGAATCGCATAGACTACCGTGTAGCACGCCTCAGCGGAATCACTTCTGAGCCGGGGGGGCTAAGGAGGTTACGAGATGAGTTATCGGCGTCTAACAGAGCAAGAAATAGAAGATCTCAGGAATGAGATGAAGCGGGCAGGCCAATGGGTGAAAGAGGTGTTCAAGCGCCGGAAGCAGAGTAAAGATTCAGATCTTCAGGAACCGAGCTCTCCAACTGACCCGAAACCGCTGCGGGAAAAGCCATAATCTCCTTGGAATTGCTCAAGTCATCAGGTTTGTTCATAACTAACTGAAATTTAAGGCTTTTCATGGCTTATGAGATTTCGTAAGATTCATTGCAACATTGATGAGATTTTTCGTGCGCACGAAGGCCGATAAGTGGCTGTTTTCATTGAATGGTGATTTTCAGTAGGAGTGAGATCCGACAGTCAGACAGCAAAAGCCGCTCCTTGTGAGCGGCTTTTTTACATCTGTCGTCAGCGGTATTGCGTTATCCGTTCGGCAGTCTGGCCCAGGATTGTCTCGCCTCGTCATGGATGTTCCACGTGAAACATCGCGCCCTCCGACCATTGGCAACCAAACCCTTGTGGCTGTTTATCATGTGCCCAGTTCGGGGGCCGGGCAGTAGAGGCGCAGCCGATGGCCATCCGGATCGAGCGCCATGCCGGTGTAACCAAATTCCAGTCGGATCGGCGACTGGGTGATGGTGAGGCCGCGAGCCTGCCATTTCGCAAACTCGGCATCGACGCTGGCATCATCTGGCAGAGGGAAGGCCAGCTCCATGGCTCCGGCTCCTTGCGTGACCTTGGGCTCAACCGTGGCACTGGACCAGAGCGCCAGCCTGGCGCCTGACTCAAACACGAACATGGCGAAGGTGGGGGACTCCTCCACCGGCGAACGACCAAACAGCTCGCGATAGAAGCGGGCGCTGCGAGCCGGATTGGCGACATAGAGGATGGTGAACTGGGGAACAAGCATGGTGACACTCCTTGTTTCGGGATGGCGCATCTGCGCCGACCCCGTCAGCATGGCGCCAGCCGCTGTCAGTTTCTGTCAGCAATGAATTGTGGCTGCGGGATCTGCTGGGTGGCGCGCCACTCCTTGAGCAGGATAGTCCGGCTCCTGGGATAGCCGATCTCCTCCAGCTTCAGCCGGCTGATGCGATCCACCCGAAAGTGGCGAAAGTCCTGCCGCAGCTCGCACCAGGCCACCAGGACCCGCACCTGCTCGAAATAGCCGAGGGCAAATGGCCAGACGGTGCGCTCGGAACTCGCTTCTCTCAGATCGCGATAGCTCAGGGTTACCTTGCGCTGTTGACGGATGGCACTGCGCAGGGGAGCCTCATCGGTGCAGGCGTCGCTGCGGGATGAGCCGATCAGCAGGGTGTTGGCGTGGAGCTGCTGGCGGTACTCGGCGGGCAGCACGGCCTCTATCTTGGCCAGCGCACTGCGGGCACCGGCACTCAGGGTGCTGTCGGCATGTTCGGCCACCCAGCGGGAGCCCAGCACCAGGGCTTCCAGCTCCTCTTCGCTGAACATCAGCGGTGGCAGCATGAAGCCGGGGCGCAGCACATAGCCGATACCGGGCTCACCCTCGATATGCGCCCCCTGGGATTGCAGGGTCGCTATGTCCCGGTAGAGGGTGCGCAGGCTGATGCCGAGCCGGTTGGCCAGCTCTGTGCCTGTGATGGCGTAACGGTGATCGCGCAACAGCTGGAGCAGGGCCAGCAGACGTTCGGAACGGGACATGGCATGGCTCCTTGGGATCTGCGGTTAGGGTGCCATGTTTGGGCGAACCGGAACAGGGTGAGGTGAGAGGCTCACTCCCGGCTGCCACGAAAAGACCGCCGCCATTCGCTCGGCGAAACCTCGAAGCGGGCCCGAAAGTGCTGGCGCAGTGAGGTGGCTGTCTTGAAACCCACCAGTTCGGCGATGCGTTCTATGGGGTGGGTGCTGGCTTCCAGCAGCTCCTGGCAACGCCTGAGCCGCTCGATCAGCAGCCACTCTCCGACGGAGAGGCCGGTGGCCTGATGAAAGCGGCGGGTAAAAGTGCGCCGACTCATCAGGCTGTGGGCCGCCAGGCTGTCGAGGGTATGGGGCTCCGGCAGGTGGGCTCGCAGGTGATCGAGCAGCTGGTTCATCCTGGTGTCCCGGGTAGAGGCGGAGACCGGCTGCTGGATGAACTGGGCCTGGCCACCTTCCCGGTGGGGCGGGATCACCAGTCGTCGTGCCACCTGGTTGGCGATGGCACTGCCATGGTGCTGGCGTACCAGATAGAGGCAACAATCCAGTCCGGCAGCTGTGCCAGCCGAGGTGACCAGCCCCTCATCATCCACATAGAGGGCGTTGGTATCGAGTCGCACGCAGGGAAAGCGGCGGAGGAAATCCTGCTCGTACTCCCAATGGGTCGAGGCCTTGCGTCCATTGAGCAAGCCGGCATAGGCGAGCACATAGGTGCCGAGGCAGAGTCCCACCACCTGGGCCCCTCTGGCATGAGCCGCCATCAGGGCATCCAGCAGTGGCTGGGCCGGGCGCTCGGCCGGGTCTCGCCAGAAGGGAATGACAATGATGTCCGCCTCGGCTAGGGCCTCCAGCCCGTGAGGTGCCTGGATGCTGAACCCCTGTGACGAATGCGAGCTGGCCTTGCCATCCCCGGCACAGAGCCTGAGTTCGAACAGGGGCTGACCCGGCAGTATGTCACCGAAGATGAGGCAGGGTACTGAGCAGTGAAAGGGGCTGAAGTGGTCGAAGGCCACGACGGCAACTATCGGGATGGGCATGACGCTGGCCTCCTCTTTGTGCGATGAGCAACCATGATATGCGCTGGCAGCTGAAAGCCGAAGGGCCATGCGGATGCACGGCCCCAGTTATCACAGCGAGATCATGTCGCCATCTTCCGGCACCCGCACCCGATCCGCCATGTCGTGCTCGGCCAGATAGTCGCGCAACTCCTTGCGTGACAGTACGGCATGATTGACCGCCTCCATGTGGCTGGCAATCAGGGTGGCCTGTGGCGCGGCCTGATAGACGGCCCGCACATCCTCCTTGCCCATGATGATGGAGCCCAACCCCGGCACCTGGGCATCGCCACAGTTGAGGATGATCACCTCAGGCCCGTGTTGTCGCAGGCTCTGTGCGACCATTTCGTTCCAGACGGTATCACCCGCCAAATAGAGGGTTTTCTCTTGCGGGTGGGAGAAGACCACACCGCACACCTCACCCAGCCGCTCGGCCAACACCGCCATGACCTGATCGTTGCCGTGTTGCCCCTTGGTCTGCTGCAGGCGGATGCCGGCAAATTCGGCCTGCTCGCTCAGCAGGCGCACATCCTTGAAGCCACTAGCGCAGATGGTGTCGGCATCTTTCTGATGTTGCACAAACAGCGGCAGATGCTTGGGGATCTGCTGCTGAGCGACCGGGTCCCAGTGGTCCAGGTGATCGTGGGTGACGATCACCGCATCCACATCGAGTATCTCCGCCAGGGGCAGGGGTAGCTCGACCAGCGGGTTGCGCAGGTGGCTGTTGGCTGTTCCGGCGAAGGCGGACAGCGTGCCCTTCGCTGCCAGCATGGGGTCGATCAGAAAGCGGGTGCCGGCGTAGTCGATCAGCAGGGTGGCGTTGCGAACCTGGGTAATCTGCATTGTGTAGCTCCGTGATAGCGGCGAGGTGTGCAACCAGTATGACGGGGGATGCGGGGAGCCATGAGTGGCCCGCGGGTCGATTATCGATCCTATCGGGCCAGCTGAACGATACAGTTGTGCGTCGGACAAACTCGAAAAATTTCTTTGATTCTCGCCCTTGAAAGCAAAAAGCCGGACCCTATATAGGTAACAAGGCCGGAACGCTCGACAGAGGTTTCGACCAGACGCCCGTCCGACAGGAGGGCAAACCATCCGTTATCGCTCACAAGAGGGTAATACTATGCGTTCTATCGACTTTTCTCCGCTCTATCGTTCTGCCATCGGTTTCGATCGTCTGGCCAATCTCATCGAATCTGCGGCCAGCAATGGCAATGCCGGATATCCCCCCTACAACATAGAGCAGCTGGGTGACAACGACTACCGCATCAGCATGGCGGTGGCGGGCTTTACCCAGGAAGAACTGGAGTTGAGCTTTCAGGAAAACCTGCTGACGGTGAAGGGCAGCAAGCAGGCCGAGACCGACCGCAACTACCTGTATCAGGGCATAGCCGAGCGGGGTTTCGAGCGTCGCTTCCAGCTGGCCGATTATGTGCGGGTGAAGGGTGCCGACCTGAAGAACGGCCTGCTGCACGTCGAGCTGGTGCGTGAGGTGCCCGAGGCGATGAAGCCGCGCAAGATCGAGATCAACGGCTAACGCCCGATTTGAATCCATTTTTACCAAGCTTTCCGGGTGCCGATGGCGGGCTCGTGGAAATAGAAACCTGTTGCTTATTAGAAGGATAGGATTATGCGTAACCTTGATTTTTCTCATCTCCATTCCAATGCCGTCGGCTTCGAGCGGATGGCCCGTGAGCTGGAAGACCTGTTTGACCAGAAGGCGGTGGCCTATCCCCCTTACAACATCGAAAAGCGCGATCACGACGGCTATCGCATCACGGTCGCGGTGGCCGGTTTCGAGCGCGAAGAGCTGGAACTGGAAACCGAAAACGGTACCCTCAAGGTGAAGGGGCGCAAGGCAGCCTCTGATGAACGCCAGTTCCTCCATCAGGGCATTGCCGAGCGTGACTTCGAGCTGGCCTTCAAGTTGAGCCAGCACGTGGAGGTGCAGGGCGCCAGGCTGGAGCATGGTCTGCTGACCATAGATCTGGCGCGCGAACTGCCGGAGGCACTCAAGCCTCGCGCCATCCCCATCGGCAAAGCCGAGCCGCTGGCGCTGCCCAACTAAGCCATGAGAAATGAAAAAGGCCTGCGATTGCAGGCCTTTTTGTTTTTGGTTCACAGGTCAGTTGCTGCCGTAGAGGTCGTTGATCTCGTCCGCCAGTATGGCGATGCCACGGCGCACCAGCTCCTCGCTCTGGGAGTAGTTGAGGCGGATGCACTCCTGGCTGTGGCGCCACTTGGGGTCGTCGATGCCGGGGAAGAAGTAGTGACCCGGCACTATCAGCAGGTTCTTCGCCTTCAACCGCTCATAAAGTTCCTGGCAGTGAATGGGCAGATCTTCGAACCAGAGCCAGAGGAAGAGGGCGCCTTCCGGCTTGTGGATGTGGAAGCGCGGATCCGGGATCGCCTCACGCAGCAGCTGTACCGCCAGCTCGGCCTTCTGCCGGTAGAAGGGTTTCACCACCTGCTCGCTCAGGGGGATGATCTCGCCACTTTCGATCATGGGGATGGTGATGGCGGGTCCCAGGCTGCCCGGCGCCAGGTTGATGATGCCGCTCAGGTTGGTGATGGCCTGAATGATCTTCTCGTCGGCGATGACGATGCCGCAGCGGGTGCCCGGCAGTCCCAGCTTGGAGAGGCTCATGCAGAGGATGGTATTGGTATTCCAGAACGGCTTGGCCTCGCTGAAGATGATGCCAGGGAAGGGCACGCCGTAGGCGTTGTCGATAAGCAGCGGAATGCCCTTGTCGCGGGCTATCTGATCCAGATGCTCTATCTCGTCATCGGTCAGCACGTTGCCAGTCGGGTTGGTCGGACGGGAGACGCAGATCACCCCTATATCGTCGCCCACCTGCAGGCTCTCGAAATCCACGTGGTATTTGAACTGGCCATCGGGCAGCTTTTCCATGGTGGGTTTGTACGCCACGAAGTAGTCATCGGTGAGGGCTGAGTCGGCATAGCCGATATATTCCGGGGCCAGCGGGAACAGCACCTTCTTCTTGCGGCCATCGGCGAACTCGCCGGCCAGCAGGTTGAACAGGTAGAAGAAGGCATTCTGGCTGCCGTTGGTCAGGGCGATATTGCGGGAGGTGATATCCCAGCCGAGCTCCTTGCTGAGCAGGGCGGCCAGCGCCTTGGTGAACCTGTCCTTGCCTTGGGGGCCGTCGTAGTTGGCCATGGCTTTGACCAGTTCGCCATTGTCGAGCAGGTTTTTGGCTTCGGTTTGAAAACGCTCCAGCATGGCGGGGATGGGGGCCGGATTGCCGCCACCCAGCATGATGGCGTCCGGATTGGTCAGCCCCTGATTAAGGTCATCCATGAGTTGGGTAATGCCGGCGTGGCGAGTGAACTTCTCGCCGAACAAGGAAAATTCCATTCGGTGACGGATCCAGAGTCAGTTACGGGGATGTAGCACCATAGCTCAGTTTAAAAGCGGGTGTCGATCAAAATAACGGGACGTTCCACGTGGAACATGACTCGGGAATACACCGTGGTAAAAAATACCATTTATGGGTTTAAAAATGACCACATTGCTACCCAGATAAGACACAAATGGGGGATTTTAACTGATTAATTTAAGCAAAATCATCTAGTTATAAATATGGCACAAGTATTGGAATAGCTATCAGGTCATCTCAACCATACCGGAGCACACCAGATGAAAACCCTGATCGCCACCCTGATAATGAGCACACTGAGCCTGAATGTGATGGCAACTGAAAACCCCAGACCCGAGCTGGATACCGCCCAGCTGGATCAGGCTATCCTGGCTCAGCAGCAGGAGGCATCCCATGCCGTGGTACTGGATGCCATCAGCAACCTCAAGCCACTGGCACTGGATACCCTGGTGGTGGAGGTGAGTTCGGCCGATGCGACTCACCCCGGGAGTTGAGATGGCGCAGGGGAGTCTGCCCCGTATGCTGTCTGAAGAAGCTGATGAAGGCGCTGTCGCTGGAGAACTCCAGCGAAGCGGCCACCCGGCTGATGGGCACGTCTTCGGCCAGCAGTTCCATGGCGCGCAACAGACGCCACTGCTGGCGCCAGGCCTGATAGCTCATGCCTGTGTCTCGCATGAAGATACGGCCTATGGTCTTGTCACTGGCACCCACCCGTCCGGCCAGCCGGTTGAGCCGATCGGGCAGGGTGTCACCCCGTTTTACCTCCTGCAACCAGGCCGTCAGGCGCGGGTCTGCCGGTAGCGGCAGTTGCCAGGATTCCCGCGGCGCTTGCGCCAGCTCCTCCATGAACAGCGCCAGCATCCGGCTCTGCTCTACCTCCGGTTTCTCCCATGGCCAGAGTGCCATTCGTTCTATGATCTCCCGCAGCAACGGGTTGACCGCCATCACCTGCACACTGGCTGGCAGCTCGGGTTGTGGCCGGAAGTAGAGGGAGCGATAGGCCACCACACCGCGCATCAGTACTCTGTGAGGAGTGCCCGCCGGCAGCCAGGCTGCCCGGCTGGGTGGCAGCAGACAGACCTGGTTCGCCAGCTCTATGCTCATGCAGCCCGCCTGGGCAAACAGCAGCTGATGGCGCTGATGCTGATGCAGGCCCGAGTCATGCCAGCCGAGTGCGGAGGCAATGCCGATCACGCTGCCAGCCAGGCAGTCCGGGTCAAAAGGGTGATCGGGGAGAATAAAGGCCATGTGTCCGATTATTGATGTTTATAGTCCTGCTTATTGTAATCGGACAGTCGGCATCTCTCTAGAATAACGACCTCTTGTGAAGGAGGTTTGTCATGAACAACAAGTTGCCACCGCTCTGGCTGGTGGTCGGATTGATGATGTTTCCCCAGATAGTGGAGACCATCTACAGCCCTGTGCTGACGCATATCGCGAGCCAGTTCAGGGTAAGCGACGGGCAGGCATCCCAGACCCTGTCGGTCTATTTTCTGGCGTTTGCGGTGGGCGTGGTCTGTTGGGGGCGGCTCTGCGATCTGATCGGGCGACGCCCTGCCATGCTGGCGGGTCTGTTCACTTACGGGCTCGGCACCTTGCTGGCACTGCTGGCCAGCCAGTTCGAGGTGTTGCTGCTGGCCCGTATCATCTCGGCCTTTGGGGCCGCCGTGGGATCCGTGGTGACCCAGACCATGCTGCGCGACAGCTACCAGGGCAGCGATCTGGCCCGCGTCTTCTCGGTCATGGGGGTCGCGCTATCACTCAGCCCCGTGCTGGGACTGGTGAGCGGCGGCCTGTTGGCCGAGCAGTTTGGCTATCTCGGTGTCTTCAGCGGCTTGCTGGTGCTGGCCCTGATGCTGGGGGGGATCGCCGGCTGGCAGCTGCCGGAAACCCGTCCCGTGATGACCACTCGGGTTACCCTCTGGCCATTGGCGTGCCGCATGGTACGGGATGGCGGACTCTGGCGCAGCGCCCTGCTGGTCGCCCTGTTCAATACCATGCTGTTTGGCTACTACAGCCTGGCGCCGTTTCTGTTTGCCGGATTGGGATTGAATGCCAGCGAGTTTGGCTATTCCGGCCTGGCGTTGGCGCTGGCGACCCTGATCGGCAGCCTGCTGAACCGGCGTTTGCTGGGCATGGGCTGGTTGCCATCAGCGCTGATCCGGCTGGCCTCTGTGCTGGCGCTGGGGGCTGGGGTTGCCGTGTGGGCGAGCCAGGATTCGCTCTGGTTCCTGCTGCCCATGATGGGAGTCGTGGTGGCCTTTGGCATCGCCATTCCCAATGTGTTGAGTCAGGCCTTGCTGGGCTATCGGAAGGTGGCAGGCAGTGCCGGTGCCCTGTTCGGACTGGCCTACTACCTGCTGCTTAGCCTGGGATTGGCGCTGGCGGCCGCTTTGCAGGATCTGGGTCTGCTGCTCTTTGGCTGCGGCCTGCTGGCCGTGCTGTGCAGCGGCCGGCGTTCCACGTGAAACATCAGCTGCCGATAAAACGGTAGCCGATGCCGGATTCGGTCTCGATCAGGCTGGGTTGCTGGGGGTTATCTCCCAGCTTCTTGCGCAGGCTGGCGATGACGATGCGCAGGTAGTGGGTATCTTCCTTGTGGCTCGGTCCCCAGATGTCGTTGAGCAGCTGGGTCTGCATCACCAGCTTGCCGGGGTGGCACACCAGCGCCTGCAGCAGGGCGAACTCCTTGCGAGACAGGGGGATCTCTTCATCCTTCATGGTCACCTTGTGGCTGCTGGCGTCCAGGGTCAGGCCGCATTGCGGGAAGTGGCGGCATTCGCCGCTGCTGACCCCGGCTCGCTGGCGCAGCAAGACGCGAATGCGGGCCATCATCTCCCCAATGCCGAACGGCTTGCTCATGTAGTCGTTGGCGCCCGCGTCCAGCAGCCGCACCTTCTCCTGCTCCGAATCCCGCGCCGACAGCACCAGTACCGGGTGTTGATGGTGCTCACGAATCGTCTGCAGTATCTGGATGCCGTCTCCGTCCGGCAGGCCGAGATCCAGGATCACCAGATCGGGATTGAGGTGGCGATACTGCTCCAATCCCTCATTGACGCCCACCGCCTCGCTGACCTGATGGCCCTCGGCGATCAGGCTGATCCGCAGAAAGCGACGGATCGCCGCTTCATCATCAATGACCAGGATATGAGCCATCTAGCCTCCAGCGGCGAATGTTGGGGAGGGAACAGGCGATGGCAACATGCACTCTCTGCCGCTATGACAAAGGATGGGATCCATCATACCTCCGGTGAGTTGAGGGTGAGCGGCAGTGAGATGCGCATGCAGGTGCCGTTGCCGTTGGGGCCGGAAAACGCCCAGATGCGGCCGCCATGGGCCTCTATCATAGCGCGGGAAATGGCGAGGCCAAGCCCGGTGCCGCGACTGCCGCAATCACCGACCGGCTGGGTGTAGAACAGATTGAAGATCTTGTCCCGATCCGACTCGGCGATGCCGACCCCGATGTCGATGATGTCTATGATGAGATCCGGATCCGCCAGCATCACCTTGAACTCTATGGGGGTGCCGGCCGGCGAGTAGCGGGAGGCGTTGTCGAGGATATTGACCAGCACCTGCTCGATCAGGGCGCCGTGCACATAGAGCTGGGGGATCTGCTGATCGAAGTGCACCAGCAGCTTGTGCTGGCGCCAGGAGGACTCCAGCCGCTTGCGGGCGCTCTCCACCAGATCCGCCAGGTCGACCCAGTCCCGCTTCAACTGGAAGTCCGGCGACCCTATGCGGGTCATATCCAGCAGGTTCTGCACATAGCTGTGCAGGCGGCGCGCCTCGTCCTGCACCGAATGGAGCAGTTCGTTGCGATCCTCTGCACTGATCCGATCACCGTATTCCAGCAAGGTGCTGCCGGCCCCCATTATGGTGGCCAGCGGCGTCTTCAGGTCGTGGGAAACCGACGAGAGCAGGGCGGCGCGCATCCGATCCGTCTCCGCCTGCAGCTGGCTGTCGGCCAGCCGCTCGTTGAGATCGATCCGGGCCAGGGCGGCACGGATGTCGGTGAGCAGGGCCTGCAGCTGATGCTCGGCCGAGGAGGCGAGCGGGTTGGCCAATCGAATGCCGAGCACCAGATCATCGGTGAGATGGTGATATTGCGCCTCGGCGGCATTGAGGGTAGCCGTGTGGGCACCGGCGCTCTGCTTCTGGGCCAGGCACCAGTCGATGGCCGCCTTGTCAGTCTGTCCGGGTCTGTGCTGCGCCGATCCCGCCCTGTGCTGATAATCCTGATCGAGGGCGAAGACGGGCTGGGTCAGAGCCAGCGAGATGGCCTGGGTGCCTTGCCTGAGCACCTCTTCCGGGCTGCTGGCGGTGGCCAGCCCCTGGCTCAGCGACAGCAGGGCATTGCCGAGCTGCTGGGTCTCGCGCAGGCCGATCAGCTGTTGCCGCTGGCGGGAGGCGAGTCGTCCCGCCGTCATGCCGACGATGAGCAGCACGAACAGGGTGAGCAGGTCGCTGTGGCTGGCCACGTTCAGGGAGAAGTAGGGGGCGGTGAACAGCAAATTGTGAGCGACGAAGCCCAGCACGGCCGCCAGTATGGCGGGCACCAGACTGGTGGTGAGCGCCGTGGCCAGTACCCCCAGCACGAACAGCAGTGGCAGGGAGGCGGGCGGCAACCAGTGGGAGAGCCCCCAGGCGGTCGCCGAGGTCACCGCCATTATGGTGATGGCCAGCAGGCTCTGGCGAATATCCTTGGGGTGGAGTGGTTGCAGCCCCAGGCCTGGCTTGCGTTTCTCCGTGTCCACCAGGGTTATTTCGAGCCCCTGCGCCTGCTTGAGCAGGTGTTGCACCAGGGAGCGGCGCCAGGGGGCCTTGTGGGGTTTGCCGAGCAGCAGCTGGGAGACCTGCTGCTGTTCGGCGGTTTCCAGCAGGGTGCTGGCCACCGCCGGGCTGGAGAGGGTCAGCACCTTGGCACCTAGGTGGGAGGCCAGCGCCAGCGCCTGCTCCAGCTCGGCGGAGCGTTGCCCCTTGCTGTCGATGTGCACCACCAGCCAGGGCAGCTGGCGGCGCTGGGCGAAGCGGTGGCCGTAGCGCACCAGCGCCGAGCCGTGCTGATCGCCGAGGCAGACCATCAGCTTGCCCCGCAGCGGCAGCGTGGCCTTGCCCGCGGCCTGCCACTGCAGTTGCAGATCCCCCTCCACGTGGCTGGCGGCGGTCTGCATCGCCAGCTCGCGCAGGGCGGTCAGGTTGTTGAGGGAGAAGAAGGATTGCAGGGCGGCCTTGGCCTGATGGGGCACATAGACCTTGCCCTCCTTGAGCCGGCCGAGCAGCTCCTTGGGGGGCAGGTCTATCAGTATGATGCTGTCCGCTTCCAGCAGCACCTGATCCGGCAGTGTTTCCTTGACCCTGACCCCGGTCAGTTGCCACACCAGATCGTTGAGGCTCTCCAGGTGCTGCACGTTGAGGGTGGAGTAGACGTCGATGCCGGCACCGAGCAGCTCCTCCACATCCTGCCAGCGCTTCTCGTGACGGCTGCCCGGCGCGTTGCTGTGGGCCAGCTCATCCACCACCACTATGGCGGGTTTGCGTTCGAGCAGCGCATCCAGATCCATCTCCTCCAGCCGTTGCTGGCGGTGGAGATGGATCTGGCGCGGCTGGATGGCGAGCTTGTCGAGCAGGGCCAGGGTCTCCTGACGGCCATGGGTTTCCACCACGCCGATCAGGATGTCGACCCCTTCCCGTGCCTGTTCCCGCACGGCTTGCAGCATGGCGTAGGTCTTGCCTACGCCGGGGGCGGCGCCGAGAAAGACCTTCAGCTTGCCCTTGTGTTCCTGCTCCAGGCTCGCCAACAAGGCATCGGCCCGCACCTCGTCACGCATTCCCGTACTCCTGCTCCAGGCTTGCCAGCAAGGCGCCAGCCGTTACCTCATCACGCATTCCCGTACTCCTGCTTCAGGCTTGCCAACAAGGCGCCAGCCGTTACCTCGTCACGCATTTCCGTACTCCTCAGGCTTGCCAGCAAGTCGCCAGCCGTTACCTCATCACGCATTCCCGTACTCCTGCTCCAGGCTCGCCAACAAGGCATCGGCCCGCACCTCATCACGCATTCCCGTACTCCTGCTTCAGGCTTGCCAGCAAGGCGCCAGCCATTACCTCATCACGCATTGTTATCCTTATCGAGCAACCGCTGGCTCAGTTCGAAAATGTAGGATACCGGTCCTCTCTATCAAGCGTCCTTGTCGAGCTGCAGGTTCAGCTGGAGGATATTGACCACTTGCGGGCCAAGGATACCAGCTTGTGCACTGGACTTGACCTGCTCCGTCAGCAAGGCGGGATCCAGCCCTCGCTGCTTGGCCACTCTTTCCACCTGAGCCAGCACGGCATCCACTGGCAGATGGGGGTCCAGGCCGGAGGCGGATCGGGTCAGCATGGCGGGTGATGCGTCACCGGTTGGCGCCTGGGCCTCGGTGTTGGCAAACTGGGCCCGCAGCGGTGAGCTCATGCCCAGATTGGATGCACCACCGCCTATGGTGGCGAAGTCGCTGGCGGAGGGGCGGGAATGGAAGTACTCGGCCCGCTCGAATTTCTGCGCCAGCAGGGCACTGCCGATCAGCTGTTGTTTGCCGTTGGTCAGCTGGCTGCCGTTGGCCTGCCAGGGGAACATCAGCTGGGCCAGCCCGGTCACCGCCAGCGGGTAGCCGACACCCAGCAGCAGGGTCAGGGTCAGCAGGGTTCTGATTGCTATCATGATTTTCTTGCTCCAAACAGATTGATGGGGTGCAGGCCAGGCTTGCACCCCGCTATGTCGTTACACCAGACCCAGGCCTGTGATGACCAGATCGATCAGCTTGATGCCCATGTATGGGGGCACGATCTGGCCGTGGATACCATCGTGCGGCGTTTTCATCACACCAACCCCAGGCCGGTGATGACCAGGTCGATCAGCTTGATTCCAATGAAGGGCACTATCAGACCACCGACGCCGTAGATCAGCAGGTTGCGGCGCAGCAGGCTGGCGGCGGATCCCTTCAGGCTGACACCGCGCAGGGCCAGCGGTACCAGCGCCACTATGATCAGGGCGTTGAAGATGATGGCCGACAGAATGGCGCTCTGCGGGCTGCCCAGCTGCATCAGGTTCAGTGCACCCAGCTGCGGATAGGCGGCGATGAACAGGGCCGGCAATATGGCGAAGTACTTGGCCACGTCGTTGGCGATGGAGAAGGTGGTCAGGGCGCCGCGGGTCACCAGCAACTGTTTGCCGACCAGCACCACGTCCAGCAGCTTGGTGGGGTTGGAGTCCAGATCCACCAGGTTGCCAGCCTCCTTGGCGGCCTGAGTGCCTTCGTTCATTGCCAGACCCACGTCGGCCTGGGCCAGTGCCGGGGCGTCGTTCGCACCGTCACCGCACATGGCGACCAGGCGGCCATCGGCCTGCTCCTGGCGGATATAGGCCAGCTTCTTCTCTGGGGTGGCTTCGGCGATGAAGTCATCCACCCCGGCTTCGGCGGCGATGGCGGCGGCGGTCAGCGGGTTGTCCCCGGTGATCATCACTGTTCGTATCCCCATGTGACGCAGGATCTGGAAGCGGGCCTTGATGCCGGGCTTGATGATGTCCTTGAGGAACACTACCCCCAGCAACTTCTCATGGGTACAGACCAGCAGCGGGGTGCCGCCCTGGCGAGCTATGTTGTCGACCGACTTGAGGATCAGCTCGGGCACCGCCTTGCGCTCGAGGGAGAGGTAGTTGAGCACTGCATCCACAGCCCCCTTGCGATATTGATGACCGTTGCGATCCAGCCCGCTCAACCGGGTCTCGGCGCTGAACGGGATCAGCTTGTCACTCTCCAGCTGGCTCGGCTTGGCCATGCTCTTGCCTGCCAGAGTCAGGATGGACTTGCCTTCCGGCGTATTGTCGCCGAGGGAGGCCAGCATGGCTGCCTGGGCCAGCAGGGAGGGATCCACACCGGGGGCGGGGATCAGCTCGTCGGCCATGCGGTTGCCGAAGGTGATGGTGCCCGTCTTGTCCAGCAGCAGGGTGCGCACGTCACCGGCGGCCTCCACGGCGCGGCCCGACTTGGCAATCACGTTCAGCTTCACCAGCCGATCCATGCCGGCGATGCCGATGGCGGAAAGCAGGCCGCCTATGGTGGTCGGGATCAGGGTGATGAAGAGGGCCAGCAGGTAGAGCCTGGGCACCTGGGTGCCGTTGTAGTTGAGGAACCAGGGCAGGGTAGCCACCACCAGCAGGAAGATCAGGGTCAGACCCACCAGCAGGGCATCGAGTGCCATCTCGTTCGGGGTCTTCTGGCGCTTGGCCCCTTCCACCAGCGAGATCATCCGGTCCAGCGTGCTCTCACCCGGATTGTTGCTCACTCGTACCCAGATCTCGTCCGAAACCACAGTGGTGTTGCCGGTCACGCCGCTGCGGTCGGTGCCGGATTCGCGGATGACGGGGGCGGATTCACCCGTGATGGCCGCCTCGTTGACCGAGGCGATGCCGGCCACCACTTCACCATCGGCCGGGATCATCTCGCCGCTGCGCACCAGCACCAGATCGCCTTTCAGCAGGCTGGTGGCTGGCACCCATTCACCCTGTCCATCCTTGGCATCCGTGACCCGGCGCGCCTTGAGCTGGCTCATGCCGGCCTTCAGGCTGTCGGCTCTCGCCTTGCCGCGTCCTTCGGCCAGGGTCTCGGCGAAGTTGGCAAACCAGAGGGTCAGCCAGAGCCAGGCGGTGAGCTGCCAGGCCAGGCTGGGAGCCACGCCCGACAAGGGTTGGCCCAGCAGGGACTCCACGGTCGCCATCACGGCGGCCAGCCAGAGGGTGAACAGTATGGGGCTGCCAAACAGAGCCTTGGGGTTGAAGCGATAGAGGGCTTCGACCATGGCTTGCACAATCTGCGAGCTCTGTTTCTTGGCCTTCACCTTCTCGGTGCTGGCCGTCATTGAGATGGACTTGCTCATTAGAAAGCTCCCTGTATCAGGCTCAGATGTTCGGCCACGGGTCCCAGTGCCAGCAGTGGCAGGAAGGAGAGGCCGCCAATCAGCAGTACTGTGATGATCAGCAAGGTAATAAACAGTGGCCCCCGGATCGGGAAGTCACCTTCACCCGTCTCCTGGCGCGGAGCGCGGGCGAGCTGGCCGGCGATGGCCAGCACGGGGATGATGTAACCGAAGCGGCCGAGCAGCATGGCCAGTGCGATGGCGATGCACTGCCAGCTATCGGCGGCGGCAAAGCCCGCGAAGGCGGAACCGTTGTTGCCGGCAGCCGAGGCGTAGGCATAGATCAGCCGTGACAGGCCGTGCGGGCCTTCGTGACCTATGACGGTGGCGGCATCCGGCATCAGCAGGGTCACGCCACCGATCACCAATACCCCGACCGGCATCACCAGCATGCTGGCGACCACCCACTTCATCTCTGTGATGCCGAGGCGTTTGCCCAGATAGGTCGGTGTGCGACCCACCATGAGGCCACACAGGAACACGGTCAGCAGCACGAACAGCATCATGCCGTAGATACCGGCACCCACGCCGCCGAACACCACTTCACCCAGCAGCATGTTGATCATGGCGACCATACCGGCGAGGGGGGCAAAGCTGTCGTGCATGGCGTTGACCGAGCCGTTGGAGGCGGCCGTGGTCGCCACTTCCCAGATGCTGGATAGCACTGGGCCGAAGCGGCTCTCCTTGCCTTCCCAGTTGCCCATCTGAGTGGTGAGGTGAGCGAGGTTGGGATCCGGCTTCATCTCCTGGGAGAGGGAGAGGCAGAGCCCCAGCACCAGCATGATGGTCATGGCGATGAGGATGGCGCGACTGTGGGCCACATCCTTCACGTAGCGGCCCAGGGTGCAGACCATGGCGGCGGCTATGGTGAGCAGGGCGACCATCTCCAGCCAGTTGGAGAGGGCGGTCGGGTTCTCGAACGGATGGGCCGAGTTGATGCCGAAGAAGCCACCGCCGTTGGAGCCGAGCTGCTTGATGGCGATCTGGGACGCGGCAGGGCCGAGCGGCAGCAGCTGTTCCTGACCTTCCAGGCTGTGGAACGGCAGATAGGCCGACAGCGTCTGGGGCACGCCCTGCCATACCAGCAGCAGCGCCATGATCAGCGCCATCGGCAGCAGCACGTAGAGGCAGAAACGCACCAGATCCTGCCAGAAGTTGCCGATGTGGGTAGTTTGCTGGCGGGCTATGCCGCGGAACAGGGCGATGGCGACGGCCGCGCCCGTCCCGGCGGAGACGAAGTTCTGGGTGGTGAGCCCCACCATCTGACTGAAGTAGGAGAGGCTGGCCTCACCGGAATAGGCTTGCCAGTTGGTGTTGGTCATGAAGCTGACCGCCGTGTTGAAGGCCATTTGCCAGCTCAGGCCGGGCAGTTGCTGCGGGTTGAGGGGCAGCAGGCCTTGCGCCATCAGGATCAGGAACAGCAGGCCGAAACCGGCGCCGTTGAATGCCAGCAGGCTGAGGGCGTAGGACTTCCAGTCCTGCTCTCGCCCGTCCGTGCCGCAGCAGGCCAGGGTGGCGCGCTCTATGGGCGACAGCCAGCGGCTCTGCCCCTCGAATACCCGATACAGGTAGCCGCCAAGCAGGGGGGCCGGCAGCAGGATCAGCAGCACAAAGGCCACCGGATAGATCACTTCTTGCCACATAGTCAGTTCCTCACTCGTGGCTGCGCGTTAACGCACGCAACAGATAGCCCATCAGGGCGAGGACCAGCAGCAGATATAGCCAATTCATATCGACTCCATTGAGATAATTAGCTGCGAGAGTCGATGTAAAACCCTATCGACTCCGTTGGTGTCATTGACGTTGAAAGGGTATGTAAAACCGGCGTAAAGGCGCCATAAAGCGGCATGGAGGGGGCGTAAAATCGGCGTAAAAAGCGCAGGTTTGTCGGGGTTGTCGAAGGGCTGATATGAAAAAACCCGGCCTGGGCCGGGTTTGGTAGCAAGTTGCTGAAGCTAGCCTGATGGTGATGAGGTCAGCTTCATATGCGGTTAGCGCATGGTCACGAACTCTTCTGTGCTGGTGGGATGAAGAGGGGGAACGCAGTTGTTGAAGTTGGCCTGATAGTGACAGGCCAGCTTCAAACGTGCTTATCGCATTGTCACAAACTCTTCCGCGCTGGTCGGATGGATGGCCACGCAGTTGTCGAAGTCGGCCTTGGTGGCCCCCATCTTCATGGCGACGCCAAAGCCCTGCAGTATCTCGTCCATGGCAAAGCCGATGCCGTGCAGGCCGACCACCTTCTCTTCCGGGCCGACGCAGACCAGCTTCATGCGGGTAGGCTGGCGATGCTGGGTCAGGGCCGAGTACATGGCGGTGAACTGGCTGCGGTAGACCTTGACCTGGCTCTCGCCATACTCGGCGATGGCTTCCGGTTCGGTCAGCCCTATGGTGCCGATGGGCGGGTGGCTGAACACCACGGTCGGCACCAGATCGTAGTTGAGGTGCTCGTTAGGCTTGTTGTTGAACAGCCGTTCGGAGAGACGACGGCCCGCCGCGACGGCCACCGGAGTGAGCTGGATGCGGCCCGTGTTGTCACCGACGGCATAGAGGTTGGCGACGGTCGTGTTCTGGAACTTGTCGGTCGGGATGAAGCCCTTCTCGTCAAGCGTGACACCGGTGGCGGCCAGGTTGAGGTTGTCGGTGGCCGGAGTGCGGCCTATGGCCCAGATCAGGCAATCGACGGTCAGGTGGCGACCATCTTCCAGTTGCAGGGTCAGGCTGTTATCGGCGTTCTTGACCACAGCCTTGGGGATGGCGTGGGTGTGCAGTTTGGGCCCTTCCTGCGCCATGATTTCAACCAGCGTCTCGTGGATCATGGGGTCGAAGTTGCGCAGCGGCGCGTGCTTGCGCACCACCAGGTGGGTCTCGGAGCCAAGCGCCTGCATCACGCCGGCTATCTCCACGGCTATGTAGCCGGCGCCGACCACGGCAACCCGCTTGGGCTGCGCCTGCAGATCGAAGAAACCATCGGAATCTATACCCAGCTCTGCACCCGGAATGGCGGGTACTTCGGGACGGCCACCTGTGGCGATCAGTATGTGATCGGCGCTGTACTGCTCGCCGTTGACCTCGATCGTGTTGCTATTGACGAAGCGGGCGAAGCCCTTGACGACAGTGATCTGGTTCTTGCCCAGCACGTTCTCATAGGACTTGTGAATGCGGCCGATGTAGGCCTGGCGGGACTCGACCAGCTTGGCCCAGCTGAAGTGGTTGAGTGTGGTGTCGAAGCCGTAGTCGGCGCCATATTTCAGGGCATCGGCGATCTGGCCCGCATACCACATGGCCTTCTTCGGCACGCAGCCGACGTTGACGCAGGTACCACCCAACTCTTTGGCTTCAATCAGGGCGACTTTCTTGCCGTACATGGCAGCCCGGTTGGCCGAGGCGATGCCGCCGCTGCCGCCACCGATGGCGATATAGTCAAAATGCTGTGCCATTGCGAGGTTCTCCGCTCATTAAGAATGCAATCACAGCATGATGGGGATAAAGCGGCTGGCTCACAAGAGCCAGCGCTCAGTTATGTTGGATCGGCAGACGAATATGGAACTGGGCGCCGTTGCCCGGTTCACTGACGCAGTTGATGCGGCCACGCAGCAGCTGCACCACCAGGTTGTAGATGATGTGGGTGCCGAGCCCGCTGCCGCCCTGGCCCCGCTTGGAGGTGACGAAGGGGTCGAAGATGCGTGGCAGTATCTCGGGCGGGATGCCGCGGCCGTTGTCGCTGTAGTCGATCATCAGCTCCTCACCCTGTTGCTCCACCTTGATGGTGATCTTCTTCGGCTTGTCCCAGTTGTCGAAGCCATGGTTGATGGAGTTGAGGATCAGGTTGGAATAGATCTGGGTGAAGCTGCCGGGGAAGGAGAAGATCGACAGCTTGGGATCGCACTGGATATCCACCTCGCACTGGGCCTTCTTCAGCTTGTGGCCGAGGGAGACCACCACCTGATGCAGGTTGTCGGCGAGGCTGAAGTTGTAACGCGCCTCGGACGACTGATCGACCGCCACCTGCTTGAAGCTGGCGATCAGCTCCGAGGCGCGTCTCAGGTTGCCCTGCAGCAGTTGCATGGACTCGTCGAGGTTGACGGTGAACTCGTTGAGATAGGAGCGGGAGAGCTGCTTGGAGTCGATGTGCAGCTTGAAGTCGGCCACCCGCTCCTGCAGATAGGAGGAGGCGGTCACGCTGATGCCGATGGGGGTGTTGATTTCGTGCGCCACCCCGGCCACCAGCGAGCCGAGGGAGGCCATCTTCTCCGATTCCACCAGGGTCTGCTGCGCTTGTTTCAGGTCGTCGTAGGCCTTGCCCAGCTGATCGTTGGCGTCGCTCAGGCTGCGGGTTCGCTCCACCACCTTGCCTTCCAGCTGTTCGTTGAGGGAGATGATCTCCCGCTCCACCTTCTTGAGGCGGGTGATGTCATAGCCGAACCCGATCAGGTACTTGAGGTTGAGGCCCTCGTAGAAGGGGGCAAAGGTCCACTGCAGCACCAGCTCATGGCCCTGCTGGTCATGCATGATGACCTCTTTGTCCTCAATGGAGCCGTGATCGGCCAGGATCAGCGCCAGCTCTTCACGCTGTTCCTGGCTGACGAACAGATCCAGCCAGCTGTGCTGCAAGATCTCCTGCTGGTGGTAACCGGTCAGCAGTATGGCGGCCGGGTTGATGCTGGCGATGGTGAGATTGGGTTCCATGCAGCAGATGAGCATGTTGGCCGAGTTGATCAGGGTGGCGGAGAAGTCCCGCTCCTGTTGCAACTGTTCCGCCGCCTGATGGCGCGCCGCAAACTCGTCGTTCAGCCGTGTTCGCATCTGGTTGAGGGTGGCGACCAGGGTATCCAGCTCGTCGGGTTTCTTGCGGGGCAGGGGGCGCCCCTCCAGCGTCAGCTCTATGGCCAGCCGATCCAGATTGAATTTCTGGGCATAGTTGGCGATGCGGTTGAGGTGACGGACCACCAGATAGTAAATGATGATCAGGATGCAGAATGAGACCACCAGCGTCTTGATGGTCTGGCTGACCATGATGAGCACGGATTTTTCAATCAGGCGCTGGTAGATCTGTTCGAGGGAGGCGGCGACGAACAGCTTGCCGACCACTTCACCCTGATAGGTGAGATTGAACTCGCGGGAGATGTCGTAGCTTTCACGCTCCACCCCCTGGGTCAGCAGCGGCACTTCCGAGTTGCCGAGCATCTCCTTGACCATCACGAACTGCATGTTGGGCAGGTTCATGATGCCTTCTATCTGTACCTTGACCTGCTCCTCATCCAGATTCCACAGGCTGGCGGCGATGGGTTGCAGGAAGGAGGCCTCGATCTGGCCGATGCTGTCCTCGATGACGGCGACATCCTTGCGGTAATCCCAGGCAAGTTGCAACACCGTAATGATCATCGCCAATACGGTACTGCACACCAGAATGTAGGAGAGCAGGCGGTATGAGAGCCCGTTACGGCCGACGGCCCTCGCGGTCTTGGAGAAGAGTCCTGACATGGCGTCCTTGCGGTCTGGATATATTGCCATTTAGTTTAACTGCTTCATGCACTTATGTCGTGTTTCGTTAGCGGGATAAAAAAAGGCCCCGAATCGGGGCCTTTTGCATTCAAATTGGTGATCAATGACTCCCTTTCGCCTTGGGCGGGATGGATTCATCAAACACGGGCAAGGGTTTGTGTTCGGAGGCCAGGTAGGTGTAAATCACCGGCAGCACGAACAGGGTGAAGATGGTACCGATCGCCAGACCGGCCACTATCACTATGCCTATGCTGAAGCGCTGGGCCGCACCGGCACCGGCCGCGTACAGCAGCGGGATCAGACCCGCGATCATGGCCGCCGTGGTCATCAGGATGGGGCGCAGCCGCACCTTGGCCGCCTGCATCACAGCCTGGGTCCGGTTCAGACCGTGCAGCAGCTGCTCCTCCTTCGCCACCTCGCAGATCAGGATCCCGTGCTTGGTAATCAAGCCTACGAGCGTGATCAGGCCCACCTGGGAGTAGATGTTCATGGTGGCCATGCCCCACGCCAGTGCAATCAAGGCACCACTGATGGCGAGCGGGACCGACACCATGATCACCAGGGGGTCACGTACGGATTCGAACTGGATGGCCAGCACCAGGAAGATGATGGCCAGCGCCAGCGCGAAGGTGGCATAGAGGGCGTTGCCTTCGGTCACGAACTGGCGAGCCTCACCCATGAAGTCGTAGCGATAGCCTTGCGGCAGCTTCTCTTCGGCTGTGGTCTTGAACCAGTTGATCGCGTCCCCCATGGCCACACCCGGTGCCGGTACGGCGCCTATGGTGGCGGAGTTCAGCTGGTTGAAGTGGGGCAGGGCACGGGGCTCGCCCACGACTTCGATGTTGATCAGGCTGCCCAGCGGGATGGATTTGCCGTCGGCCGCACGCACGTAGTAACCCTTCATGGATTCCGGGTTCATGCGGTATTTGCGCTCGACCTGAGGGATCACCTCGTAGGAGCGGCCATCCAGGTCGATGCGGTTGACGTAACCGTCCGCCATCATGGTGCCCATGGTGATGCCTATGTCCTGCATGGTGATGCCGTAGGCACCCGCCTTGTCCTTGTCGATCTTGATCTTCATGGTGGCGGAGTCGTAGTTCAGATCGAGATCCGAATAGACGAACTGGCCATTGGCCTGGGTGGCCGTCAGCATCTCGCTGGCGATCAGGAACAGGCTCTCGAAGCTGTTCGGGGTGGTGATGACGAACTGGATCGGCAAGCCGCTCGATGCACCCGGCAGTTCAGGGAACTGGAAGGTGGTGATAGCCATCCCTGGGATGTCCTTCACCAGTCCGGCGACCCGGTCCAGCACCTCTTTCTGGCTCGCTTCACGCTGGCTCCATGGCACCATGGAGGCGATACCAAACGCCTGATTGGCGTTGAATACCCCGGAGAAGACCTGGGAGTAAGCGATTTCCGGCTGCTCATCCAGGATCTTGTTCACGTCCGCCATGGTGTTTTCGATGTAGTCCAGGTTGGCGTTGGAGGGCGCCGTACCCAGCACCGCCATGACGCCCTTGTCTTCCGACGGTGCCAGCTCGCTCGGGATGAACTTGAACAGCAGCGGCAGGCTGCCGAATACGATGACGGCGAACACCACGACCACGATGCGCTTCTGCATCACGGCGTGCAGCATGCTGTCGTAGCGTTCCGTCATCCGATCCAGCAGGTGGTGTACCGTGCTCTCGAACTTGCCCGGTTGCTCGTTGGCCTTGAGCATCTTGGCGCACATCATGGGTGACAGGGTCAGCGCTATGATGCCGGAGACGAATACCGCCCCCGCCAGGGTCAGCGCGAACTCCTTGAACAGGGAGCCGGTGATGCCTCCCATCAAAGCGATCGGCGCATACACGGCGGCCAGGGTGACCGTCATGGCGATAACCGGCACGGCTATCTCGCGGGTCCCTATGATGGCGGCCCGGAAGGGCTCCTCCCCCTGCTTGATGTGTCGGTCGACGTTCTCCAGCACCACTATGGCGTCATCCACCACCAGACCGATCGCCAGCACCATGGCCAGCAGTGTCATCAGGTTTATTGAGAAGCCGAACAGATCCATCATCATCACCACGCCGATCAGGCTGAGCGGAATCGTGATGATGGGGATGATGACGGCCCGGAACGAGCCGAGGAACAGGGTGATCACCACCAGTACGATGGCGGCCGCCTCCAGTATGGTCTTGATGACCTCGTGGATGGATTCGTTGATGGCGATGGTGGAGTCATAGAGCACGTTGGCCTGCATGGTGCTCGGCATGTTGCTCTTCAGGCTCGGCAGCAACTCCAGCACGTCGTGGGCAATGTTGATGGGGTTGGCGGTCGGCGCCGCGTTGACCGCCATGACCACGGCTTCGCGGCCGTTGGCACTGGCCCGGTAGATGTCGTGGCTCTTCTCCAGCGTCACCTTGGCGATGTCGGAGAGGCGGATCACCTTGCCGTCACGGGTGGCCACCACCAGTCGCTTGAGCTCCTCGGTATTGCTGACCTGGGTCTTGGCATTGCCGTTGAACAGGGTGAAGTAACCCGTCGCCTGACCGGTGGCCGACTGATAGTTGTTGCTGTTGAGCACAGTCATCACGTCGCTTGAGGTCAGGTTGAAGGCCGCCATCTTGGCCGGATCCAGCCATACCCGCAGGGCAAACTCGACACCGCCGTAGAGATCAACCTTGGACACGCCGCCCACGGTAAACAGCTGCGGCTTGATGACCCGTTCCAGATAGTCGGTGATCTGGCTGGAGTTCAGCTCCGGGCTGGTGAAGCCGAGGTAGAGCACCGCCGTGGTGGAGCCGGTGGAGGAGGTGACCGAGGGGTCTTCCGCCTCTTTCGGCAACTGGGAGCGCACCGAGTTGACCTTGGCCAGTATGTCAGACAGCGCGGCGTTCGGGTCGGTGTTGAGCTTCATGAAGGCCGTGACGGTGGAGCTGCCCAGCTGGCTGGAGGAGGTCATGAAGTCGATGTTGTCGGCTTGCGCCACCGCCTGCTCCAGCGGCTGGGTGATGAAGCCCTGGATCAGGTCGGCACTGGCACCGTAGTAGCTGGTGCTGACCGTGATCACCGTATTGGTTACCTCGGGGTATTCCCGCACCTGCATCTTGAAGATGGCCTGAAAGCCCAGCAGGGCGATCAGGAAGCTGAGCGAGATCGCCAGCACAGGCCGTTTTATGAATATGTCAGTAAATCGCATTGCAGATCTCCGCGCTTACAGCATCGGGGTTTGTGCCGGAACGGCCAGGGCATCGTTTTCGACCACGCGCACCTTGGTGTCGTTGCTCAGGCGAACCTGGCCCGACAACACTATCTCGTCCCCGGCCTTGATACCGGACAGCACATGTACGTCATTACCGCGACGCTCGCCCGCCTTGACCACGACCTGCTTGGCCCGTTTCATACCGTCCACCTCGTGGATGACATAGACGTTTTCGCCATACAGGGTGAAGGAGATGGCCGATTGCGGGATCACCATCTGCTCTTTTACCGTGGGCAGTATGATGCTGGCGCGGGCGAACATGCCTGAACGGAGCTGGCCGTCGTTGTTCGGGATGTCAGCCTGTACCTGGATCAGGCCGCTCTGGTAGTTGACGGCCGGCTCGATGGCGGTGATGTGGCCATCAAACTGGGTCTGGGGATAGGCATCCACGTTGATCTTGATGATCTGGCCCAGAGTGATTTTCGAGATGTCGGTCTGGGGCACGGTGAAGCGCAGGCGCATCACGCTGGTGTCTTCCAGCCGCACTATGTCGGTACCCGGTTGCAGGTACTGGCCGAGGAAGACGTTGCGCAGGCCGACCACACCGCCGAAGGGGGCGCGGACTTCACGGCGGGCTATGGTCGCCTTCAGGCTCTCGATGTCGGCCTCCAGCGAGCGGTAGCTGGCTTCGGCATCATCCAGCTGATCCTTGGAGATGGAGCTCTTCTTGAAGAGGTTCTGGAAGCGCTCGTACTTGGCGCGCGCCGCCGGCAGCTTGGCCAGGGAGGCTTGCAGATTGGCCTTCTCCACGCTGGAGTCCAGGCTCAGCAGCAGCTGCTCCGCCTTGACTGGCTTGCCGGATTCGAAGGTGATGGCATCGATGGTGCCCGCCAGTTCGGTGGACAGTGTCACCCCCTGGTTCGGTTCGATGAAGCCGATCGCTTCTATGGTCGGTACCCAGTCCTGCGCCTTGGTCACCATGGCGGTCACCGGGAACTCGGGTTCAGGCCGGTTGGCCATGAACTCTGCAATCTTCTTCTGCTTGAACATATTGAAGCCGATGACGCTGCCAAACAGGGCAAGCGCTATCAGCAACATGATGGCCATCCACTTTTTCATGAACAGGCTCCTGAGGTGGAAAAATTGGGGTTTAAAATGGCATTCCAGCTGGCCCGGATCACGGCTTCCAGCTGTTCTTGCGTCAGTTCAAAGTGGTGAACCTGGCGTTGCAACGCCAGACTTCCCACGCAATCCAGGCTCAGCACCTGCAGTGCCCGGACGGGTAGATCGATAAACAGACCTTGTTCACGTCCCCGTTCGAAGAAGCGATCCAGAGGTGCCCAGGCGGCCATGATGACCGGGTCTTTCTCCAGCTCGGCTCCCAGCGGAGAGCTCTCATACTGCAACTTGCATTTGAGCGCGTTGGGCTCGTCGGCAAAAATGGCGTGGATGTTGAGCCACAAGCGCCGAAATTGCTGAAACGACACCTCCTCTATCTGCACCCCTTCCATGACCAGGGGATGACACTGGAGTATGGTGTGCTGATAGAGCTGGCGGATCAGATCATCTTTGTCGCTGAAGTAGCGATAGATGGTGCCTGCCGCGACCTTGGCTTTCTTGGCCACCACGGCAATGGATAGCCCGTGGAAACCCTGCTCGCCGAGTACTTCATGCGCCGCATTGAAAATGCGTTCTTTCTTGTTCATGACTCGATTATCACAACGGCTGAATGAACGTTCATTCATTTTAGGGGGGCCTTGAGGCAAGTCAAGTTCTGCTGCGCGTTTGACCACCATAGTGGGGGGACAAAGTAACGGGGGAGGACTGGATCCAGCCTGAATGAAGGAAAAATGGCATAAAACAGCCATAAGCGATGGAAAAACAAGCGGTTGATTCAGCGCAGGCAAAAAAGTGTAGACAAGCATGCTCCCATCATCAATAATGCGCCCCGTTCGACAGCGTAGCGCCCGTAGCTCAGCTGGATAGAGCGCTGCCCTCCGGAGGCAGAGGTCACAGGTTCGAATCCTGTCGGGCGCACCATCAAACGTGCGCCAGTTAAACGGGCGTTGTTGTGGAACGAAAACAGCTGTGGTGGCTGTAGCTCAGTTGGTAGAGTCCCGGATTGTGATTCCGGTTGTCGTGGGTTCGAGCCCCATCAGCCACCCCATTTTACAGCTTGTCAGGTATGCGAAGGTGGCGGAATTGGTAGACGCGCTAGCTTCAGGTGTTAGTGCCCCCCGGGTGTGAGGGTTCGAGTCCCTCTCTTCGCACCATACTTGCTGTATGACGAGGATGATCGCAAGTGGTCGTCTTTGTGCTTTAGAGTAATTAGTAAAGAAAATTGTCTCGGTGATTAGCGCAGCCCGGTAGCGCATCTGGTTTGGGACCAGAGGGTCAAAGGTTCGAATCCTTTATCACCGACCATATTCAGAAAAACCTCGCTTCGGCGGGGTTTTTCGCTTTCTGGCGTTTGCCATCTCTCCTGTCGTCACACCTTGTCACGTCTGTTTACACTTCTGTTGGCACTTTCTCGCCGCGGCTTCGGGTATGCTGGGCCACAGACCCACAGCAAGTGGGCATCATTGAACACATTTCAGGCCAACATGTCATATGCACCCTAATATCGTTCGCGTCAGCACGCTGGCGCTTGTTGTCGTGGCCCTCAGCGGCTGCTCGTTCAAACCCAAGCCGGATGAGATCCTGATGGGCGCCGCGTCCAGGCAGGCCGCTGATACCCCCTCCACCCTGGTGACCAGCGGTGGTTTCTGCGTGGCATTGAATGCCCAGGATCAGCTGATCACCCAGCCTTGCGACCAGACGGCCGGTCAGCAGTTCAGCTGGGATGCCGGTGCCTTGCAGCTCCAGCAGCGCTGTCTGGTGGCGAAGGGAGGGAGTGAGATCGCCATGACGGAGTGTCAGGACGAGAGTCGTCAATGGCAGTGGCAGGCGGATCGCCTGTTCAACCGCAAGGTCGAGCTATGCCTGGATGTCGCCGGACGCCGTCACAAACCCGGTACCCCGCTGCGGCTGGCGGATTGCTACGGCGGCGCCAACCAGAGCTTCGAGTGGAAGAATGAAACGAGCGTGCTGGACCAGCTGAACCTGAAAAGCCTCATCTGGTGAGGCTTTTGAGATAGACGAGTGGCTCCCCTCAGTGTGAATGCGCGGCATTTATCGGACGTTCTGGCTGGGGTATCGTAACGGGCAATGGCACCAGGCGACAGACATCCTCATGACCAGACCCCTCGAGCGAGTCGAGGCGACTGATCAGCAGGGAGTGGACCCCCTTCAGCTGATCGGCCCGTCGCAATGTGTCTATCAGCTGGTTGTGATGGTGCTGGGGGTCGCTATCCCGATAGTGGATCGGCCTGACGCCGCGCAAGATCGCCATTTGATTGAGCAGCTGGCGGTTGTCTGACAGTGCCCAGATCGGATTGTTGAGACCGCCCCGGGATATGGCGATGACCGCATCTCCCTGGCGGGTCAGCACGGCAATGCCGCAGGCGCTGTCTTGGCTGAAGGCGGAGGTCATGGCGGCCAGCGCCATACAGTGGCTGGACTGATCAATCTGGCTGGTGTCCCTGCGCCAGCGTGGTGGCATGGGCTCCATCTCTTGTTCGGCTCCCAGTGCGATGCGGGCCATGGCTTCGACCGCTTCTACCGGATAGAGTCCAGCCGCCGACTCGGCCGACAGCATCACCGCATCCGTGCCATCCATGACCGCGTTGGCCACATCCAGTACTTCGGCCCGGGTAGGCATGGGGCTGCCGATCATCGACTCCAGCATCTGGGTCGCGGTGATGACGGGGCAACCGAGTGCACGGCAGCGCTTGATCAACTTCTTCTGTACGCCGGGCAGTCTGGCATCTCCGATCTCCACCCCCAGATCGCCACGGGCCACCATGACGATGTCGGCGGCGTGAATGATCTCGTCCATGGCCTCGACCGAGGCGACAACCTCTGCCCGCTCGACCTTGGCGACGATGGCTGCCTTGCTGCCGGTGGCACGAATGAGCGCTCTGGCCTCGTCGAGATCAGCGGCGCAACGGGGGAAAGAGATGGCCACGAAGTCGGCCTCGAGCTGGTGGGCGGTCAGGATATCTTCCCTATCCTTGGCGGTCAGCGCCGGGGCACTGAGGCCGCCGCCCAGTACATTGATGCCTTTGCGATTCGACAATATGCCGCCCACCAGCACGCGGGTCGCGATGTGCGTTCCCTCGATCTGTTCCACCCTGAGCTGGATACGGCCATCGTCCAACAGCAGGATATTGCCCGCGTACACCTCGTTCACCAGTGCCGGGTAGTCGATCCCGACCCGATATTGGTCGCCCTGCCGGTCATCGAGCCCGGCATCGAGTACGAAGGATTCTCCCGCCTGCAGCCGTATGCTGCCCGCAGCGAAGCTGGCTATCCGGATCTTGGGGCCCTGCAGATCCACCAGAATGCCGATGTGGGTATCGAGGCGTACGGCCGTGGTGCGGATCAGCGCTGCCAGTGCCAGGTGCTGCGCCGGACTGCCGTGGGAAAAATTCAGCCGAAAGACGTTGGCTCCTGCCTGGATCAGCTTCTCCACCATGGTGGCGGAGCAGCTGGCAGGGCCAAGAGTGGCGATGATTTTGGTCTTGCGCATGGGATTCTCCTGTTGCGACAACAATGCAAAAGGGTGGTCACCAGACCACCCTTTTCTTGGGCATGTATCAGTAGTTGACGACTTTTTTGGCGTTCCACACCGTCAGAGCGAGCAGCATGGAGACCACAGAGGCGCCCAGCCAGAAGTACTGGGCACTGCTGAAGTCATAGTGAGTCACGCCATCGATCACGCTGGTCTTGATCAGCGCAGAGGAGACCAGTTCCTGGCCGGAGGCGGCGATGTAGGAACAGAGACCGATGAATCCCTTCACTGCACCCACCGCCGTTTTGGGCATCAGGTCACAGGCGGTCAGACCGGCCAGGAACACCACCAGACCACCGATGGCATAACCGATCAGGGCGAGGGCGACCGCGTCCATCATGCGGCTCTGCGGACCCCAGAACATCAGGCACATGCCGGCTATGTTGGCCAGACCGTACAGCAGAGTCGGGATGTGGCGGTTGGCGTTGAACAGCTTGTCGGAGATGACCCCTGCCAGGATGGCGCCAACGAAACCGGCGATGGGGTAGGCTGACATGGCGAAACCGGCATCGATCAGGCTGTAACCCTTCTGTTCCTGCAGGTAGAGCACGGCCCAGGAGCTCATGGCGTAGCGGGACATGTACATGCAGGCGCAGGCTGCGGCGATGAGCCAGACGGTGGGTTGCTTGAGGATGAACAGCTGGGCGCGGCGGATCTCGGCCGGCTCCACTTTCTTGGCGATTTCGGCCTGCTCACCGAAGGCGACGGCCGGTTCCGGCAGAGCATAAGTCTGCGGGCGATCCTTCAGTACCAGGAACATGCACAGAGCCGCAATCAGAGAGGCAATACCCGCCCCGATAAAACCAGCCTGCCAACCGAAGTAGCTGACGATGGTGGCTGTCAGGATCCAGGAGATGCCTTCCCCTATGTTGCGTGAGCCACCCCAGATCGAATAGACGGAGCCCCGTTGCTTGGGTGAGAACCACTGGAAGATGGAGACACAGGAGGGCGCCGAGCCGACGGACTGGAACCAGCCGTTCAGGCCCCACATCAGCACCAGGAAGAAGGTCGCTGTGTTCATGCCCATCAGGATGGTACAGATGGATGACAGCCCCAGCGAGACCGACATGAAGCGGCCTATGTTGGCGTAATCGGAGAGGAAGCCGTTGGAGAACTTGCCGACGGCGTAGGTGAACAGGAAGGCGGAACCTATGACCCCCAGCTCCTCCAGCGTCACTATGCCGGCATCCAGCAGGGGTTTCTTGACAACGTTAAGGCTCATTCTAACCACGTAAAACATGGCATACCCCAGCACCAGTCCCAGGAAAACCTGCCACTGGTACTTGCGGTAAATGGAGCGGATTTTATCGGGCGAGGCATCCATGACCGGCAGGTCTGCTCGCGTCTTGAAAAAGTTGAACATGTCGTTCTCCGTTTATATTTGGCAGCATGGTTTCAGAGGAAGCTCTGATAGCGGTTGCCATCATATGAAGGGAAAATTTCAGGCGGCAAAATGACAGATATGGGTCAACACTGACTCAATCATAGGGATGTCATGAGTCAAAAGTGACATATTCAGACTGTCCTATTGATATTCAATGAATAACAATAGCGATCCCGACGGGGTGATATGAGTCAGAACTGGCTCATCCCCCATTTAATAAAAATAATGGCATGTGCTGAATATTAGATGTGCAGCACATAATCTGACATTGATAGCGAGCCGACAGACACCCTATGCCAATATTTTGCCGACTGCTACCCCTCTGTCTGGCCGTGGTAATGTTGCCATTCAGCACCATTCAGGCCGCGTCATTGACTGTGCTTACCTCCTTCTCGGAGACACCGGTCAGGGCGGTGATCGACGGTTTCGCCGAACAATATCCGGAGATCCGGGTAGAGGTTATTTATCGGCGCACCATTCCATCCTTGCGATTATTAACGGAGGCGGAGGCGCCTCCGGTTGATATTATCATGTCATCGTCGCCGACTTTTTTTAACACACTGGATAAGGCGGGTTTACTGGCGCCTTTGCCGATCGTCACAACTCCTCCGGACTGGCTGAGTCCGCATACTCTGGGATTAAGCAATAAAGTGGCGGTCGTCGGATATTCCAGTAGCGGCATCATGTATAACCGCCACTATTTGACCAAATATCAGTTACCCCTTCCCACCACTTGGCAGCAGCTGGCTTCACCTGTTTTCATGGGGCATGTCATGATGAGCTCCCCCTCCCAATCTGGCACGACCCACATGATGGTGGAGAGCGTGCTGCAGCAGTATGGCTGGGAGCAGGGATGGGCCCTGTTGATGCGACTCGGTAGCAACCTGTCGGCCATTACTGCGCGCAGTTTTGGGGTGAGCGACGGTATTACTCGCGGGCTGGCCGGCGCCGGTCTGGTGATCGACAGTTATGCCCTCAACAGCCAGTCCCGCTTTGAGCACGTCGGTTTCAACATCATGCCGGACTCAGTGATCCTGCCGACCTATCTGGGGGTGACCCGCAGCAGTGCCAATCCGGCCAATGGGGCCCTGTTCATCCAATATCTGTTGTCAGCCAGGGGGCAGGCCATCATAGGGACTCCCGGCATGGCCAAGGCCACACTGAGTCAGCCGGCGCTGGCCAGGCAGACCCGTTATGTTACCGACAAGGCGCTGCTGTACCGGCGAGCTGGCCTGCTCAAAGCTCTGTTCGAACAGACCATTACCCAGCAGATGCCCAGGCTGAAAATGACCTGGCAGGGGATTAACGGAGCGGATACCCAGCAGGAACCCTGGCGGATCAAACTGCTGGAGCAGGCGCGCAGCAAGGCCAGCACGCCCCCCCTGAGCGAGCAGCAGGCGAGGGATCCAGCGTTGCTGGCGTTGTTCGATGGCATGTACGATCGAGAGCAGGGCAATCCACAGGCAGAGCGGGTGATGCACCAGTGGCGTCAGGTGACGGAGGGGCGACTGAACGAAGCACAGCGCCTGGTCGAGCAGGCGGTCAAGCCATGAGTCGGCTGGGGCGCAGCTTGCGCATGCCGAGCAGCCTGGGACGTCGGCTCATCCTCGCCTTTGTGGCCATCACGGCCCTGACCGGGATCATGGGGATGGCCGCTTATATGGTATGGGAACGGCTGGGACAGCAGGTCAACCTGATTGTCGAGGAGAGCCTGCCCGCGATCGGCAGCGCCTATCAGCTGGAACGCGCCAGTTCCCGCTTGTTGCTGTTGCTGGCTCAGTTGCGTGACACCCGGGATCCGGTGCAGTACCAGCGGCTCTCCATTTCGGTTTCCTCCACCCTGCTGGACATCCAGAATGCCTACCTGCTGGGAACGCCGGGAGATCAGGAGACACCATCGCAGCGGCAGGCGTTCGATGAATTGAGCTCCCTGGTAGCTGATCACGCCCGCTATCTGAAGCAGCAGATCGATCACTTCGAAACCCTGCAGCAGCTGCAAAAGCGCAGCAACTGGCTGCATCAGGATCTGGTGGACGATGTTGCCCCTCTGCTGCAGGAAGTGGAGTGGCATCTGACCAGCATGGTGGCCAGCTCGGATGACATGGGCGAGTTTGGCAGTGTCATCAAGGAGTTTTCCGCCCTGCAGGATCTGACGTTCAAGGAAAACGAGCTACAGGCTCTGGTCAACGAGGTCATTGCCCAGCGTTATCAACAGGATCTGGAAAGCGCGTTTCTGTTCATCGGTTACAAGATTGACGAGATAGATGAGCTGACCTTCCGCCTGGCGGAGTACCCCTCGACCGTCAGCTATCGCCAGATCCTGCAGGATATTGTGACCTTGGTGAAGCCGGATGGGCAGCTGCACCAGTTGCTGCTGGCGGATGCCTTGACTCACCAGCGGCTGGCTGCTCTGCGGCCCCAGCTGGATGATGCAGTCTCGCGCTATCACCAGCGAGTGAGCTTGATGGTGAGCGAGGCAAACCGTTCTCTCAGTACGCTGGGACACAACAGCAGCCAGATGGTGGCTACCGGCAAGCTGGTGATCCTGGTGGTACTCGCGCTCGCCATCTTGCTCAGCATTTTTGTGCTGGTGGTGTTGATCGGCCGTCGGCTGATTGGGCGGCTCGATGTACTGGGGCAGGATCTGGCCCGGGTTGCGGCGGGCAAGATGGATCTGCCGGTCAGGACTAGCGGGCGGGACGAGATCGGCCAGCTGGGGGAGAGCCTGCGCCATTTCTGTCAGCAACTGCAGCAGATGGAACGGGCCAACGCCCTGAATCTCATCAACAATACCCAGGCCTGTCTCATCACCTGCCATCCGGATGGCACCATAGAATCGGTCAACCCGAGTGCGTTGACCCTGTTCCAGCAGACGACCATCAAACCGGATCAGCCGCTGTGGCAGGCTTTTCCCGCAGAGGCCAGGACAGTGCTGGCCAGCCAGTTCCTGCCGGGGCAGCCGTTGTACCAGCTAGGTTACAGCGAGTGTACGGTTGCCAGCGAGCGGGAGGGCAAGCCCCGTTTCTTGCATTTCAATCTGCGTCGCTTCGAACAGGGGCGGGGGCACAGATTCATCATCACCATCACGGATGTGACCCGCCAGGAGCTGACCGCCAGGGATCTGGCTCAGCTAGTGGAGGAACGTACCCGGGAGCTGACCGAGAACAACCATTTGCTGGCAGCAGAAGTAGTGCAGCGTCAGCATGCCCAGCGCAATCTGCTGCAGACCCAGGATGAGTTGATCCAGGCCGCCAAGATGGCGGTGGTGGGGCAGGCGATGACCAGTCTGGCCCATGAACTCAACCAACCCCTGTCGGCGATGATGACCTACCTCTACACCAGCCGTGCCGCGCTCGATACCGGACAGCTCCAGACACTGGGCGATGACCTTGGCAAGATTGAGAAGCTTAGCCAGCGCATGAGCCGCATCATCACGGCGCTGCGAAATTTTGCGCGCAAGTCGCCGACCGAAGAGACCCGCATCCCGCTCGAGCTGGGCCAGGTGGCCGAGCAGGCCCTGTTGCTGCTGGAGACGAGGGCCAGACGGGATGGCTGCACCCTGAGGAACGAGCTGCCCACCGGGCTCTGGCTCGAGGCCGATCCCGTGCTGGTGGAGCAGGTGCTGGTCAATCTGCTGGTGAACGGGATGGATGCCATCGCCGGGCGGGCAACCCGCGAGATCCGCCTGTTGCTGCTGGAACAGGATGGCAGTCAGCTCAAGATTGCCATCGCCGACAGCGGTACCGGTTTCGGTGAGGCCATACTGCCCAGATTGTTTACCCCCTTCACTACTTCCAAGGAGGTGGGGTTGGGACTGGGGTTGACCATCAGTCGCTCCCTGCTGGCCCGTTGTGACGCAGGGATCTTGCTGGGCTCGGCTCTGACGGGCGGCGCCATGGTGATCCTGGAGTTCGGCGGGGCCGTGTACTTTGCCCATCCGGGGGCCCAGTATCCGATGAGCATATGAACGAGGAGAGGTCAGTCAATGTTGTTACCCCATAGCCGCCCGGCCAACGTCTTGTTGGTGGATGACGATGAGGACGTGTTGGAGTCTTATTGCCACCTGTTGCGGCTCTCCGGTTATCATCCCAAGGCTACCACCTCGGCCCACGAGGCATTGACCCAGCTCACTGCCCAGTGGCCTGGCGTGGTGGTATCCGATATCTACATGCCTGCCATGAACGGCATGGATTTGCTGATCCGGGTACAGGAGATAGACGTCGAGATCCCGGTCATCATGATCACGGGTCACGGCGATATTCCCCTGGCGGTGCGGGCGGTGAAACAGGGCGCGTTCGACTTTCTGGAGAAACCGCTCAACCCGCATGCCTTGCTGGCCCTGCTGGAGCGAGCCTGCCATCAGCGCCGCGTCACTCTGGCGCGCCGCAGCGAGATCCAGGCGGCCGTCGATGACGAGCTGATTGGAACCAGCCCGCAGATAGTGGCCATTCGCAACCAGATCAACCAGCTGGCACAGACCGACAAGGATCTGATGCTGGAGGGGCCTGCCGGCTCTGGCCGGCACACGCTAGCACTGCTGCTGCACAGGATCAGCGCGCGCAAAGCACAGCCCTGCCATCTGCATGACTGCGTGTCGGCAGGCTCGCTGGCCGAGATACAGGCCAGTCTGGCGCTCGCCGAACAGGGCACCCTGGTACTGCAGTCTCCCGCCAGACTGACGGCCGAGTGCCAGCGCTGGCTGGGCAACCATCTGCTGGAGCAGGAGCGCAAGGGGAACAAGTCCCTGCGCACCATAGCGCTGTTTGACGAGTCGCCGGAAGGGCTGGTGGAGCGACAACAGTTGATGCCGGAGCTGTACTACTTCCTCTCTCAGGTGCGGCTCAAGTTGCCCCGTCTGGTCGAACGCAGTTGCGACATCATCCCCCTGTTTCGCGCCTTTCTGCGTCAGGGCTGCAAACGGATTGGCCAGCCTGTGCCGGCGGTGGACCGCGCCTATCTGGAGACGCTCAAGCGGCATCAGTGGCCTGGCAATTTGCGCGAGCTCAGGAACGTGGCCGAGCTCTATGCGGTGGGCATCGTCAAACTGGCTGGTGTTGAGCGGGCCATGCCGCTGGCCAGCGCCAAGGAGCCGTTGGACGATCTGGTGGAAGAGTTCGAACGGCGGGTGATCGAAGATACCCTGTTCCTGTTCTCCGGCCGGGTGACCGAGGCCGCCCACTACCTCGGGATCCCGCGCAAGAAGCTCTATCTGCGCATGAAGAAACACAATCTCGACAAGGAGCAGTTCAAGCCTGCCGGCTGAGCCGTCAGAGTTTGAACTGCTGCACGGTGGTGGCCAGTTGTTGGCTCTGGGCCCCCAGCTGGCCACAGGTCTGGCGAATGATCTCCAGGTTCTCCAGCATGGCGCGGCCGTTGCACGCGACGACGCTCAGATTGTGGTTGATCTCGGTGCTGACGCCGCTCTGTTCATGGGCTGCATCCCGGATCTGGCCGTTCATCTCGTTGATGATGGTGATCGCTTGCGTCATCTGACTCAAGCTCTCCCGGGTCTGGTGCGCCTGGGCGACGGCCTGGGTGCCGCTGTGGCTGCTGGCTTCCATCTTCTGCACAGCCAGTTGGCTACCCTGTTGCAGCCGCTCGATCATCTGTTGTATTTCACCCGTGCTGTGCTGGGTCTTGCTGGCCAGGGTGCGGACCTCGTCTGCCACCACGGCGAAGCCGCGTCCCTGCTCCCCGGCCCGTGCCGCTTCGATGGCAGCATTGAGTGCCAACAGATTGGTCTGCTCGGCAATGCCGCGGATCACATCCAGCACTGACGAAATGTGCCCGACATCTTGCTCCAGCCGTTGGATACCCTGTTCCGAGCTGTGAATGTCCCGTGCCAGTGCTTCCATTGCCGCGACCGTATTCATCAGATCCGTCGTGGCGCTGTGCACCTGACCGGCTGCTTTGGTCGAGGCATGTTCGGTCTGGCTAGCGTGTTCCACCATGAGGGTGCTGGTGGCACTCTGCTCCTCCACGGCAGCGGCAATTTGATCGCTCTGGCGCTGCTGCTCCTCGGCATTGGTGAGCATCTGCTCCATCAGGGAGTGCAGCTGCCGTGATGCCGATTGCACAGTGCAGGCGATCTGGCTGACGTCGCTGACGATCTTGTGCACCTGATCGATGAAGCGGTTGAAGGCGGAACCGAGGGCGCCGATCTCGTCGCGCGAGGTGATGGTGAGGCGCCGGGTGAGATCGCCCTCGCCCTGAGCTATATCCTCAAGCGCCCGCTGCATCTGGTTGAGGGGCCTGAGCGTGAGCCGGGTGACCGACCAGGTGAGTGTCAGGGCCAGCAGAATGGCGCTCAGCGTGCCCATGCTCAAGACCTGCTGCGCATGCTGGCTCGATGCCTGAACCTCTTGTCTGAGAGCCTGCTGAGATAGCTCGATGGCGTCCTTGAGCAGGTTGAGCTGCTGGCGGATGCTGGTGAACTGCTGCTGTGACGCCTGGAAGTGATTGGTGAGCAGCTGGCTGCTCTCATGGGGATCGGCAAAAACGGCCTGATAGTGTGCGAGCCAGCGATCAAACTCCGCCAACATGAGGTCAAGATTGCTCTGGTACTGCTTGCCGAGGAGGCCTGCATCGATCAGGGTCTGCACCTGACTCAGCCTGTCCCTCGCCTTGTTGCCATTATCAAGAAATTCCGCTTTCTGATGTGCCACATTTTCGGTGGTGAGGCCACCCACGATCAGCCCCTGGCCTGCGGCAATGACCTGATAGAAATCGCGATAGGCATCTTCAAGGGAGTTTTGTACCGGCAGTATCTGCTCGACAACGGTGCGATTGACCCGCTGCTGCTCGGTGAAACTGGTGTAGGCGACGGCAACGACGCTGGACATGATGATCAACACCATCACCACGGGAAGACGGGTTTTGGTCGTGAGGGATAAGCGATTCAGAAGTTTCATGATGGTGAGTCTCGCTGAGGCGATAAATGACGTTCCATTATCGGGTTTGAGGCTTTGAAGGGATTCAGGCGAGGGTCACGCTATCGAACAGGAACCGTAAAAATTTGAGTTATTACCGGTACATAATCGAGTGCAGCCGATGCAGATAAGAGCGAAACTTGTTCAGGGCGTGAACAGCGGATTCTATTCTGTCGGCTAAGGGGTACATCATGAGATGTCCGAGGTGTCTGAAAGAAGAGGTTGATAAAGCATTGGATGAGCGGGTGGGACGGGCCTGCGCCATAGGATGTGGTGCCGCCGGCGGTTATGCCTGCGCAGCCACGTTCGCCAAGGTCGGTGCCGGCATGGGGGCTGCGTTGGGAGGGATAGGCGTGCCCATCGGTGCCGTCGCCGGGGCTCTGGGTGGTGCCCTGTTGGGGGGCGCAACCGGAGGAGGGCTGGGGTTATGGCTTGGCCGCACCATAGATCGCCAGATTTCGCGGCAATATAGGTGCAGGGCGTGCGACCACAGCTTCAAACGCTAGGGGCGCAAGGCCGGAGCGTCATGGATACCACGCACGGGTGGTATCCATGACGGCAGGGATCAGGCTGCGCCGGCGGTACTGATGGCGAACAGCTGTTCCAGATAGACGGCGACGCCATCTTCATCCGAGCTCAGAGTCTGTTCGTGGTCTGCCAGGGCCAGCTTGAGGCGATCGTGGGCATTGCCCATCACCACGCCGCGACCCACCATGTTCAGCATCTCGAAGTCATTCATGCCATCCCCGAAGGCAACGGCCTGGGACATCTCCAGCCCGTGCTGCTCCAGCACGGCGCGCACGGCATTGCCCTTGTGCACCCCGGCGTGCATCACCTCGAGACAGTCCGGCAGGGAGAAGGTGACGTTGAGTCGATCACCATAATGCTGGTTGAGCTGGGCCTCGATCTGCAGCAGCTTCTCATGGTCACCGATGTAAAACACCTTGTTAACCTTGTCCATCGGATGGGTGGCGAGGTCGGTCAGGCGGTAGGTAAATCCGGATTCGTCATGGAATTGCAGCAACCAGGGCAGTTCCTCTTCCACCAGCCACTCGTCGCCATAGTAGACGTTGAGGTGAATGGAGGGGTCGCGCTCCAGTGCGATCAGCTCGGCGGCCACGGCGGCTGGCAGCGCCTGATTGAAGATGAGTTGATCCTGCTTGTCGTGCACCACGGCACCGTTGGAGGTGATGAGGTAGATGTCCAGCCCGAGCGTGTCGCGAATGCTGCGCACGTCCACATGGTGCCGGCCTGTGGCCACCACGAACTTGATCCCCTGTTCCACCAGACGGTGCAGGGTGTCACGGGTGCGGGGGGAGATCTGGTGCTGCTTGTTGAGCAGGGTGCCATCGAGATCGGATACAACTACCTTGAACATCATTACCTCGGCATCAATTGAACGCCGGGGCAGTGTACCCCAGCGTTTTGCGTCACCCCATTTATTTAGGGATCCAAAAAATAACCAGTGTCAGAAGCGATCGAAGAAGGCCAGGGTGGCATTCAGCGCTACCTGACGCTGGGGATCGGCTTCCATGAACAGCTCGTGCCAGGCTCCCTCTACCCGCAACGGCTTGCCCCCTTCACACCGAGCCCGGGCGCAGAAGGCATCCTGCACGGCATTGTCCACCACGCTGTCTTCCCCCGCCTGCAGCAGCAGCAGCGGTGTTTTGATGCGATCGGCGGCGGCGATGGCGCTGTCTCCGGCGGCTATCCCCTCGCGGATCCAGTGGGCTGTCACCCCGCCCAGCTTGATCTGCGGGCGCTGCTCGTAGAGCTCGCGAAACGCCTGATAGCGCGGCTCGCTGTGGCTCAGGCCATTATCGGCAAATTCGTGAGACTGGTAGCTGCCCTGGCCCGGGCCATAGGGCGGTTCGCCCAGCCAGCTGCCGACCGTGTCTATGCTGGCCGCCAGCCCCTGTGCCAGCCATTTGGGCAGGCCGCCAAGGTTGATGCCCATCATGGGGGAGGAGAGCACGGCGGCCTTGATGTCATCCGGCCAGCGCTCCAGATAGAGCGCCGAGATGGCGCCGCCCATGGAGTGGGCCAGCAGGAACAGCTTGGCGGGCTTGTCCGCCACTATGACCTGGTCGTGAAACTGCTTCAGATCCAGCACATAATCGTCGAACTGGTCGACATATCCTTTCTCCTGGTCGTCCAGCAGACGCTCGGACAGGCCCTGACCACGGTGATCGATGAGATAGAGGCTGTAGCCCTGACGCCACAGATCCCAGGCCAGCTCCTGATACTTGAGATAGCTCTCGACCCGGCCGTTGACGATGAGAATGGCGCGATCCACCCTGGCCTGGCGCAGGGCGGCATAGCGGATGGTGACGCCGTCCTTGCCCTTGAATTCCCCTTCGACGGCGTGCTCGCGCCAGAAGTCGGGCAGGGTCTGCTGATGGAGGGTGGCAACCTCGGCTTCGGATGTCAGCGGATAGGGATTGGTCACGGCAAGGGCTCCGGCAGAAAACAGGGTCAGGGCCAACAGGGGCAAATAGTTAGGCTTCATCAATGTACTCTTCCGAAGTGTCGTCCGACTGCTGTGCGGCCCAGCCCTTGCGGGTCAGTTGCATCTGTTGCCACCAGGCCTCGTCCGCCAGGATTTCGCCGGCCGGACCGAGCTGGGGATAGGGCATCTCTTTTTCTTTGCAGAGCTGGGCATAGATGGGGTAACCCCCCTCGAACAATATGCTGTTCTGCTCTTCCAGATCGAGCGGGCAGCCGCGCTGATAGCAGCCGGCCAGCTCGCGCTGGCGCTGGGCCTCATAGAGGATGGCGGCTGCGGCCACAGAGACGTTGAGGGACTGCACCATGCCCACCATGGGGATGACAATATGGTGATCGGCCAGGGCCAGGGCCTCTTCGCCTATGCCGTGCTTCTCCTGGCCCACCAGGATGGCGGTGGGCTTGGTGTAGTCTATGGCGCGAAAATCCACCGAGCTCTCCGAGAGATGGGTCGCCAGGATCTGCATGCCAGCGGCTTTCAATTCGGCCACTGCGCTGCCGATGTCCGGGTGCAGTTTCACGTCCACCCAGTTCTGGCTGCCGCGGGCCGTGCCCTTGCGCTTGTGGATCCAGCTCTTGGGCCAGACGGCATGCACCCTGTGGATGCCGATGGCATCGGCGGTACGCACTATGGCGGCCAGGTTGTGAGGTTTGTGGACCTCTTCCATACAGACGGTCAAGTCGAGCTGGCGCTGGGCCAGCATGTCAGAAATTCGTTTAAAGCGTTCAGGAGTCATATCAGTTTCTATCGGGTGAGGCGGGTGTGCCAGGCAAGCGGGTCGAGTCGGGCTGACGCCGGGTCAGTATGGTGCGGATTTGCTCGAGGCGTTCGGGGCTCATGGCGTGTCTCTATAAAAGCAGCAGGCGGCTTGCGCCGCCTGTATTCAGTTCTTTTGTCGGCTCACCTTGAGCACGTTGGGCATCACGCGGATCTTGCGCATGATGTTGGCCAGGTGGATACGGCTCTTGGTGGTGATGAGCAGGGTGACCAGATAGACACGGCCATCCTTCTCTTCGGTGCTGATGGCGTGAATGTTGGCGCCGGTGGCGGCAATCACGTTGGCCAGCTCGGCCAGCGCACCCTGATGGTTGACTATCTCTATGCTGATGCCGGTGCGGAATTCCTGCTCCTGATCCTTGTCCACCTCCCACTGTACCGGCAGGTATTTGTCCGGTTCGCGGCTGTAGCCCTTGATGTTGCGGCAGGCTTCCTGGTGGATCACCAGCCCCTTGCCCGGGCTGATGTGGGCAATGATGGCATCCCCCGGGATCGGGCGGCAGCAGTTGGCGAAGGTGACCAGCATGCCGTCGGCGCCCTTGATCGGCATCTTCTTGCTGCTGGACTTGGGCTGCTCTTCCGGCGGCAGTTCATCCCCCAGCATGCGGCGCGCCACCATGACGCTCATGGCGTTGCCCAGACCCACGTCGGCCAGCAGGCCCTGCAGGTTTTCGTGCTTGGTGTCGGCCAGCACTTGCTTGATGCGAGGCTCAGGAATGTCTTCGATGTTCTTGGCGCCGAGCGCATGGTTGAGCAGGCGACGACCCAGCACCACAGACTCTTCGGTGCGCAGGTTCTTGAGGAACTGGCGGATCTTGGAGCGGGCCTTGGTGGTCACCACGAAATTGAGCCAGGCCGCGTTGGGGCGGGCGCCCGGCGCCGTGATGATCTCCACCGTCTGACCCGAATGCAGCGGGCTGCTCAGGGGATAGGGGTGGCGATCGACCCGCGAGCCAACACAGGCGTGGCCTATGTCGGTGTGTACCGTGTAGGCGAAGTCCACCGGCGTGGCGCCCGTGGGCAGCTCCATGATGCGGCCTTCCGGGGTGAAGACGTAGATCTCGTCCGGGAACAGGTCGGTCTTGACCCCTTCGATGAATTCAAACGAGCTGCCGGCGCTCTGTTGCAGCTCCAGCAGGCTCTGCATCCAGCGCTGGGCGCGGATCTGGGCGGTGGTGCCCGAGCTGTCGCCATCCTGCTTGTAGGCCCAGTGGGCGGCAACCCCCTTGTCGGCCATCTGATCCATGAACTCGGTGCGGATCTGCACCTCGACCGGTACCCCGTGCGGCCCCACCAGCGAGGTGTGCAGCGACTGGTAGCCGTTGGTCTTGGGGATGGCGATGTAATCCTTGAAGCGGCCGGGGCGCGGCTTGTAGAGGCTGTGCATCTGCCCCAGCACCCGGTAACAGGTATCTATGTCCTTCACCCTGACGCGAAAGGCGTAGATATCCATTACCTCATGAAATTGCAGCTCTTTTTTCTCCATCTTGTTGTAGATGGAGAAGAGGTTCTTCTCGCGGCCGCTCACCTGGGAGTCGATACCGGCATCCCGCAGACGGCCCTCGATCTCGCTCTGGATGGAGTCGATGATTTCGCGGCGGTTGCCACGGGCACGGCGCACCGACTCTCGCAACACGCGGGAGCGCATGGGGTAGAGCGCCTCGAAGCCCAGCTCTTCCAGCTCGTTCTTCATGGTATGAATACCGAGGCGGTTGGCGATGGGGGCGAAGATCTCGAGGGTTTCACGGGCGATGCGGCGGCGCTTGTCCGGCCGCAATGAGCCGAGCGTGCGCATGTTGTGGGTGCGGTCGGCCAGCTTGATCAGGATGACCCGGATATCCTGGGTCATGGCCATCACCATCTTGCGGAAGTTTTCAGCCTGGGCTTCTTTGCGATCGCGGAATTTCAGCTTGTCGAGCTTGGAGACGCCCGCTACCAGCTCGGCGACGGCATCGCCAAACAGTTCGGCCAGATCGGCCTTGGTGACCGGGGTATCTTCGATGACGTCGTGCAGCACGGCGGCCATCAGGGTTTCGTGATCGAGTCGCATGTCGCCGAGAATCCGGGCAACGGCAACCGGGTGGGTGATATAGGGCTCGCCACTGGAACGCATCTGTCCCTGGTGGGCATCACGGGCCACCACATAGGCTTGCCTGAGCTTCTCAACCTGCTCTGATGGCAGGTAGGAACTGGCTATTTCTTTAAGATTTTCAAATAAATACAAGACAGTCCCCGCAGCGGTGAAACGGCAATCCGTGGAATAGAGGGTATAGTCCTGAGTTTGCGAGGTTTTCGAGCGGTTGTAAATGGGAAGAACAGTCGGCACCCGGGCGGGCGCCGACTATGAGAAATAACTGACTTAACCGCGGCCTTCGGCGATGGCAGCAACGGCAGCCAGCTCGGCGGCTTCCTGTTCTTGCTGCTCGTAGCGGTCCTGGGTGTCCATCACCTGGTTGTTCACCAGACCCAGCTCGATCTCGCGCAGGGCGATCACGGTCGGCTTGTCGTTCTCTTCGTCAACCAGGGGATCTTTGCCTTGAACCGCGATTTGGCGGGCGCGGCGGGCGGCGACCAGCACCAGGTCAAAACGGTTACCTACCTGTTTTACAGCATCTTCTACAGTAACGCGTGCCATGCAGGACTCCAGTGTTTGGGCTTTCTGTGTTTAGAAAAGCGGTGTTTAAAAATGACGCAAAAGTTTACTTGTTTTTGGCCTATTCTGCCAGTAGCTGTTGCAGCAAGTTTTGTTGTGCCTGCTGTTGCTGACGCATTTCCAGCCGTTGGCACTCAATAATGGCCCTGAGCTGGAACAGCGCCAGCTCAAAGTCTTCGTTGATAATGACATAGTCATACTCGTCGTAGTGCACCATTTCGGCAATGGCTTTCGCCATCCGGCCGGCGATCACCTCGCTGCTGTCCTGACCGCGCCCGATCAGGCGCTGTTCCAGCTCGGCACGGCTTGGGGGCAGGATGAAGATGGACTTGGTCGGCATCTGCTCGCGGATCTGACGGGCGCCCTGCCAGTCGATGTCGAGGAAGACATCGATCCCCTTGGCCAGGCAGGCTTCGATGGCGGCGCGTGAGGTGCCGTAGTAATTGCCGAACACTTCGGCCCACTCCAGAAAATCACCGCGGGCGATCAGCGCCTTGAATGTCTCCACCGGCACGAAGTGGTAATGCACCCCGTGCTCTTCGCCCGGGCGCATGGCACGAGTCGTGTGGGAGACCGACAGTTGCATCTTGCCTGCTGCGTTGTGTTTGGTCAGCAAGGCATTGAGCAGGCTGGATTTACCCGCCCCGCTCGGGGAGGAGATGATATAGAGAGTGCCTTGTTGCGCCATGTCATTACCTTTAATTGAAACCCGTGTTTTGGTTGTAGCAGAGGCCGCCGTCTTGTGCCCGAAAGGGAGACAGCCAAACGCAAAACGCGGAAAATTCTTGGATCAGGGGGATGTAAAGGCGGCGAATTTTAACAGAAGGCGGCGGATAAAAAAACGGCCGGAATCATATTCCAGCCGATCAAAGTATTCGTAGCTTGCTGCGGGAGCGTAACCCACATCGGCCGCTATTGTGCCTTTGGGGGCGGGTAGAGGCCAGCAGGTTATCCCTGCCTCAGGGCTCGGAATTTCCGAGTTGCCTCTCAGCCTGGCAGATGGCGATCGGCGCAGAGCCGGTCAAAGGTGGCGATGACACGTTCACTCGTGATCTTGCTCATGGCATCCGGGTCCTTGAGGCGGGTGCGCCAGCTCAGCTCGGCCAGCGGCTTGCCGGTCTCCTGTTCGATCAGTTCCTGATAGACGCTGACCGCGTAGTCGCGGCACAGATAGGGGCCGGTGCGGGCCGGATTGTGATGGGCGTAGAGGCCGATCACCGGTGTGCCGACCAGGGTTGCCATGTGGGTAGGGCCCGTATCCGGGGCCAGCACCAGGCTCGCTTCATCAATCAGGGCCAGCAGCTGCTTGAGGTTGGTCTGCCCCACCAGATCCACCGGTTTACTCTGGCTCAGCCGCTGTATGTCGGCGGCCAGATCCCGTTCCAGCTTGGCCGGGCCCCCGCACAGATAGACCTGAAAGCCCTTGTTGGCCGCGTGATCTGCCAGAGCGGCATAACCCGCGGCGGTCCAGTTCTTGAACGCCTTGCTGGCGGCGGCGCAGATGAGCAGGGTCGGTTTGCCGCCAATCTTCTCCCGGGCCCAGGCCTGATGCTCGGCGCTGATGGGCAGTTGCCAGTCCGGGGTCAGATCCTGGATGCCCAGCTCTTTGGCGAAGGCGAGAAAGCCATCCAGCACATGAGGAGATGAGGGGGACGGCACCCTGTGGTTGGTGAACAGCCACTGACCGTCGTTGGCGCGTGCCTTGTCGAAACCGAGTTTGATGTTCGCCCGGATGCCTAGGGTGGCAATGCTGGCGCGCATGGCCGCCTGCAGATGGAGCAGGGCATCGAACCTGCGCCCCTTGAGGGTCTGCCAGAGGTCACGGTAGCCGCGCCAGCCCTTGCTCTTGTCAAAGGCGATGACCTCGACCCCGGGCAGATCGGCGAAAAGTGTCGCCTCTATCTTGCCGGTGATCCAGGTGATGCGGGTCTCTGGCCACTCCCGCTGGATGACGCGCACCAACGCCAGCGCGTGGCAGCAGTCGCCGATGGCGGAGAGCCGCAGGATGCAGATGGAGGAGGGCGGCGTTTGGAACAGCGGCATGATGTGGCGCAATGGTGGCAAAATGGATGGATGGCATTATGCAAACTCCCCTGTGGATTGTAAAATTGCGCGCAACTGGCAGCCGGTACTGGCCCTGATCCTCACAAGGAGCACGGGTCCGTGCCGACAAGCCGCCTTATCGTGAATCGAACCATTGCGATTACTGACCGACCGGAATCACCAAGATGCGAATTCAGACCGAACACAACCAGATCTGCTGGTACGCCGAAGGGATTTTTCATGACCCTTCCCCCGAGCTGTTTGATCCGGCCTGGTGGCAGACCCATCGCCAGGTGGTGGGTTCCTCCATAGGTCGCGGGGTGACCTGGTTCGTGAAGGATGAATCCCGCCATCTGGTGCTGCGCCATTACTATCGCGGGGGCATGGTGGGCAAGGTGGTGCGGGATCGCTTCTGGTTCGAGGGGGTGGAGAGCAGCCGGGCCATGGCCGAATACAGCCTGCTGGCCAAGCTGAGCGAGCAGGGCCTGCCGGTGCCGCGTCCATTTGCGGCCCGCATGGCCAAGCAGGGCCCCTTCTATCGGGCCGACATCCTGATCGAGCGCATTCGCGGCGCCAAGGATCTGGTGGCGCTGCTCAAGCAGGGGCCGATCGCCGGCGAGGTGTGGCACAAGGTCGGTCAGACGGTGCGCCAGCTGCACGATGCCGGTGTCTATCATGCGGATCTCAACAGCCACAACCTGCTGCTCGACAAGGAGGGCAAGGTGTGGGTGATCGACTTCGATAAGGGGGCAATCCGTTCCCCAGGCAGCTGGCAGCAGGCCAACCTGGAGCGATTGCTGCGCTCCTTCACCAAAGAGTCCCAATTGCATACCAGTTTCCACTTCGTGCCGGACAACTGGCAGGCCTTGATGCAGGGTTATCAAGGAAAAGCGGGCTGACCCTGTTGCTCGCCGCGAGAGCCAATGTTACTTATTGGGCAGGTATTCAGATTCGGTTTCGAGGCGCTCGATGGACATGCTCAAGGCTCCCCTGAGGGAAGCAATCACCCGGTTTGATCTGGCGCTGATGGCGGATGCCATGGCTCTGCTGGCGGCGGGACTCTGGAGCTGGAGCCCGCAGCAGGGGGTGCAGCGGGATCTCTCCTGCCTACGCCTGCTGGGATTGGATGAGACTGGGCTGGACGATCTCGGCTGGCTTGAGCGGGTACATCCCGACGATGTGGCCGCACTGCAGGATGCGCTCGGTGCCTGCCAGAGCGGACGAGTGGCCCAGATCCGGCTCGAATACCGCATCCTGCATCACGATGGTCACTACGTGCGGCTGGAAGAGCGGGCCCGGCGCGATGTGCACGGTCAGGTGCTGGGGGTGGTGCGCCAGCTCGACCCGCTGGCCGTGATCGTGGAAGAGCGCCACGGCATGGATCCCCTCACCGGACTGGAGAGCCGCGGCCACTTCGAGCAACTGCTCGACGAGCGGCTGGCGACCGAGAGCGGTGGCTTCAGCCTGCTGCAGTTCACCGTGGACCACAGTGCCAAGATACTGCAGCTGTTTGGCGAGGCGGCCTGCGATGCCATGCTGGCCAAGCTGGCGCGCATAGTGCGCCACGAACTGCGGCGGGAAGATCCCTTCGCCCGCTGGGACCAGGATGGCTTCATCCTGATGCTCTCCCAGACCGATCGGCTGAGCGGCCTGGAGATTGCCGAGCGGTTGCGCCTGGAGATCGCCGATGCCAGCCTGCTGCCGCAGCGGCCGGTGACCGTCAGCATAGGGCTGGTGCAGAGCCAGAGTGGCGAACATATCGATCACCTGCTGGCCCGTCTGGCCACCTGCCACGGTCAGGCCAGACGGGAGCACAATACCGTCGTTGGTTAATGCTTGCTCACGTTGGCGCGCTGGCAAATCCAGAGGGAGGCCAGCATCAACAGGCCGCCGAGCGCGAGTCGGAGCAGGTCGGTTTCCCGTCCCCATAGCAGCAGATTGACCAGCAACCCCGCCGGGATCAGGGCGTTGTTCATGATGGCCAGCACACCGCTGCTGACCTTGGTGGCGCCCTTGTTCCACAGGAAGTAACCCAGCCCGGAAGCGCCTATCCCCAGCCACAGCAGAATGCCCCATTGCAGACCGCTGGTTGGGTATTGCGGCTTGCCCAGCAGCCACCAGGCGGGCAGGGCGACAGCCAAGGCTCCCAGATAGAAGCAGCCGAACACCGCGAGCTGGGGGGGCTGTTTCTTCTCCCGCGCCAGCAACACCTTGTAGCCGACCTGGCCGATGGCGAAGCAAATGTTGGCACCTTGCACCACCAGGAATCCCAGCACATAGCTCTCGGTCAGTCCATCGAAGCGGATGACGGCCGCTCCCAGCACCGCCAGCAGGGCGCCCCACAGATAGACGGGTTTGAAGCGCCGCTCCAGCAGATCGTGGATCAGGGTGACGTAGATGGGGGTGAAGATGGTGAACACCAGCACTTCCGGCACCGTCAGCAGCAGGAAGGACTGGTAATAGAACAGATACATGATGCCGAGCTGGATGGCGCCCAGACTCATCAGCTTGACCACCAGATCGGGCCGCAGCCAGCGGCGTCTGAGAAAGGGCAGGAACACCAGGCTGGCGAGGACGATGCGGGTCAGCACGGAGAAGTAGGCATCCACCTGGCCGGCGAGATAGACCCCGATCAGGCTGAAGGAGAATGACCAGAGCAGGGTTACCCCTATCAAGTAGTTCATGTGATTGAATTGTCGTCAGTTGTCAATTTGGAGGGCGCTATGATGGCCGAGTTGGAAAGCGCGATCCAGCGTTTATGGGAGCAGTTGCCACAGATCGGAGCATTTGCCTTCGAGGCGAGCAACGGGGGAGGGTCCGCGACCGACTGGTGCGGTCGTGGTGAGGGTGAGGTGCTGGTGACCGATCATCAGGGTGGTTGGCTGTTCGCCGAGACAGGCCGTTACACCACGCCCCATGGCCGGGTGCTCACCATGCACAACCGTTTCTGGTGGCGGCGCGGCGCGCGCGGGATCCTGCTTTCCCACCTGCGTTACGAGCAGCCGGTCGAGTTGTTCGAATTGCTGCCTCAGGTGGATGGCCGCTGGCTCACCGCCGAGCCCCACCTGTGTGGCCAGGATCACTACAGTGCCGAGCTGACGCAGACCACGAGTGGATTTCTGCTCGGCTGGCAGATCACTGGTCCGCGCAAGAACGAGCGGCTCAGCTATCGCTACCGGGAGTGATGTGCAAGGGGGCTTGGCGTCTGTGCTGGCAGGGAAAGGCAGGCATAAAAAAACCGGCGCAGTGCGCCGGTAGAGGGGACAAATCGGAGGTTTTTAAAAAACGGTCCCAAAAACAGGAGAGATACACTCTCGTCACACATTCAGAGATGGACTTCAGGCACTCAACGCATAGCTCAGCATGGCTTGCAGCTTGCTGTCGAAGAACCAGGGCAGCAGCACCATCAGCAGGCCGAGCACGCCGGCCAGCCGCTGGCGGTATTGCCAGCCGGCAATCAGCACCAGGCCGCCACACAGGGTGGTCAGGATGCCTGACATAGGGTGGCCTCCCGCTGGGCGCGACGTTGCTGTGCCCACTGGTTCAGGGCGACCGAGCCCAGGATCAGGGCCAGCGCCACACCCGTGGTGGACTGGATCTGTTCGCCGAGGAACAGGGCACCCAGCATGACGCCAAACAGCGGCACCAGGTAGTTGCTGAAGGAGGCAAAGGTCGGGCCCGCCTTCTGGATCAGCGCCATGTAGAGGAAGTAGACCAGACCGGTACAGAAGACACCCAGCACGGCCACGGCGCCTATGACCTGCTGGCTCGGCATGGTGAGGGCGCTCAGATCGGTGACGAAGGGGGCGGCCAGCATCAGCTGGATGGCGGACGAGATCAGTATGTTGCGCGCCACCACCACAGGGTGGTCTTTGGCGAAGCGCTTGATCATCAGCAGGCCGATGGCAAAGCAGCTGGCGCCGAACAGGATCGCCATGGCACCGAGCAGACCGGCGTTCATGCCGCTGGCCAGTTTCGGCCAGAACAGCACCAGCACGCCGACGAAACCTATGATCACCGAGATCAACCCGCCCTTGGTGATTCTTTCACCAGAAATAAACAGGGGTGCAGCCAGAATGGTCACAAAGGGGATACAACCCATTACCACGGCGGCGATGGCGCTATCCACATACTGTTGACCCCAGGCCACCATGATGAAGGGCAGGGTGGCATCGAGCAGGGCGATCAGCATGTAGGTACGCCAGGGGGTATGCTCGCTCTTGAGGCGCATGAACAGGCAGAGCAGACCCAGGGTCAGGCTGCCGCACAAGGCGCGACCGGCTGCCACCATGATGGGGGGCAATTCGGTCACGGCCTGATGCATGAAAATGAACTGGGATCCCCACAACAGGCCAATCGCCAGCAACAACAGATAGCTACGCATTTTAATCTCCGATGTAATTCGCCAGCGCATTCTATGCAATCTGCTACTATGCCAAAAATGAATTGTCGTCATTCAACTATGGCCATTATCGATGGAACTCCCGCTTTCCCGCCTCGACCTCAACCTGCTGACCGTGTTCGACATGCTGATGCAGGAGCGCAACGTCACCCGCGCCGCCGAGCGGCTGCACCTCTCCCAGTCCACCGTCAGCCATGCGCTGGGGCGGTTGCGCCAGGCGCTGGATGATCCCTTGTTCGTCATGAGCCGGCGCGAGATGATGCCGACCGAGCGTGCCAAGGCGCTGGCCGGGCCGGTGCGCCAGGCGCTGGCCATGCTGGAGCAGGGGTTGCGCCAGGCGAAGGGATTCGATCCATCCAGCGCACGGCGGATCTTTCGCATCGCCACCCCGGGCTCGGTGGAACATGGCCTGGTGCCAGTGCTGGTGGAGCGGCTGCACCGGCAGGCGCCCCACTGTCGGCTGGAGGTGTGCGAGCTGGCGGACAGCGACTATGAGCGGGAGCTGGAGAAAGGAGAGCTGGATCTGGTGATAGGGTTCGCCGATGCCAACCACCTCTCGCCCCGGCTGTGGCGCGAACCCTGGTTCAACAACCCGCTGGTCTGTTTGTCACCGCTCGGCAGCGAGCTGCCGGACGTGCTGGGGCCGGCCGAACTGGTCAGCCGCCCCCATATTCATACCTCCAGCTGGGGCCACAGCCAGGCCATGGTGGATCTCTGGCTGGCCCGTTTCGGGGTCGAGCGTGAGCTGGGGGTACGGTTGCCAAGCTTCATGGCGGTGCCGCCCCTGATGGCGACCGGCCGCTATCTGGTGGTGGTGCCCGAGATGATCGGCCGCCACTTCTGCCGCTATTACCCGCTGCGCCTGCATCAGCTGGATCCTGACATCCCCATCGTCTACCTGATGGCGGGCCACCCGCTCACCGCCCATGACGAGGCCATCGGCTGGTTCAAGGGGCTCTTGCACCAGCTCGCCTTCGAGCGTTACGGCGCGGATGCGCTGGGCAGCCCGGCGCAGCGCGGGGCGGATCAGGTCAATGCGGCGAAGTAATCCAGTCCCATGGCGCTTTTTACCTCAGCCAGCACCTCGTCGGTGAGCGCACGGGCCTGCAGCGTGCCTTGCTGCAACAGCTGCAGCAGCTGACGCTTGTCGGCAATCGCCGCCTGGCGCCGCTCCCGCATGGGGGCGAGCAGGGTCTGCAGGCAGTCATTCAACACCTGCTTGCAACGCATGTCGCCCAGCCCGCCGCGCTGGTAATGGGCCTTCATCTCGGCCACCAGCGCCTTGTCCGGGTGGAAGGCATCCAGATAGGCGAACACAGTATTGCCCTCCACCTGACCCGGATCGCTCACCTTGAGGTGATTGGGATCCGTGTACATGGCGAATACCGCCTGTTTCACCTCATCGCTCGACATGCCGAGTTCTATGGTGTTGCCGAGGGACTTGGACATCTTGGCCTTGCCGTCTATGCCGGGCAGGCGGCCGGTGTCGCTCAGGATCGGCTGGCACTCGGTCAGCACTTCCTTGCCTACCAGGGCGTTGAAGCGGCGCACTATCTCGTTGGTCTGCTCCAGCATGGGCAGCTGATCCTCGCCCACCGGCACATGGGTGGCGCGAAAGGCGGTGATGTCGGCAGCCTGGCTGACCGGGTAGACCAGAAAGCCTGCCGGCAGGCTGCGCTCGAACCCTTTCTGCTGGATCTCCGCCTTGACGGTGGGGTTGCGCTCCAGTCGGGCGACGCTGACCAGATTGAGGTAATAGGTGGTGAGCTCGGCGAGGGCGGGCAGGGCACTCTGCAGGCAGAAGGTGGTCTTGGCCGGGTCGAGACCGACCGCGAGATAGTCGGCCATCACCTCCAGCACGTTGTCGGTCACCTTGGCCGGGTTGTGGCCGTTGTCGGTCAGCGCCTGCAGATCGGCGATCATCACGAATTGGCGGTAATGGTGCTGGGCCTCGACGCGCTGGCGCAGGGAACCGACGTAGTGGCCTATGTGCAGTTTGCCGGTGGGACGGTCGCCGGTCAGTATGATGGGGTTGTGCATGTCACTCTCTCCAGTTGGGGTGGGCCGGGAGGCGACAAAGGGATAAAAACAATGACCGCCTCTCGGCGGTCACGGTGTTTTCTTTGGAAAATTTTACATAGAAAAGCAGTGCCGCCTGTTTATAAGCAGCACCACCAGTAGTTGTGATTGAAGATGGTCATATTCATGGCAAATCAAGCTACGCCTGTTTGATCACTTCTGCAAGGGCACCACCAGCAGATCGCAGGGCACTGTATTCATCAGCTGGCGGGCGCTGGAGGTAAGCAGGCTCCAGAAGCTCTGGCGATGACCGCACACCAGCAGATCGATCTGGTAATCCTTGACCGCCTGGTTGACCCGTTCGCTCAGATCGCCGCAGATCACCAGCTTCTTCTCGATGGGGTAGTCCACCGAGGCCAGGAAGGTTTCCAGCTTCTCTTTCGCTTCGGCGATCACCTGATCCTGCACGTTGTCGATATCGATATCGATCATCTCGGTGTAGAGATCCTTGAGGTCCACGTCCACATGGATCACCGACAGCTTGGCGCCGTTGGAGCGGGCCCGGTCGACCGCCTTCTCGATCACCTTGCGGTTGTCCTCCGACAGGTCGATCGCGGCCAGTATGTGTTTGTAATAGGTTCCATTCATGGGAGTTCTCCTCACTGATCCTGAGTCCACTATACCAATGTCTGATGAAACTAAAATGGTGTATCCGGCACAGTTTTGGGATTTAAACGAGTTTCTTATGGGGCTCTCTTTCGGCCGCAGGCGAAAAATCGGCTATAAATCGAACAGGAGTTTGAAGCAGGTCACACCCGCCGGCTTGCCCGCAAGGGGTGACGGGCATAGGATGTGCCCGTGCTTCGCAATGAACACAAAACAACAAAAAGCATCTGAATACCGCTTTGGGGAGCCTAGTGCTCCCTCTTGTTTTTCTGCCCCCTGACTGCCGATATCCCGCCCGACATCAAGGTAATCCGCGACTTCTTGGTTATGCTGTAGCCAGTTCCTTTGGAGATCCCTTCATGATCATTCACCCGCAGATCCAGGGTTGCGTCGCCCGCAACTGTCACCCCATCGGCTGCCGCGCCGCCGTGTTGCAACAGATCGCCAGCGTCAGGGCGGCGGGCCCGTTCGACGGGCCCAAGCGGGTGCTGGTATTGGGGGCCTCCTCCGGATTCGGGCTGGCGTCGCGCATCGCGCTCACCTTTGGCGCCGGTGCCGATACCGTCGGCGTCTCGTTCGAGCGGGGCCCCTCCGACAAGGGGCTCGGCAGCGCGGGCTGGTACAACAACATCTGGTTTCGCAAGGCGGCGGAGCAGGAGGGGCGCATCGCCGTCAACCTGATCGGCGATGCCTTCTCGGATCTCATGCGCCAGCAGGCCATCGACAGCATACGCCAGCAGCTGGGTCAGGTGGATCTGGTGATCTACTCGCTGGCGAGCGGCATTCGGGTGCTGCCGGATGGCACTCAGGTGCGCTCGGTGCTCAAGACCACGGGCCAGCCGTTCAGTGGCTGGGGGCTGGATCTGGAGCATGACGCCCTGGTGCAGCAATCATTGGCGCCCGCCACCCCGGAGGAGATCCGCGATACCGTCACGGTAATGGGCGGCGAGGATTGGCAGCTCTGGCTGCAGGCGTTGCAGCAGGCCGATTGCCTGGCACCCGGCGCCCGGACTGTGGCCTACTCCTACATAGGCCCCGAATCCACCTATCCCCTCTACCGGGACGGCACCATCGGCTATGCCAAGGAGCATCTGCACGCCACCGCCGAGACCATCAACCTGCAGCTGGCCGATATCGGCGGCCACGCCTGGGTGTCGGTCTGCAAGGCGCTGGTGACCAAGGCGAGCGCCTATATCCCCGTGCTGCCGGTCTATCTGGGTTTGCTGATGGGGGTGATGAAGGAGCGCGGCGTGCACGAGGGCTGCATCGAGCAGATGCAGCGGTTGTTTGCCGCCAAGATGTACGGGCCCCATGGGGTGGTGGCCGACGGCAACCGGTTGATCCGGATGGATGACCACGAGCTGGACCCGGCCGTTCAGGCCGCCGTCTCAACCCTCTGGTCCAAGGTGACACCGGACAACTTCCATGCCCTGGGGGATTTCGCCGGGCTGCGGCAGAATTTCATGCAGCTCAACGGCTTCGAGCTGCCTGGCGTGGATTATGGGGCGCCTGTGGATCTGGCTTCGCTGACCGAGCTGTTGCCCTGAGCCAGATTGGGCTGTTGATCCATCCCTCCCATTTATTCAGAGCCTGTGGCTGGGAAGATCATCAGGCCACGCTGCTGGCCAGTTCATCCTGCGCCGAAGGGGTCGTCGCCAATATGGTCTGGTTGCGGCCCTGGCGCTTGGCTTGATACATGGCCATGTCGGCCCGGTGAATGAGCTGGCCCAGCCCCTCGTCGACCGGTGAGCGCCCGGCGACACCTATGCTGATGGTCATGCGGGGGTTGTCCAGCTGGGCAATCCGCTGGCGCAGCCGCTCGGCCAGATGCCAGCAATCCTCCGCCGGCAGCGGCACCGCCACCAGAAACTCCTCGCCTCCCCAGCGTCCCACCAGTTGCAGGTCGGGCGCCCAGGATCTCAGCTCCCGCGCCAGCCGCTGGATCGCCCTGTCCCCCGCCTGATGACCATGGCGGTCGTTGATCTGCTTGAAGTGATCTATGTCGATGATGAGCAGGGTGAGCGGACCCTCTTGCTGCCACTGGGTGGCCAGCCGTTCCAGCAGGGCGCGGCGGTTTGGCAGCTCGGTCAGCTGATCGAAGGTGGCGAGCTTGTAGAGGTGGCGTGAACTGCGGTGCAGCCTGTGGGTGGTGATCCCCAGCAGCAGCAGGGCACCGGCCAGCAGGCCGACCAGCACCAGCTGGTAGTTGCGGGCACTCTGTTGATGCAGCAACTGCTGACGCTTGCGCTCGTTCTCCAGTTGCAGTGCCCGGTTGCTGGCCTCGCTGCGGGCCAGATCCATCTCGGCCTGGAAGGCGGTGGCATGCTGGCTCAGGGTCTGGTTGAAGTGCTGCTTGTAGTCGCTCATGTAGTCGGTCAGCGCCTGATAGGCCTCGGGATAGCGGCCCTGATCGGCCAGCAGGCTGGCTTGCAGCGCCTTGCTGCTGACACTGACTTGCCCCTGGGAAGTCAGCAGCTGCAGCGCCAGCTGCTTCTCGCCGCGGCCTTGCAGCGCCCGGGCCCGGGTCTCCAGCAGACGCACCCCCGCCTCCGGGTAACCCAGTTGCTGATAGAGTGCCTGTGCCTCGTCCAGACTGCGCAGAGCACCCGCCCAGTCGCGCTCTGCATTGAACGCCATGGCCTGATAGCCGAGCATGATGGCGCGGTAATCCGGCGCCAGATCCGGGGTGGCCAGCAGGCCGTCGAGCAGTTGCCGGGCCTGGACGGGGCGATCCGTATCTATGTAGAGCCGCGCCATGTTGGCCCGGATGATGGTCTGGCTGTTGGGCTCGTCCAGTTTCACCATCAGCTGCAAGGCTTCCTGATAATAGGTTTCAGCTTCCTTGGCCAGGCTCAGGTCGGCATAGAGGTTGCCGAGTGTCATCAGCAGGCGGGCGCACTGCAGGCTGGAGATGGGGTTGTCCGGGGCGGATCGCTTGAGCTGGAAGGCGGTCTTGAGTTCGGCGATTGCCTCTTTCAACTGCTGGGTGCGATAGAGGGCGAGCCCGTTCAGGGCGTGCCACTCGGATTCCTGCATCGGGTGGTCGGCGACGGCTGGCCTGAGCTGGGCCAGCAGGGCGAGGGCTTGATCCGGCGCCTCCGTATCCAGGGTAAGGGCTATCTGCTGCAACCTGAAGTCGAGCAGGCGCTGGGTCTCCTGCTGGGCGCTGGCCAGCCCGCGTGCCCGGGCGTTGTCGAGCAGGGCTTGTGGATAGCGCCCCAGCGCGGCCTGGGCCAGGGCTCTGGCATGAAACAGCTCCATATCCTGCTGCGGGTGGGCATCGAGGCGCCGCAGATAGCCGACGGGATCGCGCGCCGCCTGCAATTCAGCCTCTTCCAGCAAGGAGGGAGCGGCCTGCAACTGGGTTATCCAGAGCAGTGCCAGTGCCATAATGAATCTCATTGAATCCTTTCCCCGACCACTGGCGCCATCATAATGGCTGAATCCACCTACACCATGTTTCTTTGCTTCTCTATAACCGTATGGGGGATAGGATGAGGTGAAAAGCTGTCACAACTGAGAGCTGGGGCCACCGTATCTGGTTGATTCGTGATGAAACAGTGGCGACAATCGTGACCAAATCACAGTGGAGAATCAGCATGTTGGCCAAAGCCATGATCGAGAAGTTGAACGAGCAGATTAATCTTGAATTCTATTCCTCCAATCTCTACCTGCAGATGAGCGCCTGGTGTGAGGACAAGGGCTTCGAAGGGGCGGCCAATTTCCTGCGCCAGCACGCGGTCGAGGAGCGCCAGCACATGGAGCGCCTGTTCACCTATGTGAGCGAGACCGGCGCCATGCCGATGCTGGGTGCCATAGATGCGCCTCCCCACGAGTTCAACTCTCTGGGTGACATCTTCCGCACCACCCTGGAGCACGAGTACCACATCACCAAGTGCATCAACGGTCTGGCCCATGTGGCCTTCACCACCCAGGACTACTCCACCTTCAACTTCCTGCAGTGGTACGTGGCCGAGCAGCATGAAGAGGAGAAGCTGTTCAAGAGCATAGTCGACCGTCTGTCGCTGGTGGGCGAGGATGGCAAGGGCCTCTACTTCATCGACAAGGAGCTGGCCGAGCTGGCCAAGGGCGCCCCCGCCAGCGTCATGGATGGCAACGCCTGATAGTCGTGGACACTTAGTGTTCAGCCAGTACAATAACGGCCCCTCGTATAGGGGCCGTTTTCTATTGCAGACGCCATAGAAACCGCTGTGGTGGCTTCTGCTGGATACAATGACGGTCTTTCGCATAAAGGGGCCGTTTTTCTTTGGATGAGTGAGTGATGATGAAGCAGGTTGATGTGGTGGTGATCGGGGCCGGTGCGGCCGGTTTGATGTGTGCCCAGCAGGCGGGCTATCGGGGCCGATCCGTGTTGTTGCTCGACAACGCCAAGAAGCCGGGCCGCAAGATCCTCATCAGCGGCGGCGGTCGTTGCAACTTCACCAACCATCAGACCGGGCCGCACGCCTTTCTCTCTGGCAATCCCCACTTCTGCAAGTCGGCGCTGGCGCGCTACACCCAGCAGGACTTCATCGATCTGGTGGACAGGCACGGGGTCAACTACCACGAGAAGACCCTGGGCCAGCTGTTCTGTGACGAGAGTGCGAAAGACATAGTCGACGTGCTGCTGACCGAGTGTGACTGGGCCGGCGTCACCCTGCAGTTCCAGACCGAGATCCTGAGCGTCAGCAAGACGGAAGAGGGCTTCGTGCTCGCGACCAGCCAGGGGGAGATCAGCTGCCACTCGCTGGTAGTGGCCACCGGCGGCCTCTCCATGCCCAAGCTTGGCGCCACCCCCTACGGCTTCAAGCTGGCGGAGCAGTTTGGCCTTGCTGTGCTGCCCACCCGCGCCGGTCTGGTGCCCTTCACCCTGCATCAGGCCGACAAGGAGGCCTTCGCCGGTCTGGCCGGGGTCAGCCTGCCGGTGGCCGTGACCGCCGAGGATGGCACCCGCTTCAAGGAGGCCATGCTGTTCACCCACCGCGGCCTCTCGGGCCCCGCCATACTGCAGATCTCTTCGTTTTGGCTGGCGGGGGAGAAGATCCATATCAACCTGCTGCCCGAGCTGGATATGCCGGCGGCCCTCAAGGCATGGGCGCAGGCCCATCCCGCCCAGGAGCTGAAAACCGTGCTGGGACGCGAGCTGCCCAAGCGTTTCGTCGACAAGCTGGTGGAGCTGGGTCAGCTCATCAACAAGCCCATGCGTCAGTACAACGAGCGGGAGCTGGAGGCCATCGCCACCCTGCTGGGAGATTGGCAGATCCTGCCGAACGGTACCGAAGGCTATCGCACCGCCGAGGTGACCCTGGGAGGGGTGGATACCAACGAGCTCTCCTCCAAGACCATGGAGGCGCGCAAGGTGGCCGGTCTCTACTTCATCGGCGAGGTGGTGGACGTGACCGGCTGGCTCGGCGGCTACAACTTCCAGTGGGCCTGGTCATCGGGCTGGGTGGCGGGGCAGTACTGCTGACCTACCCTGTTCTCATCACCTTCAGACGCGGCCGCTCAGGCCGCGTTTTTTATGGGGTGCATCCCTTGCGGGGTGATCCGCTATCCCTTTCTAAGAGTCGGCAAGAAAGCGGTCAGCAAGCCGATGAGCGGCAGGTAGGCACAGACCTGATATACGGTCTCTATGCTGGTGGCATCCGCCAGCTGACCCAGCAGAGCCGCCCCTATGCCTCCCATGCCGAAGGCGAAGCCGAAGAACAGGCCGGAGATGGTGCCGACCTTGCCGGGGACCAGCTCCTGGGCGTAGACCAGGATGGCGGAGAAGGCCGAGGCCAGGATCAGGCCTATGATGACCGAGAGTACCGAGGTCCAGAACAGGTCGACATGGGGCAGCAGCAGGGTGAAGGGGGCTACGCCGAGGATGGAGATCCAGATCACCCGCTTGCGGCCGATGCGGTCGCCGATCGGCCCGCCGAGCACAGTCCCCGCCGCGACGGCAAACAGGAAGGCGAACAGATAGAGCTGGGCGCTCTCCAGCGGCAGGCTGAACTTGTCCATCAGGTAGAAGGTGTAATAGCTGCTCAGGCTGGCCATGTAGAAGAACTTGGAGAACATCAGCAGGCCGAGGATGGCCAGGGACCAGCCGATCTGGCGGCGGCTCAGACCGTGGCCGAGGTGAGCCTTCATCCGTTTATGGAAGTTGGCGGCGTGGTGGCTGGACCAGCGCCCGACCAGGCTGAGCACTATGACGCCGACCAATGCGAACAGCGAGAACCAGGCCGCGCTGCCCTGACCCTGCGGCACTATGATCAGCGCGGCGAGCAGCGGCCCTATGGCCGACCCCAGGTTGCCGCCGATCTGGAACAGCGATTGCGCCAAGCCAGGCTGGTTGCCGGCCGCCATGCGGGCGACCCGGGAAGATTCCGGGTGGAACACAGACGAGCCTATGCCGATCAGCATGGCCGACAGCAGCACGGCGCCGAAGCTGGCCGCCTGCGACAACGACAGCAAGCCGATCATCGTAAAGCCCATGCCGAACGGCAATGAATAGGGCATGGGCCTGCGGTCGGTGTAGAGGCCGATCAGCGGCTGCAACAAGGAACCCGTGAACTGGTAGGTGAGGGTGATGAGGCCGATCTGGGCAAACGACAGGTTGAGGCCGAGCTTGAGCAGCGGATAGATGGCCAGCAGCACAGACTGCATCATGTCGTTCAACAGGTGCGAGAAGCTGATGGCGGCGATCACCGGATAGGTGGTGCGATTCAGGGCGTCGTGCACGGTAGAGGCGGCGAGTGGCTGATCGGTACTGAGGCTCTTTTCCATGAGGGCGGGTTCTGTGATCCTGGGTATGGCTTAACATGCCTGATCCCGGCGCGTCTGGACACCACAAAGTGGGGGGATCGGGGTTGCCGGTTATGGCGGTGAGAGGGTGGGGCGAACGGATCATAGATCGGCACTTGTGCTCGGCGGGCGGTGGATTAGTATAGAAACCTCGTCGTCGCATTATGCGGGTCGCCACCCGCCATGGAGGGATCATGTTTGAGAGCCTGGGAGTCATCAATTTCTGGACCTGCCTGAGCGGGCTCTTTTCCAAGTCCAGGGGGGCGCGCCATGTTTGAGAGCCTGGGAGTCATCAATGTCTGGACCTGCCTGAGCGGGCTCTTTTCCAAGTCCAGGGGGGCGCGCCATGTTTGAGAGCCTGGGTGTCATCAACGTCTGGACCTACCTGGTCGGGCTCTTCTTCATCATCATAGCGCCGGGACCCAACTCGATTTATGTGCTGCGCACCGGGGCGAGCCGCGGCGTCGGCCCCGGCTACAAGGCGGCCCTCGGGGTTTTCGTCGGCGATGCCATCCTGATCTTCTGCGCCTATCTGGGCATCGCCTCCCTCATCCGCACCACCCCCTTGCTGTTTACCCTGGTGCGCTACCTGGGGGCCCTCTACCTGCTCTATCTGGGGGTGAAGATCCTCCACGCCAACTTCATCGCCAGGCGGGAAGGGCAGGCGTCCGTGGTCGAGCACGGCGAGCGTTACTTCTCCAAGGCGCTGACCCTGAGCCTCACCAACCCCAAGGCGATCCTGTTCTACGTCTCCTTCTTCGTGCAGTTCGTCGACTTCAACTATGCCCACACCTGGGTCTCTTACCTGGTGCTGGCGAGCATGCTGGAGGCCATGAGCTTTGTCTATCTCACCCTGCTGATCTTCGGCGGCACCCTGATGGCCCGCTTCTTCGCGCGCAAGGTACGCCTCGCCAAACTCGGCAATGGCCTCATCGGCCTCTTCTTTATGGGATTCGCCGCCCGTCTGGCGACCCTTTCGTCCTGACCGGCCTGCGGGCCTGCCAAGCCATGGATGCCCGGTGCCGGGCGTCTAGTCCGGCCAGCAATCCTTGCCAACCCGTACAAAACGGGATTGATGCACGATCAGCTTCTGATTGCCGGACTGGCTGATCTTGGGATTACGATAGGTCTCGCCGGGCAGCAGATATTTGCTGTCTGCCATGCTGTCCGGCTGGTCACACCCTTGTTTCACCATGAACTCAAAGAAGCTGTTGCCGGTATTGGTGATGCTGCCTGCCGCCTGATCGAGACGATATTCGAACCGCTCCTGGCGGGGTCTCACCACCAGAATGGATTGCAGCGCTATGGTCATCTCGACCGAACTGCGCTTGCCTGCGTTATCGGGTATGTCGGCTTGCGCCACCGGAACCTCGGTGAAAACGACCCTGTAGTAGCGCTCCTGCCGATCGCCGGGCCCCTTGTAATAGAGTTTGACGTGCTGCCGCTGGTCCGGATGCAGCACAAACCGCTTGGGGGCAAACAGCAGTTCGCCAGGGGCCATGGGCAGAATGGCCTCGTCCGCTGTCGGACTGGTGATGCGATACGCCGCCAGCTCGTAGAGCTTGGGTGTACTGGCGTTGTTGGTGACGGTGCGGGAGATGAACTCTTCATCGTGTTCCATGATGGCGGTCATGGGGCCTATGTCGATGGCCCATGCCTGGGGGCCGGCAAGCAGCAGAGTCGTCAGCAGAGTCAAACTGCGCGCCAGGTTTTTCATCATTGTCCTGAGATCCATGTTGATTGCTAACGCCAGCTGCCCTTGATGGTCAGGGTACCGCTCTGGTGTACCTCACCCTCCCATGATTCCCCACTCACCGTTTTCTGTGCTCGTTGACCTGTTAAATCAAATTCCAAATTTAATAGGTAGGAGCGAGTGATACCTGAACTTCCATCTGGGTCTGTCCAGTGTATTTTCGGCTCGCTATCGCGGATGCTGAGCTCCCTGAGATTCACTGGTGTTTGGTCACATCCAATCGGGATTTTTGATCCTTTGGCTGGTGATACACGATTAAAATTCAAATAAGCTTCGATAGGGACTGCAACCCCGTTACTTACTATATCGGTTGGATAGAAAGTACAACTTCCTTGAAATGGTGTTCCCCTATCTTGGGCCAGAGTGACGTCCAATCTATCTGCAGATTCTGGTCCGCTCTCCACAATTTTATAAGGGAATGACAAAATATCCTTTCCTATCAGACCCTTACGGTAAGGAGTGGCAACCCCATCAGATGATAATATGGATACACTATATCTCCTGGGCTTTATATCAATTTGTAAAGAGCTATCTATGATGTAATCACCTAAATCTGGCTGTATTAAGTTTTTAATGAAGAACTCCATTGTCTCTGTGACTGGTCTGCCAAGATTTGTCTTTATATATTCCGAGAAATATTTTTTGGTGAAAAAAACAGATACGCTGCTGTTTCCTCTTAGATAAACCAAGTTAAGCCCTACTGGATTGTTAGTGCCCACAAATTTACTGCTATTGATATATAGAGCAGAGTCATAGGATTTAAGTTCAGGGTTGGGATACTTGCTTCTGACCCCTATTGCACCTTTGTTTTGTAACTGGCCACCATCAGCAAAGTGTTCCAGCCGATAGTCAAACATGTGGCATAAGACCCCATTGGAATCACGCCCCGGTGTGACATGTGAATAAGGCTTGCAATTCGTTGAGCCTGGCATGACGGTAGGGTTTCCTGCACTATCAACCATAATAATATCTGAGCCAGTGACCGGTATCATCTTTAAATGTGCATACTTTATATTGCTTGCACGACGGATGATCCAAGTGCCAGTTGACATGTCTTTGCAGCGTTGCCCCCGGCGCGCATCATAGGGTTCTGAAGTGACACACAGGTTCATCTCACGTATGAGTGCTGCTCCAATCGGCACGGTTTTCAGATAGTTTAAAAAGGAGGGGCTGATTCTTGCTGCCGTTTCTTGAACACTCAAGTTCATCAGGCCATAAAATCCTTGCTCATCGACTACTTGTGGGTGTTCAGGTGATTTACCGTCATTGGTGCAGTTGGGGGTTTTTATAGAGCAAGCCTGAGTAATATAGGGGTGTGAGATAGGGCCTGTTTCCCACATATCAAGATTGGACCCTGTCGGGTTTTGGATTCTCATATCCGGACTTGTCTTTGCCAGTGTAAATTGAGTGATGCCTTTTTGTTCAGTCCAAGCGTTAGCACCACCGAGTTGGTTCTCTGGATTAGATGTGAAGCTAAGTATGTACACATGATCATTTTTACTATTCTCTATGTACATGTAGCTTTGGTTGGATAATATTCCTGTATGAGGGGGGGGCAGCCCCCAGCTTTTATGCTGTGTCATCAGGAGTGATACCATTAAAAATGGCAGGTACATCTTCATATTGATCATATTCTCGTAGTTAAATAGGTTTTTAAACCGATACATGTGATGTCACCAAGCCAGGCCGCGCCGCTATGGGGGGTGAGATCCAGCTCAGCCTCACAGAATTCGTTGCCGTGTTTAAAGCTCAATACCGGATTGGCCTTGTCCACATCCAGTGAAAATTCACCTGTCTCATTGGTCACAGTGGTGCCGATGTGGTTGTCGATCCTGGCATTGGCGATCACGCTGCCATCTTCGGCACGTATGATGCCAAAGACGGTGACCATCTCCTTGACCGAGCGGGTGGCATCCAGTTTGGCCACGTTGCCGGGGAACAGGGTGTAGCGCTGCTTGCCGGTGTTGATGTCATAGCTGTCCTTGGTCGTCTTGCTGTTGAGCAGTTCCACTTCGTACTCCTGAAAGGGGGAGAGGGCGACAAAGGTCTTGCTGCCTTCGAGCGAGTACTCCTGGCCATTGATCCTGGCGAGCATCTTGCCCTCCTTGCCGATGCCGGTATCGATCAGCAAGCCGGAACCGGAGCGGTTCTGGCTGGAGGCCAGGATCTCATCTCCTGTGGTGATGACAGCACCGCGTGCAATCAGGTTGCCGTTCACATCGCCACCCTGACTGCGACCCAGGGTCAGGGTGCCGCCCGTCATGCTGTTTTCAAAACCCAGGCTGCCGGAGAGGGTCGGGTTTCTGTTCTTGGCATCGTTGACGACTTTAGAACCGTTGAGTGTCGCCGTGTTGATGAAACCCTCCATGCGTTTCTGATAGCTGAGGTTGGCCGTGGTCTGGCCCTCTTCGTTGCTGCTCATACCCAGGCTGAACAGGTTGTCGAACGGGATCGAGTAGTCCAGGGTCAGACTCTTGTTGTTGAACCCGCTCAGGGTCGCGCTGCTGCTCTGCAAGCTGGTACGCAGCGACAACTGGCCATAGCGACCGGAATAGAGGCTCTGGTAATAGTCGATATAGCTGCGATCGCTCCCCTGCTCACGGTCGTGCGTGGTGTTGAACGAGAGACCCCCAAGCTTGTCATGCCAGCCGCCCAGGTTGATGCTGATGCCGGCGGTATAAAGATCAAGGGCGGCCGTGGTCAGCTTGTTGCCCGTGTCGAGTTTCTCCTGACTGAGCCAAAGCGAGACGTTGTCATGGACCTGTGCCGTCACGCCGGACGAGATCCGCCAGGATGCGTCCGAGGCCAGCATGCCCTGCAGCTGGGTACTGACTCTGTCGGTCAGCTGCCAGCTGGCCTGGCTCTCGCTGACCAGGGCATCCTTGAAGCCATAGCCGGTCAGGGTCAGGTTGGTGGTCTCGAAGGTACGTGCCAGCGACAATCCCAGCAGGGGGGAGTGGGCACCATCCTGACTGGCCTCCATCAGGCCGCCCCAGGATTGCCAGCCCCACTCCTGATCGAAGCCCAGGCTGTTGTTGAGTTTGGTGACGCGCTGATTGCTGGATTCCGTCAGGCGGCCATCGATATGGATCTCGACCGTGACGCTGTAGGAGCCGTGGGGAAAGCGGCTGGTATCGATGCGGTGGTTGCCGATCGAGAAATTCTGCAGGCCGATCAGCTTGCCATCCCGATAGACCTGAACCTCACCCGCCGAGGGCATGAAGACCTGGATCGGGGTGGTGGATTCACTCTCGTTGACGGTACGTGAGAGTGCCTGATTGCCGTAAGAGAGCCCGTAGATCCGGCCTGCGTTCAAGGCGGATACGCCCCCCAGGGTCTGGAGATCCCAGGTCGACACCATGCCGGTCGCAAAACGACGATCTTCTATATCCCGCTCATACATGGCGCGATAGAGGGAGCCGTTCTGGTTCGTTTCCCCCAGGTTGTAGAGAGAACCATCAAGGTCCAGATGGTGTTCACTGTACCCCACCAGACTGTTCAGCTGGGCGAAGTTGGTGCTGGTGCTGCCCGCCTGACGACTGTTGGCAAAGGAGTAGCCCAGGTTGTAGCGATTGACGCTGGTCAACGCCTCAACGGAAGACGTCAGGCTGGTCTTGGCCACACTGGCACGCTTTTCGCCAAAGGCGGCCTTGGTGACCTGTATGGTCAGCAGCATGGCGATCAGATCCAGCTGCAGGGTGGCGCTGCCGTTGATGACCAGCCGTCCGTCGCTGGAGAAGGTGCGCAGCTGATCCTGTTGCAGCAGGTCCACCAGCTCCTGGCGCAGGGCCACATCGCTCTGGCCCTGGTTGAAGTCCAGGTTGAGCAGGTGCAGCGCGCCATCCCGCAGGATCAGCGTGGCGTTGCCAACGGACTCTTCGGTGGTGGTGTCGAGTGCTAGCGCCTGATCCTGATACTGCAGCCTGACCGGTACGGCAATGCCCTCTGCCAGTGCACTGGCAAAGCTGGCAGGAATGATGATATTGGCGATTTTGAGTGGCGCTGAGGCGCTGGCCGAGGCTGACATCATGATCAGCAATGAGACTGGCAACAGGCAGGCTTTTTTCAACATATCACGCACCATGGTTCCAAATCTCGGCAAAAAAACACCGCCATTCGACCGGGTGGTAGAGGCAGTAACAGAACAACAGCATTATTTGACGACGACGAATTCTTGACCCAGCCAGAGGCCGACATGGCTCTTCGGATCCCGGAGATCAACCTGGCGGAATTGGCGTTGCTTGCCCGGCAGGTCGTAATAGGTTTCCTTGCATTGCTCTTTGCTCTGTTTCAGGCAAGTGCCATACGCCACAGTGCGGTATGAGGCATTTCCTTTATTGGTCAGGGTGTCGCCTTGCAGAAGGTAATCGAACTTCTGCTGGCGCGGAGTGACCACCAGGATGGTGCCTATCTGGGCTGAGGTGGTGGCGACCGCCTGACGGCGTTCGTTGCGCTGGTCGTCCATCGACAGGGCGGTATCCAGCCAGCGGATGCGGTAGTAACGCTCCTTGCCATCCTGCGGGCCCTTGTAAAAGAAGCGCACGTTGTTCTTGGCATTGGCAGGGAGCATCAGCCGGCTCGGCGACAGCATGAGTTCACCGTCTACCTCCATCGGCATCTCCTGTCCGCCCTCTTCCGGGGAGGAGATGCGTGTCACTGTGACAGTGACCAGTCTGGCCTGATCGCTGGCGTTCTCGATCTCTTTGGCGACTTCCTGGCTGCCCGCATCAATAAAGGTGGTCACCGAGCCGACGTTGATCGCCTGGCTTATTCCGGGAATAAACAGCATCCATATCCCCAGTATTTTCAGGTTCATATGATCTCCTGTGAATACAAAGGGCCCCGCAGGGCCCCGAATACTATGCGTTGAGGCAATCAGGCCCAGCTGGCCACGAACTCGACGTTGACTTCGCCATTCCACTGACCGTCTGGCAGGGCATCAAAAGTGACCGCTTTGCCGTCGGCAGTGGCGCTTTCGATGTGAAAGTTGAAGGAGCCCTGTGCCGTGGCGCGTTTGGTGTCGACCATGAAACCCTTTGCTACGGGGGAGAGACTGCCGCCGTTAATGCCAGCTGCCGTATCGATCAGGGTGGTGTAGGCCGAGGTGCCGACCGGTGCGCCGCCCCAGTACACGCCCACCTCGACGGTGGATTTACCACCCAGATGGTTCAGGGTACCGTTCAGCTTCTTGGCTTTCAGGGTGAAGGAAGTCGCGCTTGCATCCCCCTTGATGGCGACATCGAACAGGCCGTCGACGGTGTTGAAAGCTTTGATCCCTTCGGCGTACTGGAAGGAGAGGCTGGAGAGCGGGGTGACAACCAGATCAGAGGTGGTGTCTTTCTTGGCGGTCGCCTTCCACTTGGCGGTTGCGGAGGCGTCCATGGCAGCATTAGCCGCAGCAGTAAAGCCAAAACCTACAACTGTCAGCGCAATCAGCGATTTTTTAATTGATTTCATTGATGTTTCCTACCGAATTCCCTAATGGGTGGTATTGAGTCACCCGTTTGATTCACTGCACCCGAGGTGCATTCGTTCTTCATCCCCGGGGCATATTCGACCTGGGGTATTGCCAGGCCCCGCAACATAATGTTCCGTTACCCTGCTCATCTTTTCGCCGACCAAGATAACCGCCAGACCTGCTTGGATCGATCTAATGATGTGTAGGAAATGTCCTAAAAGGTAGTTGTTATGTGCAACTTCAGATGCATGTATATCCCGGCGAATAGATCATTAATGATTTAAAGTTATAGTTTTGATTTTTATGAACTTTAGTGCTTTTTCATCAAGATGAATCGGGCGTCGGGTGAGCTGTCATGAATGATGTTTGAGTAGGCGATGCGCTACAAATGAACCATAAGATTCAAAAGAATATATGAACATATAACTGATTGATAAATAGATATAAAACAAACCATGTCAAATGGTGTTTAGGTTGTTTTATCAGCGATTCACTTTAATTATGTAACATATTATTAATGTCGAGGTGCAGTATGGTACAGATACTGTTTTTGCAGTTAGTATACGCTTAATAAAATGGATCAACGGTAGGTAGGCATATGGCAAGGGTATTGATAGTCGATGATCATCCCGCAATAAGAATGGCAGTGAATATGCTGCTTAAACAGGATGGGCATCATATCCTGGCAGAGGTTGACAATGGTGTTGATGCTATCTCTTCGGCTAGAATACATCAGCCTGATATTGTAATTCTCGATATTGGCATTCCCAGGCTGGATGGTATTGAAGTTATCAAAAGACTGAAGGACATGGCTGCCAATATCAAGGTTGTCATTTTATCTGCACAATCAACTCATCATGTCATGGTGCGTTGCCTGCAGGCTGGCGCGGATGGGTTCATGTCCAAACTGGATGAACTGTCGTTATTGAAAAGTGCGATCGTAAAAATAGAGAAAGGTCAGCTTTATTTTCCAAGAGATATTATCGCAGGTGCCAGAAACGCTCACCCGGTAGACAAGGACGATTTGTTGTCAGCACTCTCGGATCGTGAAATGAGTGTGCTGCTGCAGATATGTCAGGGTCAAATAAATAAGCAGATAGCGGAAAGCATGCTGCTCAGTGAGAAGACGGTCAGTACCTACAAGACTCGCCTGATGCAAAAACTCAATGTAACCAACATGGTTGACTTGATTAGCCTGGCCAAGCGGCAAAAATTGATGTGAGCAAGATGAAATTACTCCTGATCTTGCTCGTCGGCCTCAGTTCGTTTCTTGCTTCTGCCAATGAGCTGGAGGATAGCCTGCTGCATGTCTATGCACGGGATGACAACGAGTATTTTGGTAAGCAAATACTTCCATTACATAACGATGACTTGGCATGGTTATATAATAAGAAGCAATTGATTTTAGGTGTACCAGAGCCAGATAATCCACCTATGGATATAACCATCAGGTCTGGTAATTATGAAGGGGTAACCGCTGATATTATTGGTCTTCTAAGCAAGATATTAGGTGTTGATTTTTTAGTGAAGAAGTTACCTTCTCGATCTGCGGCAGTCGATGCACTTAAAAGAGGAGAAATAGACTTATTGAGTACATCAAATATTTATGAGAAGGAGCAGGGGTTATTACTGACAGATAAGTATATTGATGATGAACCTGCGATATATAAAAACATAAATATTAAAGATAAGAACATACAGGTAGTGGCGGTTCCTGAATATTATCTACCTGCCGTTGACATAATGCGCTATCTACCTGATGTGAAAATCAAAGTGTATCCATCAAAATATAGTGCTGTATCAGCGGTTTCCTATGGTGACGCTGATGCTGTCATGATGGACCTGGTATCCGGTAACTTTTTAATAAATAACTATTATCAAGATACAATTCGCTTGTCGAAATTAATGTATTCAGACACTCAGGGGTTTGCATTTTCATTAAATAAAAGCAATCACCAGCTGAAAAAGATAATTGATATAGCTTTGCATGAGATTTTAGAGAAAAAACGGGATGAGATAGCCAAGCGTTGGAGTGGTGGTGGGCTTTCAATTAGTGCAGATAAAATCAGATTAACCAGTAGTGAATGGTCTTTTTTGAGTGAGCGACGAAAGTTAAAGATAGCTGTTAGCAGTGGTTTGCCTCCCCTTAGTTTCCTTGATGTAAATGGTACTTTGCATGGGGTGACAGCAGACCTTTTACAAGTTGTAAGGGTGAAGCTGGGGGTTGATATTGAGGTTATTCCCGTCGAAACACCTCAACGTTTGACGCAGTTGCTGGAAAAAGGAAGGGTTGATGCTGCCATCATGGCCATCTCAGAGGAAGGTCGCCAACGTTACCGATTTAGCCGCGCCTTTATAATGGACCCTCTAGTGTATGCGGTCCATTTGAAGCAGAAAGATGCAACGCCGAGCGATTTACTTAAGGCTGATTCTGTGGCTGTGGTTAGGGATGCAGCCTTGCTGCAAGCGATCTCGAATGTATATGGAAAGCTGAATATAAAGTTATTTGATAAATCAGAGGATGCTCTGAGATGCGTTGCTATTGAGACTTGCAGTGTCGCAGTTCTTCCATTAAGAGTTGCCAAATATTTAATCAATAGCAAGTTTCCTGACCGTTTGACTATTAGAGGTGAATTATTTAATTCAATTCCCATTTCTGCAGCACTGGCAGTGCCTCGGGGTCAAACTGATCTGCTTAATATATTGGACAAGGTGATCGCAACCATACCGCCAGATGAGCTGGAAGGGCTTTCCAACCGCTGGCGAGTTAATGTTCGGCAAGAGGCTATTTCTTGGCGTGAGTTCATGGACGAGTTTGGCATCTTTATTTCGCTGATCCTGCTGTTGATCATCTGGGTCAGCCTATGGGGCCTATCTCTGCGTAAACAGATGCGCGAACGTCGGGTTGCCGAAGTGGCGCTGAGTGCCCAGCTCAAGTTCATTGAAGATCTGGTGGACGGCACGCCCCATCCCATCTACGCCAGAGACCAGGATGGGCGGCTTATCCTCTGCAACAGCAGCTATGCGGCCTTCTTTGGTGAACCGAAAGCCGGCTTGCTGGGCGCAGGCCTGGCCGCTGATGGTGAGCGTTGGCCCTTTCTCGCCCCCCTGTTTGCCGATCTTGCCGCTGCCCGCGAGGAGCGACAGGCGCAGGAGGGGGATCATCGTCTGGTCATGGTGAACGGGGCTGTGGATGTCTATCACTGGGTCCAGCCCTATTACGATCTGGATGGCAAGGTGCAGGGGGGCATTGGCGGCTGGATCGATGTGAGCGAGCGCCTGCGCCTGCTGGATGATCTGGCGGTGGTCAGCCAGGAGGCGCAAGAGGCCAATCGCGCCAAATCGACGTTTCTGGCCACCATGAGCCACGAAATTCGTACCCCCATGAATGCCATCATTGGCCTGCTGGAGCTGACTCTGCGGCGAGATCGTCTGCATGAGGAGGATAAAGCCTCGCTCTCCATCGCCCATGGCTCGGCGACGGATCTGCTGACCCTGATCGGCGATATCCTGGATATCTCCAAGATAGAGTCGGGGCGGCTCGAGCTGGTCCCCGAACCTCATGACATAGCGGCCTTGACCGAGTCTGTCGTCACAGTGTTCAACGCCCTGGCCAGACAGAAGAATCTGCAACTGGAACTGGTTATCGGAGCGACCCATTGGGTGCAGGTAGACGGCCTCTGTTACAAACAGATCCTGTCCAACCTGATCAGCAATGCCATCAAATACACTGAGCTGGGTTCGGTACGGGTCGAGCTGCAGCTATGGAGCAGTGACGGCTGGTGTACCTTGCAACTGGTGGTCAGGGATACCGGAATAGGGATAGCCCCGGCGGAACTGGCGAGGCTGTTTCAGCCCTTCAGCCAGGCCAGCCAACCCGAGCACATCCAGCAATCCGGTACGGGCCTCGGCCTGATGATCTCTCGCTCCCTCTGCGAGTCAATGGGGGGATCCCTGGTGCTGGAGAGCGAGTTGGGTCGTGGCACCCGGGTGTGTGTCGAGATGAAACTGCCCCTTGCCACGGCCGTGGAGAAACCCCTGCCAGGCGAACTCGACTCAGTGATGGCGCGCGGGGATAGGCTGCGAGTGATGATAGTGGATGATCACCCCACCAATCGGCTGCTTATCAGTCAGCAACTGGCCTATCTGGGGCATGAGGCCATGGCGGCCGAGTCGGGTGAGCAGGCGCTGGCGCTCTTCGCCGAATACCCCTTCGATGTCGTCATCACCGACTTCAACATGCCCGGCATGAACGGGTTCGAGCTGACCCGGCAGTGCCGTGCGCGGGAACACCTCAATGGCAGGCACCGTTGTGTGATCCTGGGTCTGACGGCCGATGCGCGTCAGGAGCAGGTGAACGAGGGTCATGCGGCTGGCATGGATGATTGTCTGTTCAAGCCGGTAGGGCTGGAGGCGCTCGATCATTGCCTGCGTCGGCATATGCAGCGTGAGGAGCAAGCCGATGTCGCCGCTTGCATGCAGGAGATCAGGCAGTGTCTCGGGCCGCTGACCGGCCATCAGCCAGCCCTGATGTTGCCCCTGCTGGCCGAATTTGTTCGTGCCAGTGACGACGACCTGCAGGCGTTGCAACAGGCGGCGACTGCCGGGGAGCTGGCCCGCTTTCTGGATTATGTTCATCGTCTGAAAGGCGGAGCCAGGATCATGGGGGCCATGCAGCTGGTTGCCACCTGCAGCGAGATAGAGTCCGGGGAACTGAACGCACAAACCCTGCCCATGGAGTTGCAGCGCCTGCAACGTGTCTATCACATTGCCAGGCTGGCCATAGTGCGGTTGCAGAGCGCAGAACCAGGATGAGAATGAAGGCATGGTGACATGCCTTCATGACTGCTCAACCGTGCCAATACACCATCAACTCATAGGCGGCCTCACCTGTCTGGTGGGGCCGGCTCGAAGGGGCTTGATAGCTGAGGTAATAGCGGGTGGCTTGTGCCAGGGTCAGAGGATGTGTGGAGGGGATCCGTTGACCATTGAGCGTGAGACTGATGGGAGTGCCGGCCTGTTGTGTCAGGGTGCCATACAGTTTGCGGGCTTGCAGTTGATAGGTGGTATTGAAATCCGGGCTGCTGATATTGGCAGCCAGGGTGTGAATGGGATACTGCGTCTGGTTTGAATTGACGGGTTGGAGGCCGGGATGGGTGAGCGCTATTTCCATCCTGGTATCTTTACTGGCGGTGGCTGGCCAATTGAGTTGACGGGTCAGGGTGTCGGCCTGGGCGGTTGCACCGCAGCACCCAAGCAGTAACGCCACCAGCATTCCTTTCTGAGACATATGGTCATCTCCTGGATCTAGAGGTTACCCCGTTGTCGGGGTCATCCGTTTATCGACTCACCTGCCAGAAAGCTTAGTTTGACGCTCGTGATTCGGAATGAGCTGACACGGAATACGGGGTATGATCCCGCGCCTTGGTGCATATCTTCTTCATTGATACGGGATCCCTGTCTTGCTCGAAAATCAGATGATGTTGTTGGCGGTATTCGAACGGGCGGCGTTGATGCTGATGACCCTGTTCTTCCTGACCCGCACCAGGCCGTTCCAGCGGCTGTTCCAGAAGCGGGATCACACCCCGGCCGAGCTGGTGCTGGTCGCCTCCATCTTCGGCCTGTTCGCCGTGTTCAGTACCTACACCGGCATTCCGGTGGAAGGGGCGCTGATCAACGTGCGGATCATCGCCATCATCTCGGGCGGCATACTGTTCGGCCCCTGGGTTGGCATCCCGGCCGGGGTCATCTCGGGCCTGCACCGTTACCTCATCGACATGGATGGCCACACCTCGATCCCCTGTCTCATCGCCAGCATCATCGCCGGTCTGCTCGCCACCTGGTTGCACCTGTGCTGCCGCAAGTCGCGACTCTGGCTCTACGGCATACTGGCGGGCATGTTGTGCGAGGGGCTGACCATGTTGCTGATCTGGCTGCTGACCGAACCCCATGAGGTGGGGGTGGAGATCGTCAGCCACATCGCCTATCCGATGATCGCCGGCGCGCTCTGCATCGGGCTCATCATCAAGCTGGTGCAGGATCTGGATGACGAGAAGGAGCTGATTGCCGCCAAGCAGGCCAAGCTGGCGCTCGATATCGCCAACAAGACGCTGCCCTTCTTCCAGAAGGTCGATCGCCACTCCCTCGGCCAGGTGTGCGGCGTCATCTGCAACGAGATCCATGCCGATGCGGTGGCCATCACAGATACCCGTGACGTGCTGGCCTACGTGGGGGTAGGCAAGGATTACTACGAGCTGGACGAACACCATGCCATCAGCGGCATGACCCAGCAGGCCGTGCTGCTGGACCAGATCATCATCAACAACGATCTGCGCCAGTATCATCTGTCAGATTTTCACTCTGTCATCATCATTCCGCTGCGGGAGAACGGCGCCGTCAGCGGCACTCTCAAGATTTATTACCGCCGCACCCACAGCATTACCAGCTCGCTGCGGGAGATGGCGGTGGGCCTCTCCCAGCTCATCTCCACCCAGATGGAGGTGTCGCGCATCGAGCAGTTGAAGGAAATGACTCGCAAGGCGGAGTTCACCGCTCTGCAGAGCAAGATCAACCCGCACTTCCTGTTCAATGCCCTCAACGCCATCTCATCCCTGATCCGCATTCGTCCCCAGCAGGCACGCCAGCTCATTGCCAATCTGGCGGACTACCTGCGCTACAACCTCAACAAGGGGGATGAGCTGATCGACATTCAGGAGGAGCTGCAGCAGGTGCGCGACTACGTGGCCATCGAGCAGGCCCGCTTTGGCGACAAGCTGGAGGTGGTGTTCGAAGTGGACGACGTCCACATCCAGGTGCCGAGCCTGCTGTTGCAGCCGCTGGTGGAAAACGCCATCCTGCACGGCATCCAGCCCCGCAGCGCACCGGGCCGGGTCACTATCGAGGTGAAGCAGCTGGCGGGCGGTATCCGGGTGGCGGTACGCGACACCGGCTATGGCATCAGTCAGGCGGTGATCGACGGCGTGGCCGCCGGTCGGGTGGAGAGCCGCAGCATAGGCCTGATGAACGTTCATCAGCGGGTCAAGCTGCTGTACGGTGACGGCCTGCAGCTCAAGCGGCTGGAACCGGGTACCGAAGTCTGTTTCTATCTGCCGGATCAGGAGGCCATGCCATGCTGAGAGACATCACTGTAGAGGACGAGCCTCTGACTCGAGAGGTGCTGGCCTGCTCTTCTTCCCAGCTAGGGGCAACGCAATGCTGAAAGCCATTATTGTCGAAGATGAATATCTGGCCCGTGAGGAACTCATCTATCTGGTGAGCCAGCACAGCCAGATCGAGATAGTGGCGAGCTTCGAGGACGGGCTCGAGGCCTTCAAATACCTGCAGGATCACGAGGTGGACGTGGTGTTTCTGGATATCCAGATCCCCTCCATCGATGGCCTGCTGCTGGCCAAGAACCTGCACAAGTCGAGCCATCCACCCCACATCGTCTTCGTCACCGCCTACAAGGAGTTTGCGGTGGAGGCGTTCGAGCTGGAGGCGTTCGACTATATCCTCAAGCCCTACAACGAGCCGCGCATCATCAATCTGCTGCAAAAACTCGAGCACGCGGGCAAGTCGCAGCCAGCCGGCACGGGGGAGGCGAGCGGCGACGTGATCAGCCCGCAGAATCGCACCGTCAATCTGGTGAAGGGGGAGCGCATCATAGTCACCCCCTGCGAGCAGATCTATTACGCGGAAGCGGACGAGAAGCTGACCTATGTCTATACCCGCACCGATCGCTACGTGATGACCATGACCATCAGCGAGTTTGTCAGCCGGCTGCCGGCGGAGGGCTTCTTCCGCTGCCATCGCTCCTACTGCGTCAACATCAACAAGATCCGCGAGATAGTGCCCTGGTTCAACAGCACCTATCTCATCCGGCTCCATGACCTGCCGTTCGAGGTGCCGGTCAGCCGCAGCAACATCAAGGCGTTCCGTCAGCTGATGCGGCTCTGATTGTCATTCATTCCCGCCGATATGCATTTCATGCCTTAATCGGTCGGCGCGAGCTGCGTCTTGCCTATAGTGGCCTCAATTTCCTTAAGGCCATCGACCGAGACGCATCATGACCAAAGAGATGAATCGCACCCGCTATCTGACCCTGATAGGTACCATCATCACCCAGTTTGCATTGGGTTCCGTCTACACCTGGAGCCTGTTCAACGCCCAGCTCTCCGACAAGCTGGACGAGCCGGTCAGTCAGGTGGCGTTTGCCTTCGGTCTGCTCAGCCTGTCGCTGGCGGTGGCCTCTTCCATGGCGGGCAAGCTGCAGGAGCGGTTCGGGGTGCGCAACGTCACCCTGGGGGCCGGCGTGCTGCTCGGCATCGGCTTCTTCCTCACCGCCCACGCCAGCAACCTGGCCATGCTCTACCTCTGCGCGGGGATACTGGTGGGTTTCGCCGACGGGACCGGTTACCTGATGACCCTCTCCAACTGCGTGAAGTGGTTCCCGGAGCGCAAGGGGCTCATCTCCGCCTGCTCCATCGGCGCCTATGGTCTCGGCAGCCTCGGCTTCAAGTACATCAACCTGCTGCTGCTCTCCAACAACGGTCTGGAAGCGACCTTCCAGCTGTGGGGGCTGATCGCCATGTCCATGGTGCTGGTGGGCGGCATGCTGATGAAGGATGCGCCCAAGCAGGCCGCCTCAGTGCAGCAGACCGAAAGCCGTGACTTCACCCTGGCCGAGGCGATGCGCAAGCCGCAGTACTGGATGCTGGCGCTGATGTTTCTCACCGCCTGCATGAGCGGCCTCTACGTCATCGGCGTGGCCAAGGACATAGGCGAGAACATGGTGGGTCTGTCGACTGCGGTTGCCGCCAATGCGGTCGCCATCATCGCCATGGCCAACCTGGGTGGTCGGCTGGTGCTGGGCATACTGTCTGACAAGATGTCCCGCATCCGGGTCATCACCATAGCCCAGCTGATCACCTTGTGTGGCATGGCGCTGCTGCTGTTCGTGCCGCTCAATGCCAACCTCTTCTTCGTGGCGGTGGCCTGCGTGGCCTTCAGCTTCGGTGGCACCATCACCGTCTACCCCTCGTTGGTGAGCGACTTCTTCGGTCTCAACAACCTGACCAAGAACTACGGCGTCATCTATCTGGGCTTCGGTCTCGGCAGCATCATAGGCTCCATAGTGGCCTCCCTGTTCGGCGGCTTCATGGCGACCTTCAACCTGATCCTGGTGCTGATGGTGGTGGCCCTGGTGCTCTCTCTCACCATACGTCTGCCGGCTCCCAAGCCGCTCTGCACCGATTGAGGGTTCGCCTCGCTCGATGACGACATGAAACCTGAGCCCGATGGGCTCAGGTTTTTCTTTCATCAAAAGACGTATAGATGGCTAAATATCTATACTCTTGTGCCGCCCTTTCCTATAATCCCCCCGCTTTGGCGCATCATGCTTAATAGGGAATCCGGTGAAAATCCGGAGCTGGCGCGCAGCGGTAAGGGGGAACGAAGCGACATCAGGGCACTGCCGTCAGGTGGGAAGCCGTCGCCGTAGGCCATCAGCCCCCCAGCCCGAAGACCTGCCAAAGTTCGTATTTCGGGCCGAGAGAAACCGGCCGCGAAGTAGATGCTTACGCGAACTTAAGGATCTCTCATGTCCAAGAAATTATTGGTGGCTGCCCTGTTGCCAACGGCGGCCTTCGCCCAGACGACCATCCCCGTCAATCCTACCCTGGTGATCACCGCCAACCGGGTGGAACAACCCATCAGCACAGTTCTGGCACCCGTTGTGGTGATCGATCGCGCCGAGATCGAATCCCGTCAGGTGCAGAGCCTGCCAGCGCTGTTGAAGACGCTGCCGGGTGTGCAGATCACCACGCTGGGTGGGCGAGGGCACATGAGCAGCCTGTTCATCCGCGGTACCAACTCCAACCATTCGCTGGTGCTGATGAACGGGCGCCCCATCGCCGCCATGGTGGCCGGCACGCCAGACCTCAGCCAGATCCCGCTGGGCAATATCGAGCGCATCGAGTACATCCGGGGCCCACGCGCGGCCGTCTATGGCGCGGATGCCATCGGCGGTGTCATCAACCTCATCACCAAGACCTCCGCCAAGAATGGCAGCGAGACCCACCTGAAGGGGGGCGTGGGCAGCAATGGTTACGGCCAGGGCCAGGTGCGTACCGTGCAGGCCCTGGGTCAACAGACCGACATGAATATGATGATCGGCTACGAGCGCACCGATGGTTTCGATGTGGTGGCCAATGCCCAGCAGCCGGATCGGGATGGCTTCGACAGTCTGAACGGCCAGATCGGGCTGAACCATGCCTTCAATGATGCCTGGAGTGCGGACTTCAACGCTCAGGGTTATGACAATCAGACCGAGATGGATGATGCCTATCAGTCGGCCGATCAGAGTCGGGTACAGGCCTTCCAGTATGATGGCGGTCTCAAGTTCCAGAGCGAGACGCTGACCAGCCGGCTGGAGGCCAGTTATGGCGAGAACAAGCTGAAGAGCTGGTGGGAGAGCAAGGGAGAATCCAGCGCCCAGCCGATCCACACCGGCCTGACCCGTTTCTCCTGGATCAACAGCTGGAGTGGCGTCGAGGGGCTCAACCTGACCGGTGGTGCCGACTGGCAGCAGGAGCAGTTGAAATCCGACTCGCGCAGCTCTGGTCAGGCGTTCAATGCCCCCGATCGCGACAACACGGGTCTGTTTGCGGTGGGCAGCTATCGCTGGCAGGCCCTGCTCTGGGAGCTTTCGGGTCGTACCGATGACAACGAGCAGTATGGCCGTCACAACACCTGGTCCGCCGCCAGCGGGCTGGACATAGATGACAACCACAATGTGCGGTTGAGTTATGGCACCGGCTTCAAGGCGCCGACCTTCCTCGACCTTTACTATCCCGGTTATGAGAATCCGGATCTGAAACCGGAAGAGAGCAAGAACCTGGAGCTGGGCTTCACCGGCCGTTATACCGGTTGGGACTGGTCGCTGAACCTGTATCGCAATCAGATCCAGAACCTGATCGCCTGCCAGAGTGCCTTCTCCACCTGCAAGCCGGACAACACGGATGCCGAGATCCGCGGTGTGGAAGTGGCGTTGGGTCTGGAAACCGGACCGCTCCATCATGATCTGAGCTTCGATTACACCAAGACCGAAGACAAGAACGATGGTGACCAGCAACTGCTGCGTCGTGCCAAGCAGAAGGCCAGCTGGCTGACCCAGGTACAGCTGGGCCCGGTCGATCTCTCAACCGAACTGCTGTATGTGGGCAAGCGGGATGACAAGAACTTCAGCAGCTTCCCGGCTGAGCGGGTAGAGCTGGGTTCCTACACCCTGATCAATCTGGGGGCCAGCTACGGGGTGACGCCTCAGTTCACGCTGGGTGGCCGCATCGACAACCTGTTTGATCGCGACTATGCCCCGGCCTATGGCTATGCGTCGGCAGGGACCGAGTTCAAGCTGACGGCGGACTACCGCCTCTGATCGCCAGTGCTGCTATATATAGAAGAGAAAAAGCGAGGCCCTGCCATGTGCAGGGCCTTTTCTATTGGCGGTCGGCGGGAGTATGATCGCCGTCTTGCACCAAAGGGGGAGGTCAGGTGGCCAATATTCTAGTGTTCGACTCCGGCATGGGTGGCTTGACCATCTATCGCGAGATCCGCCGTGCGCTGCCGGCACACAGCTACTTCTATTGTTTCGACAACGCCAATTTCCCCTATGGTGAACTGAGTGAGGCGGCCCTCATTGCGGCCTGTACCCGACTGGTCAGCCATATGGTGGCCGAGCATGCCATCGATCTGGTGGTGATTGCCTGCAACACGGCCAGCACCATAGCCCTGCCATCCTTGCGTGACGCCCTGGCCATACCGGTAGTCGGCGTGGTTCCCGCCATCAAGCCCGCGGCCGCCCTGACCCGCAATGGTTGCATCGGCTTGCTGGCAACCCCGGGTACCGTCAGTCGTGAATATACTCACGAACTCATTGCCCAGTTTGCGCCGGGCAAGCGGGTGTTGCTCAAGGGCGCGACCGAGCTGGTCATCGAGGCCGAGCACAAGCTGGCGGGACGACCGGTAAACATGGCGTTGCTGCAGGAGGTATTGGCGGACTGGATGGAAGGAGAGGAAAGGCCGGATACCCTGGTGCTGGGCTGCACCCATTTCCCGTTGTTCAATGACGAGATCCGGCAACTGATGCCAGGATGTCAGCTGGTGGATTCAGGGGACGCGGTGGCAAGACGGGTGGCACATCTATTGACGACTATCGCTGAGCCGGCTTCTCAGACCGCGGTGCAGGCCAGGGCCTATTGCACCCGACTGGATGCAGAAGCCCAAAAACTGACAGCCCCCTTGCAAGCTTGGGGGCTGTCATCACTCGAAGAGGTTCGGTACTAGTTCGTTACCGCCAAGGGATCAGGCGTCGACCTCGCTCCCTTCCCTCTCATCTTTATCCCGCTTGTCGTTGGCTTCGCGTACCTTGAGGGTGCGCTGCTGATACTCCTTGTCATTGAGCGCTGTGATTGCCTTGGCTGCATCGGCGGCGGGCATCTCCACAAAACCAAATCCTCTGCGCTTGCCGGTGGCCTTGTCCTTCATCAAGCGGACCGAGATCACCTGGCCTTGTTCTGCAAATAGCTCGCGTACGGCAATCTCGTTGGCGCGATAGGGCAGGTTGCCTACATATAAGGTGCAAGTCTCTTGGCCGGAGACCAGCTCGGCCGTGGCGGCAGGTGTCCGCTTAAGGAGCAGCGGCACGATGAAACCACCAATGGCCAGACCCACAGCAAAAATCACTTCGGCTTTCAAAGAAAACTGCAGAGCCTGGGCAACCAGATAACCAACCAGCGCCAATACCAGGGCAAGGATGGCCGCCTGCACATAAACGGGAAACTTGGATAAATTCATCTTTAAAGACCTTTTGTAAATGAAAGCAAAAAAGGTGCAACACTCTATTCACCTCCATGGTAACCAGCTTTCCAGCCGGGCGCTACCATGGACCACTTGGGACACATTATCCGTTCCAGTATGGCATCCCTTAATGGGGGAAGACCCACTTAAATGATGATAAAACAGGACTGAAATCATCGGCTTGTGGATAACACTGTATATATACACTGAGTAAGCTGTTTCTAATTGGATATTTTGAAGTTTCCGTGACTTTCTTCAAAAAAAGCCTTGTCATCGCGACGCGGCTCCCTATAATGCGCCCCTACCAGCACGGCGGAACACGCCAATCTGATGAGCCAGCTTCCTT
>NZ_CAWQWZ010000004.1:0-124643 GCF_963899305.1 Aeromonas sp. MR19
TGAAGTTATTTGCCTGGCGGCCATAGCGCCGTGGAACCACCTGATCCCATGCCGAACTCAGAAGTGAAACGCGGTAGCGCCGATGGTAGTGTGGCATTCGCCATGCGAGAGTAGGACACTGCCAGGCTTCAATTAAGCAACTACAGCGATGTGGTTGGTCGTGATACAACGTCAGGTTGTGTTGGACAGAAGATTTAGATAACGCACGCAGTGCGGTCTTTACCGGTTAGTGTGCTGATATGGCTCAGTTGGTAGAGCGCATCCTTGGTAAGGATGAGGTCCCCAGTTCGACTCTGGGTATCAGCACCAGTTTTAAGTTAGTTTTAACGCTTTTTGCCTGACGGCAATAGCGCCGTGGAACCACCTGATCCCATGCCGAACTCAGAAGTGAAACGCGGTAGCGCCGATGGTAGTGTGGCATTCGCCATGCGAGAGTAGGACACTGTCAGGCTCCTATTTAGAAGAGGCCTCCCATTCGGGAGGCCTTTTTGCTTTGGAATTTTTCCTCCCATCATGGGTTTCTTTTAGTAAAAATGCTGGGATGTCAGCACGTTGCCCGTTACTCTTGGTCTGGTATTGTCGGGAGTCATCGCCAGAGGAGTATGCATGGCCACGTTGAAGGAAATTGCGCAGGAGGCGGGGGTTTCCCAGGCGACTGTGTCACGGGTGCTCAATGAAGACCCGACGCTGAGCGTCAAGGAAGAGACCAGGCAGAAGATCTTCGAGATCGCCGAGCGGCTGGAATACAAGACCAGCACGGCTCGCAAAGGGGTGCACAAGAGCAAGCTGCACTTCCTGGCTGTCTATGCCTATCCGCAGAGCACCGAGGTCAACGACCCCTACTATCTCGCCATTCGCTATGGCATCGAGACCCAGTGTGCCCGCCTCAATATCGAGCTTACCCATTTTTACAACGGTGCCGAGGGGCGTGAGCTCTCCGCCGTTGACGGTATTCTGGTTATCGGCCATCTGCCACCTGAGCGGCTTGCCGCACTCTATTCCCTCTCTGCCCAGCTGGTGTTCGTGGACTGTCGCTCCCAGGGGGAGTTTGACTCGGTGGACGTGGATCTGGCGCTGATCAGCCAGCAGGTGGTGGATTTCTTCATTGACCAGGGACACGGCCGCATCGGTTACATAGGTGGTCAGGATGAGGCGCCGGATCTACGTGAGCTGGCCTTCCTCGACTACGGTCAGCGGCTGGGAGTGGTGCAGGAGAATGATCTCTATCGCGGGGACTTCTCCAGTGCCTCCGGCTACAAGTTGGCCAAAGAGATGTTGGCGGGGGATTGGCCCAAGGCCTTGTTTGTCGCCTCCGACTCCATCGCCATCGGTGTGCTGAGGGCCATCCATGAGAAGGGGTTGGCCATTCCCCAGCAGATCGAGCTCATCAGCGTCAACGATATTCCGACTGCCAAGTTTACCTTCCCGCCGCTCTCCACCGTGCGGATCCACTCCGAGTTGATGGGCTCCCAGGGGGTCAATCTGCTGGTAGAACGGCTTCGCGACGAACGTGAGGTCCCGCTGCGGGTACTGGTCCCCAGCCGACTGACCCTGCGTGGCACCACCCGGTAGTTTTAGTAAAACTCATTGGTTTTTAGCCGCGCCATCCTGACATGGTGCGGCGACTCTCTTTATCCCGGATAGACATCCCCACTCTTAATAAATGCTTAATGTATTGTTATATAACAATATTATTGTTTCCTCTCTTATGAAGGTCAACATCCATGCCACCCAGGCAGACAAACCCCTCCTTTAGTTCCGGCTTCTGATCTCGCTCACAAATCCAGCCATCTTGTGTGATGGGGTTAAAATTTTACCGATCATTACCTGATATTTAGTAAATGTTTATCTAGAGTTTACCCAGTCAAAGTTGCCTTGTTCCGGGAGGACATGTGAATAACTGGGAAAACGTTCAATTCGTTGGTGAAAACAGGCTGGCCCCGCGCGCCTACTTCTTCTCTTATGCCGACCACGCGCTGGCGGCCACCATGCAGCGCGAGCTGAGCCGCCGCTTTCTCTCCTTGAGCGGCCAGTGGCAGTTCAACTACTTCGAGCACCCATTGCAGGTGCCGGAGGCCTTCTATCACAGCCCCATGAGCGAGTGGGACCAGATCACAGTCCCCAACATGTGGCAGATGGAAGGGCACGGCAACCTGCAATACACGGATGAGGGCTTTCCCTTTCCCATAGACGTGCCCTTCGTGCCGAGCAACAACCCCACCGGCGCCTATCAGCGCAGCTTCGTGCTGAGCCCGGCCTGGGACGGCGAGCAGGTGATCATCAAGTTTGACGGTGTGGAGACCTACTTCGAGGTCTATGTGAATGGCCACTATGTGGGCTTCAGCAAAGGGAGCCGCCTTACCGCCGAGTTCGACATCAGCGCCTATGCCAACACCGGCGAGAACCTGCTCTCGGTACGGGTGATGCAGTGGGCCGACTCCACTTACATCGAAGATCAGGACATGTGGTGGATGGCGGGGATCTTTCGCGACGTCTATCTGGTGGGCAAACCGGCCGCCCATGTGCAGGACTTCTTCATCCGCACCGCGCTGGCCGATGACAATCAAGGCGCCACTCTTAGCTGCGACATCCAGCTGGAAAGTCTGGGGGCGGCTGCCCGAGATCACCGTCTGGTCTGGTCGCTGCTGGATCAGGGCAGCGAGATCGCCAGCGGCACGCTCGACCATCTCGCCATCGACGGCAAGTGTGATTGCCGCCTCACGCTGGATCTGGCCAATCCCCATCTGTGGAGCGCCGAAGATCCTTACCTCTATCAGCTGCAACTCTCCCTCTACAACAGTCAGGGCGAGCTGCTGGAAGTGATCCCGCAGCGGGTCGGGATGCGTGAAATCAAGGTCAAGGATGGCCTCTTCTACGTCAACGGTCACTACCTCAAGCTGCACGGGGTGAACCGTCACGACAACGATCACCTCAAGAGCCGTGCGGTCGGCATGGATCGTGTTGAACGCGATATCGTGCTGATGAAGCAGCATAACCTCAACTCGGTGCGCACCGCCCACTACCCGAACGACCCGCGTTTCTACGAGCTTTGCGACCAATACGGCCTGTTCGTGATGGCAGAGACCGACGTGGAGACCCACGGTTTTGCCAACGTCGGCGATCTCAGCCGCATCACAGACGATCCCTTCTGGGAGCCGGTGTTCGTGGATCGCATCGAGCGCCATGTTCACGCCCAGAAGAACCACCCCTCCATCATCATCTGGTCCCTGGGCAACGAGTCCGGCTACGGCTGCAACATCAGGGCCATGTACCGCCGCTGCAAGCAGATGGATCCGACCCGGCTGGTGCACTACGAGGAAGACCGCGATGCCGAGGTGGTGGATCTGGTCAGCACCATGTATTCGCGCGTCTCCCAGATGAACTGCTTCGGCGAGTTCCCTATGGCCAAGCCGCGCATCCTCTGCGAATACGCCCACGCCATGGGCAATGGCCCGGGCGGCCTCAGCGAATATCAGCAGGTGTTTGACCGTCATCCCCACATTCAGGGTCACTACATCTGGGAGTGGTGCGATCACGGCATTCTGGATCAGGACGAGCAGGGCCGCCCCGTCTACAAGTACGGTGGCGACTACGGCGACTATCCCAACAACTACAACTTCTGCATGGATGGCCTCATCTATCCGGATCAGACCCCGGGGCCGGGCCTGCGTGAATACAAGCAGGTGATCTGCCCGGTCAAGGTGCGGGCGCTGGATCTGACCAGCGGCAAGCTGGCGGTGGAAAACCGCTACTGGTTCTCCAATCTCGACGACATCCGCCTGCTGGTTGAAGTGAAGGCCGAGGGCGAGCTGCTGGCCAGCCAGCAAATCCGGTTGGAAGGGGTGGCTCCCGGTGCCATCACCGAGTTGCAACTCGAACTGCCATCCCTCGATGGGCGGGAAACCTTCGTCCAGCTGCGGGTCATCAAGGCCACCGCCACCCGTTACAGCGCGGCGGAGCACGAACTGGGCCAGTACCAGTTCCAGCTGAAAGAGTCGACTCGTCAGCTGCAGCCCTTTGCCAATCCCAATGCCACCCCGTTGCAGATTGCCGATGAGCGGCTTGCGCTGACCTTGAGCGGCAGCGGCTTTGCCCTGCGCTTCTCGCGCCTCGACGGCAAGCTGGTGAGCTGGCAGCAGGATGGCAATGAGCTTATCGAGCGAGCCCCGCGTCTCACCTTCTTCAAGCCGATGATCGACAACCACAAGCAGGAGTACGAGAGCCTGTGGCACCCGAACCACCTGCAGATCATGCAGGAGCACTTCCGTACCCTGAGCTGGCGTCAGCTGGGTGACGCGGTCGAGGTGACGGTCGAGAGCCTGATCGCGCCACCGGTGTTCGACTTCGGCATGCGCTGCCGCTACGTCTACACCCTGAGCCCGAATGGTCAGCTGCATGTGGCGCTCTGTGGTCAGCCCTACGGTGGCTATGACGACATCATTCCCAAGATCGGCTTCGAACTGGGTATCCGCCAGGATCTCGACCGGGTGCACTACCTTGGCATGGGACCGGGGGAGAACTACCAGGACAGCCGCCAGAGTAACTGGATCGATTGCTTCAACAGCACTGTGGGCGAGATGTGGGAGCACTACCCCTTCCCGCAGGACAACGGCAACCGCCAGCAGGTGCGTTGGGCGACCCTGACCAACCGTCACGGCGCCGGTCTCTACGTGCGACCCGATGCCCCCATCAACCTGAGCGTCTGGCCCTACAGCTGGGAGCATATCCACGCCGCCCAGCACATCAATGAGCTGGAGCCGAGCGGTTATCTCACCCTCAATCTGGATCACAAGGTGCTGGGGCTGGGCTCCAACTCCTGGGGCTCAGAGGTGCTGGACTCCTGGCGGGTGCGTTTCGAACCGTTCAGCTTCGGCCTGACCCTGCTGCCCATCGCCCGTGGCAACCTCAATCCGGCTGCGATGGCCGGGATCGATCTCACCATCAACGGCGGGAGGAACCTCGCATGATCACCCTGGACAACCTGACCCTGTTCAAAAACATCTACCGGGAGGGCAAGAAGTGGGGCCGCTGCGTGGAGGCCATCGACAACCTGCCAAACCTCAAGCCCGGCATCTGTCACTCCATCGGTGACTCCCTCACCTACCGCTTGCAGGAGGGGGCCAGCCCGGCCACCTCTCTGTTTGAGGGGCAACGCCGCTACTTCGATATCCACTACTACCTGGAAGGGGAAGAGACTGTGGAGTGGGCCGAGAAGCACGGCCTGCAGACGGAATCGGCCTATGACGACACCAGCGACCGCGAGTGGCTGGCCGGCGAGGTGCGAGAGCGCCAGAAGGTCGGCAATGGCCAGCTGGTGATCTTCGAGAACCATGAGGCCTATCGCTTCGCCGGCGATGCGCCGGTGCGCAAGCTGATCATCAAGGTCACCGTCGAAGGCGGCTACTTCAAAAACAAATAACAAGCCGCTGTTTTTGCACTGATAAAAGCCGGAAGGGCGGGGCTCACCCTACAACTCATGCCCCGCCCTTTCGCAGCAATAACTACAGGTCTGGAGATGCACCATGTCTGATTCCAAACGCAATACGATAGGCAAGTTTGGTCTGCTGTCGCTCACCTTCGCGGCGGTATTCAGCTTCAACAACGTCATCAACAACAACATCGAGATCGGTCTGGCCTCGGCCCCTATGTTCTTTCTGGCCACCATTTTTTACTTCATTCCGTTTTGCCTCATCATCGCGGAATTCGTCTCGCTGAATAAGAACTCCGAAGCGGGTGTCTATGCCTGGGTGAAGAGCTCCCTCGGCGGGCGCTGGGCCTTTATCTCCGCCTACACCTACTGGTTTGTGAACCTGTTCTTCTTCACCTCGCTGCTGCCGCGGGTCATCGCCTACGCCTCCTATGCCTTTTTGGGCTACGAATACATTTTCACCCCGCTTGCGACCACTTTCTTAAGCATGGTGCTGTTCGCCTTTGCCACCTATGTCTCTACCAACGGCGCCAAGATGCTCGGCCCCATCACCTCGGTGACCTCGTCCCTGATGTTGCTGCTGACCCTCTCCTACATTCTGCTGGCAGGTGTGGCGTTAGTCGGTGGTGTACAACCGGCCGACCCTATCACGGTGGAGGCGATGATCCCCGATTTCAGCTGGGCCTTCCTCGGCATTACCACCTGGATCTTCATGGCAGCTGGTGGCGCGGAATCGGTGGCCGTCTACGTGAATGACGTGAAAGGCGGATCCAAGTCGTTCGTGAAGGTGATCATTATCGCCGGGATCTTCATCGGCGTGCTCTACTCCATCGCCTCCCTGCTGATCAACGTCTTCGTCCCCAGCGGCATCCTGAAATATACCGGCGGCTCGGTGCAGGTGTTTGAGGGGCTGGCGGCCTACTTTGGCTTGCCGGAGATCCTGATGAACCGCTTCGTGGGGCTGGTCTCCTTCACCGCCATGTTCGGCTCCTTGCTGATGTGGACGGCGACCCCGGTGAAGATCTTCTTCTCCGAGATCCCGGCCGGCATCTTCGGCAAGAAGACGGTCGAGCTGAACGAGAACGGCGTGCCCGCCCGCGCTGCCTGGATCCAGTACCTGATAGTGCTGCCCCTGATGCTGATCCCGACCCTGGGCTCCAACACGGCGCAGGATCTGATGAATACCGTCATCAACATGACGGCGGCCGCCTCCATGCTGCCCCCGCTGTTCATCATGCTGGCCTATTTGAATCTACGCCTGAAGCTGGATCACCTGCCACGGGATTTCAAGATGGGCTCGCGCACCACGGGGATCGCCGTGGTCTCGGTGCTGATCGCCATCTTCTCGGTGGGCTTTCTCGCCTCCACCTTCCCGACCGGTGCCGACATAGTGACCATCGTCTTCTACAACGTCGGCGGGATAGTGATCTTCCTCGGCTTTGCATGGTGGAAATACAACAGATACGAAGCCTCCCTGAGCGACGAAGCGCGCGCGAAAGAGGCCCTGCCGGCCGCTCAGGTGTCCATCCAGGCCTCCTGATCCCCAGAGCAAGCCGGCCCGAGTGGCCAAGAGAGAACAAGCGGGTGGCGGCGGCCACCCGTGACCGGTTGAACCACAGAACAGAAGGAGAATGGAATGAGCGAGACGATCGAATTTGCCGAATTCAAGCGGGTCGAGATGAAGGTGGGCAAGGTGCTGGAGGTGGTGCGCCATCCAGGGGCCGACAAGCTCTATATCGTCCAGATCGACGTGGGCGGCGAGCGGCCGCTGCAGACGGTCACCAGTCTGGTGCCCCACTACAGCGAGGAAGAGCTGCTGGGCAGCCAGGTGGTGGTGCTGACCAACCTCAAGCCCACCAGGATGCGTGGCGAACGCTCCGAGTGCATGCTGCTTTGCGCCGAGACCCCGGACGAGAGCCGGAGCGTGTTGCTGCAGCCTCGCGTGCCCATGGCGCCGGGTACCTCTATCGTCTGATCCACCGATTTGAAAGCCGGTGCCGCAGGGAGGTGACGGTTTGCCAGCGAGGTCGCTTGAGCGGCCCGACATAACAAGAAAATCTCTGGCCGGGCCATGAGGCCTGTGCCGAACACATTCAGAGTCAAAGCGTCAGCTGGTGAAGCGGCGTTATTCCATTGGAGGACATATGTCTGATTCCGTACGCGGCACCATAGGCAAGTTTGCCCTGTTGTCGATGACCTTTGCCGCCGTGTTCAACGTGCGCAACATAGTCAACAACAACATAGAACTTGGGCTCAGTTCGGCGCCCATCTTCCTGCTGGCCACGCTCGTCTATTTCATCCCCTTCGTGTTCATCATTTCCGAGTTCGTCTCGGCCAACAAGAACTCCGAATCGGGCATGTATGACTGGCTCAAGAAGCCGCTCGGCACCCGAATGGCCTATCTGGGCTCCTTCCTCTACTGGTTCGTGAACCTGTTCTGGTTCGTCTCCCTGTTGCCCAACGTCATCGCCTACGCCTCCTACGCCATGCTGGGGTATGAATACAGCTTCTCCCCCATGGTGACCTCGATCATCTCCATAGCGCTGTTCGCGGCGGCAACCCACATATCCACCAAGGGGGCGACCTGGCTCGGCAAGATTGCCGAACTGGTGGCCTACGGGGTGTTCGCGTTGTTCGCCATCTATGTGCTGGGTGCCCTGATGGCACTGAGTGGTGATCATGTGGCGGCCCAGCCCATCACGCTGGAAGCCATGACCCCCACAGTCAACTGGGCGACGCTCGGCATCATGTGCTGGATCTTCCAGGCGGCCGGTGGCGCCGAGACGGCGGCGGCCTATCTCAATGACGTGAAAGGTGGTCAGAAGTCCTTCATCAGGGTGATCATCACGGCCGGTATCGTCATAGGCGCCATGTATGCGCTGGGTTCCCTGCTGGTGAACGTGTTCGTGCCGCGGGAAAGCCTCACCTATGCCGGCGGCATGGTGGAGATCTTCACCGGCATGGCCCAGTACTTCCACCTGTCCGAGGCGCTGGTCGGCCGTGCGGTCGGGGTTGTGCTCTTCATCGCCATGTTCGGCTCCATGATGATGTGGACCTCGGCCCCGGTGAAGATCCACTTCTCCGAGATCCCCCAGGGCGTCTATGGGGAGAAGACCACCCAGCTCAATGAGCACGGGGTGCCGGTGCGCGCCGCCTGGTGGCAGTTTGTGTTCGTGTTCGTGATGCTGGTGGTGAACGGCTTCGGCTCCGAGTCGGTGCAGCAGATGATGAACACCGCGATCAACCTCACCGCCGGTACCGCCATGCTGCCGCCCATCTTCATCATGGTGGCCTACTTCGTGTTCCGCTGGAAACACGACGACACCCCGCGGGAGTTCCGCATGGGATCTCGCACCTTCGGCATGGCCGTGGTGTCCGTGCTCATCCTCATCTTCGTGGTGAGCATGAGCGCCTCCGCCTTCCCGACCGGGGTGGATCTGGTACGCGCCTTCTTCATCAACGTCTTCATGACGGCGGTCTTCTCGGCGCTGGCCTACTGGTGGATCTCCCGCTTCGAGAAGCGCCAGGCCCGCAAGCTTGGTGGTAATGACAAGAAAACCGGCAACGGCAAGCTGGCAGACGGCACCAAGCTGGCCAAGCAGCGCTGAATCACAGGGCTGGCCGCCAGCCCGGGTTGCTTAATTTCCTGCACGCTGCGAGGGGCCGCTCAACTTTGCGCCTCCCGCATATAGGGGTAAGCTGGGGATTCGTTTCAACGGGAGGTGCCAGACACCTCCTGTTGTGTTTCTTGTCGTCCCTGAACCCGGCCTCTTTGATGAGGGCGGGATCTGCTTCCGATGGAGACCGCTCGTGCGTCTGGATCCCTTTACCTGTGTGCTTATTCTGGTGGTCACCCTGGCCTCCCTCTTCCCCTGCGAGGGGCAGGTTGCCGTCTGGTTTGGTCTGTTGACCAAGCTGGCGGTGGCACTCTTGTTCTTCATGCACGGCGCCAAGCTGTCGCGCCAGAACCTGCTGGCGGGGCTGGGTCACTGGCGGCTGCATCTGGTGGTGATGGCCAGCACCTTCCTGCTGTTCCCGCTGCTGGGGCTGCTGCTTACCCCGCTGGTGCCGCAATGGCTGAGCCCGGCCATCTATCTCGGTTTCCTCTATCTGTGCGCCTTGCCCGCCACAGTGCAGTCGGCCATCGCCTTCACCTCCATGGCTGGCGGCAATGTGTCGGCGGCTGTGTGCAGCGCCTCTGCCTCCAGCATCCTCGGTATCTTCCTCTCCCCCGTGCTGGTGGGGCTGATGATCAATGTACAGGGGGAGGGGGTCGACACCTGGCACTCCATCCAGGCCATCATGGTGCAACTGATGCTGCCGTTCGTGGTGGGTCATCTGTCGCGGCCCTTGATCGGCCGCTGGGTCGACAGCCATCGCCCGCTGATCGGCAAGCTGGATCAGAGTTCCATCCTGCTGGTGGTCTATGTGGCCTTCAGCGAGGCCGTGGTGCAGGGGATCTGGCATCAAGTCGGTTGGTACGATCTCGCCAGCATAGTGCTGCTGAGCTGCGTGTTGCTGGCGCTGGTGCTGGGTTGGAACGTCTGGATCAGTCGCCGGCTCGGCTTCAACAGGGCGGACGAGATCACCATAGTCTTCTGCGGCTCCAAGAAGAGTCTCGCCAATGGTGTGCCCATGGCCAACGTCATGTTCCCGGCCGCCAGCGTCGGTGTCATGGTGCTGCCGCTGATGATCTTCCACCAGATCCAGCTGATGGTCTGCACCGTGCTGGCCCGCCGCTATCACGAGCAGGGGACCTGAGCCCAGCCGGGTGCGCGCCACAATGAAAAAAAGGAGGCCGACAGGCCTCCTTTTTTATTTTCACGGCCCGTGCCGTCGCCGCTCTCTAGCGCTTACGCCAGACGGTGAGCTGGGCCAGGGTGTGCTGATACTTGCGGGCGGTTTCGCGGATCACGAAGGGCACGTCCCTGGGCGGGCAGTGCTCCTCGAACTCCTCCGCCAGCAGCCGTTGCAGCGCCTGATAGGTGCTGAGGGCCTCGCCATTTTCACGGATGCCGCCGAGCCAGTTGGCCTTTGGGGTGTAGTCGGTCAACCAGGTGTAGGGGCTGGTGAGCACCAGCAGGCCGCCGCTGCGCAGTCTGGGAGCAATGTCCCGCAGGAAGCGGGCCGGTTCGCGCAGCCGGTCGATCAGGTTGGCGGCGAGCACCAGATCGTAGTCGCCGTACCTGGGCTTGAGGTTGCAGGCATCCCCCTGGCTGAAGTGGACGCGCCCGGCCTGCTCGGCGCCGAGATCCTGGCTCGACAGCCGCGCCTCGCAATACTCCACCAGATCTCCCTCCAGTGGCACGGCATAGCGGAAGCTATCCTGGCTGGCGAGGGCGAGTGCCACGTCGATGAAGCGGGCCGAGTAGTCCACTCCGTCCACATGCTGGAAGTGACGGGCCAGTTCGAAGCTGGCGCGACCTGTGGCGCAGCCTATGTCCAGCGCCCGCTGGTGGTTGCCACACAGCTCGCTGGCCAGGTCGGCCAGGGTCTTGGCGTAGTTGGCCACGCCGAAGTGGGCCGGACCGTACTGGAAGTCGAGGTATTGTGCGACGAGCGTGTCGGTTTCATAAGGATTCACGATAACGGGTTCCTGATAGCGGGAGACCAGATAGCGGAAGCCCGCATGCTGGAAGAAGTGGCGGCGAAAGGCATAGCGGGATGACTTGAGGGCCTCGTTGCCCGTGCTTGCCCAGCTGCCGCCCTTGATGAGGGTGTGCTTGCCATCGAAGGTAGGGGTGGAGAAGTCATCGTAGAGCGGATGCACCTTGAATCCCTCGAAGCCGTCGATGGCTGTGCTGGTCCACTGCCAGACGTTGCCCACCAGATCGAAGAAGCTGCCCTGGGGGAAGGCGTCCACCGGGCAGGAGGAGGCGAAGCGGGCCAGATTGAGGTTGCCTGGTGCCTCAACCCAGTCCGGCTGATCCCCCGCCAGCTGATCGCGCAGCAGCGCCCACTCCCCCTCGCTCGGCAGCTGGATGGGCAGCCCGGTCTGGGCCGCTTTCCAGCGACAGAAGGCGGCGGCCTCCAGCTGATTGACCTCGGCGGGCCAATCCCAGGGCATGGCCACCCGCTCCGTCATCAGCCGCAGTTGCAGTTGCTCGGGTTCGCTGGGATCGCCGACCCAGAAGGTGGGCATGCGCGCCCTGGCATACTGGCACCAGCCCCAGCCCTCTTCATCCCACCACTGCTGCTGCTCATACCCCCCCGCCTGCACGAAGGCGAAATACTCGGCATTGCTGACCAGCATGCGGCTGGCCTGAAAGGGGGTGACGTCGATGTGGCGCTCGCCATATTCGTTGTCCCAGCCATAGGTAGCATCCTGCTTGCCGAGGTGCACCTGACCCCCTGCCACCGGCAGCAGGCTGTTGGCAGGCACGTCCGCCATCTGATGGCGTACCTGGGGGCAGGCGGGCCAATAGGGGCGGGGCCGTACCCAGGCCAGCGGCAGCTGGCGGATCAGCACGCTGGAGGTCTCGAGGTGGATGCGCTCGTGCTCTATCCCCATCAATATGACCCAGGCCGGGCTCTGCCAGTCGATGGGCAGGGTCAGCGGCATCCGCTCGATGAAGTCGACCACCAGGGCGCGCACCTGTGCGCGGTAGTCGCGCAGCTCGGCGACGGCGGGCCAGTCGTAGTGGGTCTCGTCGAGATCGTCCCAGCTCATCTCGTCCACCCCGATGGCGACCATGGCCTCGATGCGGGCGTCGAGGCGACTGTCGATGAGGCGGGCCGCCAGCAGCTTGTTGATGAAGAAGGCGGCCGTGTGGCCGTAGTAGAAGATCAGCGGATGGCGCAGCGGGATCGCCTTGTTGAACCAGGCGCGCTCATCGGCCAGACAATCGAACAGCGAGTCGTAGAGATCGAAGGTCTGGCAGAAGTAGGCCAGCAGCTCGCGGCGCTTCTGCTCGGGATCGCTGCCGGTCAGCAGCGGGGTGCGGGTCGGCTCGGGCAGGCCGACGGCGGTGTAAAACGAGGTGCTGACTTGGGTCACGCTCTGACTCCTTGTTGCAGTGAAGACTGACAAGACAGTGGTAAATGCATCGATGGAGAGCTCTATACGCACAAGGTATCACTATTGGCTCAACGGACTGGCGCCACAACAAAAAACTTCCACGGTTTGTCAGCATAGCGACCCTGCGGGAGGGCTGCCAACTGACCGGGATCTCCCCGTTTTGGGATGGTCATTTTTACCAAATTATGGTCTGAATGACTCTCTGTATAGTGATGATGCTGACATGGGAAAGTTAAATGATGATGAAAATCATGCGGTTGATGATTTGGCATGGGGTTTGCCATCTATGAGGACCAAACGGTCTGAAGACGGCCAGAACACAACGAGGAGAGTGGCGATGAAATGGATGATGGGCATTATGCTGGTCGTGGGGCTCAGTGGTTGCAGCTGGCTGGATGATACCCGGGTGAGCGGGGCGGGGGCCGTGATCGAGCAGCAGCACGCCATGGGTCGGCAGGTGACCAGGATACTGGCTGGTGTGCCCGCCAGTATCCATCTGGTCGCGGGTGAGGCGAGCGGTATTCATATCAAGGGACAGGAGAACCTCTTGCCCTATCTGGTGCTGACCGAGAAGGAAGACAAGCTGGAGATAGAGGTGAAGGATGGCTATCGGCTCGATCCCACTGAGCCGCTGGAGCTCACCATCACACTGCCGGTGCTCCATGAGCTGGCGCTGGCGGGCACGGGCAGCGGCGATCTGCATGGCTTCAAGGGTGACCAGCTGGTGCTGTCGGTAGCCGGCACGGGCGACATAGTCGCCAGCAAGCTGGATCTGAACCGACTGGAGGGCAACATAGCCGGCTCGGGCAGCCTGGATCTGGGTGAAGGCTCGGCCAAAGCCGTGGAGCTGAACATAGCCGGCACCGGCGATGTGCTGGGAGCGGGTCTCAGAAGCGATCAGGTCGAGATCAATATCGCCGGCAGCGGGGATGTGGAGGTGCGGGCCCGGGATCGGCTCAAGGTCGGCATCGCCGGATCCGGTTCGGTCAGCTACTGGGGTGATCCCAAGCTGGAGAGCAAGATCGCGGGCTCGGGTGACGTGACCCGCCAGGGCAGCTGATGCCGCTGGCCTCAAGCCGACAATCGAAAGCAGAAAAGAGACAGGCCCGTGACGGGCCTGTTTCGATCAGAGGTGGCGGGCGTGGAAGCGCAGGTGTGCCTCGATGAAGCTCGCCACAAAGTAGTAGCTGTGGTCATAGCCGGCATGGCGGTTGAGCTCCAGCGGCCAGGCCTTGCTGGCGGCCGCATCGGCCAGGGCATCTATGTGCAGCTGCTCGGCGAGGAAGGGGTCGTCCAGCCCTACATCCAGCAAAGTCGGCAGCGGCGTCACCTCATGGTGGCGCAGCAGCTGGCAGGCATCCCACTCCTGCCACAACAGCGGATTGTTGCCGAGGTAGGCGCCGAGCGCCTTCTGGCCCCAGGGGCAGCGGCTCGGGTGGCTGATGGGGCTGAAGGCCGACACAGAGCGGTAGCGACCGGGCTCGCGCAGGGCGGCGATGAGCGCGCCGTGGCCGCCCATGGAGTGGCCGCTGATGGCACGCCGGGTCGAGACCGGGAAGTGGGTCTCGATGAGCTCGGGCAGCTCGCGGGTGACGTAGTCATACATCTGGTAGTGATCGCGCCAGGGATGCTGGGTGGCATTGACGTAGAAGCCGGCCCCCATGCCGAGATCGTAAGTGGGGTCGTCCGCCACGTCTTCGCCACGCGGGCTGGTGTCCGGTGCCACCAGGGCTATGCCGAGCTCGGCGGCGATGCGCTGTGCCCCCGCCTTCTGCATAAAGTTTTCATCGGTGCAGGTGAGGCCTGAGAGCCAGTAGAGCACGGGTACCTTCTGGCCTGTGAGGGCCTGGGGCGGCAGATAGATGGCGAAGCGCATCTCGCAGCCGAGCAGGCTGGAGCTGTGGCTGTAGCGCTTGTGCCAGCCATCGAAGCTCTTGTTGCTGCTGATAATGTCCAGATTCATCGAGGAACTCCTGCACCCCGCCCGCGCTGACGGGCGGGGTGATCATGCTCAGTAGTGGATGACGGTGCGGATGCTCTTGCCTTCGTGCATCAGCTCGAACGCCTCGTTGATCTGCTCCAGCGGCATGGTGTGGGTGATGAAGTCATCGAGGCGGAACTCACCCTGCATGTAGCGCTGCACGTAGCTCGGCAGTTCGCTGCGACCGCGCACGCCGCCGAAGGCGCTGCCGCGCCAGACCCGGCCTGTGACCAGCTGGAACGGACGTGTGCTGATCTCCTGGCCGGCGCCGGCCACGCCTATGATGACAGACTCGCCCCAGCCCTTGTGGCAGCACTCCAGCGCGGCGCGCATCACCTTGACGTTGCCGATGCACTCGAAGGAGAAGTCGACGCCGCCATCGGTCAACTCGACGATCACTTCCTGGATGGGCTTGTCATAGTCGTTCGGGTTGATGCAGTCGGTGGCCCCCAGCTTGCGGGCCAGCTCGAACTTGCTCTCGTTGATGTCGATGGCGATGATGCGGCCGGCCTTGGCCAGACGGGCGCCGATCACGGCGGAGAGGCCAATGCCGCCCAGCCCGAAGATGGCGACGCTCTCACCCTCTTTCACCTTGGCGGTGTTCATCACGGCGCCTATGCCGGTGGTGACGCCGCAACCCAGCAGGCAGACCTCTTCCAGCGGGGCGGCCGGGTCCACCTTGGCGATGGAGATCTCGGGCAGTACCGTGTATTCGCTGAAGGTGGAGGTGCCCATGTAGTGATAGATGGGCTGACCGTCCTTGGAGAAGCGGGTGGTGCCGTCCGGCATCAGCCCCTTGCCCTGGGTGGCGCGGATCTTCTGGCACAGATTGGTCTTGCCGGATTTGCAGAACTTGCACTCGCCGCATTCCGGGGTGTAGAGCGGGATCACGTGATCGCCGACCTTGACGCTGGTGACGCCGGCGCCGACGGATTCGACTATGCCGCCGCCCTCATGGCCCAGGATGCAGGGAAAGACTCCCTCCGGATCCTCACCGGACAGGGTGAAGGCATCTGTGTGGCAGACGCCGGTGGCGACGATCCGCACTCGCACTTCACCGGCCTGGGGTGGCATGACCTCCACCTCTTCGATGGAGAGGGGCTGGCCCGGTCCCCAGGCGATGGCGGCTTTACACTTGATGCTTTGAACCTGTGCCATGAATGACATCCTTCTTGTTGCGGTAGGTGAACAGAGATGAACTCAGGTATGCAGTGTAGTTTCCCTTCGATTTGGTGATAATAAGGCTAAATATCAAATCACTTTTACACACAGGTAATAATGCTCGGCTGGGAAGGGATCTGTGAATTTGTCAGCGTGGCGGAGCAGGGGGGCTTTACCCCGGCGGCGCGCAAGCTGGGGGTGTCGGTGGCTCAGGTGAGCCGGCAGGTGGCGCAGCTGGAAGACAGGCTGCAGGCCAAGCTGCTGCTGCGCACCACTCGTCAGGTGCGGCTCACCGAGCTTGGCGAAATCTACTATCGCCACTGCCGCCAGCTGCTGGACAACCTCTACGAGGCGGAGCTGGCGGTGGGGCGCCATCAGGCTGTGCCGCAAGGGTCTTTGCGGATCACGGCGCCCGTCTCCTATGGTGAGAGCCGCATCGCCCCGCTGGTAAACGACTTTATGGTGCGTTTCCCCCAGCTGGAGGTGACCCTCAACCTCACCAACCAGCTGCTGGATCTGGTGCACGAAGGCTACGATCTGGCGATCCGGCTCGGTCACCTCAAGGATTCGACCCTGGTGGCGCGCAAGCTGGCGCAGCGGGTGCCCTATGTGTGCGCCTCGCCGGCCTACACGGCCCGTCACGGCATCCCCAACAGCCTCTCCGAGTTGACCCGCCACCGCTGTCTGGTGGGTAACAGTGACGACTGGTACTTCACCCTGGACGCTCGTCCTCACAGCGTGCGGGTGCACGGTCTGCTGCAGTGCAACAGCGGCCACGCCCTGCTGGACGCGGCGCTCAAGGGGATCGGCATCATCCAGCTGCCGGACTACTACGTGAGCGACCATCTGGCGCGGGGCGAGCTTGTCGAGCTGCTGCCCGAGCTGCGGGCACCGGAGGAGGGGATCTGGGCCCTCTACCCCCACAACCGCCATCTCTCCCCCAAGGTGCGGCTGCTGGTGGACTACCTGGCCGAGCGGCTCAGCGATCCCCATCAGCCCGCGCTGGTGCGACCGGTTGGTTGAGGGGCGGGCGGCATGAAAATGGAGATAAAAAAGGCCCGCTTGTGCGGGCCTTTTGGTATGGCATGAAGGAGAGGGCTATTCCCGTTCCTTGACGTAGGGGGTGCCGAGCGCCTTGGGGGCCACCGCCTTGCCGATGAAACCGGCAAGCAGGAACACCGTCAGTATGTAGGGCAGCGCCTCTATGGCCTGCACCGGAATGGCGAAGCCACCTATGCTGACCCCTTGCAGCCGGATGGCGACCGCATCGAGGAAGCCGAACAGCAGGCAGGCCGCCATGGCATTCCAGGGGCGCCACTTGCCGAACACCAGCGCTGCCAGCGCCATGAAGCCCTTGCCCGCGCTCATGTTGGGGATGAACTGGGCCGTCTGGGCTACCGCCAGATAGGTGCCACCTATACCGGCCAGCAGGCCGCCTATGATGAGCGCGGTATAACGCATCCGCACCACGGAAATGCCGGCGGTGTCGACCGCCGCCGGCGCCTCGCCCACGGCGCGCAGACGCAGGCCGAAGCGGGTGCGGAACAAGACCCACCAGGCCAGGGGCACGGCGGCAAACGCCACGTATTCCAGCAGGGAGTGGCCGCTCAGCAGCTCGCTGTAGAGCTGGCCTATGACGGGCACGTCATACAGCTCCTTGGCGTAGGGCAGATCTATGGGGGCGAAGCGGGCCGCACCGGACAGCGCCGGGGTCTGGCCACCCTGATCGAACCAGTAACGGCCCAGGGTGACGGTCAGACCGGCCGCCAGTATGTTGATGGCCATGCCGCTCACCACCTGATCGCCCCTGTGGGTGATGGTGGCAAAGCCGTGCATCAGGGCGAACAGTATGGAGACGCCCACACCCGCACCCAGACCAATCCAGGCAGAGCCGGAGACGGCCGCCGCCGCGCCGCTGGCGAACGCCGCCGCCAGCAACTTGCCTTCCAGCGCTATGTTGACCACACCGGAGCGTTCACAAAACATGCCCGCCATGGCGGCCAGGATCAGCGGCGGTGCTGTCCGTATGGTGGCATCCAGCATCAGGATCAGAGTTTCGAACATGATCAGACTCCCTTGGCTTGCGCGGATGAGCGGTTGGCAAACGCCAGATAGAGCTGCTCGATGCGCGGACGCATCATGTGCTCAAGGGCGCCACAGAACAGGATCACCAGACCCTGCAGCACCACCACTATGTTGCGGTCGACCCCGAACTCGAAGCTGAGCTCGGCGCCCCCCTGATAGAGGAAGCCGAACAGCAGGCTGGCGATGATGACGCCGACCGGGTGGTTGCGTCCCATCAGGGCCACCGCGATACCGGTGAAGCCGAAGCCTTCCACGAAGTTGAGCTTGATCTGGTGCAGTTCACCTTGCAGCACGTTGAGGGCGAAGAAGCCCGACAGCATGCCGGAGATCACCATGGCCAGGATCACCACCTTGGGATAGGAGATGCCCGCATAGGCGGAGGCGCTCTGGCTGGCGCCCACGGAGCGGATCTCGTAGCCCCAGCGGGTATGCCAGATGAAGACCCAGACCAGGGCCGCACAGATCAGCGCCCAGAAGAAGCTGATGTTGAGCGGGCTGTTGGGCATCTCCATGCCGAAACCGCTCGCCAGCTCGCTGACCTTGGGCAACCAGCTCGCCTCGGCAAACACCTTGCTTTCGGTCGCCATGGAGCCCGCCGGCTTGAACACCTCGACCAGCAGGTAGGCCATCAGGGAGGCGGCGATGAAGTTGAACATTATGGTGGTGATGACGATGTGGCTGCCGCGTTTGGCTTGCAGCCAGGCCGGGATGAAGGCCCAGGCAGCACCGAACAGGCCACCGGCTATGATGGCCAGCGGCAGCAGCAGGGCGAACGGCAGGGAGTCGCCGAGCAGCAGGCAGACCAGGCCGACGCCGAGGCCGCCGATATAGGCCTGACCTTCACCGCCTATGTTGAACAGGCCGGCATGGAAGGCCACCGCCACCGACAGGCCGGTGAAGATGAAACCGGTCGCGTAGTAGAGGGTGAAACCGACCCCTTCTCCTGTGCCGAAGGCGCCGTACCACATGATCTTGGCGGCATCGACCGGGTTGATGTCGAGGTAGTAGAACAGGATGGCCGACACCAGGAAGGCCAGCAATATGTTGACCGCGGGCAGCACGCCCACGGAGATCCAGGCAGGGATACGTGCTTGGCTCATGAGCGAGCCTCCTTGGCAATCTGGTCGGGGACTGGTGCGTTGACCATCATCAACCCCATTGTTTCACGGAAGGGGACCTGGTTCATGATGTGGCTCCTTGCGATTGGTTTGCCGCCACCTCGTCGGGAACTATGTTCGCCATCATAAGACCTATGGTGCGCTCATCCGCCTTGGCGCCGTCCAGCTCACCGACGATGCGACCGTCGGCGATGACCAGGATCCGGTCAGACAGGCTCATGATCTCGTCCAGCTCCACCGACACCAGCAACACGGCCTTGCCCTTGTCGCGCATGGCGATGATCTGCTGGTGGATGTACTCGATGGCACCGATATCGACCCCGCGGGTCGGCTGGCCGATCAGCAGCACATCCGGGTTCTGTTCCACTTCCCGGGCGATCACCAGCTTCTGCTGGTTGCCACCGGAGAAGTTGGCGGTCTTGTGGTCGGGATGGGGCGGGCGCACGTCCCACTTGTCCATCTTGGCCTGGCAATCCTGCAGGATCGCCTCCTTGTTCTGCAGCCAGCCCTTGTTGTACTGGGGGCGGCGGTGATAACCCAGGATGAAGGCCTCTTGCGCCTCAAAGCGGTTGATCAGCCCCATCTTGTGCCTGTCTTCCGGCACATGGCCTAGCCCATAATTTCGCACCCGCTCGGGATCGGCCGGATGCGCCACGCTCACCTCGTGCGCCTGACCATTGCCTGTGATGGTGAAGCTGCCCTTGCTGGGCTTGATGATGCCGCCGAGCAGGCTGAGCAGCTCGGACTGGCCGTTGCCGGAGACGCCGGCGATGCCGACCACTTCACCGGCCCGCACCTCGAAGCTGACGGATTTGACCCGCTCCACCTTGGCATCGTCGAAGTAACTGAGCCCGTTGACCCTGAGCTTGGCCTCGCCCGGCTGGGTCGGGCCCTTGTCGACCTTGAGGCGCACCTTGCGGCCCACCATGAGTTCGGCCAGATGCTCCTTGTCGGTATCCTTGGTGGCGACGTGGGCCACCATCTCGCCCCGGCGCATGATGGAGACCTGATCCGTGATGGCCAGGATCTCCCGCAGCTTGTGGGTGATGAGGATGATGGTCGCGCCCTGATCCCGCAGCTTTTTCAGCACCTCGAACAGGTGATCCGCCTCTTGCGGGGTCAGCACCCCGGTCGGCTCGTCGAGGATCAGGATGCGGGCACCGCGATAGAGCGCCTTGAGGATCTCGACCCGCTGTTGCAGGCCCACCGGCAGATCCTCGATCTTCTCGTGCAGCGGCACGTCGAGACCATAGTCCCGCGCCAGCTCGCCGAGCAGCTTCTCGGCCGCCGCCAGGCTCTGGCCCAGGTGCCAGCCGTTTTCCGCGCCGAGGATGACGTTCTCCAGCACGGTGAAATTGTTCACCAGCATGAAGTGCTGGTGCACCATGCCCACGCCTGCGGCGATCGCATCTTGTGAGCCATGGGGTTTGAAAGGGTTGCCGTCGATGAACATCTCGCCTCTGTCGGCGTGGTAGAAACCGTAGATGATGCTCATCAGAGTCGACTTGCCGGCGCCATTTTCGCCGACGATACCGTGAATACTGCCTTTTTGAACCTTAAGGTCGATCTGCTTGTTGGCGTACACTTCGCCGAACCGCTTATCGATACCCCTTAATTCGATGGCATAGCGATCTGTCTGGTCCATGATGCAGTCCTTGCGGGTCATGAAGAGAGACTAAAAACCGGCCCGTACGGGCCGGTCGTTGGGTTGAGAGTAGTAGCGGTTACTCAGTATTTGCAGCTGTTGTCGCTCATATAGTCATGAACTTTGACCTTGCCGGAGATGATGTCGGCCTTGATGACGTCAACCTTGGCTTTCATGTCTGCGCTGATCAGCTTCTCGTTGTCTTTGTCGAGTGCCCAATCCACACCACCCTCGGCCAGGCCCAGGTTCTTGATACCCGGTTTCCAGGTGCCCTTGGCGGCGTCATCCCAGGTCTGATAAGCGGCCAGACCCACGGATTTGACCATGGAGGTCAGCATGGTGCCCGGTTGCAGGTGGTTCTGGTTGGAATCCACGCCGATGGCGAACTTGCCTTCATCCTTGGCTGCCTGGTAAACACCGATACCGGTACCGCCGGCCGCGGCGTAAACCACGTCGACGCCCTTGGCGAACTGGGACTTGGCTAGCTCGGCACCCTTGGCCGGGTCAGCAAACGCCGCCGGGGTGGAGCCTGTCATGTTCTGGAACACTTCGATCTTCGGATTGACGTACTTGGCACCCTGCTCGTAGCCGCACTCGAACTTGCGGATCAGCGGGATATCCATGCCGCCCACGAAGCCGACCTTGCCGGTCTTGGAGGCGATGGCTGCCAGCGCACCCACCAGGAAGGAGCCTTCATGCTCCTTGAAGATGAGGGACTGCACGTTCGGCTTGTCGACCACCATGTCGATGATGGTGAACTGGGTTTTCGGGAATTCGGTCGCGACTTTCTCGACGGCCGAGCCCATGTTGAAACCGACGGCGACGATCGGGCCGTTGCCACGGCTGGCCAGACGACGCAGGCCCTGCTCACGCTGGGCTTCGTTCTGGGGTTCGAACTCCTTGACCTTGACGCCTTTGTCCTTGTTGTAGACTTCGACGCCGTTACGGAACACGGCTTCGTTGAATGACTTGTCGAATTTGCCGGCGGTGTCATAGATGACGGCGGGCTGGGAAGCTGCCTGAGCAGAAAGGGCAGCGAGAGTGAGGGTGGCAACGGTGGCCAGCTTGAGCACTTTAGTCACGATCGTATCCTTGATTGTTATGTGAGGGTCCACAACCTGCCGGAGCAGGCCATAAAGCACGCTGGCTAACTGTAAGTGAGCCACGGTGCGGGTCAAGGAGATCATAAAGGAAAAACGTTTGCGGTAACGGTTTGAAATATAAGCAAATCAATTTATAAGTGGTTGTTTTGATGCCTGTTTTCAGATTTAAATTCTGCAAAAATAGGGTTTCAAATGACATTTTTGTTTATATTCATATGGTTACAAGCAAGCGTTTTCGCCCGGCTGGCTAAAAAGTGGTTTCTATTGGTGCCTGTTTATGTTCTACGCCCGTTTTGGCCTCTCCCGACCCAGGCCCGACATACCAGGTAGCGCCGGTCGTTCACGCCGATTTGGTCTGTGGCGCCACAGGTCGTATAATCCCCGCCTGTATAAATAAACAGGAGTGGTGATGGACGTTTCAACCCTGCTCGACGGGCTCAACGACAAGCAAAGAGATGCCGTTGCGGCGCCCCGCAGCAACCTGCTGGTGCTGGCCGGCGCCGGCTCGGGCAAGACCCGGGTGCTGGTGCACCGTATTGCCTGGCTGATGCAGGTGGAGCGTTGCTCACCCTTCTCCATCATAGCCGTGACCTTCACCAACAAGGCTGCCGCCGAGATGCGCGGCCGGGTCGAGAAGGTGTTGGGCAGCATGCAGCGCGGCATGTGGATAGGCACCTTCCACGGTATCGCCCACCGTCTGCTGCGGGCCCACCATCTGGATGCCGGTCTGCCGCAGGATTTCCAGATCCTCGATTCAGACGACCAGTACCGTCTCATCCGCCGCGTCATCAAGGCGCTCAACCTGGACGAGAAGCACTGGGCCCCGCGCGCCGTGATGAGCTACATCAACGGCAAGAAGGACGAGGGCTTGCGCCCCGGCGACATCGACCTCTACGGCGACCCCGTCACCCGCACCTATCAGCAGATCTACCAGACCTATCAGGAGACCTGCGATCGCTCCGGGCTGGTGGATTTTGCCGAGCTCTTGCTGCGCGCCCACGAGCTGTGGCTCAACAAGCCCCACATCCTCGAGCACTACCGCGACCGCTTCCAGAATATCCTGGTGGACGAGTTTCAGGATACCAACGGCATCCAGTACGCCTGGCTGCGGATGCTGGCGGGCGACAGCGGCAAGGTGATGATAGTCGGCGACGATGACCAGTCCATCTACGGCTGGCGCGGCGCCAAGATAGAGAACATCCAGCGCTTCCTGACCGATTATCAGGGCGCCGAGACCATACGCCTGGAGCAGAACTACCGCTCCACCGCCAATATCCTGAAAGCGGCCAACTGCGTCATCGCCAACAACTCTGAGCGGCTCGGCAAGGAGCTGTGGACCGAGGGGGCCGAGGGCGAGCCGATTTCGCTGTACGCCGCCTTCAACGAGGTGGACGAAGCCCGCTTCGTGGTCGGTCGTCTCAAAGACTGGAAGGAAAAAGGCGGTCTGCTGGCCGACTGCGCCATCCTCTACCGCTCCAACGCCCAGTCGCGGGTGCTGGAAGAGGCGCTGATGCAGGACGCCATGCCTTACCGCATCTACGGCGGCCTGCGCTTCTTCGAGCGTCAGGAGATCAAGGACGCTATGGCCTACCTGCGTCTGATCAACAACCGTGGCGACGATGCCAGCTTTGAGCGGGTGGTCAACACCCCGACCCGTGGCATAGGCGATCGCACCCTGGAGATACTGCGGGCCAACGCCCGGGATCAGGGGCAGAACCTGTGGCAATCGGCCAAGGGGCTGCTCAACGACAAGGTGCTGACCGGTCGCGCCGGCAACGCTGTGCGCGGCTTCGTCGATCTGCTGGATGCGCTGGAAGAGAAGGTCTCTCTATTGCCGTTGCATCAGCAGGCGGATATCGCCATCCAGTACTCCGGCCTCAAGGCCATGTATCTGGCGGAAAAAGGCGAGAAATCCCAGGCGCGGGTAGAGAACCTGGACGAACTGGTCACCGCCTGCCGCCAGTACCAGCGTCCGGACGAGCTGGAAGACATGAGCGATCTCTCCGCCTTCCTCGCCCATGCGGCGCTGGAATCCGGCGAGAATCAGGCGGACGAATATGCCGATGCGGTGCAGCTGATGACCTTGCACAGCGCCAAGGGGCTGGAGTTCCCGCTGGTGCTACTGGTCGGCGTCGAGGAGGGGATGTTCCCCAGCCCGCAATCCACCGAGGAGTCGGGCCGCTTGGAAGAGGAGCGCCGCCTCTGTTACGTGGGCATGACCCGCGCCATGGAGAAGCTCTACATCTGTTATGCCGAGAGCCGCCGCATCTATGGCCGCGAAATGCAGCACAGCGTGAGCCGCTTTATCCGCGAAATCCCCGCCGAGTGTCTGGAAGAGATCCGGCTACGCACTCAGGTCAGCCGCCCCACCCAGTACGGCCGCTTTAGCCAGAACGAGGTGCAGCAGAGCTTCGACGCCAGCGGCATCACGCTCGGCCAGCGGGTGCTGCATCCGAAATTCGGGGAAGGCATAGTGCTCAACTTCGAAGGGGTCGGCCAGCAGAGCCGGGTGCAGATCCAATTCGACGACGTCGGCGCCAAGTGGCTGGTGACGGCGTATGCCAGACTGGAAGCGCTCTGATTTCTTTTGTTTTTTGATGTAACCAACCCGGCTTAGGCCGGGTTGGTTTTATTAAATCTGGGACACCTATTAAATCTGGGACACCCATCTTTCTGAGTAAGCCGTAGCTAGGTTGGTGATGATTGGCTCGGGGGCTGGTAAATCTGGGACACCCATCTTTCTGAGTAAGTCGTAGCCAGGCTGGTGATGAGGTGATGGATGGCTCGGTGGCAGGAGCGGGAGCGACAAGGTGACTGTTCTGGCCTTTAAAGCCTTTAACGCCAAAATCTGGGACACCCACCTTTCTGAGTAAGCCGTAGCCAGGTTGGTGATGAGGTGATGATTGGCTCGGGGGCTGGATCGGGAGCGACAAGGTGACGGTGCTGGCTTTTAAAGCCTCTTGTTCAGGCAGGAAAATCTAGGACACCCACCTTTCTGAGTAAGCCGTAGCCAGGCTGGTGATGAGGTGATAATTGGCTCGGGGGCTGGAGCGGGAGCGACAAGGTGACGGTTCTGGCCTTTAAAGCCTCTTGTTCAGGCATGCGTCATGCCCTGCATCGGATGACATGCCGGGGTGTGATATGAAGCGGGACTAGCGATTCAAAGAGGCGGCTGGTGACATCGCCGCTGGCCGCAGTGCTGCGCGAACAGCTGGCAATGTTCCCTGTCACCCACGGCTCTGATGCCTTGCCGCCGAAACATCGTCACTTGTCGCAACCATTGCGCGGTATCAAGGCCAAGTCGTTGCAGGATGGGGGCAAGGTGAGCTGAAATATGGCCCCGTTTGTCGGTTCTGATGGCTCGTCCTGTCCAGTCGACCAGCATCAGGTAGTCGGTAAAGAGGTAGGGCAGGCCATCACTTCTGTTGGAGAAAAATCTGGGACACCCACCTTTCTGAGTAAGCCGTAGCCAGGCTGGTGATGAGGTGATGGTTGGCTCGGTGGCTGGAGCGGGAGCGACAAGGTGACGGTTCTGGCCTTTAAAGCCTCTTGTTCAGGCATGCGTCATGCCCGGCATCGGATGACATGCCGGGGTGTGATATGAAGCGGGACTCGCGATTCAAAGAGGCGGCTGGTGACATCGTTGCTGGCCGCAGTGCTGTGCGAACAGTTGGCAATGTTCCCTGTCACCCACGGCTCTGATGCCTTGCCGCCGAAACAGCGTCACTTGTCGCAACCATTGCGCAGTATCAAGGCCAAGTCGTTGCAGGATGGGAGCAAGGTGAGCCGCAATATGGCCCCGTTTGTCGGTTCTGACGGCTCGCCCTGTCCAGTCGACCAGCGCCAGGTAGTCGGTAAAGAGGTAGGGCAGGCCATCACTTCTACTGGAGAACGGCAGCAACAGAGGTGGCAATGGTGCTGCGGGTTGTTGGTCAGCGAGGCGCTGTTTGATGCTGGTGTAATCGCTCTCTTCCGGTCTGTCGGCAATCGCTGCCCGTATCGGATTGAGGTCAACGTAGGCCATGCAGGCCAGCAGGGCTGACTCGGTGAGCAAGGCCTGACTTTTGAAGCGCCCTTCCCAGAAATGGCCCTTGCAACCATCTTCCAGATTGGCCTGGCGGGCCAGGTTTTCATTGAGCAGCCGAACGAACCAGCTGATGGAATGCAGCCGCTCACGCCATTGGGCTATCAGCTGTTGTATGACCATAAGTTCCGGTTCAATCAGGGATTCCCCCTGATACCAGCGCCGCACCAGCAGGGGCCATTGAAACAGTGCCGCCCAACGCTCGGCTATCTCCCGCTCGTTCCAGTTGGTGGCCGTATCAGGCTCAACCTTGAGCACCAGGTGGTAGTGATTGTTCATCACCGCATAAGCGCAGACGCCGATGGCAAACAGTCGCGACAGTTGGCTCAGCTTGTCGACCACCCACTGGCGTCTGTGTTCGTAACTCTGGCCGGAATGGGCATCTTCGCCGCACAAGAAGGCCCGCCGCACGCAGCGACTGACCACATGGTAATAAGGCGTATCTTGCAGACTGATTTGACGGGAACGGGCAATGGTCATGGCAACCTCCTGCGATATCCCTTTCAGTCAAGAACAGAGGTAAAGCGCTGTCAAAAAGGTGGGTGTCCCAATATGCCTCTCCCAATATGCCTCCCAATATGCCCTGACCGCTTTCCCCACCCATGGCCGCACTATGCCAAGCTGAGTGGGATGCTGAATAACGGAGTAGCCGGAGGGGCTCATGTCACCGCTGCAACTGATCGATGACCTGTTAGATTTTATCGACTGTATTACCGACTTCCCGCGCTACTGGCGCGTCTATGTGGGGATCGCGGCTACCACATCTGCCGGCATGGCGGTCGCCAATCTGGTTGATTCGCCCGAAAAGTGGGGGTCGCTCTACTGGGTGATCGGGATAGTTGGCGTGGGGCTGACGATCTTCTGGCAACACACCTCTCGCTGACTGCCACCTCTTGTCGCTTGGCGTGTTACTCCTCGGCCTTTTTGCTGCCATTGACTCGAGCCGCAAAGGGGAAGTGCTTATATTGAAAGCCGCTCAACCGGGCTGCTTTTTCAACAAGATGGAGAGTGTTTACCATGAGTCGCGACATTACCGCCCAGTTCATCAATGAGCTAAATCTGGGACACCCATCTTTCTGAGTAAGCCGTAGCCAAGTTGGTGATGAGTAAAAGATGGGTGTCCCAATATGCACCCAATATGCCCTTGTCGATGGCCATACCTTGTCGCGGCGGTTGTGGGGTGGGGGTGATACTGCGGGGGGATGCGCTATAGTGGGGCGGCTCGTTTAACTGCCTTCAACCAACCGAGAACGCACCATGAACCGTGATATTGCTGCCCAGTTTATCAAGATGCTGACCAACCTCGACCTGTGCCTGGCCAAGGCCGCCGCCCATGCCGAGGCGAAGCAGTTCAATGTGGAGAACTTCTTCGGCGATCGGCTGATCGTCGACATGCTGCCGCTCAGCAAACAGGTGCTGATCTGCTGCGATTCGGCCCGCGCCTGTGTCGCCACCTCCAGCCATGGCGAGCAGCCCGTGATGGGGGATGAGCCCAGGACCATGGCGGATCTGCGTGCCCATATCACCAAGAGCATCGCCTTTTTGCAGAGCAAGCTGGATGCCGATTTCAGCCAGTTCGAGAGCGGTCGCTACGTCCCCCACTGGGCGGGTGGCAAGGGGATGGATGGCCATACCTGCGTCCATGAATACGCCATCCCCAACTTCTATTTCCACCTCACCATGACCTATGCCCTGCTGCGCCGGGCCGGGGTCGATCTCGGCAAGCGGGACTATCTGGGCGGGTTGAACCTGCAATAAGTCTCAGGGTTGCCAGAATGCAGAGAGCCTGCCAGGTGGCAGGCTCTCTTTTTTGGGCTGGCCGACGCGCGCAACCCGCTCGGGCCCGTGCCTGGCTACTCCGCCGGGATCTCGGGTTCGACCAGGGCGGCCAGCTGGGTCAGGGACTCCTGCCAGCCGAGATAGCACATCTCCACCGGTATGACCTCTGGGATCCCGGCCTGCTCTATGGCAAGCTCGGTACCGCAGAGCACACCGGTCAGGCTGATGGTGACATGCATCACCCCTGGCAGGTTGGGGTCGTCGAAGCTGTCGGTGTAGCGGATGCGCTTGCCGGGTTCGAGCTCGAGGTACTCGCCGCCGAAGGCGTGGCTGTGGCCCGTGCCGAAGTTGGTGAACGCCATCCGGAAGTGGCCGCCTACCCTGGCTTCCAGCTGCGCCACCCGGCAGGTGAAGCCGTGGGGCGGCAGCCACTTGGCCAGCGCATCCGCTTCGATAAAGGCCCGATAGACCCGCATCGGTGGCGCCTTGAGCACCCTGTGCAGTCGTACTGTTCCCGTCGTCATGGTCAACTCCTCCTGATTGAGATCCGCATCAAGGATAGTCGTCAGCGCTGGGTCATTCCGGTATGAGCGCCGGATCAGAAGGGGCCGTTACTCTCGCGCAGCCGGTCTGGCAGGCCGTCGTGATCGCCCATGTCGCGGGCGGGCACCTCGTCCCAGTGGCGCTTGCCGATCTGGCGGTTGTACTCGGGGTGCAGGGCGTAGTGGATGCGGTTGTCGGCGCGATCCCTGTCCCCCACGCAGAGCAGCCGCACCGGCTCATCCGTGTTGTTGATAAAGGTGTGGGCCAGCCCGTCACCGGCCTTGAAACCCACCGAATCGCCCGGTTGCAGTCGATGGAGCACCCCATCGAGCCAGACATCCGGTGTCCCTTCCAGCACGTGGACGAACTCGTCCTCGGTCTCTTCGGCGTGGGGCCAGCTGGTGCGGTGGCCTGGCTCGACCAGCTCGTGGTGAATGCCGATGCGGCTGAAGCCAAAGTGCCTGCCGAGAGCGCTGCCGCGCGACATGCGCTCCTCACTGCCTGGGTAACATCCCGGCTCAGGCTCTTGCAGCTCGCGCCAGTGTTTGATGCTGGGGTGACGGTTCATGACGACTCCTTGTCACTGAAAGGGGAAATAACCGGCCCCGTCCGCTGGGCGCACGGGGCCTGGATGTGGCAAGCCGGACTAGCGGCCCAGATTGTCGGCCAGCTGTTTGGCGCGGCTGGCGGCCCACTGATCGATCATCTTCTCCATCTCGCCGGCCGTGATAGGGGAGTCCTTGTGGGCGGTATCCGGGCTCTCGCGCGCATCCATCACCCGCACCAGCAGCTTGCCGCTTTGGGAGTCGAGCAACTGGGCCATGCTGCCCACCTTGAGCAGGTAGGGCTCCTTGCCGATCACTTCGCGGGTGACGTTGATGGCGATCTTGGCGGGCAGCAGATCCCGCAGTTTGGGGTCGGGGCGGGTCAGATCGAAGTTGGTGATGGCGGCCTGCACCCGCATCACGCCGGGGCCGGGGGTGGTGGCGATCTGCACGCCCTGGCTGACCAGTTCGCGCTGGAAGGTGGCATGGTAGTAGCGGCCGATGTCGTTCTGCTCGTTGGCGGTCAGCAGATACCAGTGGCCGTTCTCCTGGCGGATGAACTGTAGCGGGTCGAGCAGCACCTGATGGTACTGGCGCAGATCCACGCCGGGCTCCTTGTAGACGCGCTGGTTGGGGTTGCTTTCGCTCGGTTGAAAGGCCGCCAGCGGGATCGCCTGCAACCCCTGCGATACCTGATTCTTCACTGCGCAGCCACCCAACAGTATGGCCACCATGCCTGCGATTACGGATCTCTTCATCTTTGCTCCTGATATGCATGACCTTTGCATCCGATGCGCAAGGCGCTGCAAGAGAAATAACCGATTCAAAGAGCGCCCACAAGAGGAGGCTGTGGCCCGTTCAGCCGTCATCCAAGTTATCGGCAGGTAGGCCTCGTTTGCCGCTGGCTGGGTGGGGTGGTTGCCTCTGCGCCGGCAGGTGACGGGGCCATGGAACCCGGCGCCGCCGTCACTTCCTTTCGCTAACACTGTGATTTTTCAATGGATCGGCAAGGATTTGATCAAGATTGCGGTTATTGCGGCCATTCGCTCATATAATCGCCGCCATGAAAATGATTCGGAAGGATTCGATGGTCACGCTGATGGCGGCCCTGTGCGGGCTGCTCTGCACCTGCCTGGTATGGGCGGCGCCCGCCCCCTTTGTCACCATCCCGACCGGCCCGTCAGCGGCCAGGGCGACGACGGCTCAGGTCAGCATGGAACCGCTGCTCTCCTGGTTCACCGGCGAGTTCTCCAGCCGCGAGCAGGCCAGTTATGACACCCGTTTCACCAGCGCCGAGCTGCGGCTGGTGGAGATCTGGCCCGGCTACAAGGGCTTTCGCTGGGTCTATGCCGAGCAGTTCCTGACCGAGCGGGCGGTGCGCCCCTTTCGCCAGCGTATCTACCGTTTCTCTCCCGTCCCCGATGGCCGCATCCTGATGGCCGAACTGACCATGCCCAGAGCCGTCGACTTCGCTGGGGCCTGGCGCGACCCCAGTCTGCTGAACTCCCTCACCCCGCAACAGCTCTCCCTGCGTCAGGGCTGCGAGATCTGGCTGACCCGCCAACCCTCGGGGGAGTACGCGGGCCACAGCAAGGTCGGCAGCTGCTCCACCAATTTCGGCGGCGCCAGTACTCTGGTGCAGTACCTCTGGATCGGCCCCGACAGCGTCAGGCTGCTGGACAGGGCCTACGACAACGAGGCCCATCAGCGCTGGGGCAGCCCGGGCGAGGGTTATGTCTATCTGCGCAAGGCGACGCTGCGCGGGGAGTAACCCGGTCTGGCCTGCCTCTCAGGCGGGCAGATCCAGCTCATGACGGTGGTCGCTGAGGTAATCGATCAGCAGCCGCAGGCGCAGCGGCATGGGCTCTCTGGCCGGATAGAGCAGGTTGACCGGGCGCGGGGCGGGCAGGGCATCCGGCAGTATCTCCAGCAGGGCGCCGCTGGCCAGCTCCTGGCTCAGCAGGGCCCTGGGTTGCAGCACTATGCCCGCATGATTCAGGGCCGCCACCTTGAGGGCGCTGCCATGGTTGCTGATGAACTGGCTGTCCCACAGGTGCAGATGTTCGAGGGGAAACTCCTCGGCCAGGCTCGACTGCGTCAGCCAGGGGGTGAAACCCAGGCAGCGGTGACGGGCCAGATCCGCTAGTTCGAGCGGAGTGCCGTGGCGTTGCAGGTAGTGTGGCGAGGCACAGAAGACCGAGGCCGAGCTGGTCAGTGGGCGGGCTATGTAGGCGGCATCCTTGGGAGTGCCGACCCGAAAGATGAGGTCGAAGCCGTCGCCGATCACATCGACCAGCCGATCGCAGAGATCCAGTTCGATGCGGATCTGCGGGTACTGCGCCATGAAGCGGCACAGCAAGGGGGTCAGCCGATAGCTGCCGAAGGTGATGGGGGCATTGATGCGGATCTTGCCCGCTGCCTGACCCGTGTGGGCCCGGGTGTTCTGCTCCAGCTCCCGGTAGTGTTGCAGCAGGTTCTGGCAACCACCGAGGTACTCTCTGCCCGCCTCGGTCAGGCTCTGGCAGCGGGTGTTGCGGTTGAGCAGGCGGGAACCCACCCTGGCCTCCAGCCACTTGATGTATTTGCCGATCATGGCCGGCGTCATCTCGAATCGCTCCGCCACGGCACTGAAGCTGCCTGCGCGGGCGACCTCGACGAAGATCTCGATGGCGGTCAGACGATCCACTCTAAACTCCTGGTTTATAAAGCCGAGCGCCACTATGTCTGGCTGGCGAAGAGGCTGTCAATATACTGGGCGGCACTTGCACGACGATGGAATACCCTGTGATGAGCCTCGAATATTACGCCCTCTACCTGCTGCTCGCCGTGGGGACTGTGCTCAGTCCCGGCCCGGCGGTGATCTACACCATAGGCAACACCCTGACCCGGGGAACCCGCCACGCCATCGCCGGCTTTGTCGGGGTGGCGGTGGGGATATTGATGGTGGCGACCCTGGCCTCGCTGGCGGTGCTCTGGTTTACCCACTGGCTGGCCTGGGGGCAGCAGATCCTCACCCTGGGGGGCGCCTTCTATCTGCTCTATCTGGGGGTGAACTCCTGGCGTCAGCGCGCGGTCAGCCCGGTCGTGGGTGCCTCGACCGATCGGGATTGCGGCCGCAGTTTCGCCAAGGGGGCGCTCATCAGCCTGCTCAATCCCAAGGCGATCATTTTCTTCACCAGCCTGTTTCCCCAGTTCATCGATTTTCGTCAGGGGGCGCTGGGCCAGTGCATGCTGCTGGCGCTGACCTTCAGTGCCGTAGTGCTGGTGGTGCATGGGGGCTACTGTCTGGTGTTTCGCTGGGTGGGCATGCAGGGATATGGCGAGCGCTTCGCCAGGGGGATCAACCGGATGTCGGCCGTGATGTTCACCGGCTTCGCGATCCTGCTGCTGATCAGGGCGCTGGGTTGAGGTAAAAGGGGGGGCCTGGCGGGACTTGGCCCGCTCTGCAGTCATCGGGCCGGGATATAAGGAAAGGTATTTTGACGGGATGGCGCCCTTGTGCGCCATCCCGTTATGCCATCAGAGCTTGAACAGCGGGCGCAGGCGGATGCCGATTAGGCTGCCGGCCAGGGCCATCAGCATCCAGACCCAGCCGTGCAGGCTGCCCGATGCCGTGCCATCGAAGAAGCCACCCAGGTTGCAGGCGCTGTACATGGCGCCCATCCCCATCAGCAGGCCGCCGAGGATGGAGGCTAGGCTGTTGCCGAGTCGCATCGGGGCGAAGTTGCCGCCACCGCTGATGCAGCGCGCCAGCATGGCCCCCAGGATCCCCAGCCAGAACATGCCGACCATGGGATTGATGAAGAGTGGCTGAGCCAGTTTCGGGTTCCCCTCGAACAGGCCGAACAAAGAGGCGCCGCGCAGCGCCATGTCATAGACGGCGCCCGTGATGGTCCAGGCAGAGCCGTGCAGGGCCACCACGCTGGAGTTGAGCAGGGCGATCAGGATGCCGCCGGTCAGCACGGTGAAGCGGCCGTCGCGCCAGAACAGGTTGCCACCGCTGAAGAGGGGCTTGAGCTCGCCGGTTCGCTTTAGTTCGCTGTTGCGAAACAGCAGGAAGAGCACGGCGACCAGCGCCAGGTTGAGCAGCATGCCGCTCCAGATATTGCCGGTCAGATCCTTGGCCAGCACCACATGGCTGGAGAAGGTGGCATCCAGCATGGGGCGGAACTGGTTGCTGATCAGGGTGCCTATGCCGTAGCAGAGCAGCACCAGCCAGAAGCGGGGTTGCCCCTCGCCGCAGCAGTAGAGGGTGCCGGTGGCGCAGACGCCCGCCAGCTGCATGCCGATGCCGAACAGGAAGGCGCCGACGATGAAGGGAATGCCGATGGCCATCACGTTGCCCACCATGGCATCGCCAAACAGGGCGTGACTAAAGGAGAGGAAGCAGGTGAACAGCAGGATTTCGATGGCGATGGTGAGCAGGTGAACCCGCACATAGTAGCTGTTGCGCTTGGTCAGCATTTCGCGCCAACCGAATACGATGCCGAAGCGGCTGAAGGAGAGGGTGAAGCCGAAGCCGAATCCGATCAGGGCCATCAGGGCCCATTTCATACCAAAGGTGTTGCCGAGCCAGAGTAACGCTCCCCCCGCGAGTGCCACGATGGGGAGCGACCATTTTCGATTCATGTTGTTGTTTCCTGTGCGTCATGAGTGAGTGAAGCCGTGCATCCTATTCCCACATTGAGTCCGATTCCAGCGCGGATCCGCGCCTGTGACGGAAAATGAAAGCAAAACCCCATCCAGATCAATTCCTGGCAAGGACCCCTGGCGAAATGAGGATGAATCTATTTCAGGCTCTGAAAATAATGATGTGGCGAGTGTGAAACTAATTAAATTGAAAAAGATGAATTTAAATTTTGCGCCGTCGAATGCTTTTGGGTAGAATCTCGGCGTGTTATCAACAGATGGAAGGATATTATGGAAAGCGACAGTTGTAGCCGATTGCAAATCGCGATGTGGGCTTACCAGAGCTGAGGTTGATATCCTGTCTTCCCCCTCACTCTGATCGCTCAGAGTGCAGCATCTATATGAGTCACCTTCGACTCTCACAACCGCTTAATCCCGGCCTTCATCAGGGATTGCCGTTGTAAATCTGGATTGTTCCGCTCACCTGCGAGCCATGCCGCCTCGCGACCCCTGCAATTGAACGCTTCATCATGCGCCCCGGGTGCTGCCCGTCAGGGCCGCCACAGCGTCGGATCCGTGCATCCGTGCCGTGGCCGGGAAGTGATCGAGCGTAAAATAACAAGATGGACAATACCATATTGAAAACGGATTCGTTTTCGATAGGACAGGTTGCGAAATAAAATAATCAACGTGATTGCTCAATATATTTCGGTCGTAACCAGGGTTACGCCGTAATATTTCCATGGGGTGCGGTTTTCTCCGTTATTTTCACCCGCCCGGCATCGCTGATATTATTACCTGCCCAGCATCCAGTTATTTCAAGCTGTCGTTATCCTTATTTCCTTTATGGGTGTATGCCGCCCTGGTGGCGGGATCACCGGACTCATCCGCCGATAATGCAGACCCGCGGGTCATGCCCGCCAGCGACAGTGCATCTGGCTGTCAGTGGCCGCGCCCGACTCTCTCCACCCCACTCGGAGGATATCCCATGACCGAAGAGCCCAAGCCTCGACCCTCGGGGTCCACGCCTCCCCACGCCTGATCCCCCTGCGGGTAACAGGATGCGGAGTCCTGATCCCTGATAGCCCCTACCTGCTGGCAAGCTTGCCCGACAGACACGCCGTCTGGCGGCATGTCCTGCGGGCGGCGCCATGCCGCGCCTGCGCCAGCCGGGGGCCCATTGCCTGTCTCACATCAGTACTGACGCCTGGCCTGGCCCGCGACAGGGCCTTGCTGCAAGCGAAAATCAGGATAAAGAGTTATGAAGCAACAACATACCGCCAGCCGGCACAAGCAGCAGGGATTCGTGTCCCCGGGCCGTGCCAATGAGAAGCTCTCCTCCCGGGTGCTCGACGAGGCCGACAAGTCTCTCGAGTACACCCTCACAGCCGTGCGCGGCAATATCGACGGCCTGACCTCGACCGAGGCGGCCAACCGTCTGGTCCAGTTCGGCCCCAACGAGGTGACCCACGACAAGCCGCCCCATCCGCTGATCCAGCTGATGCAGGCGTTCAAGAACCCCTTCGTGATGGTGCTGATCGTGCTCGGACTGGTCAGCTACGTGATGGACGTGCTGATGGCCGAGCCGGGTGACGAGGATTGGGTCAAGGTGATCATCCTCGGCGTCATGGTCAGCCTGAGCGGCCTGCTCCGCTTCTGGCAGGAGTACCGCTCGGCCAAGGCGGCCGAAACCCTCAAGTCACTGGTGCGCAACACCGCTACCGTGCAGCGCCGCCCTTCGCCGGGAGCCCCCTCCCTGCGCAAGGAGGTGGCGATGGTCGAGCTGGTGGCCGGTGACATAGTGCACCTGCAGGCGGGGGACATGATCCCGGCCGACATCAAGCTGATCGAATCCCGCGATCTCTTCATCAGTCAGGCGGTGCTGACCGGCGAGGCCCTGCCGGTGGAGAAATACGACACCCTGGGGGCCGTGGCCGAGAAGTCGGCGGACGGCAGCAGCACGGGGGAGGTGGGCCTGCTCGACCTGCCCAACATCTGCTTCATGGGCACCAACGTGGTCAGCGGCACCGCCAAGGCGGTGGTGGTGGCGACCGGCAGTGACACCTACTTCGGTTCGCTGGCCCGCAACGTGGTGAGCCACAAGCGCATCGAAACCAGCTTCGATCGCGGCGTGAACAGCGTCACCAGGCTGCTGATCCGCTTCATGCTGGTGATGGTGCCCGTGGTCTTCATGCTGAGCGGCGTCAGCAGCGGTGACTGGATGTCGGCGCTGACCTTCGCGCTGGCGGTGGCGGTGGGGCTGACCCCGGAGATGCTGCCCATGATAGTCTCCGCCAACCTGGCGCGGGGCGCCGTGGCCATGGCCAAGCGCAAGGTGGTGGTCAAGCGGCTCAACTCGGTGCAGAACTTTGGCGCCATGGACGTGCTCTGCACCGACAAGACAGGCACTCTGACCCAGGACAAGATCATCCTGGAGCACCACTACGACGTGCGCGGCAGCCGGGACGACAGGATACTGCAGCTGGCCTGGCTCAACAGCCATCACCAGAGCGGCATGAAGAACCTGATGGACATAGCCGTGATCGAGCACGCCGATGCGCTGGGAGCGGGCTGCAAGCCGGCTGGCTACAGCAAGGTGGATGAGCTGCCGTTCGACTTCGTGCGCCGCCGCCTGTCGGTGATAGTGCAGGATGAGAGTGGCCAGCAGCTGATGGTCTCCAAGGGGGCGGTCGAGGAGATGCTCTCTGTCTCCAGCCACATCGACGACGGCAAGCAGATCCGCGAGCTGGATGAGATTGAGCGCCGTGCCCTGCTGCGCCGCAGCGAGGAGTACAACGCCGACGGTTATCGGGTGCTGATAGTGGCGACCCGCGATATCCCGGCTGCCGAGTGCAAGCAGAGCTACCGCACCAGTGACGAGGTCAAGCTGGTGGTGCGCGGTTTCCTCACCTTCTTCGATCCGCCCAAGGATTCGGCCGCTCCGGCCATACGTGCGCTGAACGACTACGGCGTGGCGGTCAAGGTGCTGACCGGCGACAACCCCATCATCACCAGCAAGGTGTGTCGCGATGTGGGGCTGAACCCGGGGGTGCCCCTGCTCGGCAAGGACATAGAGGTGATGGACGACGTGGCCCTGTGCACAGTCGTCAAGCACACCACCATCTTCGCCAAGCTCACCCCGCTGCAGAAGTCGCGGGTGGTGAAGGCGTTGCAGGCCAACGGCAACACGGTCGGTTTCCTCGGTGACGGCATCAACGACGCCCCGGCGTTGCGGGATGCGGACGTGGGGATCTCGGTGGACAGCGGTGCGGACATCGCCAAGGAGACGGCCGACATCATCCTGCTGGAGAAGAGCCTGATGGTGCTGGAAGAGGGGGTGGTCAAGGGACGCGAGACCTTCGGCAACATCCTCAAGTACCTCAACATGACCGCCAGCTCCAACTTTGGCAACGTCTTCTCCGTACTGGTCGCCTCCGCCTGGCTGCCCTGGGCGCCCATGCTGGCGATGCAGATGCTGATCCAGAACCTGGTGTATGACGTCTCCCAGATGCTGCTGCCCTGGGACAAGATGGATCCCGAGTTCCTCAAGCGTCCGCGCAAGTGGGAGGCCAGCAACATCAAGCGCTTCATGCTCTGGCTGGGCCCGACCTCCTCGGTGTTCGACATCAGCACCTTCTGCCTGATGTGGTTCGTGTTCGGAGCCGGCGCCATGTATGCCACCGCCAACGGCAGCATGGATCCCCTGGTCAACGGTCAGGCCATCATGAACTCGGGCTGGTTCATCGAGGGGCTGGTCTCCCAGACCCTGGTGGTGCACATGCTGCGAACCCGCAAGATCCCCTTCCTGCAGAGTACGGCCACCCTGCCGGTGCTGTTGTCGACCTCCATCGCCATCGCCATCGGCTGCTACCTGCCGTTCTCGCCGCTGGCGGAGCACTTCGGCTTCATCACATTGGAAGCGCCCAAGTACTTCATGTGGCTGGTGATCACCATGCTGGCCTACATGGGGCTGACCCAGGCGATCAAGACCATCTACATCAAGCGCCACGGTCAGTGGTTCTGACGGGATAAGCCTGGCCATCAGGCACCAGCGTCAGTGGTGCCCGGTGTAAACCAGACTGTCATGCGGGCCTTTATCCGTGTGAACGCAAAGAGGGATGGCTCAGGCCATCCCTCTTTTTCATGGGGTCGGGAGGAGATCAGTGCGGGACCAGGGCATAGGCCTCGCCGGCCATGCCGGTCAGGATGGAGAGGCTGACGGCGCCGAACAGCAGACCCGTGACCAGATTGAGCGGGCGCTGGATCCGGCCAAGCAGGCGTTGGGCCCGCGGGGTGGAGAGGCTCCAGGCCAGTACGCCGAACCAGACCAGAGAGAGCAGGAACAGCTCCAGCACCAGCAGGCCGCGCGTCAGGCCGTCCACCTGCGGCGTCACCATGGCCGCCAGCAGTCCCATGAAGAACAGCAGCGCCTTGGGATTGAGCAGATTGGTGGCAAGCCCGCTCCATATCCCCTTGCGCCAGCCTTGCTGCTCACCGCCAGCCTTGAGTGCCAGTGTTGCCGAGCTGCGCCAGGCGGCCTTGAGCGCCCCCCAGCCGAGCCAGCCCAGATAGAGGGCGCCGACCACCTTCACCGCCATGAAGAGCCAGGGATGTTCGGCGATCAGCAGGCTGATGCCGGTCAGGCTGAGGGTGGCGTGCAGCAAGATGGCCAGTGCTATGCCGAGCGCAGCCCCCAGTGCCGTGGGCCTGTGCAGGCTGGTACGCAGGATCAGCGCGAAGTCCGGCCCCGGGCTCGCCAGGGCGATCAGATGGATGAGACCTATGGTCAGAAACAGGCTGGTGAACATGACAAAACCTCGATGACGGTATGAGGTGACAGCATGGGGGATCAGGGCGGGGAGGCGATTGTAAAAGATTGCAGCTGTTGATGGTCATCGGCCGGGCTGGCGTGTCATGGCCCCTGGCTAGCCGGGCTGGTAAAAGACTGCATCTGCTGGCGGTAATCGGCGGGGGTCAGCCCGAAGGCCTGCCGGAAACCGTGGTGGAAGTGGCTCTGATCGAAGAAGCCGACCGCCAGCGCCACCTCGCTCACCGGCAGGCCGCTGCCGAGCAGGCGCTTGCCCTGCTCCAGTCGCAGCCGCTTGAGCCAGGCGTAGGGGGTCATGCCGGTCTTCTTCTTGAACTGGCGCAGGAAGGCGAAGCGATCCAGCCCGAACAGGGCGGCCAGATCTTCCAGGCTGTGGCGCTCATCCAGCCGGGCCAGCAGATAGTCGCGCAGGTATCTGAGCTGGGGATCCGCCAGGGCGTGGCGCTCCGGCGCTATGTGCAGCAGCTCGCCGAGCAGACCCAGCAGCTGGCTCTCCGCCAGCAGGCCGTCCGCCTGGGGGGTGTCCAGATACATGTGCAGCCGGGCGAAGCCCTGATAGAGGTCGGGGCGGCTCTGCAAGCCCTTGTCGAAGAAGGGCTCGGGGCTGTCCGGCAGCCAGCGCGCCAGCTGCTCGGGGGCGATGGCGAACACCCGCACCTCGTACCCTTCCGGCAGCAGGCTGAGGCCGTCGTGCATCTCGTCCGGGTTGACGGTGGAGAGCTCGCCGCGCACCAGATTGTGGCTGCTGCCCTTGTGGATGAATTTCTGGCCGCCCTGCTGCACCAGACCTATGTGATAGTCCAGGTGAACGTGGCGGCCATAGCTGAACTCCCTGTGGTGGGAGTGGGAGAGTTCAACCCCCGGCAGCAGCCGGGATTGCCAGTAATGGATGCGGGATTGGGGAGCGCTCATCGACTATTGATAACCTGAAACCCGAATATTGGCTTGTAGATTATTGCAGTGCCGACGCGCCATGCCGTCAATCCTGACTGGCAGCCCGGCGCCGCTTGCCGCTGCGCAGCCCGTCCAGGCTGAACAGCACAAGCGCACTCCAGATGCAGCCGAAGGTGATCAGCTTGTCCAGCGCCAGCTCTTCCCCGTAGAGGGTGACCGCCAGTATGAACATCAGGCTGGGGCCTATGTACTGGAAGAAACCCAGGGTGGAGAGCTTGAGCCGGGTGGCGGCGGCGGTGAAGCAGAGCAGGGGCGCAGTGGTGACGGCACCGGCGGCGATCAGCAGCAGGTTGAGGTGCCAGTTATTTTCAGTGAGATGGCTGGTGGGACTGTCGGCGAATCCCCACAGGTAGATGGCCGCTGGCGGCAGCATGATCATGGTCTCGATCAGCAGGCCCGTGAGGGCATCGAGGGCCAGCTTCTTGCGGATCAGGCCGTAGATGGCAAAGCTGGAGGCCAGCACCAGGGCTATCCAGGGCAGGGAGCCGAAGGCGATGAGCTGGACGGCGACCCCGATCACCGCCAGTCCCACCGCCCACCACTGCAGGCGGCGCAGCTGCTCGCTCAGGAACAGCATGCCGAGCAGCACGTTGAACAGCGGATTGATGTAGTAGCCGAGGCTGGCATCCAGCATGTGACCGTTGTTGATGGCCCAGATGAACAGCAGCCAGTTGCCGCCGACCGTGATGGAGGTGAAGGCCAGGGTGAGCAGCACTTTTGGCTGGCGCAACACCGCCTGCACCTTGTGCCACTGACGGCCGATCAGGGTCAGCACCAGCAGCAGGACGCAGGACCAGATCATGCGGTGGGTCAGGATTTCGGCGGCCGGTACGGCCGAGATGGTCTTGAAGTAGATGGGGGCTAGACCCCAAAGGGTATAGGCGCACAAGGCATAGATGATGCCCTGACGCTGAGCTTGTTGCTGCATGTGGATAACCTTCACTGGAGAGTTGGATGCTGGAAAACATCGCAAAAAATCAGTGTAGCGATCCTTTTGGAGGGAAAGAAGTGAATAAATGGTGATCAGCGGATTTTAACGGCGGTTTGCTCTGCTCAGCGGCCCCCGCCGCGACGGATCTTCTCGACGTCCAGCAGCAACCACAGCATGAGTGCGATGGCAGAGATCCACGGACCCCAGGTCACATAGGCCTCACCTTGCCCCAGCATGTAGAACAGCAGCGGCAGTCCTATCACCAGAAACACTACACTTCCCAGAAAAAATAACATTTTTATCTTTATATTTAAGGGCTTGTCTATTTGATGATTATATCGATTGAGGCGGGCGATGAAAGGGTAAAAATGAAAAAGGGGGATTTCTCCCCCAATTCGCTAGATGAGCGTCATTTCTGATGCTATTCGAGCTGGATCCAGGTGCTTTTCAGCTCGGTGTACTTCTCCAGGGCGTGCAGCGACTTGTCGCGGCCGTTGCCGGACTGCTTGAAACCGCCGAACGGCATCGTCATGTCGCCGCCATCCCAGTTGTTGACGAACACGGTTCCGGCGCGCAGGGCGCGGGAGCCCTTGATCGCCTTGTTCAGATCCGCCGTCCAGAGCGCCGCGGCCAGACCGTAGTCGGTGTCGTTGCCGAGCGCTATGGCTTCTTCGAGCGTGTCGAAGCCGGTTACCGCCAGCACTGGGCCGAAGATCTCCTCGCGGAAGATGCGCATCTCGGGCGTCACCTCGTCAAAAATCGTGGGCTCGACATAGAAGCCGCCGCTCTCGATGTGGGTGCGCTTGCCCCCCAGCAGCAGCTTGGCCCCTTCCTGTTTGCCAATCTCGATATAGCGCAGCACCTGCTCCATCTGGACGCTATCGACCATGGCGCCGATGCGGGTGGCGGGATCGAGCGGGTTGGCGGAGATCCACTCGCGGGCATGGGCCAGCAGCCGTTCCATGAACTGCGGCTTGATGCTGTTTTGCACCAGCAGGCGGGAGGCAGCGGTACACACCTCGCCCTGGTTGTAGAAGATGGCGCCGGCGGCACTCTTGGCGGCGGCGTCCAGATCCGGCGCGTCCGCCAGTATGATGTTGGGGCTCTTGCCGCCACACTCCATAAAGGCGCGCTTGAGATTCGACTTGCCGGAGCACTCCACCAGATGTTTGCCGATCCGGGTGGAGCCGGTGAAGGTGATGCAATCCACGTCCATGTGCATGGCCAGTGCCTCGCCCACCGTGTGGCCAAAGCCCGGCAGCACGTTGAATACCCCATCCGGAATGCCCGCCTCTTTCGCGATCCCGGCGATGCGCAGGGCGGTGAGGGGGGATTTCTCGGAGGGCTTGAGGATGACGGAGTTGCCGGTGGCCAGCGCCGGGCCCAGCTTCCAGCAGGCCATCACCAGCGGGAAGTTCCAGGGCACTATGGCGGCGACCACCCCGAGCGCCTCGCGGGTCACCAGCGCCAGCGCGGACTCTTCCACCGGGGCGACCTGATCGTAGATCTTGTCGATGGCCTCGGCGTTCCAGGCGATGCAGTTGGCGGCGGCGGGGGCGTCATATCCCATGGCATCGCCGATGGGCTTGCCCATGTCCAGCGACTCCAGCAGCGCCAGCTCCACCTTGTTGAGGCGCATCAGCTCGGCGAAGCGTTGCATGATCAGCTTGCGCTGTTTCGGGGCCAGCCCGCTCCAGCGTTTGTCACTGAAGGCGGCGCGGGCGGCTTGCACCGCCAGCTCGGCATCGGCGGCATCGCAGGCGGCGACCTTGGTCAGCAGCTGGCCATTGGCCGGGTTGATGCAGTCGAAGGTGGCGCCATTGATGGCGTCCCGGTAGCTGCCGTCGATGAAGGCTTGCGAGGGCAGGGTCAGATGGGCGGCCTTGTGTTGCCACTGGGCCAGGGTCAGGTCACTCATGTTCACTCCTTGAACCGGCAAAGAATTGGTCTCCGCGTATCAATATGCTAAACATCTTGCCGCTTGTAAATCCATTCTGTAACAATTCATTAAACACTTGTCCCTTTATCCCCGGCAATGGCGGCCATCCTTGTCACTCGCCATGAGCGAGAAACCGGCCGGGGCAAGGCGCCAGCGATCGGCGTGAACGCCGTTGAATGGCCTTAGAAACTGGCCGGGGTGTTGGCGGAGATCAGCACGCACTCCTGCTCGCCCACGTTGCGAAAACGGTGCGGGGTACGGCTGTCGAAGTAGTAGCCATCACCCGCCGCCAGCTGGTGGATCTGCTCGCCGACTGTCACCTCGACCGTGCCCCGGATGATGATGCCGCACTCTTCTCCCTCGTGGCTCAGCATGTCGTCACCCGTGTCGGCACCCGGCGGCAGTATCTCCTGCATCATGCCGATGGCACGGTTGGCGCGGCTGTGGCCAACCAGCCGGTAGCTGATGGGATGGGTGCCGAGATCCGGCATGTCGCTGGCGCGGAAGATCACCTCGGTTCCCATCTCTGTCTCTTCGGTGAAGAAGCTGGCCAGGGACATGGGGATACCTTCCAGCACCTTGCGCAGTGAGGAGACCGAGGGGCTCACCTGATTTTTCTCGATCTGGGAGATAAAACCGTTGGTCACACCGGAGCGTTTCGCCAGCTCGCGCTGGGAGAGGGCCGCCTTGGTGCGAACCGCCTTGAGGCGGTGACCTATATCCATCAATAGACACTCCTTGACTGTTTACTATTATTAAAATTGTGTTAAATATCTTATACCACCCTGCTCATGTATCAGCTAGGGGTGGCACCAGATGGGGCGATAATGAGCCCCTTTTTAGGAATTCAGGTGTTTAATTTAATAGGCATAAGCCGATAGTTACTAAACACCTTAAGGATGAGGTGACCATGAAACCGATCAGCGACATCAATACGCCCTCCGACATGTCCGCCTTCTGGATGCCGTTTACCGCCAACCAGCAATTCAAGGCGGCGCCGCGCATCCTGAAGTCGGCAGAGGGGATGTATTATCACTCAGAGGATGGCCGCAAGATACTGGATGGCACAGCCGGGCTCTGGTGTTGCAACGCGGGCCATGGTCGCCGCGAGATAGCAGAGGCGGTCTCCCAGCAGATTTCCCACCTCGACTTTGCGCCGACGTTCCAGATGGGGCACCCCCTGCCGTTCGAGCTGGCCAACCGGCTGGTGGAGATAGCCCCCAAGGGGCTGGGCCATGTCTTCTATACCAACTCGGGCTCGGAAGCCGTGGACACGGCGCTCAAGATTGCGCTGGCCTGGCAGCGGGCGCGGGGCCAGGGCACCCGCACCCGGCTGATTGGTCGCGAGCGCGGCTATCACGGGGTTGGTTTCGGCGGCATCTCAGTGGGGGGGATTCCTGGCAACCGCAAGTGGTTCGGCTCCCTGCTGACCGGGGTGGATCATCTGCCCCACACCCTCAACATCGCCAAGCATGCCTTCACCAGGGGGCTGCCCGATGAAGATCTGACCCTGGCCGACGAGCTGGAGAAGATCGTCTTCCTGCACGATGCCAGCAACATAGCGGCCGTCATTGTCGAACCCATAGCCGGCAGTACGGGTGTCATCATGCCGCCCAAGGGCTATCTCAAGCGGCTGAGGGAGATCTGTACCAAACACGGCATTCTGCTGATCTTCGACGAGGTGATCACCGGCTTCGGTCGCCTCGGTTCCCCCTTCGCCGCCCAGGAGTTCGATGTCATGCCCGACATGATCACCTGTGCCAAGGGGCTCACCAACGGCGCCATCCCCATGGGGGCCGTGCTGGTGAGCAACGGCATCTATGACGACATGATGGCCGCCGGCAAGGGCGCCATCGAGCTGTTCCACGGCTACACCTACTCGGGTCACCCTGTGGCCGCCGCCGCCGCGCTGGCGACCCTCGAGATCTATCGCAACGAGAACCTGCTGACCCGCGCCGCCGATCTGGCGGGCTACTGGGAGGAGGCGGCCCATTCCCTCAAGGGCTGCAAGCATGTGAAGGACGTGCGCAACTACGGACTGGTGGCGGGCATAGAGCTCGAATCCCTGCCGGATGCGCCGGGCAAGCGTGCCTACGAGGTGTTCGTGCGCTGCTTCGAGAAGGGGGCCCTGATCCGGGTCACCGGCGACATCATAGCCCTGTCGCCGCCCCTCATCATGGAGCGCAGCCAGATAGACGATCTCTTCACCCTGCTGCAGGACGTGTTGCAGACACAGGCGTAGCCCCTTTTCACCTTGCATTGCATGGCGCCCCGGATTCGGGCGCCATCTCCCTGTGCCCGGCTCGCGCGAGACGGCGCAGGGAGAGACGGATTAACCATCACGGAGGATTTATGACATACAGGGTCAGCAACTTTATCAACGGCGAGACGACAGAGAGTCGCAGCGAGCGCTTCGGTGCCATCTTCAACCCGGCCACCGGCCAGCAGCAGGGCCAGGTGGTGCTCAGCACGGCCGCCGAATGCGGCGAGGCCATTGCCGTGGCGGAGCGCGCCTTCGCCGACTGGTCGCAGACCCCGCCGCTGGTGCGGGCCAGGGTGCTATTTCGCTTCAAGGAGCTGATGGAGCAGCACAGGGATGATCTGGCCCGGCTCATCAGCCGCGAGCACGGCAAGGTCTTCTCCGACGCCCAGGGGGAGCTGACCCGCGGGCTGGAGGTGGTGGAGTTTGCCTGCGGCATCCCCCACCTGCTCAAGGGGGAGCACTCCCTCAACGTGGGCCGCGGGGTGGACAGCCACTCCATGATGCAGCCGGTGGGGGTGTGCGCCGGCATCACGCCGTTCAACTTCCCGGCCATGGTGCCGCTCTGGATGTTCCCGGTGGCCATCGCCTGCGGCAACACCTTCATTCTCAAGCCGTCCGAGAAGGATCCGTCCCTCTCCCTGCGCATGGCCGAGCTGCTCAAGCAGGCCGGCCTGCCGGACGGTGTACTCAACGTGGTCAACGGCGACAAGGAGGTGGTGGACGTGCTGCTGACCGACCCGCGGGTCGGCGCCGTGTCGTTTGTCGGCTCCACCCCCATAGCCCAGTACATCTATGCCACCGCCTCGGCCCACGGCAAGCGGGTGCAGGCGCTGGGCGGGGCCAAGAACCACATGCTGGTGATGCCGGATGCGGATCTCGATCAGGCAATTTCCGCCCTGATGGGGGCGGCCTATGGCGCCGCCGGTGAGCGCTGCATGGCGATCTCGGTGGCCGTGGTGGTGGGGGATGAGACAGCCGATGCGCTGGTAGCCAAGCTTTCGCCACTGGTGGCGCAACTCAGGGTCGGGCCGGGTCTGGGTCAGAGCCCGGAGAACGAGATGGGGCCCCTGATCAGTCGCGAACATCTGGCCAAGGTGCGCGCTTACGTGGATCAGGGGGTGGCCGAGGGGGCCCAGTTGCGGGTCGATGGTCGCGGCGTGAGTCACGGGGAAGGTTACTTTATCGGTGGCAGCCTGTTCGACCGGGTGAGCCCCGAAATGCGCATCTACCGGGAGGAGATCTTCGGCCCCGTGCTGGCCATAGTGCGGGCCCCGGATTACGAGACGGCGCTCAGGCTCATCAACGAACACGAGTACGGCAACGGCACCGCCATCTTTACTTGCGACGGCGATACGGCGCGGGACTTCACCGCCAGGGTTCAGGTCGGTATGGTAGGGGTGAACGTTCCCATCCCGGTGCCCATGGCGTTTCACAGCTTCGGTGGCTGGAAGCGGTCCATCTTCGGGCCGCTCAACATGCACGGGCCGGATGGGGTGCGCTTCTACACCCGGATGAAGACGGTGACGGCGCGCTGGCCACAGAGCCTGCGCGCCGGCGCCGAGTTCTCCATGCCGACCATGAAGTGACGCGCAGGCACGCTGCCATGGCCTAACTTGTTGCCCCCGCAGGCCATAGCTCTGCGGGGGCAATCTCTGTAAAGGAGTTACAGATGCGACTGGGAATTCTCGATTGTGACCGGCTGGACCCCGATTTGGCGGGTGATTTCGGCCCCGTTTACTCCGAGATGTTTATCAAGGGCTTTCGGGCCCTGGCCCCCGAGCTGGAGTTTCGGGTCTGGTCGGCGCTCGATGGCGAGCTGCCGGACGACCTGCACGGGTGTGACGCCTGGCTCATCACGGGTTCGCGCCACGATGCCTACAGCGATCTGCCCTGGATCCAGGCGCTGCGAGGCTGGATCCGCCAGGCCCACGATGCCGACGTCAAGCTGGCCGGGGTCTGCTTCGGCCATCAGGTGATCGCCCAGGCGCTGGGGGGCGAGGTAGTGAAATCCACCAAGGGCTGGGGGCTCGGCGTCTCTGTTCATCCCATGCTGGCGACCGGAGCCTGGATGCAGCCCGGGCTGGACACCATCCGGATCCTGGCCAGTCACCAGGATCAGGTCGAGCAGCTGCCGCCGGGCGCGATCCGGCTGGCGGGCAACGATTTTTGTCCCAACTTCATGTTCTTGCAGGGGGATCACATAGTCGCCATTCAGGGACATCCGGAGTTTTCGGTGGAGTACAACCGGGCGCTGATCGAGCGGCGGCGGGACTTTCTGTCCGACGATCGCTATCAGCGCAGCCTCTCCTCGCTGGAGGGAGAGGTGGACTCGGCCACCATGATGCAGTGGCTGTTGCAATTTTTGGGCATACTGCCCGGTGGCGAAGGAGCGACCGGCGGGATCACAGCAGGAGAGCGAGCATGATTATTGGCGTACCCAAGGAAATCAAAAACCATGAATACCGGGTCGGCATGACTCCCGCCGGAGTGCAGGAGCTGGCGGCCCGGGGACACAAGGTCCTGGTGCAACAGCAGGGAGGCGAGGCGATCGGACTGTCCGATGCCGAGTACCAGGCGGCCGGGGCCGAGCTGGTGGCCAGCGCGGCGGAGATCTTCGCCCGGGCCGAGATGATAGTGAAGGTGAAGGAGCCCCAGCCGGAGGAGTGTGAACTGCTGCGCCCGGATCAGCTGTTGTTCACCTATCTGCACCTGGCGCCGGATCCGGTGCAGACCCAGCTGCTGGTGCACTCAGGGGCTGTGGCCATCGCCTACGAGACTGTGACTGACGAGCGCGGCGGTCTGCCGCTGCTGGCGCCCATGTCCGAGGTGGCGGGGCGGATGGCGATCCAGGCCGGGGCCCACAGCCTGGAGAAGGCGCAGGGGGGCAATGGCACCCTGCTCGGTGGCGTACCCGCGGTGGCGCCCGCCAAGGTGGTGGTGCTGGGGGGCGGCGTGGTTGGCGTCAACTCGGCGCGCATGGCGCTGGGACTGGGAGCCGATGTCACCATTCTGGATCGTTCCCTGCCGCGGCTGCGGGAGCTGGACAGCCTCTATGGCCCGGCCCTCAAGACGCTTTACTCCACTCGCACCAATATCGAGGCCTGCATCGCCCAGGCGGATCTGGTGATCGGCGCCGTGCTGATCCCGGGGGCGGCGGCACCCAGGCTGCTGACCCGCGACATGCTCAAGCTGATGCGCAAGGGCTCGGTGCTGGTGGACGTGGCCATCGATCAGGGCGGCTGTTTCGAGACCTCCCACCCGACCACCCACGAGGAACCCACCTATGTGGTGGACGGCATCATCCACTACTGCGTGGCCAACATGCCGGGCGGCGTGGCGCGTACCTCCACCTTCGCCCTGACCAATGCCACCCTGCCGTTCGTGCTGGCGCTGGCCGACAAGGGCTACGCCCAGGCGCTTAGGGATGACAAGCACCTGCGGGCCGGTCTCAACGTGTTCAAGGGCAAGATCACCCAGGCGGCGGTGGCCCAGGCGCTCGGCTACGAGTACGTCAGCGCCGAGTCCGTGCTGGGTTGACGCAGCAGCGTGAAGCTGGCCGGCAAACGTCGAGCGGGCTCACAAACCCCGCGATTTCAGGGAGGGCCGTCAGGGCCCTTTCTCATATACTGGGATCTCTTGTCAGTGAGGTCTCTTCATGTCCCGTATTCTGCTGCTCGCCAATCTCAACTGTGATCATGTGCTCTCCCTCTCCGAACCCCTGGTGGCCGGAGCCCGCCTGCAATACGTGGATCAGGGCCGCCGGCTGGGGGGCGGCGCCGCCAACACCGGCATAGGGCTGGTGTGGGCCGGCCACGAGGTGACAATAGCCTCCCGCATCGGGCTGGATGAGGCGGGCGACTGGCTGCTGGAGCAGGCGGCGAGCTATGGGCTGGACTGCTCCCACGTGGAGCGGTTCGGCGGCGAGACAGGCGAGCTGTTGATCCTGGTGGACTCCACCGGCGAGCGCACCATCCTCAGACGGCCGAGGCGCCCCGATCTGCCCGGCGACTTGCCGCTGGAGGGGGTGGACTGCCTCTACGTAAACTATCCCGGCACCGCCATCATCGGCTACATGCGCCAGATGCTCGGCAAGAGCTTCGTGGTGGCCCAGTATCCCAAGGGGGGGCAGGCGCGCCGCCCCTGCCACGTGCTGGTGGCCTCCCGCTCCGATCTCGGCGAGGTGAGCGACCCCTGGCAGCATGCCCGCCAGCTGGCGGGAGAGCAGCTGGAGTGGCTGGTATTGACCGAAGGCAAGGCGGGAGCCGTGGCCATTCATGGCGAGGAGCAGATCCGGGTGGCGGCGCGGCCCGTGTCCGTGGTGGACACCACGGGGGCGGGGGATGCCTTCGCCGGCGGCCTCATTCACGGGCTGGCCCGCGGCATGGCGATCCAGGATGCCCTGCAGTGCGCGGTGGATTGGGGCGCCTTCGCGGTCGCCTCCGAGAGCTCGATTCCCTCCAGCGCCTTGAAAAACTGGCTCAGGCAGCCTCACTGAATCCTGAAAAACGGTTTCGTATGGTGCAGGTGAATCCACTCGGGTATTTGGGGAAGACAGGCGAATTTAGCCGCCAAAAACACCCCAAACCTTGGACTAAGCCTGCAAGTTTGCGATCAATCAAAGAAAGTGTCGATTTATGTGCATCTTCATCGACACCCGCCTGAGCTGCTCTTAACCTTGTCACTCCACGACTCAGATTAAGATGCGTACTCCGTGCAAGCGCAAGCGCGGCCCCGCCTCTTAGCTTTAGGTTGTCGTCCTGATTTCTGGCTTGTAGTAAGAGGCAAGTGCGACCATGCAACTGACACGATTTACCGACTATGCCCTGCGTACCCTGACTTTTTTGGCGGTTCAGCCGGGAGATCGCCTGTCGACCATCACTGAGGTGGCCGATACCTTTGCCATCTCCCGCAACCACGTGGTCAAGATAGTGCACCAACTCGGCATCAAGGGGTACATAGAGACGGTGCGTGGCAAGCATGGCGGCATCCGCCTCGGCCGCTCCGCCGTCTCCATCAACCTGCGCGATGTGGTGATGGACATGGAACACGTGCTCTGCCCGGTGGATTGCAAGCGCGAGAACTGTCGTCTCTCCGGTGGCTGCCGCATCCAGGGCATACTGCGCCGCGCCATGAACGCCTTCCTCGAGGTGCTGGGGGAATACACCCTGGCCGATGCGGTGCGCGATCCGACCCGGCTCTGCCACCTGCTCGGCATCGAACAGGATTCCATCCTGGCCATGGCATAAACGCCGCGCCGGACATGACAAAGGGGCCCACGGGCCCCTTTTTGCTTTCTGGTATTTGAGACTAGGGTGGCGGCCCGGGTCAGAGCTGGGGGATCAGGGTGATGGCGCCATGGAAGCAGGCGAGGCCGCAGGCACCGCAGCCATCGCACGCCGCCATGTTGACGCTGACGCCGTCGGCGGTGGCCTTGATCGCCTGCTGGGGGCAGGCATCTTCACACAGCAGGCAGTAGAAGCCCTGCTTGGCCTGACAGCTCGCCTCTATCTGCACCCGGGTCTGCACCTGTCGCCCCCACTGCAGGTCGAGGGCGCCGGTCGGGCAGGCCCTGGCGCAGCTGCCGCAGTAGCTGCACTGGCCGCAGGCGAGATCCAGCACTGGGGTGCCGGCGATGGCGGTCCCCTCGTATTCGGGCTGGCTTGCCGGTTTGAGCAGGCCGTTGGGACAGGCCTTGAAGCATTCACCGCAGCGGGTGCAGAGGGAGAGGTACTGGGACTCTTCGATGGCCCAGGGCGGGCGTGCCTCGTGACAAACCACGTCCGGTTTGCGGGAGCCCCCCAATGCGTGCGTCAGCCATCGACAGAAAAAATGAGTCATGCTCACCCCTGATACCTATTAGGGGTTAATTTTATCCAAGTTTCGGCTGGCAAGCCAGAGAATAGCGCCGGCCAGGATCGCAAGCCGGGTTGCCCTTGTGTAAGCTAGGCGAGTCTTTTTGCGGGATTGAATGAACTCATGTGGTTATTTCTGTGGCGTGCGTCGCTGTTGTATATCTTCCCCCTGCTGATGTGGGGCTACTGCCGCATCAAGGATATAGAGTTCGCCGAGCTCGATACCGGGGTTAACAGTCACAAGTGGGTGGTGTTGGCCGCCTACCTCCTCTATGTGGTGATCTGGCTGTTGCTCAACCGCTACCTCGAGCTCTTCCTGCGTCAGCGGAGCCGCAAATGATCGAGCCAGGGCTCTGGGGGAGCTTGTTGCCTGCCGCCGTGCTGGCTCTCGGGCTTGGCTGGCTGTTCGGGCGTCGGGCCGCCACGGCGCAGGCTCAGGAGCTGATGCTGGCACAAGAGCGCCATCAGGCGCTGCAGGATCGCTTCGACGAGTTGCAGGACGAGCGGATGCAGGGCCAGCAGAAGCTGGATCAGCAGCAGACTCTGCTGATCAAGCTCACTGCCCGCCTCAAGGATGCCGAAGCCACCCTGCGCAGCGAGCGGCTGGCCGCCGCCGAGAAGCTGCAACTGCAGCAGGAGGCGGAGCAGCGTCTCAGCCAGCAGTTTGAAAACCTCGCCAACCGTATCTTCGAACAAAATTCCGGCAACTTCCGCGAACTGAACCAGAACAGCCTGGATCTGCTGCTGACTCCGCTCAAAGAGCAGCTCGAGGGCTTTCGTCGTCAGGTGGGAGAGACCCATGCCCAGGAGACGGCCCAGCGCCACAGCCTCAAGTTCGAGCTGGAGCGTCTGGCCGAGCTCAATGCCCGCATGACCGAAGAGGCGGCGGCCCTGACCCGCGCCCTCAAGGGGGACAGCAAGCAGCAGGGCAACTGGGGTGAGGTGGTGCTGGCGCGGATCCTCAGCGAATGCGGCCTGCGCGAGGGCCACGAGTACCATACCCAGGTCAATATCGAGGTGGACAGGGGCAAGCGCTACCAGCCCGACGTCATAGTCCACCTGCCCCAGGAAAAAGACATCATCATAGACGCCAAGGTGTCGCTGACCGCCTACGAACGCTGGTACAACTCGGACGACGAGCTGGGCAAGGCGGTGGCGCTCAAGGAGCACGTCGCCTCGGTGCGCAACCACATCCGCGAGCTGGGTCGCAAGGATTACCAGCAGTTGCCTGGGGTGCGCACCCTGGACTATGTGCTGATGTTCGTGGCGGTGGAACCCGCCTTCCTGACCGCGGTGGAGGCCGATCCCTCCCTGGTGCGCTACGGCCTCGACAACAACATACTGCTGGTGAGCCCCACCAACCTGATGGTGGCGCTGCGCACCATAGAGAACCTGTGGCGCTATGAGCGGCAGAACCAGAATGCCCGCCAGATCGCCGAGCGGGCCGGTCGCCTCTACGAGAAGCTGCGGTTGTTCGTGGAGGAGATGCAGCAGATGGGGGGCAGCCTGCACAAGGCGCAGGAGAGCTACGACAAGGCGATGGGGAGGCTGGTCAACGGCCGTGGCAACCTGATCGCCCAGGCCGAGCGCTTCCGCGAGCTGGGGGTCGAGGTGACCAAGACGTTGCCCGAGCCGCTGGTCAACCGCGCGCTGGAGCGGGAAGAGTCCGCCGAGTGAGGTGGATGGTCATGCACGGCATGAGAGGAAGAAGGGCAGCCATTGGCTGCCCTTCTTGTTTTCGTTTGTCGGCGGACTCCGGAGTGCAACTTGATCACTGCTTCCAGAAGGAGGGGAAAAAGAGCACGGCCACTGTCAGGATCTCGAGCCGCCCCAGCAGCATGCCGAAGGACAGTATCCACTTGGCCGAGTCCGGCAGGGTGGCGAAGTTGGTACTGGGTCCTATGACGGGGCCCATGCCGGGACCCACGTTGGCCACGGCGGTGATGGAGCCCGAGATGGCGGTCAGGGGATCCAGCCCGATGGCGGCGAGCAGGGCGGCGATCAGCAGTATGACGGCGAAGTAGGCCAGCACGAACGAGATCATGGAGCGGATGATGGCGTCGTTGACCGGACGACCGTTGTACTTCTGCGGGAAGACGGCGGAGGGGTGCATCAGCTGGCGCATCTGTTTCTTGAACAGGGTGAATGCCACCTGTACCCGGAAGATCTTGAGCCCGCCGGCGGTGGAGCCGGAACAGGCGCCCAGTGCCAGCAAGATGATGAAGATGATGCTGGTGAGCGGCCCCCAGGTGCCGAAATCGCCGAGGCCGAAGCCTGTGGTGGTGAGCACTGAGACTATGTTGAAGCTGCTGATGCGCAAGGCATCCATGAAGCCGTAGATGTCCCTTATCCACAGATAGAAGGTGACGACGACGGTGACCCAGATCACCAGCCAGAAGAAGCCCTGCACCTGGGCATCCTTGAGCAGGCTGTTGTCACGGCGGGAGAGGGCTTGCACATAGAGCAGGAAGGGCAGGCCGCCGAGGAACATGAAGAGGGTGCCGATCCAGTGCGCCGAGTTGGAGAAGTGGGACATGGATTGATCCGAGGTGGAGTAGCCGCCGGTGCTGAGGGTGGTCATCGAGTGGTTGACCGCCTCGAACAGCGTCATGCCGCTCACCCAGTAGGCGAGGAAGCAGAGCATGGAGAGCACCAGATAGACCACCACTATGTTGTTGGCCACCGTCTTGGCGCGCGGCGCGCTCTTGTCCGACCAATCCGAGCTCTCGGTCTGGAACAGCTTCATGCCGCCCACGTTGAGGTAGGGCAGCACGGCCACCGCCATCACGATGAAACCCACACCCCCCAGCCACTGCAGTATGGAGCGCCACAGCAGGATGCTGTGGGCCATGCCGTCGAGCCCCGACAGCACTGTGGAGCCGGTGGTGGTGACCCCTGACATGGTCTCGAAGTAGGCATCGGTGAAGTCGATGTGGTTGATGAAGAAGAAGGGCAGGGCGCCGAAGATGCAGGCCACCACCCAGACCGAGGTAGTGAGCAGGAACATCTCCCGCACGCCGAGGTGGAACACCGCCTTGCGGCCGTAATGGAGACAGAGCAGGGCCGCGCCGTGGGTGATCAGCACGGATTTCAAGAACTCGACGAACCCCTCGGAGCCGGTGAGCAGGGCCAGCAGGGTGGGCAGCCACATGAACAGGGCCAGCTTGGAGAGCACCAGCCCTAGGGTGAAGATGATGGGACGCAGCTTGATCATGCAAGATAACCTGGTCGTTGATTGACAAAAGACCCGGACAATCCCTGGTAGGGGCTGTGCCGGGTCTGGTTTGCGCTGCCTGGGTGCATGGGCAGATTACAGGAAGAAAGGACTTGGCTGGAACAGCCGTTCCACTTCCGGTATGTACTTCTTGTCCACCAGGAACATCACCACGTGGTCATCCTGCTGGATCCGGGTGCGATCGTGGGCAATCAGCACCTCATCACCGCGCACTATGGCGCCGATTGTGGTGCCGGGCGGCAGCTTGAGCTCGCCGACCGTTTTGCCGACCACCTTGGAGGTGTTCTCGTCACCGTGGGCTATGGCCTCGATGGCCTCGGCCGCACCACGGCGCAGGCTGTAGACGTTGGCGATGTCAGCCCGGCGCACGTGGGTCAGCAGGGCCGAAATGGTGGCCTGCTGGGGCGAGATGGCGATGTCGATGGAGCCGCCCTGCACCAGATCCACGTAGGCGCTGCGCTGGATCAGCACCATTGTCTTCTTGGCGCCCATCTTCTTGGCGAGCAGGGCCGACATTATGTTGGCCTCGTCCTCGTTGGTCACGGCGATGAAGACGTCAATCTGGTCTATGTGCTCCTCCGCCAGCAGCTCCTGATCCGCCGCGTCGCCGCAGAAGACGATGGTGTTCTCCAGCACCTCGGAGAGCTGCTCCGCCCGCTTCTGGTTGCGCTCGATAAGCTTGACGCTGTAGCGCTTCTCCAGCTGGCGGGCGAGGCCGGCGCCTATGTTGCCGCCGCCGACGATCATGATGCGTCGGTAGGGGCTCTCGAGGCGCTGCAGCTCCGACATCACGGCCCGGATATGGCCCGCCGCCGCCACGAAGAACACCTCGTCATCCGCCTCTATGATGGTGGTGCCTTGCGGGCGGATGGAGCGCCCCTGACGGAAGATGGCGGCGACCCGGGTCTCTATGTTGGGCATGTGATCCCGCAGGGTGGAGAGCGCATTGCCCACCAGGGGGCCACCGTAGTAGGCCTTGACCGCCACCAGACCCACCTTGCCACCGGCAAAGTCCACCACCTGCAGCGCACCCGGATACTCGATGAGGCGACGCACATAGTCGGTCACCAGCTGTTCGGGGGCGATCAGGTGATCCACAGGCACGGATTCCGGCAGGAACAGGCGATCCCGCTCCACCAGATAGGCGGGGGAGCGAATGCGCGCCACCTTGTTCGGGGTGTTGAACAGGGAGTAGGCCACCTGGCAGGCGATCATGTTGGTCTCGTCGCTGTTGGTGACCGCGACCAGCATGTCCGCATCCTGGGCGCCCGCTTCGCGCAGCACCTTGGGGTGGGCGCCGTGGCCGTTCACCACCCGCAGGTCGAACTTGTCCTGCAGCTCCCGCAGCCGGTCGCTGTCGGTATCGACTATGGTGATGTCGTTGTTCTCGCCGGCCAGGTTTTCGGCCAGGGTGCCACCGACCTGGCCAGCGCCCAGAATGATGATCTTCATAGGGACCCCTCAGGGAACGAGGATGCGTTGCAACGGATGGCAATCTGGTCAGGGTCAGTCGTCAACATGATGATTCTCATAGGGAAAGCTTGCTCGATGTTGCGCAATCATGGGTGCCGTCAAGCGGCACCCGTCATCTTCATGGCCATTGCTCTGCTTACCGCTTGATCAGCTTGGCATAGTAGAAGCCATCCATCTCGGCTTCGCCCGGCAGGAACTGGCGGCCCGGACACGCCGGCGTGTCCTGTTCGTGCAGCGGCACCAGGGTGGCATCCGGGGTGGCAGCCAGGAAGGCGCGGATCTGTTCGCGGTTCTCTTCCGGCAGCACTGAGCAGGTGGCGTAGAGCAGAGTACCGCCGCTTTTCAGTTTCGACCAGAGAGCGATCAGAATACGGCGCTGCAGCTCTGCCAGCTCGCGGATGTCCTGATCCCGGCGCAGCCACTTGATGTCGGGGTGGCGGCGGATGACGCCGGTGGCGGAGCAGGGGGCATCCAGCAGGATGCGATCGAACTGACCCTTGGGCCACCAGAGTTCCGGGGTGCTGGCATCACCGTGGATCACCTCGGCCTTGAGGCCGATGCGATCCAGGTTCTCCTGCACTCGCTTGAGGCGATGTTCGTCGGCATCGACGGCCACCACGCCGGCCAGCTTGGGCTGACGCTCAAGCAGGTGAGCCGTCTTGCCACCGGGGGCGGCGCAGGCATCGAGCACCCATTCGCCCGGTTGCGGGTCTAACAGTCGGGTTGCTTGCTGGGCAGCACCGTCTTGTACCGAGCAGTCGCCTGCCTCGAAGCCGGGCAGCTTGGTCACGTCGCAAGGGCGTTCCAGCAGGATGCAATCTTCCCCTTCCTCACCGGCCACCGCATTGATGCCTACTTCGGCCATGCGGGCCAGCATCTGCTCGCGGCTCTGGCGCTGGCTGTTGTTGCGGATCCACATGGGCGGGCGCTGGTTGTTGGCCTCCATGATGAATTCCCAATCTTCGGGATAGGCCTGGCGCAGGCGTTTGGTGAGCCACTCAGGATGACCGAGGCGAATGCTGGGAACGCGGTCGATGCGCAGCAAGATGACTTCGGCGCTGCGCTGGAAGTTGCGCAGCACACCATTGATGAGGCCGCGCAAGGAGGTGCCCTTGAGCAGCTTGACGGCGTTGACTGTCTCGGCCACGGCGGCGTGGGCCGGAATGCGGGTGTAGATGAGCTGATAGAGACCGACCAGGATCAGATAGTGGAAGATGCGGCTCTTGTTCTTGAGCGGCTTGTCCATCATCTCGTTGACCGCCGCATCGAGGCGGGGCAGCCAGCGCAGGGTGCCGTAGCAGAGTTCTTGCAGGAGGGCGCGATCGCGGGGCGCAACCTTCTCCTGGGCAGCAGGCAGAACAGCGGAGAGGGATTGACCCTGATCCAGCACCTGTTGAATAACGAGAGCGGCCTGTGCACGTGTTTTCATAATGTTACCTTAGATGCGCAAGTCGGGGCCTGGGCCCCGCTTGGTTCAATTCAATTGCGTGCCGGGTTCAAACCAGTCGCGGCGAGAGTTGAGCAGATCCGAGACGGACATGGCTTTCTTGCCGGGCGGTTGCAGAGTGAGCAGGCGCAGCACGCCCTTGCCGGTGGCGATGTCGATCCCCTGCTTGTCGGCCTTGAGCAGGGTGCCGGCGTTCTGGCCATGGTCGCTGTCGATGACGGCGGCTTGCCATACCTTGATGGTCTGGTCAGCCACTTCAAACCAGCTGATGGGCCAGGGGTTGAACGAGCGTATGCAGCGTTCGATGGCGACGGCCTCCATGGCCCAGTCGATGCGGGCCTCTTCCTTGGAGAGCTTCTCGGCGTAGTTGGCCAGCGCATCATCTTGCGCCTCGGCAGCGGTTTCACCGGCGGCCATGGCATCGAGGGTGTCGACCAGTGCCTGCGGGCCCAGCTCGGCCAGCTTGTCATACAGGCTGGCCGAGGTCTCATCGGCGGCGATAGGGCAGCTCACCTTGCGGATCATGGCGCCGGTATCCAGCCCCACGTCCATCTGCATTATGGTGACGCCGGTTTCGCTATCACCCGCCCAGATGGAGCGCTGGATCGGGGCGGCACCGCGCCAGCGCGGCAGCAGGGAGCCATGGACGTTGATGCAGCCGAGGCGCGGTGTATCGAGCACCACCTTGGGCAGGATCAGGCCGTAGGCAACCACCACCATGAGATCGGCGCCAAGGGTAGCCAGTTCTGCCTGCGCCTCTTCCTTGCGCAGGGAGGCGGGTTGGTAGACCGGCAGATCATGGGCAAGGGCCAGCTCCTTGACCGGGCTGGCGGTGAGCTTCTGGCCACGGCCGGCCGGTTTGTCTGGCTGGGTGTAAACGGCAACGACCTCGTGGTCGGAAGACAACAACGCCGCCAGGTGACGGGCGGCGAAGTCGGGAGTACCGGCAAAAATCAGTTTCAGCTTGTTCAATGGGGCAGATCCTCAGAGGATTTTGCGGTCTTCACGGGCCATCTTTTCCAGCTTCTGGCGAATGCGCTGGCGCTTGAGCGGGGACAAGTAGTCCACAAACAGCTTGCCGACCAGATGATCCATCTCATGCTGTATGCAGATGGCGAGCAGATCGTCTGTTTCCAGCTCGAATGGCTTGCCGTTGCGATCCAGCGCGCGCACCTTGACCCACTCGGCGCGTGGCACCAGAGCGCGGTGCTCGGGCACTGAGAGGCAACCCTCTTCGATGCCGGTGCTGCCGGATTGCTCGAGGATCTCGGGGTTGATCAATACCAGAGGATCTTCACGGTTTTCAGAGACATCGATCACTATGATGCGCTGATGAATGTCGACCTGAGTGGCGGCAAGGCCTATGCCTTCCTCCGCGTACATGGTTTCGAACATATCATCTACAATGTGTTGTAACTCGGGTGTAAAGGTCTCGACAGGGGCTGCGACAGTGCGCAGACGTTCATCGGGAAAACGCAATACATCTAGAATGGCCATAGTTTTTTCTTTAGTTTCGTATAAATGCAGTCAATATTGGCGTAATTCTAGTCATTTACGCCGACAAAAAACAGCAACACTTTGCGTGCAGAAGTAACAGGGAGTGTTATGTATCTGAAGCAAACCATCCTCGCCTGCCTGCTGGCCACTTTGAGCCAGGGTGCCTTGGCCGATCAGTTGAAATTGAAAGCGGGTTATCCCGAGCGTTATGTCGTGCAAAAAGGCGACACCCTCTGGGATATTTCGGGCCAGTATCTGGCAGAGCCCTGGCTCTGGCCCCGGCTGTGGAACATCAATCCCCAGATTGCCAATCCGCACTGGATCTACCCCGGTGACGTGCTGCATCTGAGCTGGGTCAACGGCGAGCCTCGGCTCGGCAAGGCGACACAGGGGGGCAAGCCGGTAGTCCATCTCTCGCCCAAGAGCCGCTACGAGAACAAGGCCAATCCGGTCCCGACGCTGCCGCTCAGCGAAATAGGCCCCTTCCTGCAAACCGACCACATTCTGGCCGACAACCAGCAAGCGAAGAAGCTGCCCTATGTGCTCGGCAACAACGAGGCCCACATCGGCATGCTGGAGGGCGACACCCTCTATGTGCAGGGATCGCTGACGCCAGGTCAGGACTACGGCATCTATCATCCGGGCATGGTTTACAAGGACAAACAAACCGGCGAGCTGCTGGGGCAGGAGGCGGTCTTTGTCGGCACGGCCAGAGCCGAGGAGCGGCTGCCGGATGATCGCACCCGGGTCACCCTCAGTCACAATCAGCGAGAGGTGTATCAGGGGGACAAGGTGATGCCTTTCCCGCCGCAGGAAACGCTCTCCGCCGTGTTCACCCCGAAGGCAGCGCCCGTGATTTCACCGGGCTACATAGTCGATCTGCCGAGCAAGGCCCGTGGCGGTGGCAAGTTTGATGTCGTGCTAATCAACCGGGGGCTGCGGGATCAGCTTGCCCCCGGCGATGTGCTGGAGATCCGGCGCCCCGGTGCCAAGCTGGTGAGTAAGAACGGCAAGGTATCGTACAAGGAGTACTCTTCTGTCTACAACAAGGCCTTCTACTCGGCCGGCAAGCCCCCCTTGCCCTCGGAGGCGGTGGCCAGGGTGATGTTGTTCAAGGTGTACGACAAGCTGAGCTACGGCCTCATCATGCAGAGCCAGGACATGGTCAGCTCCGGCTATCAGGTCAGTAACTTCTAACGTGCCACCTCCACTCGGGCGGGTCTCGTTGTGGCTGACGCTGGATGCCGTCACCGGTATCGGCCCAGTCACCGCCGCCCGTCTGCTTGCCCACTTCGGTGGCGATATCGCCGCCCTGTTTGAGAGTGATGATGGTCGTTTGCGGGCGCTTGGTCTGCACTCGGCCCAGATACGGCAGCTAAGATGGCCACTGCCTTCGGTTGAGCAGGGGCTGAGCTGGGCCACCGAGCCTGGCAATCGCCTGCTCTGCCCCGATGATCCCGCCTATCCTGACCTGTTGAAAGAGATCCCCGCCGCCCCCTTGCTGCTCTACTGTCGTGGCAATCTTGCCGCCTTGTCTGTTCCACAGCTGGCGATGGTCGGTACGCGCCACCCCACCTATGCCGGCAAGGACAATGCCGCGCGCCTGTGTGCGGAACTGGTGGCGTATGGTCTGGCGATCACCTCGGGACTCGCGCTCGGTATCGATGGTGTCTGTCATCAGCAGACCCTGGCGACTGGTGGTATCACGCTCGCCGTGCTGGGCTCCGGCCTCGACTGCCTCTACCCCAAGCGTCATCAGGGGCTGGCTGGCCAGATCCTGGAGAACGCGGGTGTGCTCATCTCCGAGCTGGCGCCGGACAAGGGGCCGCTCGCCGAACATTTCCCTCGTCGCAATCGCATCATCAGCGGCCTGGCGCTCGGAACCCTGGTGGTGGAGGCGGCCGAACAGAGTGGCTCACTCATCACGGCCCGCTACGCGCTGGAGCAGGGGCGTGAGGTATTTGCCGTTCCCGGTGCGCCGCAGAATGTGCAGGCGCTGGGCTGCAACAAATTAATCCAGCAGGGGGCCAAACTTGTATTGAGCGCGGCCGATATAGTGGAAGAGCTTCCCGGATTGGTCAGCCTGGTACGGAAATCGGCTGGATTGCCTGAGCAACGGCATAATAGCGAATTGCCTTATGCCGATTTGTTGGATAACGTAGATTATGAGACCACGAGCGTGGATACCGTCGCCGAACGGGCCCAGCTTCCTGTCGAAGTGGCATTGGGCAGGTTGGTAGAGCTGGAGCTTTCCGGTGCAGTGATGGCGGTAGCCGGTGGATACGTCAGAGCGAGGAGGGCGAATCATGTTTGATGTATTGATGTACCTTTTCGAGACCTACATCCACAGCGATGCAGATGTAATGGTCGAGCAGGATGAACTCACCGACGAGCTGAGCCGGGCCGGTTTCGATAAAGACGAGATCGAGAAGGCGCTCGACTGGCTGGAGCGACTGGCCAACCTGCACGATAGCGAGCGGGAGGTGTACGTCACCGCCAGCGCGCAAGGCTCGATGCGTATCTATGCCCCGCAAGAGCTGGCTCGCCTCAGCACCGAATGCCGTGGCTTCCTGTTGTTCCTGGAACAGGCTCAGGTACTGAATGCCGAAACCCGCGAGATATGCATCGAGCGTCTGCTCGAGCTGGACAAGCCGGATATCGAGCTGGACGATTTGAAGTGGGTCGTCATGATGGTGCTGTTCAACGTACCGGGCAGTGAAAATGCCTACCAGCAGATGGAAGAGCTGGTGTTTGATGAGTCAGACGGCGTCATTCACTGACAGTCCGGTGCCGCGCTGGTAGAATTCAGGCCATCTGGATTTCAAGGCGCGGCCCATGTCAAAAATCGATCATCATCTCTTTTCTGCCCACGAACAGGCGTTCGAGCGAGAGCCGTGCCCGGAGTGTGGTGCCGAGCTGGTGATCCGACAGGGCAAGCATGGCCCCTTTCTGGGCTGCTCCGCCTATCCCACCTGTGACTATATCCGTTCTCTGACGCCATCCGGCCGCGACATCGAGAAAGTGCTCGAAGGTTCGGCCTGCCCGGATTGCGGCCAGCCGCTGGCGATCAAGAAGGGGCGTTACGGTCTGTTTGTGGGTTGCACCCAGTATCCGGCCTGCCAGCACATCGAATCCCTGCAGGAAAGCGACGATACCCAGATCCTCTGTCCCGAGTGTGGCAAGGGTCATCTGGTGAGTCGCACCTCCCGCTATGGCAAGCAGTTTTACTCCTGCGATGGGTATCCCCATTGTAAATATGTGGTTAACGACAAGCCGATCCCCATGCCTTGTCCCGAATGTGGCTGGGGCATCATGGTAGAGAAGAAAGTGAGGGGAAATCTGAGGTGGATCTGCCCGCAAAAGAAATGCGGCCATCAAAGTGAGCAGGTATAATCCCGCCGCCGTAACCAAATTGAAACGTTTTCGGCGAACTTCAACCCCCCACTTGGAGTAAGGAAATTCCCACCATGAATAAACCCTTTGTTGCCGTATTGATGGGCTCTGATTCTGATTTTCCCGTGATGCAATCTACCCTTGAAGTCCTCAAGTCGTTTGATATCACAGTGGAGGTCAAGGTTACCTCTGCGCACCGTACCCCGGCTGCGACTCATCAGTATGTGACCGATGCCGAGGCCCGTGGCTGCAAGGTCTTTATCTGTGCTGCCGGTTTGGCGGCTCACCTGGCCGGTGCCGTTGCCGGCATCACCACCCGTCCCGTGATCGGGGTGCCCATCGATGGCGGCCCGCTCAAGGGACTGGATGCGCTGCTCTCTACCGTGCAGATGCCGGGCGGGGTGCCAGTAGCAACCGTGGCGATCGGCAAGGCCGGCGCCAAGAACGCAGGCTATCTGGCGGCTCAGATGCTGGCGGTCGGAAATGATGAGCTGGCGGCCAAGGTACGTGCCGAACGCCAGAAGAATGCCGAAGAGGTGATGGCCAAGGATGCCGCCCTGCAGGCTCAACTGCTCAAGTAAGTGATAAAGCGGCAACCAGCCGGACATGTTCGCGCTTTATAACAGGACGCGCGGATGTGTACCGGCGGTTGTCGCTCTAACAGGTTCAATCCAAATAAGTGATGAGGCGGCAGCCTGGCTGCCGCATTTTTTCTATGCCCAACGAATTTGAACAAGCGGTTGCCGCCCTCCACAGTGAAGGGGTGATCGCTTATGCCACCGAGGCCGTGTTTGGTCTGGGTTGTGATCCCGACTCAGAATTGGCGGTGCAGCGTCTGCTGGCCATCAAGCAGCGTCCGGTGGAGAAAGGCTTGATCCTGATCGCCGCCGATCTGGCGCAACTGCAGGAATATATCGATGTGAGCCAGCTCAGCGCCGAGCAGCTGGCCCTGGTCGAGGCCAGCTGGCCCGGCCCCTTCACCTGGATCATGCCCGCTCGAGCCGCGACGCCGACCTGGCTGACCGGTCAGTTCGACACCCTGGCTGTGCGGGTGACGGCCCATCCTCAGGTGCAGGCCCTGTGCCGCGCCTTCGGCAAGCCACTGGTCTCCACCAGTGCCAACCTGACCGGCGAGGAGCCTGCCCGTCGGCTAGCCGAGATCGGTGAGGCGCTGGCCAGCCAGCTGGCCTATGTCCTGCCCGGCGAGGTCGGGGGCCAGGCCAATCCTTCCGAGATCAAGGACGCCAGAACCGGCGCCATCATTCGCCCCTCCTGAGTGGGGCGGGCTGACCCTTTTTTACCGCAATGCACATGGGCCTTGAGCCCTGGGTGTGACATCACAATAAAGTGGACAGGGCGTTCAAGATCCTGCCTGACTGGAGACAAGATGAGCAAACCGGACGTGGCCCAGGTCAAGGCCTTCCTGTTGCAGTTGCAGGACGAGATCTGCCGTGGCCTGGAGCAGGCCGATGGTGCCGGGCACTTTGTGGAAGATGCCTGGTGCCGCGAGGGTGGCGGCGGTGGTCGTACCCGAGTGTTGCGCCATGGCGCCGTGATCGAACAGGGAGGCGTCAACTTCTCCCACGTCTATGGCGATGCCATGCCTGCCTCGGCGACGGCCCACAGGCCCGAGCTGGCAGGTCGCAAGTTCGAGGCCATGGGGGTGTCGCTGGTGATCCACCCGCACAACCCCCATGTGCCGACCAGCCACGCCAACGTCCGTTTCTTCATCGCCGAGAAAGAGGGCGAAGAGCCCATCTGGTGGTTTGGCGGCGGTTTCGACCTGACCCCGTTTTATCCGTTTGCCGAGGATGTGCAGCACTGGCACCGGGTATCGCACGACCTCTGCCAACCCTTTGGCGAGCAGGTCTATCCCGAGTTCAAGTCCTGGTGCGATCGCTACTTCTTCCTCAAGCATCGCAACGAGACGCGCGGTGTGGGCGGCCTCTTCTTCGATGACCTGAATCGCTGGCCGTTTGCGGATTGTTTTGCCTTCATGCAGGCGGTCGGCAAGGGCTATCTCGATGCCTACCTGCCGATTGTCGAGCGGCGCAAGGCCCAGCCCTATGGCGAGCGGGAGCGGGAGTTCCAGCTCTATCGCCGTGGTCGTTATGTGGAGTTCAATCTGGTCTACGACAGGGGCACCCTGTTCGGCCTGCAGACCGGCGGACGTACCGAGTCGATCCTGATGTCCATGCCACCACTGGCCCGCTGGGAGTATGACTGGCAGCCGGAAGCGGGCAGTCCGGAGGCCTTGCTCTACACTGACTACCTCACGCCACGAGAGTGGCTGTGACCAGAGGGGCCATCATGGCCCCTTTTTACTGGCCGATATTCGGCTTGTTCCCGCGCGAGAAAACCCGTTAAATCGGAATATTGCCCTCTGATGGAACTCCTTGATGGATCGTTATCTGGTTTTTGGCCACCCAGTGCGCCACAGCAAATCCCCCTTTATCCACACCCTGTTTGCCAGGCAGACCCAGCAAGAGCTGGAATATGGTCTGGCCGAACCCGCCATCGATGAGTTTGCCACGACCCTGCGCGCCTTCTTCGCACAAGGGGGCAAGGGGTGCAATGTCACTGTCCCTTTCAAGGAGCAGGCCTTCGCGCTGGTCGACAGGTTGAGCCCGAGGGCCAGGCTGGCTGGGGCGGTCAATACCATCAAGCTGACCGACGATGGTGTACTGCTGGGGGACAATACCGATGGTGCCGGTCTGGTGGCGGATCTCAAGGCCCACGGCGTGACCCTGACGGGCGGCCGGATCCTGCTGCTGGGCGCAGGGGGGGCCGCCCGTGGTGCCCTGGCGCCCTTGCTGGCCGAACATCCGGCCGAACTGGTGATTGCCAACCGTACCCACGCCAAGGCGGAGCAACTGGCGGCTGAGTTTCACGATCTGGGGGTTGTCACGGCCCAGCGTTATGAGCTGCTGGAGGGGGTGTTCGATCTCATCATCAATTCCACTTCCGCCAGCCTGCAAGGAGAGCTGCCACCCCTCGCCCCTGCGCTGATCCACGCCGATATTGCCATCTACGACATGATGTATGGTGCCTCGGATACTCCCTTCATCGGCTGGGCCAGACAGCAGGGGGCCCGCCAGATCATGGATGGGCTGGGCATGCTGGTCGAGCAGGCGGCGGAGGCCTTTACCGTGTGGCGCGGAATCCGGCCAGGGACTAAACAGGTATTGAGAGAACTGAAACGAAATCTGGGGACCCTATGAACCAAGGCATTCTGTTTCCCGAGCTGGCGGACTGGCAAGCGCACGAACAGCGGATCCATTTCCCGGCCCAGCAGAGAGGGGCTCTGGTCGATTGTTACATCAGTCGCCGGCGTCTGGAAAAGATGACTGGTCTTTCCCTCGTCAGGGAGGAGGACATACTGCGCGCCTTCGAGAGTGTGCGCTTCGACATCGAAGATATGGCAGAGAAACTCATTGAAGAACAAGAGTTTGCAGAAGATGGCGCCATCTATCTCTAAGTTTTTTTAGTTTTTTCTCAAAGCAGCGGAACTTGTGTGGAATGCCGCTGACTAACTAGATAGTTGAGGAAGTGCTAGCTAGTCACCTTTATAACTCCCCGGTATTCGTACTGGGGATTTTTTTATCTATATGAAAAACAAAGTGTTTTTTGTAATTCATTTTTCATGAAACTAAATTACATAAATTACTTTCACTTTCTGCTGCTTTGCTATACAGTTAGCAACGTAGGGTACAGAGGTAAGATGTTCTATCTTTCAGACCTTTTATTTCACGTAATTGAATGTGGCTGAATAGCAGCCCCGATGAGCATTCGTCGGGGTGTTTTTTTATGCGCTGTGTTTAGAGTAAATGCTTTAATGTGGCCAGATATTTGTTAGAATGAAGGGGCTTCTTGAGGAAAACCAGTTGTCTTTGTTCTCAAGATTTAGCTTCTTCCCAATTTTTGAACTGATTGTTTCAGGCCGATACTGCACCAGTGGTACCGGCCTCATTTTTGTCCCTTCCTGCCGCCTTCATGTAATAAAATTTCATTTTCGTACTTATTGAGTGATGTGCCTTCAATTCGACGGCAGAAATCTGAAAACGTTGCCATGGGGATGAAAAGTTAATTAATAATGGTAATTAACTTTTCATCCCATTGTTAAAAAAGGCTTTTATCAAATTTTCTTGAGGAGGAGTATAGGCGGGGATCGAGGGTTGGCGGGACGTCATCAAACTGAAAGTCTTTCAATCAGCGGAGGGTCAACTCCGCCAATTGCAAGGAGGGGATAGCAGTATGATGGAGGAATGCATTATTCCTCGATCTGCTCTTGCTCATCACCTTCGGCGATCTCGTCCGCCCCAGCCAGGTACCAGCCAGACAGAGTCTGGGCCAGTTTTTCCACCCCGATATTGTTGAGGGAGGAGAAGGCTTCTACCTGGATCTGCGGGCCCAGGTCGGCAATGGCCTGACGAACCTTGATGACCTGATTGTTGCGCGGACCCGGGCTCAGCTTGTCCGCCTTGGTCAGCAGCAGCATGACCGGCAGTTCACGGTGGGAGCTCCACTCCAGCATGTTCATGTCGGTATCTTTGAGCGGGTGACGGATGTCCATCAGGATCACCAGGCCTTTCAATGACTCACGACGCTGCAGGTATTCTGCCAGTGACTTTTGCCACTTGAGCTTCATTTCCAGCGGTACTTGTGCATAACCATAGCCCGGCAGATCGACCAGACGCTTGCCCGGTTCCAGTTCAAACAGGTTGATCAGCTGGGTGCGGCCCGGTGTTTTACTGGTGCGAGCCAGGTTCTTGTGCTTGGTTAAGGTGTTCAATGCAGATGACTTACCGGCATTGGAACGACCGGCAAACGCAATCTCGACACCCCCATCATTTGGCAGGTGACGGATGTCGGGTGCGCTGGTCACAAAATGCACCTTATTGAAATTCAGAGTTTGTGTATCCAACGTAAATTCCCCATAGAGATAGAGGGTTATAGAGTTACTTTTTTGTGAAATCGTGTAAAATGGCGTCGCTTAAACGCGTTTATTTTAACATGCCTTCAGCGGCATGGGATCTGGAAGCCTAATAACGAGAAGTTGGAACGCCATGAAGAACCTAGTCATTACTCTTGCTCTGATGGTTGGCGTAACGGGGATGGCACAAGCCAAGGGCGATGCCGCTGCGGGACAATCCAAGGCTGCCGTGTGTGCGGCTTGTCATGGACCGGACGGAAACAGCCTTGTCGATATGTATCCCAAGATTGCTGGTCAGCACGCATCATATATCAAAAAGCAATTAGTTGAACTGAAGGCTGCAGCTTCTGGCCAAATTGGTCGAGTTGCGCCCATCATGGGGCCTATGGCGCTTCCCCTGTCCGACCAGGACATGGAAGACCTTGCTGCCTACTTCTCCAGCCAGAAGGTAACACCGATTGCGGTGCCTGATGACGCTGTAGCAGCGGGTAAAGCGCTCTATATGGGTGGTGACATGAGCCGTGGTCTGGCTGCTTGTACCGCTTGTCACGGTCCGCGGGGCTCGGGTGTCGAGCAGGCCAAATATCCGAGCCTGTCCGGCCAGCATCCTGCTTATATCAAGGCCCAGCTCACCGCGTTTCGTGCGGCGGCCCGTGAGAACGACCCGAACAGCATGATGCGGGACGTTGCCAAGAAGCTGACCGATCAGGATATAGAAGCCTTGTCCAAATACGTGGCCGGTTTGCACTGAAAACGCATTATGATGTACCCCATTGATATTAACGAGGAGCCACCGGCTCCTCGTTTCTTTTTGGCCTTTAACTCCATTTAGCCAATTTTTTCTCGTATTGTTGTAAGAGATCCCCCATTCATTGGCCTGGCCAGGGCTTAAACATTTTTCAAAAAATTTTTAGTAATTCATTAATTTCAATATGTTAAATGACAATAAGCAATTTATATCCGTTTGAAAACGTTCTTGGTGGATTGAGTCGTTTTATTAAGTTGATACAGTGGATGCATGGAGTAGCCCACGAGGCGATTCACGACCGGGATGTTGTGAAGACAGGATGTCGATGCGGCGGGATGCCACAGGACCACGCAAGTGACAGGCAAGGGATTGAAATACCAGGATGGTGACTGCTCAGGAAGAGCGGGGCTGCGGGATGCAACCACCCCAGAGTGATGGCCGGAGGCCGTCTCCATGGGTCAAGCAAGCACACGCACATTCAGGAACGACCATTAAGGTCAGGACGACCATATACAAAGATATGATGCGCAGAGGTATCACCAGGGACAGGGTGATTTGCAGCCAGGGATGGGACTCGCATAAACATATCGAGGCAGCTTCGGCTGCCTTTTTTCTTTTGGGTCATTAACCCGATTAGCCATTCTGTGTCAAAATACCAGCAACATGCCCAGAGGATACCGATCCTGCGGTGTTCAGAGGCCAGAAATGGTCGGGTTGGTGCAGGATCCCGCTCTTGTTTCTGATCCACTGTCCCCCGTGTCAGTATCCTCCCCGGATGGTCTCATCCCGGGTGCGGCTTCAATCCAGTTATTTGTCGGAGTCAGTCATTCATGTCGGCTAAACAACCCAACCGCAAGCCTACCGGTAAGCGCAAAGAATCAGATGCCAGTGCCCTGGAAGGCCGTGAGCGCAAACGCGCCGCCAAGCGTAAGGGCTTGAAGGCGGGCTCCCGCCAGCAGGCAGAACAGTCCAGCAACAAGAATGGCAAGCAGGCCAAGGATCCGCGTATCGGTTCCCGCAAGCCCATCGCGCTGATCGTGGAAGAGAAGAGCGGCAAGCCGGTTGCGCCCAAGCCGGTGAAAGAGAAGAAGCTGGTAATGACGCCCGAGCAGGAGCTGGCGGCCATCGAGAATGATGATCGCCTGAACGATCTGCTGGATCGCCTCGATGCCGGCGAGACCCTGGAAGCGGCCGAGCAGATCTGGGTTGACCAGCGTGTCGATCGCTATCAGGAGCTGATGGATGAGCTTGGCATCATAGACAACGATGATGACGAAGACGACGATGGCTCCTTCGACGATGCCGGCTATGACGAGCCGAGCCAGCCCGCCTCCGAAGAGGAGCTGTGGGATCGCTTCACCCAGGTTGACTATCAGCCAGAGCCCAAGCCTGAGCCGAAGAAAAAGTGATGAGTGGATGGATGCTGGCCGCCCTGTTGGGCGGCCTGATTTTGCTGGGGCTGGCCTGGTATGCCGGTACCCTGCTGGCCCGTCTCAAGCGCCAGCGTGATATGCAGATGCAGGCCGTTGCGGCCCGCAATGAGCGTATCCTCGACAGCGTGCGGGTGATTGCCCATGCGGTGCGGGACGGTCAGTGCGATTACTCCGAAGGCGCCATCCGGCTGACCAATTTGCTGGATGCCTTGCAGATCCAGGGCGGTCGGGCCTTTGCCAGTGAATTTCCGGGTTTGTACAGTCTCTATGAGAAGGTGAAAGAGATGCCGACTCATGAGGCGAGACGGGCCCTCAAGCGCAATGAAGTAATGAAGATGGATCTCGAACGCAGTGGCTATGAGGCCGAGCTGGAGGCGCAGATCCTCAAGGATGTGGCCCAACTGAAGGATTTTCAGTTAAGCCGGTGAGCCGATAACAAAAAAGAGGAAGCAAGCGTGCAAGCAGAACAGATTGTGTGGGATCAGGCCCTGATCGAAAAATATAACTACAGCGGCCCGCGCTACACCTCCTATCCCACTGCGCTGGAGTTCAACGAGCGCTTCGGCTATCCGGACTTCGTGCACGCCGCAGGCCAGTATCCGGCGCGCAACCTGTCTCTCTACGTGCACATCCCTTTTTGTCACAAGCTCTGCTACTACTGCGGCTGCAACAAGGTGATCACCCGTCATCAGCACAAGGCCGATCAGTACCTCGACTATCTCGAGCAGGAGATCAAGGCCCAGGCCCCCCTGTTCAAACACCGGCTGGTGACCCAGCTGCACTGGGGCGGCGGCACGCCAACCTATCTTGACGAAGCCCAGACCCGCCGTCTGATGGCAATGCTGCGGGAGCACTTCCAGTTCGCGGACGAAGGCGAGATCAGCATCGAAGTGGATCCGCGGGAGATCGAGCTCACCATGCTGGATGTGCTGCGTGAAGTGGGGTTCAACCGCATCAGCCTCGGCGTGCAGGACTTCAACAAGGCAGTGCAGGTCGCGGTCAATCGTGAGCAGGACAACGACTTTATCCGCGCCATGCTGGAGCGTGCTCGCGAACTGGGCTTTCGCTCCACCAACCTGGATCTCATCTACGGCCTGCCGCACCAGAATCGCGACAGCTTCCACCATACCCTGGAAGAGGTACTCAAGACGGATCCGGCCCGCCTTTCCATCTTCAACTATGCCCATCTGCCGAGCCGTTTCGCCGCCCAGCACAAGCTGAAAGAGGAAGACATGCCGGCCCCTCGGGAGAAGCTGGCCATGCTGCAGGACACCATCGCCTTCCTCACCGGTCAGGGTTACCAGTTCATCGGCATGGATCACTTCGCCAAGCCCGATGACGAGCTGGCGGTGGCCCAGCGCGAGGGCAAGCTGCACCGCAACTTCCAGGGCTACACCACCCAGGGGGATTGTGATCTGCTGGGGCTGGGGGTCTCCTCCATCAGCATGATCGGCGACGCCTATTCCCAGAACCAGAAAGAGCTCAAGGCCTATTACGCCCAGGTGGAAACGCTCGGCCATGCCCAGTGGAAGGGGTGCTCCCTCAACCAGGACGACCTGATCCGCCGCGAGGTGATCAAGCGCCTTATCTGTGACTTCAGCCTGAACTTCGCCGCCGTCGAACAGGCTCATGGCCTGGTCTTCAGTGAGTACTTCGCCGACGATCTCAAGCTGTTGCAGACCTTTGTCGACGACGGTCTGGTACGCATGACCGAAGAGGGACTGGAGGTGGTCTCCACCGGCCAGCTGCTCATTCGCAACATCTGCATGTGTTTCGATGTCTATCTTCGCAACAAGGCGCGCCAGCAGCAGTTCTCCCGGGTGATCTGAACCGGCAGCCCGGCGCTGAAGATAAAAAAACCGCCTCTCGGCGGTTTTTTTATTGGGTAAGCAAGCGGTTCAAGGCTCAGCGGCTGGCGGCGCGGGCGCTCAGCTCGGCTTTCTCGCCATCGCTCAGGAAGGCCAGGGTCAGGCCGTTTTGCTGGGCGGTGCGGATCTCGATCGCCGTCATGCCGGCGGCCGGGGCGGCCACCTCATATTCGTGGGGCAGGTCTATGCCTTCGACCGCAGGATCGTCCGTGTTGAGGCAGGCCAGCACGCCGGCAGCCAGGAACTGGCGGATCGGGTGCTCGGTCAGGCTCGCCACCGTTGTGGTCTGCAGGTTGGAGGTGAGGCAGGATTCGATGCCGATGCGGTGCTCCGCCAGATAGGCCATCAGACGGGGATCCTGGATCGCCTTGACGCCGTGGCCGATACGCTCGGCGCCCAGATCGCGGATGGCTTGCCACATGCTCTCGGGGCCGGCGGCTTCGCCGGCGTGCACTGTCACGCGCATGCCCGCATCGCGCACCTTGCGAAAGTGCTCGGTGAACAGCTCGCCCGGGAAGCCCAGCTCGTCGCCAGCCAGATCGACGGCAACCAGCTTGTCGCGGTGGGCCAGACAGGCCTCCAGTTCGATGCGGCACTGCCCGGTGCCGAAGGTGCGGCTCATGATGCCGATAAGGTTGGTCTTGATGCCAAAGTCGCGGCAGCCGGCAGCCACACCGTCTATGATGGCCTCCACCACGCCTTGCGGGTGCAGCTTGTGGGCCATGGCCATGTAGGCCGGGCTGAAGCGCAATTCGGCGTAGTCGATGCCGGCGCGCAGCAGATCTTCCACGTTTTCGTAGGCGACCCGGCGGCAGGCGTCGTAATCGGCCAGCACGGCCACGCCCCAGTCCAGTTTCTTCAGGAAGGCGACCAGACTCGGCTCATTCTCGACGATCTGCACGTGGGGGCGCAGCGCCTCCAGTTCATCGGCGGGCAGCTGGATATTGTGCTGACGTCCCAGCTCGAGGATGGTCTGCGGACGAATGTTGCCGTCCAGATGGCGGTGCAGGTCGGTCAGGGGGAGAGATCTGTCAATCATGGTGACGCCTTCTTCGAGTCGGGTTTGAAAGCCTGCCATTCTAGGCAGGGCTCTCAAAAAAGATACCCCGTTTGAAATCAAACGGGGTCTTATTGGTCAGTGATTTGCGAAGGCGTGATGGGAATCGTTTTTCCCGAGGACTCAGGAGAGGTCGAGTTCCTTCAGCTTGCGAGTCAGGGTGTTGCGACCCCAGCCGAGCAGGCGGGCGGCCTCTTGTTTGTGGCCATGGGTGTGATCCAGTGCGGTCTCCAGCATGATCCGCTCGAACTGGGGCAGGGCATCGGCCAGGATGTCGGTCTCCCCCAGCGCCAGCTTGCTGGCGACCCAATCCTGCAACTGCTGCTGCCAGCCACCGGTCAGGGCCGGCTGGCCCGGCTCGGCCGCGCTGGTGATGGGGGTCAGCAGCTCGGCGGGCAGATCCCCGACCAGCACCTCCTGGCCAGAGGCCATCACGGTCAGCCAGCGGCAGACGTTCTCCAGCTGGCGCACGTTGCCCGGCCAGGGCAGGCGGCTGATATAGGCCTGGGTGTCCGGGTGCAGGCTCTTGGCCTCCACGTTCAGCTCCTTGGCGGCGCGCAACAGAAAGTGCTGGGCCAGCTGGGGTATGTCTTCACGGCGCTCCTTAAGGGCCGGAATGTGGATGCGGATGACGTTGAGGCGGTGGAACAGATCTTCCCGGAATTCGCCGTCGGCGACCCGCCTCTCCAGATTCTGGTGGGTGGCAGCGATGATCCGCACGTCCACCTGCACCGGTTGATGGCCACCGACCCGGTAGAACTGGCCATCGGCCAGCACCCGCAGCAAGCGGGTCTGCACATCCAGCGGCATGTCGCCTATTTCGTCGAGAAACAGGGTGCCACCGTCGGCCTGTTCGAAGCGGCCGTGACGTATGTTGTTGGCGCCGGTGAAGGCGCCTTTCTCATGGCCGAACAGCTCGGATTCGATGAGATCTTTCGGGATGGCCGCCATGTTGAGGGCGATGAAGTTCTTGTGGGCGCGCGGGCTGTGCTTGTGCAGCGCGTGGGCGACCAGCTCCTTGCCGGTGCCGCTCTGGCCGTTGATCAGCACAGAGATGCTGGAGCGTGACAGTCGGCCTATGGCGCGGAACACCTCCTGCATCGCCGGCGCCTCGCCGATGATCTCGGGGGTGGCGGTGGCTTCTTGCTGACGAGACTTGCGCTTGGTGCGCTGCTCTTTCAGGTGATTCTCGGCGCGGCGCACCAGGGTGACCGCCTCGTCGATGTCGAACGGCTTGGGCAGGTACTCGAAGGCGCCGCGCTGGTAAGCGTTGACCGCGCTGTCCAGGTCCGAGTGGGCCGTCATTATGATGATGGGCAGATCGGCCTGGCGGCGGTGGATCTGCTCCAGCAGGCTGAGGCCGTCTATGCCGGGCATGCGAATATCGGAGAGGATCACATCCGGCGATCGCATCTCGAGCGAGCTCAGTAGGGCCTCGCCGTCGGCGAAGCTCTCGCACTCGAAGCCTTCGCTGCCGAGGGTGCGTTCCAGCACCCAGCGGATAGAACTGTCGTCATCGACGATCCACACTTTTGCTGTCATGACGTTCCCTTATTTGCGAAGCGGTAGAAAGATGGTGAATTCGGTGTGGCCTGGCCAGCTGATGCAGTCGATGCGCCCCTTGTGCTGATCGATCAGGTTCTGGGCGATGGAGAGGCCGAGCCCGGTGCCTCCCTCCTTGCCGGTGATCATGGGGTAGAAGAGGGTATCGCGGATGGCATCGGGAATGCCGGGGCCGTTGTCGATGATCTTGATCTCGGCCGCCAGCCGGTAGCGCTGGCCGTGGATGGTGATCTGGAAGGCGGTGCGGGTCTTGATGCGGATGAGCCCGGTTTGCTCGCCTATGGCCTCGGCGGCGTTGCGCACCATGTTGAGAAACGCCTGCTGCAGCTGATCCGGCTCCATCTCGAATTCCGGAATGCTGGGATCATAATCCCGTTCTATGCGGACCGTCGGCGGCAGCTCCAGCTCCACCAGGCGGCGTACCTGTTCCAGCACTGAGTGGACATTGTGCAGCTGGTGACGACCCGGATGTTGTGGACCGAGCAGGCGATCGACCAGCACTCGCAGCCGGTCGGCCTGCTCTATGATGATGCCGGTGTATTCACGCAAGGCCGGATCCGGCAGCTCTTTTTGCAACAGTTGGGCCGCGCCGCGCAGGCCGCCCAGCGGGTTCTTGATCTCGTGGGCCAGACCACGCACCAATTCCTTGGCCGCCTGCTGCTGGGCATGTTGTTGCAACTCCTGGCTGATCTTCTTCTGCTGATCGATCTTGCGCAGCTCCACCACCATCAAGCGTTGTTCATGGTCGGCGAGCGGGCTCACGCTCATCTCCACCAGTCTGGGTTCTCCTTCCACCACCAGGGTCACTTCGCTATCGGTGAAGCCCTGCCCCGAGGTGAGGCACTGCTTGAGGCGTTGCAGATCGAGGGAGATGTGTTCCAGCAGATGGGGCAGCTCGATCCCGATCAGCCGGCGCTGGCTGAGGGAGAGCAGTTGTTCGGCCGCCGGGTTGACGAACTGGATGCAGAGCCGCTCATCCATCAGGATGACGGCGGTCAGCAAGTTATCGAGCAGTATCTTGGCTTGATCCGGGCGGGTTGGCACAGGTTTCTCCCTAAAACGGTGCTATACACCAGTAATGCACCAACGTGGTGCATTTAGTCTACCCGTATCGATGCACAGGATCACCCCTTGTTGGGGAGCGGGGTCACTTTTGGTGCCGGATTGAGGCTGGCTCGGTGCAGGTAGAAGGTGACTACCCTGGATTTAGCAAGGATCGTACCGTCTTTGGCCAGCAGCTCGAGTTGGGCCTCGTGCGCACCGCGATCCAGGTTCTCGACCCGAATGGCCAGGCCATTGTTGACTATGGGGGCCGCCTTGCCATCCAGCGTCAGGCGCACGTCGTACTGGGTCGGTGCTTTCGGGCTGATCTGGCCCTGGAACACCACGTTGCCCGTGTTGTCGCGCAGCGTGCTGCCCTGTTCTGGTGAGAGCAGTTCGATCACCAGCTTGGCCGCTTCCTTCTCCTTCTTGGCATCGACGCCGGTCAGGCTGTTGAAGTTCTCCACCTGTACCGAGCGCGGCGAGCTGCCAATGAGAGGGGCAACCCGCAGATCCACTTCTTTGGCCTGCTGGCCGGGGGGAGGGGCATCCGTGTAGTGGACGACACCCTTGCTGTCTGTCCAGGAGTACACCTTGGCGGCCTGGGCCCCCATGCTCGCCAGCAGCAGACTCAGTGCCCATACGGGGTATGTGTTTCTCATCCATCTCTCCTTGACGGGATTTTGCTTAATCCTATCAGAGAAAAAACCCGCCTGTTGGCGGGTTTGGTCAAGTTCTGAGCTGTGGTCCGGATTAAACGGAGTAGTACAGTTCAAACTCCAGCGGGTGCGGGGTCATGCGCACGCGGTCAACATCCTGCTGTTTCAGTTCCAGGTAGGAGTTGATGAAGTCATCGCTGAACACGCCACCGCGGGTCAGGAACTCGCGATCGCTGTCCAGTGCGGCCAGCGCTTCGTCCAGAGAGCCGGCAACGGTCGGCACTTCGGCGGCTTCTTCCGGCGGCAGGTCATACAAGTTCTTGTCCATGGCATCGCCCGGATGGATCTTGTTGATGATGCCATCCAGACCGGCCATCAGCTGGGCTGCGAACGCCAGGTAGGGGTTGGCTGCCGGATCCGGGAAGCGTACTTCGATGCGGCGAGCTTTCGGGCTCGGCACTACCGGGATACGGATGGAGGCAGAGCGGTTGCGGGCGGAGTAGGCCAGCATGACAGGTGCTTCATAACCCGGTACCAGACGCTTGTAGGAGTTGGTGGTCGGGTTGGCGAAGGCGTTGATGGCCTTGGCGTGCTTGATGATGCCGCCGATGTAGTGCAGTGCCATCTCGGACAGACCGCCGTACAGGTCGCCGGCGAACAGGTTGACGCCGTTCTTGGCCAGGGACTGGTGGCAGTGCATGCCGGAGCCGTTGTCACCGAACATGGGTTTCGGCATGAAGGTGACAGTCTTGTTGTAGGCGTGGGCCACGTTGTGGATCACGTACTTCAGCACCTGCACTTCATCCGCTTTCAGGGTGAGGGTGTTGAAACGGGTCGCGATCTCGTTCTGACCGGCGGTCGCCACTTCGTGGTGGTGAGCTTCAACGACCTGGCCCATCTCTTCCAGCACCAGACACATGGCGGCGCGGATGTCCTGGGAGGAGTCGACCGGTGCAACCGGGAAGTAACCGCCTTTCACGAACGGACGGTGGCCCTTGTTGCCGTGCTCATACTCGGTACCCGAGTTCCAGGCGGCTTCTTCAGATTCGATTTTCACGAAGCTGTGGCCCATGGTGTTCGAGAAGGTGATGTTGTCGAACATGAAGAATTCCGGCTCCGGCCCGAACAGCACGGTGTCAGCGATGCCGCTGGCTTTCAGGAAATCTTCGGCACGCTTGGAGATGGAGCGCGGATCGCGGTCATAACCTTGCATGGTGGCCGGTTCCAGCACATCGCAGACGATGTTCAGGGTGGTCTCTTCGGTGAACGGATCCAGCTTGGCGGAGGCCGCATCCGGCATCAGCACCATGTCAGACTCGTTGATGCCCTTCCAGCCGCCGATGGAGGAGCCATCGAACATCTTGCCGTCTTCGAAGAAGTCTTCGTTGACCTGGTGGGAAGGGATGGATACGTGCTGCTCTTTACCCTTGGTGTCGGTAAAGCGCAGGTCAACAAACTTGACTTCGTGTTCCTGGATCAGGGCCAAAACGTTCTGGGCTGACATGCTAAGTAACCTCCGGTGTTAAAACTCTTAGGGTGAATGCGTCATCACATTCACATAAGCCAGTATCGTGCCAAGTTTGTGACAGCTTGATTTCAGGGCATTTGCGACTATAAGCCTGCCCCAAGACCCGCCATCTCAGCGCGTTACGCCTCAAAGTAGTGCAACAGTGGATCGTTTTGGTGCACTAAAATGGTGCGCAGTATACGGTCAGCCCCCATCTAAGCAGGCTTTGAACGGAAGGTCCATGATCCCGATCCCCTGTTATGCGTGAATGCACTGCAATTCTGCTAGGCAGATCACAAAGGCGAGAGTACAATTAGCGCCCAATTTTACCCGGTGATTGAGGCGAGAATGTTAGAGAATTTACGCAATATTGCGATTATTGCGCACGTAGACCACGGCAAAACTACCCTGGTTGATAAGCTGCTGCAGCAGTCTGGAACCCTGGACCGTACCACTGATGGTCAAGAGCGTCTGATGGATTCCAACGATCTGGAAAAGGAACGTGGTATTACCATTCTCGCCAAGAACACTGCGATCCGCTGGAACGACTACCGCATCAACATCGTTGATACCCCGGGTCACGCCGACTTCGGTGGTGAAGTAGAGCGCGTCATGTCCATGGTCGACTCCGTGCTGCTGCTGGTTGATGCTGTTGACGGCCCTATGCCGCAAACTCGTTTCGTGACCCAGAAAGCCTTCGCCCAGGGTCTGAAGCCGATCGTGGTCATCAACAAGATCGACCGTCCGGGTGCTCGTCCTGACTGGGTAATGGATCAGGTATTCGACCTGTTCGACAACCTGGGTGCCACCGATGAGCAACTGGACTTCAAAGTTGTCTACGCCTCTGCACTGAACGGTTGGGCTACCCTGGATCAGGGCGTTGAGTCCGACAACATGGAACCCCTGTTCCAGGCCATCGTTGACAACGTCGAGCAGCCGAAGGGTGACCCCGCCGGTGCCTTCCAGATGCAAATCTCCCAGCTGGACTACAACTCCTACGTGGGTGTTATCGGTATCGGCCGCATCAGCCGTGGCCGCGTCAAGACCAACCAGCAAGTCACCGTCGTCGGTGCCGATGGCAAGACCCGTACCGGCAAAGTCGGTCAGGTGCTTGGCTACCTGGGCCTGTCCCGTACCGAAGTGGTTGACGCGCAAGCGGGCGACATCATCGCCATCACTGGTCTGGGCGAGCTGAAAATCTCCGACACCATCTGTGACAACGGCGCTGTTCAAGCCCTGCCGCCGCTCTCCGTTGACGAGCCGACCGTGAACATGACCTTCCAGGTCAACACCTCACCGTTCGCCGGCAAAGAAGGCAAGTTCGTGACCTCCCGCAACATCCTGGAGCGTCTGAACCAGGAGCTGGTCCACAACGTGGCCCTGCGTGTGGAAGAGACCGAAGATCCGGACAAGTTCCGCGTATCCGGTCGTGGTGAACTGCACCTCTCCATCCTGATCGAAAACATGCGTCGCGAAGGCTACGAGCTGGCGGTATCCCGTCCGGAAGTTATCCTGCGCACCGTGGACGGCGTTCTGCACGAACCGTTCGAAACCGTGACTGTCGACGTGGAAGAGATCCACCAGGGTTCCGTGATGGAGCAACTCGGCCTGCGTAAGGGCGAGATGACCAACATGACCCCGGATGGCAAGGGCCGTGTCCGTCTTGACTTCATGATCCCGAGTCGTGGCCTGATCGGCTTCCAGACCGAGTTCCTGACCATGACCTCAGGTACCGGTCTGCTGTACCACACCTTCGACCATTACGGTCCGCACAAGGGTGGCAGCATCGGCGAGCGTCAGAACGGCGTGCTGATCTCCAACGCTACCGGCAAGGCTCTGACCTTCGCCCTGTTCGGTCTGCAAGACCGTGGTCGTCTGTTCATCGGTCACGCGACCGAAGTGTACGAAGGCCAGGTGATCGGTATTCACTCCCGTTCCAACGACCTGACAGTGAACTGCCTGAAGGGCAAACAGCTGACCAACATGCGTGCCTCCGGTACCGATGAAGCCCAGGTGCTGACTCCGCCGATCCGCATGACCCTGGAACAGGCTCTCGAGTTCATCGACAACGATGAGCTGGTAGAGATCACGCCCAAGGCTATCCGTGTGCGTAAGAAACTGCTGACCGAGATGGATCGCAAGCGCGCCGGTCGTGCTTGATATCTGTTCCTCGACAGACAGAGAGAGGCCTTCGGGCCTCTTTTTTTATGGTCGCTCGGCGGGGTATCGCTGGCCAGCATGCCCGAACAGGTCGCATCGATCCGGCCCATGGGTGGCCAAATGGCCATGCAATCTGACACAATGCCGGCATGATGAAGACATTGGGAATCACGATGCAGCAGAAATTCGGTGGCCGTCTCGGCCATGCCCTCTCCTTTTTACGCCACGATGGTGGTCACTTCGCCCAGTTTGTCTGGGGTCGTTTCCAGCAGGACAGGCTGACGGTGACCGCCGGTTATCTGGCCTATGTCACCCTGCTCTCCCTGGTGCCCATGATTGCCGTGGTGTTCGGCATGATGTCCGCCTTTCCCGTATTCCAGACCCTGAAACAGGCGATGGAGCAGTTCGTCTATCACAACTTCGTGCCCACCGCGGGTGAGATGCTCAAGGAGTACATAGACGGCTTCGTGGCCAATGCCACCAATACCACTGCCGTCGGCATCGGTGCCCTGATCGTGGTGGCGCTGATGCTGATCTCGGCCATCGACAAGAACCTCAACTACATCTGGCGCTCGACTCAGGGCCGACCGCTGGCGCAGGCGTTTGCCATGTACTGGATGATACTGACCCTGGGCCCTGTGCTTATCGGCGCCAGCATCGCCATCTCCTCCTACATTTTCTCGCTGCGGCTGTTTGGGGCCGAGAGCCTGTTCGGCATCGGCTACCTGCTGCTGCGCGGCTTGCCGTTCCTCTTCTCCGTGCTCACCTTCCTGCTGGTCTATACGGTGGTGCCCAACTGCAAGGTGCGGCTGATACACGCCTTCATCGGCGCCCTGGTGGCCGCTACCCTGTTCGAGCTGGCCAAGCGCGGATTTGCCATCTACATCACCAACTTCCCCTCCTATCAGGCCATCTATGGCGCCCTGGCGACTATTCCGATCCTGTTCGTCTGGGTTTACCTGAGCTGGTTGGTGGTCTTGCTTGGCGCGGAAACCACCGCCTGCCTCGGCGAATATGAGCGACCGGGCGCTGATGAGTTGGCCTGATCCGGCCTCTTGCTGTTAGCATCGACGACCGCCCCCGTCAGCAGATGGGGGCGGTCATTTTGTTTCAAGAGGAGAGGGATGTGATTGCATTGATCCAGCGGGTTTCCGAGGCCAGCGTAACGGTAGAGGGAGAAGTGACCGGGGCCATAGGCCGGGGGCTGCTGGTGCTGCTCGGGGTGGAGCAGGGGGATGACGAGGCCAGGGCCGACAAGCTGCTGCACAAGGTGAGCGGCTACCGCATCTTCTCCGATGAAGAGGGCAAGATGAATCTGAACGTGAGTCAGGCTGGCGGCAGTCTGCTGGTCGTCTCCCAGTTCACCCTAGCTGCGGATACCAAGAAAGGCATGAGACCCGGCTTCTCCGGCGGCGCCCACCCGGTCGAGGCCGAGCGGCTATATGACTACTTCGTGGCGCAGGCAACAGCCAGCGGCATACCGACCGAGACCGGCCGCTTTGCCGCCGACATGAAGGTGGCGCTGCTCAACGACGGTCCTGTGACCTTCTGGCTGCAGGTCTGAGAGGATGTATCGGCAGAGCCGGTGGCAATAACCGGGAGCATCGCGGCTAGGCGAGGTGGCGCGGGATTGCGTGCAGGATCACGTTGATGTAGCCGGGCACGGGGTGCGCCTGGGTGGGGCCAATCCACTCCTCGGCCAGCATGAGTGCCTGCTCCAGCTCCCTGTGGGTGCGCGGCAGCAGGTTGATGATGAGGGGACCGCGCAGCCGGGCGGCCAGGGTCTGATAGAGGTGATGCTGGAACATCAGCAGGGGGTTGCCATCCTGGCTGAACAGGTCGAGCAGCGCGAAGTCATAGGTGTCGTCGCGGGCCAGCAGGAAGGCGAGGGCATCGGCGTGGTGCAGGTGCAGCGCCCGATCAGCGGGCTCCGCCGGGTGGCGGAAGAACACTTGAAACAGGGTCAGCACCTCTTCGTCCAGATCCACGCAGTCGTGCCGTGCCTCGGGCCAGCGTGCCCCCAGGTGACGGGTGAGATCGCCGCCGCCGAGCCCCAGCTCCAGCACCCGGGTAGCCGTCACCGGCAACAGGCTGGCGATGCACTGCTGATGGGGCAGGCAGAGACTGGCCGGCTGGGCGAGGGACATGGCCGACTGCACCACGCCGTCTATCTCCAGCCAGCGGTGATGGGCATTTTCCAGTATGGAGAGGCGCCGTTCCGGCTTGGCGCTCAGGTGCAATAAGTGGTCGGCTTGGTACGCTTGCAGATTGAAGTCCATGAATTTGCACGGCAAGATGGTTTTCGACCAGTGTAACTCAAGGATGGAACTATGTACCGGGTGGTCACTCCCCAGACGGCAGCCGAGCTGGATTCTTACTACCAGCTGCGTTGGGAACTGCTGCGTAAACCCTTCAATCTGCCCGTCGGTTCCGAGCGGGATGAATACGATACCGTCGCCATCCACCGCCTGATGCTGGCCCCTGACGGCACGCCCATCGCCGTCGGCCGGTTGTTTGTCGGTGGCGACGAGGCCCAGATCCGCTTTATGGCGTTGCGCCCCGAGTTTCGCGGGCAGGGGCTGGGTGTCCGCATGGTGGAAGATCTCGAGCAGTTGGCCCGCAGCGAGAAGGTGAAGCGGCTGGTGATGAATGCCCGCCAGGAGGCGGTGGAGTTCTATCGCAAGTGCGGTTTCCTCGAGGTGGGGGAAGGCCCCGTCTCCTTCGGTCGCATTCCGCACCGCCAGATGATCAAGTCTCTCAGCCCCTTGCAGACTATCCAGTATCGCCCCGAGTGGTGCCAGGATCTGACCACCCGCTGGTCGCGGGGCATCCCCATCAGCGAGAAGATGGGGGTACACATCACCCACTACGACGGCCAGACCTTCCATCTCAAGGCCAATCTGGCGGCCAACCTCAACGTGCACGACACCATGTTTGCCGGCAGCATCTACAGCCAGTGCGTGCTGGCGGGCTGGGGCCTGATCTGGTTGCAGCTCAAAGAAGCGGGTCTGGTGGGGGATACAGTGCTGGCGGAGGGCAACATCAAGTATTACCGCCCGGTCAACGAGGAGCCGGAGGCGCGGGTGGCCCGCGAGGGAATGCCCGCCGTGCTGGCGCCGCTCAAGGCGGGAGAGTCGGCCAAGTTCAGCCTCAAGATCAAGCTGTTCAGTGGTGACAAGCTGGCGGCCGAGTTCCTCGGTCACTACGTGGTGCAGCCCATCAAGCGGCCCGGTCAGCAGGCCTGACGCTTTTCACCTCGCAAGATTGCAACAAGGCCTCATGATGAGGCCTTGTTCGTTTTACTGCTCGCTGGTCGGCGTGGGCGCTTTGGCGGGCTGTGCCGGTCGCCAGAGCGGGCTGTTGCGCCCCTGGGCCGGATAGCGCACCCCCACCTCCCAGCCACAGGAGGCCTGCTTGGCCGGGAACTCCCAGCTCAGCACGGGGGCATCGAGCGGGCCGCGCCAGTGGCTCAGCAGCTCGACGCAGCGCTGGCCATTCAGGGCACCGAGATCCAGCTGCCACTGTTCGTTGACCAGATCTATGCCCCCCTGCAGGGCGAGCAGGTGAGTGATGGTGGAGGCGCCGGCCTGCTCTATCTGCAACTGGCCCTGCTCCACCTTGCCCTGCAGCTTGATGCGGTAGAAGGGGGTGTCCCCCGCCTGCATGGCCTGCCACAGCTGATCCGGGCTGAGGGTGGGCGGGGTGGCGCCCTTGAACCACTCATCCAGCAGGGGATCTATCTGCACCTTGTCCCAGAAGGGCTCGTTGGCATCGATGGCAAAGCTCCCCTGCAGGGTGCTGCGCCACTCGCCTGGCGTCTTGCCGTGCAGGGCCTGCAGGTCGGCACTCAGATCGGCCTTGCCGGCGAAGGAGATGGGGGAGTGCAGCAGCTTGCTCCACTGCACCAGATCCAGCTTCTCCCCTTTCAACTGCAACCGGCTGGTCTGGCCCGGCTCCTTGCCCCACTGGCCGCTCAGGCTGAGGGAGCCCTGGTCGGGCAGCGAGCTGGTCAGCTTGTTGAGCAGCCAGGCGCTGGGGGTCAGTTCGCCGTCCAGCGCGCCGTTGCGGGCGCTGAGGCCGTCCCACACCAGCTCGAACCACTGGCTCTCTATCCTGGCCCGGCCGAGCAGGGGGGCGGGTTGCTGGCCCCGCAGGCCGAGATCGGTCAGATAGAGCTGCCAGCCGGTCAGCGACAGCGGCAGGGCATCGTCGAACGAGAGCACCTTGAGCTTGTCGAACGCCAGCTTGCGGATGTCGATTTGCTGTGGCCGCCAGCTCTGCCAATCCTGCCACCACCCCTGTGGCAGGCTGATGTCCATGCCGCTCAGGGCCATGTCTTTCAGGGTCAGCTTCTGCTGCTGGGTATCCAGCGCCAGCTCCAGATTGAATTCGCCTTCGTAGGCCTTGCCCTGCACCTCGGCGTCGATCTGCTGGGGCGAGAAGGCGACCTTGCCCTGGATGGCCTCCAGCTGGAACAGGCCGCGGCCGAGATCGCCGAGGGTCCCCGAGAAGTAGCCGCTGGGCGTGCTGCCGGCCTGCCAGTTGAAGGCGGTGAGCTGGCCGTTGAGGTTGTTGAGGGCCAGCTCCTGCTCGATGTCGTTGAAGCTGAGATCCCGGATCTGGCCGAGATCCAGGCTGACCTGACGCAGGGGAGATTCGGCCTTGGCAAGGGTGCTCCACTCGATGCGCATACCCTGGGTCTTGAGGTTGCTCAGCCGCAGGCTGCGGGCCGGCCAGTCCAGCTCCATGCCGGTTTCCAGCAGGCCGTCGAACAGGTTGGTGGTCAGCTTGTCGGTACTCAGCACCTGGCCTTCCAGTCGACCCTTGAGATTGAGGCGGGAGAGGGCAAAGGCGGGGGTTGTCAGCTGATTGATGTTGAGGCTCAGGTTGGCCTGGGGTGGCCGCACCGGATTGAGCAGCTGCCAGTCGTTGAGGGTGGCGTTGAGGCCGCTCAGGGTCAGCTCGTCACTCTGCAGGCTGAGCCGATCTATGGTGCTGTCGCTGATGGTGAGGGAGTGCACCGGCAGGTTCGGCAGCTGGTTGGGCAGCGGCAGCCTGATGACGGGGCGAATGAGATCGAGGTGGGCGATGCGCACGTCCCGGTTCAGCCAGTCGATGCTCTCTATCTCCAGATAGAGCTTGTCGAGGGTGACGGCGTCGCCATAGCTCACCTGCTCGGCCAGCAGGGTGTAGGGGTGGAGCGGGTTGAACACCAGCCGCCCTATGGTGACGGGCACCCCTGTCTGCTGGCTGATCCAGCCGGCGATGGGGCCCTTGGCCCGCTCCGCATCGAACAGGCCGAGGCCGACCCAGACAAATAGCAGCAGGAAGGCGAATGTATAGAGCAGGCCGCGTAGCCAGGAATTCATGGGTGCTTTCCTCCTGTTTCGGTATGGTTGTCAGGCGTTGGAGTAGTGATCTCGCAGACCCAGCCAGCGGCGGATCAAGGGGTCCACGTGGGAGCCGTGTCTGTCCATCAGGCAATGTGCCCATCTTCTGCATTTGCCTTGGTCAGGCATTGGAATAGTGATCCCGTAAACCGAGCCAGCGCCGTATCAAGGGATCGACATGGTTTGGATGACGGTCCATGAGGAAGCGCGCCATCTTCTGCACCTGCGGGATGAGCGACTGGTCGCGCACCAGGTCGGCGATCTTGAGGTCGGCCAGCCCGGTCTGACGGGTACCGAGCAGTTCCCCCGGGCCGCGCAGCTCGAGATCGCGCTGGGCGATCTGGAAACCGTCGTTGGTCTCCCGCAACACTCCGAGCCGGCTCTGGGCCGTCTTCGACAGGGGAGCATGATAAAGCAGCACGCAGTGGGAGGCCACAGAGCCGCGACCGACCCGGCCGCGCAACTGGTGCAGCTGGGCCAGCCCGAGCCGCTCCGGGTTTTCGATGATCATCAGGCTGGCGTTGGGCACGTCCACCCCGACCTCGATGACTGTGGTGGCGACCAGCAGCTGCAATATGCCCGCCTTGAACTCTTCCATGACCCTCTGCTTCTCGATGGGGCGCATCCGGCCGTGCACCAGCCCAATATGCAGGCCGGGCAGCTGGTTTTGCAGCTCGGCGGCGGTATCCTCGGCGGCCTGGCACTCCAGCACCTCGGACTCCTCGATCAGGGTGCAGACCCAGTAGGCCTGCTTGCCCTCTTCACAGGCCAGCTTGACTCGTTCGATCACATCCTGGCGACGGCTGTCCGGCAGCGCCACCGTGGTGATGGGGGTGCGGCCCGGCGGCAGCTCGTCGATGATGGAGGTGTCGAGATCGGCATAGGCGGTCATCGCCAGGGTGCGGGGTATGGGGGTAGCCGTCATGATGAGCTGATGGGGATGGACTCCCTCCCGCTCCCCTTTTTCGCGAAGGGCGAGGCGCTGGTGCACCCCGAATCTGTGCTGTTCGTCGATGATCACCAGGGCCAGGCGCTGGAACACCACCTGCTCCTGGAAGATGGCGTGGGTGCCCACCACCATCTTGACGCTGCCGTCGGCGATGGCGGCGAGTTGAGCCTCCCGCGCCTTGCCCTTCTGTTTGCCCGCCAGCCAGCCGACTCCGATGCCGAGCGGTGCCAGCCAGTGGCCGAAGTTGATGGCGTGTTGCTCGGCCAGCAGCTCGGTCGGGGCCATCAGCCCCACCTGGCAGCCGTTGCCGATGGCTTGCAGTGCCGCCAGCGCCGCGACCAGCGTCTTGCCTGAACCCACGTCACCCTGCACCAGCCGCATCATGGGGTAGCTGCGTTGCAGATCCTGGCCGATCTCCGCGACCACCCGGTTCTGGGCGCCGGTGGGAGTGAATGGCAGGGCGCCGAGCAGTTGCTCGACCAGCGCGGGCGCCGGCTTGAGGACGCGGGCCAGCTGGGTTTGCGCCTGGGCACGGACTTTCAGTACCGAGAGGTTGTGGGCCAGCAGTTCCTCCAGCACCAGTCGCTGCTGGGCCGGGTGCTGGCCGCTTTCGAGCAGCGCCAGCGCCACCGAGGGGGGCGGGCGATGGAGCAGGCGCAGGGCGGCGGCCAGTTCGATCTGCTGGGGATAGAGGCCGGCGGGCAGCAGCTCTTCCACTCCGTACAGGTCGAGCTGGGCCAGCGCCTGATCGGTGAGGTTGCGCAGGGTGAGCTGGCGCAGCCCTTCCGTGGTGGGGTAGACGGGGGTGAGCGCCTCTTCGGTCTGGCCGGCCTGTTCTTCGCCGAGCAGCTTGTACTCGGGGTGGGCCATCTCCAGTCCGTATTTGCCGGGGCGCACCTCGCCGAAGCAGCGGATCAGGCGGCCCTGGCCCAGGCTGTTCTTCTGGGCGGCGGTGAAGTTGAAGAAGCGCAGGGTCAGGGTGCCCGTGCCGTCGCTGATGCGACAGACCAGCATGCGGCGGCGGCCCATCACCAGCTGAGTGTCCTGGATTTCGCCCTCGACGGCGCCGTGCAGCCCGGGCGGCAGATCGCCGATGGGCCACACCTGGGTACGGTCCTCGTAGCGCAGGGGGAGGTGGAACAGCAGATCCTGTACCGTCGCCAGCCCCAGCCGCTCGAGTTTCTCCTGCATCTTGCTGCCGACGCCCTTGAGGCTGTCGAGGGAGATTTTATCCAATTTCATCAATTAGATGCCCGAAAACACTGTAAATATGTCCAGATGATAGGGGTTGTTGATGGCTCGATGCAAGCCGCGTTGCAGTGAGCCGGGCCGGCCGGGCGGCTGAAAAAAGGTGGTGGCCACATATGACAAAGGCCTGCCGAAAAACGGGAGGCCTTTGTGGCAGCTGCCTGTGGGCGCGATGCGCCCGGCGTCAGATGATGCGTTTGAGCAGGATATGAGCCCTGACCCTGTGGATCCGGGCCAGCAGCTTGCGCACCTGTTCCGGGTAGTCCTTGATCTGTTCAATCTGATCGAAGTGGCTGATCCGCTTGGTGTTGGCGAGTATGTTCTCCCGCTCCCCGTTGAACTGGGCACGCAGGTGATGGCGACGATCGTACACCAGCAGACCGTTCTCCAGATCCAGCGCCCAGGCGCGGGGGTTCAGGTTGTTGCCGGTGAGCAGCGCCCACTCGTCATCCACGAAGATCCCCTTGAGGTGGTAGGAGTTGCGCTCGCAGCACCACAGCATCAGGTTGAGACGGCCGGCATCTATGTGATGCTGGTTGCGCTCGGCAAACTTGCGCAGATTGGTCTCGTACAGATAGGGCAGGCCGCCTATGGTGGAGAATTTCTCCTCCGGCGGTATGAAGAAGTCGTTGGCCGTCTTGTCACCCACCACTATGGTCACCTTGCAGCCGCGCTTGAGCAGGGCCTCGATGTCCTTGTTCAACTCCTTGGGCGGGTTGAAATAGGGGGTGCAGATGAAGATCTCCCGCTCGGTGGCGCGCACCAGGGTACGGATCATCTTGTTGAGCTGATTGCCCCGTTTGCCCAGCCCCGTCATCGGAGTGATGGCGATCTCCTGGCTGTTGACCGGCATGCTCTCGAAGCGGTACTGGCCCAGGCGCAGGCTGTGCTTGAAGCGGCGGATCGGCCCCTTCAGCTGCTTGGCAGTGGGAATGTCGCTGCGATCCAGCCGCTGCACCGCTTCGCTCTTGAGGAAGAGATCGTCCACATAGTGGACCATGCAGCGGGTCAGCTCGGGGCTGGTGATCTGGTGATAACGGTCGAAACGGTAGCGATCCTGCTGATGCAGATAGATGTCGTTGAGGCTGGCACCCGAGTAGAGCAGGGTGTCATCGAAGATGAAGCCCTTGAGGTGCAGCACGCCGAGCAGCTCACGCCCTTTCACCGGCACGCCGTAGATGGCGATCTGGTGTTCGTGGCGGGCGGCCATTTCCTGATACATCAGGTGGTTGCCACCCTGCTTGCCCTTGCCGATCAGACCGCGCTGGGCACGGTGGAAGTCGACGAAGAGCTTGATGTCCAGGGCCGGGTTGCGCTGCTTGGCGGCGTAGAGGGCGGACAGTATCTCCCGTCCCGCTTCGTCATCCTGCAGGTAGAGGGCCACCAGATAGATGCGGTGAGTCGCGCTGGCGATGAGCGAAAGGATCCGGCTCTTGAAGTCCCGGGCGCTGTTGAGCACCTGAAACTGATCTGCGGCGACGGCGATCTGGGGCAGACGAGCCAACAGCTGTCGATAGTGTGCCGATGAATGCATAGAGAAACCTGAAATCACTGCGTTAAGCGTTCCACTCGGAGCGATGGATAGGCGATTCTAGCAACCTCGACCTGTTAGCCAAAGAAAGAATCGTCATAAAGATGAAAAAGGCCTCACATCGGAGGCCTTTTTGACAGCAGTTATGTTCAAAGGAAGCTGTAGATGATCATCGCCATGACGCCGCCCGTGGTGCCTATGATGGTCTCCATCACAGTCCAGGTCTGCAGGGTCTGCTTCTCGGAGAGGCCGAGATAGCGGTTGGCCAGCCAGAAGCCGGAGTCGTTGACGTGGGAGAGCACTATGGCCCCGCCCCCGATGGCGATGGTCACGGCGGCCAGCTGGGCACCGTTCAGGCCGAGCGGTTCCAGCATGGGCAGCAGCAGGCCGCAGGCGGTCAGCATGGCGACGGTGGCGGAACCCTGAATCACCCGCACCGCGGCCGCCAGTATGAAGGCCAGCGCGACTATGGGCAGGCCGGAATCCGCCAGCATGTTGCCAAGGGCGGCACCCACCCCGGAATCCACCAGGATCTGCTTGAACACGCCACCGGCGCCGGTCACCAGTATGATGACGCCGGCCGGCTGGATGGCGCTGTTGCAGACGCTCATCACCTCGTCACGGGACATGCCGCGACGCACTCCCAACAGGTAGAAGGCGGCCAGACAGGCGACCATGATGGCGGTGAAGGGGTGACCGATGAACTCCAGCCAGTTGTGCAGTGTGGATCCCGCCTCGACGAAGCGGCCGACTATGGTCTTGAGACCTATCATCAGCAGCGGCAGACCGATCAGGCCCATGGCCAGTCCGAACGAGGGCAGGGTCTTGCAGTCGTCGTGGGCGCTGCTCTGGGCATCGGCGGGCAGCGGCACATCCACCACCTTGCTGATCAGCTCCCCGAACAGCGGGCCCGCCAGGATCAGGGCCGGCACGGCGGCGATCAGGCCGAACAGTATCATGTAGCCAAAATCGGCACCCAGCTGGGACGCCACCAGGATGGGGCCCGGCGCCGGAATAAGGAACGCCTGGCAGGTGGCGATGCCCGCCAGCAGCGCTATGCCTATCTTCACCACGCTGCCGCCGCCGCGACGGACGATGGCAAAGGCCACCCCGATCAGCAGGACCACGGCCACGTCGAAGAAGAGCGGCAGTGCGCAGATGAAGCCGGTCAGTGACATGGCCCAGTTGGCGCGCTTGACGCCGAAGGTACCGAGCAGGGTATGAGCCACCCGGTCGAGGGCGCCGGTGACCTCCATTACCTTGCCGAACATGGCGCCCAGCGCCACCACTACGGCGACGAAGCCCAGGGTGCCGCCCATCCCTTTCTGGATGGTGTTGGCGATCTCGGCCGGGTTCATGCCGGCGGCAAGGCCGGCCACCATGGAGACCAGGATGAGGGAGACGACCGCGTGCAGGCGGGCCTTCATCACCAGAAAGAGCAGCAGCACTATGGAGCCGGCGGCCGTCATGATCAGGGAGAGGTCAGACATTGTTGTGCGTTCCTTGTTCCAGATTCAGTATCGACACCCTGCCGATCCATTGGCAGGCCATATCTTTATGATTTATTTAGATTTATGGCCAGGGCTCAAGCTCGCTTGCCCAGGTGACTGTGAGTTCGCTCAGTCTGTGGCAGACTTCACATTTCTTGTTGTTACCGGTAACATGTTACCGGTAACGTGCTAAGTTAGAACCCATCGGCAGCACGATTTTTGAAAAATGGGATAGAGGTCAAACAATGGCGGGCAAGAGCATTATCGTGATGGGTGTGTGTGGTAGCGGCAAGTCCAGCGTCGGCCTCAAGGTGGCTCAGGCGCTGGGTGCCAAGTTCATCGATGGTGATGACCTGCACCCCAGGGCCAATATCCAGAAGATGGCCGGTGGCAACCCGCTCAACGACGAGGATCGCGCCCCCTGGCTGGAGCGGATCCGCGACGCGGCCTACAGCCTGGAACAGAAGAACGAGGTGGGCGTCATTGTCTGCTCGGCCCTCAAGAAGCAGTACCGCGACCAGATCCGAGAGGGCAATGACTCGGTGCATTTCCTGTTTCTGGACGGTGATCAGCCGCTGATCCTCGAACGGATGCGGGCACGCAAGGGCCATTTCATGCGGGAAACCATGGTACAAAGTCAGTTCGATACCCTGGAACGCCCGGATGGCGAGGCCGGTGTATTTCACATCGATATAGACGGCACCTTCGAACAGGTGGTTGATCGGGCTGTCACAGCATTGGAGCAAGCCCAATGATCCATCAGGTTATTTCCAGCGTCACCGCCCGCATTCGCGAGCGCAGTGCCGCCCGTCGCCAGGCTTTTCTGGCCCGCATTCAGCGCCAGGCCGAGCAGGGCAAGACCCGCGCCGCCCTGGCCTGCGGCAACCTGGCGCACGCCGTGGCCGCCTGCAGCAGTGACGAGAAGGGGCGCATCCTCGACATGACCCGTGCCAACGTCGGCATAGTCACCGCCTACAACGACATGCTGAGCGCCCATCAGCCCTATCAGGGCTACCCGGACATCATCAAGGCCGCGCTGGCCGAGCTCGGTCACAGCGCCCAGGTGGCGGGTGGCGTACCGGCCATGTGCGACGGCGTGACTCAGGGCCAGCCCGGGATGGACATGTCTCTGTTTTCCCGCGATTTGATCGCCCAGGCGACCGCACTGTCACTCTCCCACAACACCTTCGACGCGACCCTGCTGCTCGGCATCTGCGACAAGATAGCCCCGGGCCAGATCATGGGGGCGCTCTCCCACGCGCACCTGCCCACCGCCTTCGTGCCGGCCGGCCCCATGGCCAGCGGCATCAGCAACGATGACAAGGTGAAGGTACGCCAGCAGTACGCCGCCGGTGAGCTGGGCCGCGATGCCCTGCTGGAGATGGAGTGCGGCGCCTACCATGCGCCGGGCACCTGTACCTTCTACGGTACAGCTAACACCAACCAGCTGGTGTTTGAGGCCATGGGCCTGATGCTGCCGGGCTCCGCCTTCGTCCATCCCCACAGCGAGTTGCGCCACGCGCTCACCGAAGAGGCTGCCCGCCGCATCAGCGCCATGATCCCGGGCTCCCCGGCCTACCGCCCCCTGAGCGAGGTGCTGGACGAGCGCGCCCTGGTCAACGGGCTGGTGGCCCTGCTTGCCTCCGGCGGCAGCACCAACCACAGCATCCACATGGTGGCGCTGGCCCGCGCCGCCGGCCTGCACCTGACCTGGGATGACATCAGCGACCTCTCGGATGTGGTGCCGCTGCTGGTGCGCATGTACCCGAACGGCCCGGCCGATGTGAATGCCTTCGAACAGGCGGGCGGCGTGCCCGGCCTGATGCGCCGTCTGGCGCAAGAGGGGCTGATCCACCTGGATGCCACCCCTGTGTTTGGCGAGATGCAGGATTACCTCAGCCGTCCGGCTCTGGTGGATGGCGAGCTGGTGTGGCAGCCGGTGGGCGAAAGCAGCGACGGGAGCGTGTTGTCGCCGACCGGTTCCGTGTTCCAGGCAACCGGCGGCACCAAGCTGCTGGCGGGCAATCTGGGTCGCGCCGTGGTCAAGGTCTCCGCCGTGGCGCCCGAGTATCGCGTCATCGAAGCGCCCGCCCGGGTCTTCTCCTCCCAGCACGCGGTGGAGGCGGCCTACAAGGCTGGCAGTCTCAATCAGGATGCCGTTATCGTGGTGCGCCACAACGGCCCGGCGGCCAACGGCATGCCGGAGCTGCACAAGCTGATGCCTGTGCTCGGCAACCTGCAGAAGGCGGGTCACAAGGTGGCGCTGGTCACAGATGGCCGTCTCTCCGGCGCCTCCGGCAAGATCCCGGCTGCCATCCATGTCACCCCGGAAGCCTTGCACGGCGGCGCCATTGGCCTGCTGCGCGATGGCGATCTGCTGCGGGTCGACGCGGTGACTGGCCGCCTCGACTGCCTGACCGATTTGAGTGGCCGTACCCAGGCCGACATCGACCTCACTCTGGAACAAGAGGGGTGGGGTCGTGAACTGTTCAGCGTGATGCGTCGCGCGGTATCGAGCGCCGAGTGCGGCGCCACCATCTTTGATTAAGGAAGCGTTATGCAAAACTGGAAAGTGACCCCTGCCGAGGTGTTTGCCGCCTCTCCGCTGGTACCCGTGATGGTCATCAACGATCTGGAACAGGCCCTGCCGATGGCCAAGGCGCTGCTTGACGGCGGCATCTCGGTATTCGAGATCACCCTGCGCACTCCGGTGGCGCTCGATGCCATCGCCCTCATCGCCAAGGCGATGCCGGATGCCATGGTCGGCGCCGGTACCGTGCTCAACTGCGCGCAGTTTGATGCGGCCGTGGCCGCCGGTGCCCGCTTTGTCATCTCCCCGGGGATGACCCCAGCGCTGCTGGCCCATGCCGCCAACAGCACGGCGCCTTTGATTCCGGGTGTTGCCACCGCCTCCGAAGTGATGCAGGCGCTGGAAGCAGGCTACGACCATCTGAAGTTCTTCCCGGCCGAAGCGAATGGCGGCACCAAGGCGCTGGCTGCCATTGCCGCCCCGCTTCCCCAGATCAAGTTCTGCCCCACCGGCGGCATAGGCCCGAAAAACGTGGCCGACTATCTGGCGCTGAAATGCGTCGCCACCGTCGGCGGCTCCTGGATGCTGCCGGCCGATGCGGTCAAGAGCGGCAACTGGGAGGAGGTGACTCGTCTCTCTCGCGAAGCGGTCGAGCTGGTTACACGCTAAGCGCCAGTAGTGCAGAAAAATCAGACAGGCCACCCTCGGGTGGCCTGCTTTTTGGTCGTCCTAATGGTGAAAAAGCCATTTGCAGCACGCAGCCTGCTCCCTTATGGTTATGGCCGGTTTCTCTCCGGCTGGCCGACATGTCCTTTCTCCATCGTTCCTGCCCGCAAGGGCACTTCACCCCGCTGCACTGCCATCCACAGGCCCAGTATTGCTACATGCACGATGGCGGCGGCGTCATCACTGGAGGCGGTGCCAGCGAGCTGCTGGTCGCCGGCCAGCTCTGTTTTATTCCTAAGGGCTGGGAGCACGAGTTTCGCGCGCTGCGCCACACTCGTCTCTCGCTCATCTATACAGCGCCGTCCGGGCATGATCCTTTTGGCCTGCGTCAGGTGACCCCCTTGCTGGCCGGTCTCTTTGCTCGTCTTGCCGAGTTGGGGGAGGGAAACGAGTGCGAGGCCTATTTGATGGTGATCGGCCACGAACTGGCACGCGCTGTCCCGCAGGCGGCTCAGCCTGCGCTTGCAGCCAATCTCGATCCACGCCTGCTGCGGGTGCTGGAGCGGGTCTGTCAGGCTCCCTCTGTCAACATTGCACTGGCGATGCTGGCAGAGGATTGCGGCGCCTCGGTACGCACCCTCAACCGACTCTTTCTCCAGCAGTTGGGTTGCACCTTTCGTCAGTGGCGGGAGCAGGTGGTGATGGGACGGGCGCGTCAGCTACAGCATCAGGGGCTCACGTTGGCGCAGATCGCCGACCAGCTCGGCTATGAGGATCCTGGTGCCTTCTCTCACGCTTTCCAGCGCTTTGTGCGGTGCGACTCAGCGCCGTGAACCTATGTCCTCGTCCTGCGCGCTGCCAGTCAGCAGGCAGGTTACCTCGTCGGTCTGGCAGATCCTGCCGTGGTGAAAGGTAAAGAGGCCGCTCACCTTGCAAACGAGGGGGAGGCCATCGTGACGGGTGGCCCGCACCACGTGGGTCGAGTGCACTCTCTCCCCTTGCGCCAGCATGGCGATAAAATCGATTGATGCACTCGCCAGATGGTTTCTCAGTGCCGCGATGTGCTGGCGGAAAGCCGCGTAGTCGAGCTGCTCGCCATTCACTTGCTGGCAGTAGTCCGGAGTGAACCACTGGTCGAGTTCGGCAAGGGTAAAGCTGGGATCGCAGATCACGTGTTGCAGGCAGGTTTGCAATCTCTCGGTGTTGTTCATCTTCTGCTCCTGATGATGTGGTCGGGATGTCGGGCCAGCATAGATCAGGGGACGGAGAGAACAGGCGGGAGGATGCGCCATCATGGCTGGTAAATGCGCCATGATGGCAGGGGGTCAGCCCAGGCTGTCCCCTTCATAGAGGGAGAAGCCCATGTCCTTACGGGTATCGGGCAGCGGCTGGCCGCTGAGTCGGGCCAGCAGCATGGTCGCCGCCTCGCGGCCTATCTCCTTGCGCGGGGTGACGATACTGGCCAGCTTGGGGGTCATGGCATGGCCTATGTCGAGGGCGTTGCTGCCGGCGATGGCGATCTGCTGCGGTACGGGTATCCACTTGGCCTGACACTGCAGCAGGGCGCCCACCGCCAGGTCATCGTTGGTGCAGAACAGGCCGTCGAGGTCGGGGTAGCGCACCAGCGCCTGATCCAGCAACTGACCACCCAGGGTGAAGCTGGAGGACTGCTCGGTCAGCAGGTGCTGGCCGGTCAGGCCATAATCGCCCATCGCCTGGTAGTAACCCTCCATCCGGAGCTGGGTGCGCACGTCGAGCCGCGCGCCGAGATAGACCAGCTTGCGTCGGCCCCGGCGCAGCATCTCTGTTACCATGGCCCGGGCGGCGGCCCTGTGATCCATCCCCACTACCATGTCGATGGGGGCTTGCGGCAGATCCATGGTCTCCACCACAGGAATGCCGGCAGTGGCGATCATCTTGCGGGTGCGCTCCGTGTGCTGGCTGTCGGAGAGGATCAGGCCGTCCACGTGATAGGAGAGCAGGGAGGCTACCTGCTCCTCTTCCCGTTCCGGGCTGTAACCGTAGTGGGCGAGCAGGGTCTGGTAGCCAGCGGGCCGGGTCACCGATTCTATGCCGTGCACCACGGCGGAGAAGACCTGGTTGGAGAGAGAGGGGATCAGTATGCCGATCGCCCTGCTGGTGGCGTTGGAGAGAATGTCCGGTGCCCGGTTGGGGATGTAGCCCAGTGCCTCCACCACAGCGGCGATCCGCTCACGGGTGCCCTCGGCCACGGCCTGCGGATCGCGCAGGTAGCGGCTGACGGTCATCTTGGTGACCCCGGTCTGGTCGGCTATGTCCTGCAGAGTGGGGCGGCGCTTTCGGGTATCGTTCATCTCGGGATCCGGCAAAAATGTTACAGGTAACATTACCGTTTTTGTTTAACAAAGTCAGCATATGACGCCATCGACAGAGGACTATTCGCATGATCAAGGGCAAGTGCTTCGAGGGGAAGCGTTTCGAACAGCAGTATGTGGCGCAAGAGTGTTTTACTGAGTGCCGCTTCATCGACTGCAACTTCTCCTGGCTGGACTTGAGCGAGAGCCGCTTCGTCGACTGCAGTTTCTACGAGCGGGAGCGCGAGCTGGGCTGCCAGCTGCAGGGCTGCGATCTGCGGGAGGCCAGCTTCCTGCGCTGCGATCTGACCCTGGCGGATCTCAGCCGCAGCCAGTGCCTGGGGCTGGAGATGCGTGACTGCCAGGCCATGGGCATCAACTTCGCCCGCGCCAGCTTCGCCAACCAGATCACCGTCAAGAGCTACTTCTGCGAGGCGCATCTGACCGGCAACAACTTCAGCTACGCCAACTTCGATGGCTGCCTGCTGGAGCGCTGCGAGCTCAGCGGCAATCGCTGGCAGGGAGCCAGCCTGCTGGGGGCCTCGCTGGCCGGCTCCGATCTGAGCGGCTCAGAGTTCGGCCAGATAGAGTGGACCAGCTTCAACCTGCAGGGCTGCGATCTGCGTCAGTGCGATCTGCCCGGGCTGGATCTGCGTCGGGTCAACCTGGATGGGGTGCAGATCAATGAAGATCAGCAGCAGGGGCTGCTCGAACAGCTCGGCCTCATCGTCTTCCCCTGAACCAGGCGGTCGAAAACGGGGTAAGTTTTCGTCATTCGATGCCGCCGACAGGGCCGTCGGCGACGATCAAAAAAGCCTGCGTCATGCAGGCTTTTTGTCATCGCGTGTGCGGGGTCAGCGTTTGGCCAGCCACTTGGTCGGGTTGATGGCTTCACCCTGATAGCGGATCTCGAAGTAGAGGCCGGGTCTGTCCTGGCCGCCACTGTCGCCGACCAGCGCCACGGGTTCGCCCTGTTCCACGCTCTGGCCCACCTGACGCAGCAGCGACTGGTTGTGACCGTAGAGGCTCATGTAGCCACGGCCGTGGTCGATCACCAGCAGCATGCCGAAGCCATCCAGCCAGTCGGCGTACACCACCTGGCCCGGTGCGACCGCCTTGACCTGGGTCCCTTCGCTGGCGCCAATCAGGGTGCCCTTCCACTTGAGCTCGGCGGTGCGGGGTGAGCCGTAGGAGATGAGGATCGGGCCCTGCACCGGCCAGCGCAGGCTGCCGTTGGTGCTGAGGCCGCCGTAGCCGCCACTGCTTGGCTTGCTGCTGCGCGCGGCGGCTTGCTGCTCCGCCACCCGGTTCTGTTGTTCGGCGACTTTCTGCTGTTGGGCCGCGAGCCGTTGCTGCTCGCCGACCTGTCGCTGCTGCGCCGCGATCCTCTGCTGTTCTGCAATCCGTTTCTGCTCGGCGGCCAGGCGTTGGGCCTCCAGGCGGCGCTGGCGCTCCTGCTCGGCCTTCAGCTTGGCCAGCCGTTCCCGCTCGGCCCGTTCACGGCGCTCCTGCTCTTCCCGCTGGCGACGCAGTTCTTCCAGCCGGGCCTTCAGGGCTTTCTCCGCCTTGACCAGCTTGGTCAGCTTCTGTTCGTCATCCTGTACCGACTGCTGCAGCTGGTTGCGTACCTTGGCGCGGCTCTGCTGGCTGGCCAGCAGGCTCTGGTGATGTTGCTGCTGTTCGCTCAGCAGGGTTTGCAGCTTGTTCTCGGTCTCTTTGGTGGCCTGCTGGTTTTTCGCCAGCTTGGTGCGGGTCGTGCGCAGGGCTTCGATGGCCTCGATGCGGGCCTTGTTGAGGTAGTCGTAGTAATCGAGAGAGCGGCTCAGTTTGGCCGGATCCTGCTGATTGAGCAGCAGTTTGAGGTAATCGTGGTTGCCCGCCTGGAAGGCGCTTTCCGCCTGCTTGGCCAGCAACTGCTTCTGATGGCTGGCCTGTTGTTCCAGATCCAGCTTGTCCTGTTGCAGGCCCACCAGTTTTTGCTGATTCTGTTTCAGCTGTTGTTTGGTCTGCTCGAGCTTGGCCGCCGCGGCCGAGATGGCCTGCTCATCGGCCTTGAGCTGGGTGTTGAGTTTGGCCAGCTCCTGCTTGCTGAGCTTGATGGTCTGCTGTTGCTCTTTGATCTGGGACTGCATGGTGCCGAGCTGCTGATTGGCAGCCAGGGCCTTGCCCGCGACAAACGACAGGCAAAAAAACAGCGCGCCGGCCAACAGGCCGACGCGACTGGTTTTGTTTGAAATAACTTCGCATCCCCGCATGGGGAAGGATTATTTCAGAATCATCAGGGGCTTGCCAGTCATTTCCGGCGGGACCGGCAGTCCCATCAGGGTCAGCATGGTCGGAGCCAGATCGGACAGTTTGCCACCTTCAACCACCTCGGACTTGCGACCGAAATAGATGAGGGGAACCGGCAGGTTGGTATGGGCTGTGTGGGCCTGACCCGTCTCTTCGTCCAGCATCTTCTCGGCGTTGCCGTGGTCGGCGGTGATCAGGCATTCGCCACCCACTTCGGCCAGAGCCTCGGTGACGCGACCGATGCAGTGGTCAACCGCTTCACAGGCTTTGACTGCCGCATCGAACACGCCGGTGTGGCCGACCATGTCGCCGTTCGGGTAGTTGCAGATGATGGTGTCGTACTTGCCGCTCTTGATGGCGGCAACCAGCTTGTCGGTCAGCTCTTCGGAGCTCATTTCCGGCTGCAGGTCATAGGTGGCCACTTTCGGGCTGGCGACGATCTCGCGGTCTTCGCCGGTGAAGCAGGACTCTTCGCCACCGTTGAAGAAGAAGGTGACGTGGGCGTACTTCTCGGTTTCGGAGATGCGCAGCTGGGTCTTGCCCTGCTTGGCCAGCCACTCACCCAGGGTGTTCACCAGGGCGGTCGGCGGGTAGGCACAGGCGGTTTTGATGTCGGCCGCGTATTCGGTCAGCATCACGAAGTTCAGCGCCGGGGTGGCGGCACGGGCAAAGCCGGTGAAGTCGCTGTCGACGAAGGCGCGGGTGATCTCGCGGGCGCGGTCGGCACGGAAGTTCATGAAGATCAGGGCATCGCCATCCTGCATGGGAGCGGCAGCACCGATGCGGGTGGCCTTGACGAACTCGTCGTTCTCGTCGCGGGCATAGGCGGCGGCCAGGGCTTCGCTGGCGCTGTCGGCGGTGAACTCGCCCTTGCCCTGAGTCATCAGGTCATAGGCTTGCTGCACGCGATCCCAGCGGTTGTCACGGTCCATGGCGAAGTAGCGGCCGATCATGGAGGCGAAACGACCCTTGCCCAGACGGGCAAACAGGGCGTCGAACTGTTCGATGGAGGACTGGGCTGAACGCGGCGGTACGTCGCGGCCATCCAGGAAGGCGTGGAAATAGATCTGCTCGGCGCCACGCTTGGCGGCCATCTCGATCATGCCCATGATGTGCTCTTCGTGGCTGTGTACGCCACCCGGGGACATCAGACCCATGATGTGCACGGCCTTGCCCTTGGTCACGGCACAGTCAACAGCCTTGGCCAGTTCGACGTTCTGGAAGAAGTCGCCGTCCTTGATCTCTTTGGAGATGCGGGTCAGTTCCTGATAGACGATGCGACCGGCACCTATGTTGACGTGACCCACTTCGGAGTTACCCATCTGACCATCCGGCAGACCCACGTCCAGGCCGGAGCCGGAGATCAGGGTGCTGGTGTAGTCACGGGCGAGACGGTCGAGGTTGGGAGTCTTGGCGGCAGCGACGGCGTTGTGCTCTTGCTTGGTGCTGTAGCCCCAACCGTCCATGATGACCAGAACCAAAGGTTTCTTAGCTGTTGACATAAGGCTATGTCCTCTCGGATAGGAATGAATTGCGGGAAGTGAAACTAGCGTAATATTACTACATCTGCCGAAATAGTCACCTGATAGCCAAGCCCAGGCCCGCCGTCGTTCAGGACTGTTGCCAGCCTGTTTCCCCTTTGTCGCCGGCTTGTCTCCCGGCTCGAAGAATCCTCGCCTCAAGGCGTCGGACGCCACTTTTTATTCCGATCCTTTATCGTGCCCCTGCCCGATGGGAGCCCGCTCCCGCTTTGCCGCCAAGATGGCTGATCTTGGTGGGGTCCCCATGTATACTCGGGCCCTTGTCTTGGTCCCTGGATAGTAGAAGATGCAAGAGTATTTGGATTTTGCGGCCCGTAACCCGCTGCTGACCGCAGCCTGGTTCGGCCTGGCAGGCACCCTGGTTTACACCACTGTGCGTGCTCGTTTTTCTCCGGTTAAGACGGTGAACAACCACACGGCTACCCTGCTGATCAACCGTGAAAATGCCACAGTGGTGGACATTCGCAGTCAGGAAGAGTTTGCCAAGGGCCATCTGGCCGGTGCCCAGCACCTGCCGCTCAGCCAGATCCAGAGCAATAACCTGGGTCCGGTTGAAAAGCATAAAGATGCCCCCATCATAGTGGTGTGCGAGTCGGGGATGACCGCTGGTGGCGCGGGTCGCCAACTGAGCAAGGCCGGTTTCAAGCAGGTGTATGTGCTCAGCGGTGGCATGGCCCAGTGGCGTGCAGATAATCTGCCGGTGACCAAAAAACGCTGATTTAAGGGCCTGCGCCCACATATTTTCTTAAAAAGGAATCAAACGAAATGGCTGACGAAATCAACAACCAGGAAGTACAACCGGAATTCCACATCCAGCGTGTTTACACCAAGGATGTCTCTTTCGAAGCCCCGAATACCCCGCACATCTTCCAGAAAGAGTGGCAGCCGGACGTCAAGCTGGACATGGACACCAAGACCAACATCCTGGCTGATGGCGTGTATGAGGTTGTGCTGACCCTGACCGTGACCTGCAAGCTGGAAACCGAGACTGCCTTCCTGTGTGAAGTGCAGCAAGCCGGTATCTTCACCATAGGCAACCTGCCGGAGCCGCAACTGGCTCACTGCCTGGCCGCCTTCTGCCCGAACATCCTGTTCCCGTATGCCCGCGAAGCCGTGGCCAATATGGTGAGCAAGGGTTCCTTCCCGCAGCTGAACCTGGCACCGGTCAACTTCGATGCCCTGTTTGCCCAGCACATGGCGCAAGCACAGGCCCAGCAGGCGACTGCGGAAGCCTGATAATGGCTGACCAGATCGCTATCTCGGTCTTGGGGGCGGGGTCTTATGGCTCCGCCCTTGCCATTTCTCTGGCGCGCAACGGTCATCCGACCCTGCTGTGGGGTCACGACCCTGCCCATGTCGCCGAGCTGGAACAAGACCGCTGCAACAAGGCTTTTCTGCCGGATGTCCCTTTCCCTGCCGATCTGCAGCTGACCGCCGATCTGCAGGCGGCGGTGCAGGCCGCGCCCGTGCTGCTGCTGGTGGTGCCGAGCCATGTGTTCGGCCAGGTGCTGGCTCAGGTCAAACCCTTCCTGCGCCCCGATACCCGTATCGCCTGGGCCACCAAGGGGCTGGAACCTGACAGCGGCCGCCTGCTGCAAGACGTGGCCCGTGAGGTGCTGGGTGAGGCGATCCCGCTGGCGGTGATCTCCGGTCCCACCTTCGCCAAGGAGTTGGCCGCCGGCCTGCCGACCGCCATCTCGGTGGCGTCGACTCACGATGACTTTGCCGATGACCTCTCCCTGTTGCTGCACTGTGGCCGCTCGTTCCGGGTCTATACCAATCCGGACTTCGTCGGTCTGCAGCTCGGCGGCGCCGTCAAGAACGTCATCGCCATCGGCGCCGGTCTCTCCGACGGGCTGGGCTTTGGCGCCAACGCCAGAACCGCGCTCATCACCCGGGGTCTGGTGGAGATGCAGCGTCTGGGTGCGGCCCTGGGTGCCGACGCCAAAACCTTCATGGGGATGGCGGGGCTCGGGGATCTGGTGCTGACCTGTACCGACAACCAGTCGCGCAACCGTCGCTTCGGTCTGGCCCTCGGGGCCGGCAAGAGCGTGGATACCGCCATGGCCGAGATAGGTCAGGTGGTGGAAGGCTATCGCAACACCAAGGAGGTGCATCTGCTGGCGGCCCGTTGTGGCGTCGAGATGCCCATCTGCGAGCAGATCTTCCAGGTGCTCTATCAGGGCAAGAACCCGAAAGAGGCCGCCATCGCCCTGCTAAGCCGGGACAAACGCGACGAATAAGAGCAAATTCCATTAGGCTGTTTTATTAGCCATTTTGAACCTGGGCAGTGCTCGAAATCCTCACGTATGCCTATACGCTCCGGTTTCTGCGCGCTGTCCGTGTTCAAACTGCCGTCAACAACGACGCCTACTGAGATAGGCTCATTCGGTTCGTCGGATAGCAAAAGGCCCCGCCAGATTGGCGGGGCCTTTTTCATGTGCTCATCAGGTCGGTGACTGCCTCGCTGCGGGAGTCACTGCCGCGGCATCAATAGTAGGAGTGATCGCCGCGCTGGTGCTCGGTGGCATCTTTGACGCCGTTGAGCTCGCCCGGGAATTTCTCCAGCAGCTGCTTCTCAATCCCCTCTTTCAGGGTGTAATCGACCATGGAGCAACCGTTGCAACCGCCGCCAAACTGCAGGATGGCCAGCTTGTCTTCGGTCAGCTCGACCAGGGTGACCTTGCCGCCGTGACCGGCCAGCATGGGGTTCACCTCGGACATCAGCACATATTCGATGCGGTCGATCAGAGGTGCATCGTCGGCCACCTTGCGCATCTTGGCGTTTGGCGCCTTGAGGGTGAGCTGGGAGCCCATCTGATCGGTGACGAAGTCGATGGTGGCATCGACCAGGAAGGGGGCGCTCAGAGGGTCGACCAGGCAGTCGAAGCCGCTGAAGGGCAGGTGTTGATCTTCCGGATCGACCGCGTCGGGTGGGCAATATGATACGCCGCACTCGGCATTCTGGGTTCCCGGATTGACCACAAACACCCGGATATTGGTGCCATCAGGCTGTTTTTCCAGCAGTTTACGGAAATGGGCCTGGGCGGTGTCGGAAATGCTGATCATCACTATCCTCATAAACCTGAGTGTACGACTAGGGTATTCATGATAACTCGCTTGGCAGTGCTTGGGTAGCATGCTGATGGCGCCGGGCATATGTCAAATATACCTATGGTCGCCTGATGTGCCTGAGCTTGCGGTAGCCATGTCGAGTGTCATTTGAGGTGTTTGAGCGTGCGGCAAATGGCCCACACCTCCACTTTTACGATGCCGCTCTCGTGCAGTACGCGGGTGAGTTGGCCTGCCGTCGCCCCCGTGGTCACCACATCGTCGAGCAGGGCCACGTGCCGATAGTGGTGGGGCTGGATCTGGAAGGCACCGCGCAGATTCCGTCGCCGCTGAGCGGCACTGAGCCGGGTCTGCTGTGGGGTGGCTCGGGTTCTGCGCAGCAGCCGGGTGTCGCAGGGGATGCCGGTGATCTCGCTGAGGGTGATGGCTATCTCCTCCGCCTGATTGAAGCCGCGCCACCAGAGTCGCCACCAGTGCAGGGGAACCGGAATGATGGCCTCGGGGGGATCGTCTCTCTCCAGATGATCGGCCAGCAGACGGGCGAGCAGCGGCGCCAGCAGGATCTGGCCAGAATATTTCAGCTGCGGGATGAGCATGGAGTAGGGGGCCTGGTAGTCGCCAATGACCTGCAGCCGCTGCCAGGGCGGTGGCCTGTGCTGGCAGCGCCCGCAGACAGGTTCGGTTTCTCCGTCAGGTTCCGGCAAGGGCGACGCACACAGGCTGCATTTGCGATAGGGCTGGTGGAGGGCCTGCTGGCACCAGCTGCAGAGCAGCGGCTGTGCATCGCAAGGCTGTTGGCAGAGCAGGCAGTGGCCCTGCCAGTCGGCATGGTTGCCAAGGATCGGACTTGCTTTGGCGAGCAGCCGCTTTAACATGCTGACCCCAAGAGAATGAACAGGGATCTTGAGTCTAGATGAGCGTATCGGTAGAGCGATTTGGTCAGGGGCCCGATCTGGTGCTGTTGCACGGATGGGGCATGAATGGCGCAGTCTGGCATGGTATTGCCCAGCCGTTGGCGGCCCATTATCGGCTGCATCTGGTGGACTTGCCTGGGTTTGGCAACAGTCCGCTGGCCGACGGGAGTGAGTACTCCTTGCCCTGGCTGGCTGAGCAGATTGCCGCCGTCTTGCCGCAGCAGTGCCATCTGCTCGGCTGGTCCCTCGGTGGTCTGGTGGCGAGCCAGTTGGCGCTGACCCAGCCTGAGCGCTGCCAGAGCCTGATCACGGTGGCGAGTTCCCCCTGCTTCATGGCCCGTGACGACTGGCCGGGGATAGCTCCCAAGGTGCTGACCGGCTTCAATCAGATGCTGGCGGGGGACTTCAAGCAGACCATAGAGCGTTTCCTCGCGATCCAGGCCATGGGCAGCGAACATGCCCGGGATGATATCCGCCAGCTGCGCCATTGGTTGGCCGAACGTCCGGCTCCCCAACTTGCGGCGCTGGAGGCTGGACTCGGTCTGCTGGCGGACGTTGATCTGCGCGATGCGCTGGCAACGCTGAGCCTGCCCTGGCTGCGGGTCTATGGCCGACTGGATTCGCTGGTGCCCAAGGCGGCCATACCGCTGCTGGACGAACGCTACCCGGCCAGTCACAGCCTGGTGCTGGAAAAGGCCTCGCACGCACCCTTTATTTCCCATCCACAGCAGTTCGTTGAAATCATTCGACATTTTGTTGGTTGAAAAACAACCTATTTGCTTCATTAATCCTCTGGCGTGACGGATAATTAATCCAGCGTCAGAGGAGTGTCATCATGCGTATAGATTCTGCATTGAACAGCGGAGTACAAGGGTTTCAGCGAGCGGAACAGATTGCCGACAAGGCATCCAGCCAGATCGCCCGGCTCAACACCCCGAGCGGTGATCAGGTACAACTGCCTGATGAGCTGGTCAACCTCAAGGTGGCCGAAGTACAGGCCGGAGCATCTGCCAAGGTGATCCAGACCGCCAGTGATGTTATGGGTACCCTGATCGATATCCGGGTGTGACATGAACATCAATGTCAGTCTGCCGACCATTATTCCTAATCAACTGCAACCGCAGACGGAATCGGCACGCACTGACAATCGCCGTGTAGCCCTCATCCCCCAGACCCGTCAGAGCGAGGCATTCAATGCCGAGCCTGAAGTCGGCTCACAGAAAGACAAGGCCAAGGCCAGCCAGGCCAATCCCAACCAGACCTCCCAGCAGACGCGGGAAGCTTCCCAGACCGGCAATCCGCAAACGCCGGTTGATCACCGCTTCGTGGAGGCCACGGGTGAAGACGGGCAGCGCAACAAGCAACAGCAGGATCCCAGACAGCAGGAGCAACAACAGAAACAGGAGCTGCAGGTCAAGGAGCTGGCCGACAGGGATCAGGAGGTACGGACCCACGAGCAGGCACATCAGAGCACGGGCGGCCAGTATGCTAGCAGTCCGACCTATCAGTTCTCGATGGGACCGGATGGCAAGCGCTACGCTACCGGCGGTGGCGTCTCCATCGACATCGGGACCATTCCCGGCGATCCCAGGGCGACCATCGCCAAGATGCAGCAGGTGCGTGCCGCCGCTCTGGCCCCGGCCGATCCTTCCGCACAGGATCTGAGCGTGGCCAGAAGTGCCGCCGCCAAGGAGGCTCATGCCCGCAAGGCGCTGCTCTCATCCGACCCAGACTCCGCCTTGGCGGCCGATGGCAGCGCCAAGACGGGCGTGCTGAACGGCTACATGGAGCAGCGCAACCAGGTCATTGCCCAGCGTTATCAACAGGCGGTCAGGCCTGCTGCGCAGCAAGGGTTCAGCCTGAACGTCTGAGCGCTGCACCACTCTTCCCCCTGATTTTTCGATCACGTCCCGGGTATTTGCAACTAATCTGAGGGGTAATCCCATTCATCCTCACAGGAGTCGTCATGCACTTTGATGAAGTCAAACCGGAAGACTTTGCCACCTTCTCCCGCGTTCCCCCTCCTCACCTTCAGATGGAACAGTTTTTGATGCAGCTTGGTGGTGGCGGAACCGAAGGCACTCACTTCAAGAAGAAAGTCATGCTGGCGGCCGGTTGGAGCCATACCGGCGTGGTTTCCTATGGCAAGTACCCGCAGGAGGCCTGCAAGGCATTCAATCGACTGCGGGAGGTGCTGGCCCGGCATCAGGATCCTGAAAGTATTCTGGCCACCCTCAGTCAATGAGTCTTGGTGTCTCGTAAAAAAGCCCCTTTCGGGGCTTTTTTCATGTCTTGACGGCTCATTTCTTGGTTTTGGAGAGGGCTGCCGCGAAGGCGTTGCCCATGGCGCCACCCACCGGCGTGCTTGGACGCGGCGCCGGTCTCGGCTTGGCACTGCCAGCATTCGCGTTGCGGGACTCCGCAGGCTTGCGGACCGGTTGTCCGGCTTTTTCGTCCAGTCGCATGGTCAGGCTGATCCGCTTGCGCGGGGCATCCACCTCCAGCACCTTGACCCTCACTATGTCACCCGCCTTGACCACCTCGCGGGGATCCTTGACGAAGCGATCCGTCAGAGAGCTGATGTGTACCAGCCCATCCTGATGGACGCCGATGTCGACGAAGGCGCCGAAGTTGGTGACGTTGGTGACCACGCCTTCCAATATCATCTCGGGCACCAGATCGCTTATCTTCTCCACCCCATCCTTGAAGGTGGCGGTCTTGAACTCGGGGCGCGGGTCGCGGCCCGGCTTGTCCAGCTCACCTATGATGTCGGTGACGGTGGGCACGCCGAACTGCTCATCCGTGTAGTCGGCCGGCTTCAGGCTGCGCAGCAGGCTGCCGTTGCCGAGCAGGCTCTCAACTTGCTGCTGGAGTTGCGCCAGGATCCTCTCAACCACAGGGTAGGATTCCGGGTGCACAGCCGAGCTGTCGAGCGGGTTGCTGCCCCCGCGAATGCGCAGGAAGCCAGCGCACTGTTCGAATGCCTTGGGGCCGAGCCGGCTCACTTTCAGCAATTGCTGGCGGCTCTGGAAGGCGCCGTGCTCGTCCCGATAGGCGACGATATTCTGGGCCAGGGTCTGGGAGAGACCGGATACCCGATTCAGCAGGGCGACCGAGGCGGTATTCACATCCACCCCGACCGCGTTCACGCAATCCTCGACCACGGCGTCCAGCCGGCGGGCCAGCTGGCTCTGGCCGACGTCGTGCTGGTACTGGCCCACGCCTATGCTCTTGGGATCTATCTTGACCAGCTCGGCCAGGGGATCCTGCAGGCGGCGGGCGATGGAGACGGCGCCACGGATAGAGACATCGAGATCCGGGAACTCCTGGGAGGCAAGCTCGGAGGCGGAATAGACAGAGGCCCCCGCTTCGCTCACTACTATCTTCTGCGCCTTGGCGGCGGGGTAGCGCTCGAACAGATCGCTCACCAGCCGGTCTGTCTCTCGCGAGGCGGTGCCGTTGCCTATGCTGATGAGCTCGACCTTGTGCTTCTGGCACAGCTCGCTCAGGGTCTTGAGGCTCTGATCAACCTGGCGCTTCGGCTCGAACGGATAGATGGTGGCGTGATCGACCAGTTTGCCGGTGGCGTCGACCACGGCCACCTTGACCCCGGTACGGATGCCCGGATCCAGCCCCATGGTGCAGCGCATGCCCGCCGGCGCCGCCATCAGCAGATCCTGCAGGTTCATGGCGAATACCTTGATGGCCTCGTCTTCTGCCGATTCGCGGATACGGCCGATCAGCTCGGTCTCCATCTGCAAGGAGAGCTTGATCTTCCAGGTCCAGCTCACCACCCCCTGCAGCCACTTGTCGGCCGGGCGGTTTTGCAGATTCAGCTTGAGGTGGTGGGCTATGATGCCTTCGCAGGGGCTGCTGCCCTCGTCTTCACCTGTGATCAGCGCCAGATTGAGAATGCCCTCGTTGCGACCGCGCAGCATGGCCAGCACCCGGTGGGAGGGGGCCTTGTGCAACGGCTCGTCGTGCTCGAAGTAGTCCTTGAACTTGGCTCCTTCCTGTTCCTTGCCGGCCACCACGCGGGCGCGCAGGGTGGCGTTGTGCCACAGATAGTCCCGCAGCTTCTCCAGCAGGTCGGCCTGCTCGGCGAAACGCTCCATCAGTATGTAGCGGGCGCCGTCGAGGGCGGCCTTGCTGTCAGTGATGCCGTGCTCGCTGTTGAGGAAGGCGGCAGCGGCCTGCTCGGGATCCCGCATAGGGTCCGTGAGCAGCAGGCTCGCCAGCGGCTCCAGTCCCGCCTCTATGGCCATCTGCCCCTTGGTGCGACGCTTGGGCTTGTAGGGGAGATAGAGATCTTCCAGCCGGGTCTTGCTGTCGGCGCCGTTCAGCTCGCGGGCCAGTTCCGGGGTGAGTTTGCCCTGCTCCTCGATGGAGCGAATGATCACCTGGCGGCGATCCTCCAGCTCGCGCAGATAGCCGAGGCGGCTCTCCAGGGTACGCAGCTGGCTGTCGTCCAGGCCACCGGTCACCTCTTTGCGATAACGGGCGATAAAGGGCACGGTCGAACCTTCATCCAGCAGGCGCACGGCCGCCTGCACCTGTTCCGGGCGGGCATTCAGCTCACCGGCAATCTGTCTCTCTATTACATGGCTGTGCATCTGGGATCTCTGTGGTCGCTTCTATCCAACTGGCCCGGGGTGGCGTCGATGTGCTGCGGCCGGGTATGCCGCTCGGCAGCTCGCCGTCTCTCTGCACCATGAGGGGGGACCGCATGGTGTGCATTGAGCGTTGCCGGGGCTGGCCCGCACCCAAGGCGCCAAATGTGAGCACTATATGGGGTCGGGCGGCGCTATGCCACCCTGCTGAAATGACATGCATGGCTGTCGGGCCGAATGGCGGGAGAGGGGCTGGCCGCCCAGATACTTGTCATGGGGGCTCTTTGCTTGGACGGGCAGGGCATCAGCCCTTGCCCATGGCGGGGAGGCGAACGCTTCCCGCTACCGTCACTTCGGATAACTGATCTCGTTGACATACCAACAGACGTCACCGACTGGCGTAGGCACTATGGCCTCATCCCCGACCTCCTTCTTGAGCAGGGCGCGGGCCATGGGGGAGTCGATGGAGATGTAATCCTTGCGACCGAAGATCTCGTCATAACCGACGATGCGAAAACGCTTGGTCTCGCCCTCGTCGTTCTCCACCTCGACCCAGGCGCCGAAGAACACCTTTCCCTCCTGGGCGGGGGCATAATCGACGATCCCCAGCTCCTCGAGGCATTTACGCAGGTAGCGCACCCGCCTGTCGATCTCCCGCAACCGCTTCTTGTTGTACTGGTAGTCGGCATTCTCGCTGCGATCGCCCAGGCTGGCGGCCCAGGCCACCTTGCGGGTGGTCTCGGGGCGTTCTTCGCGCCACAGGAAATCGAGCTCTTCTTTCAGCTTGTTGTAGCCTTCGCGGGTGATCAGCTTGGTCTTCATGGATTTCAAGTACCTGCGTCAATGTGGGCTGATGGGCCTCTGGTGGCTCGGCCGATCTTATCCGCTGTCGCCTCGCTGTCGAGCAAAACCTGCGTCGTCATGGGAGAGGGCGTGGGCCGGTGGGCGCAAGGCGGCCATGGGCAATAACCAGTAACATATTTATGCTTTGCCGTTGGGGGCCCGGGCTCTAGTATTGGCAACATATCGAGAGGAGAGGCAAGCAATGAGTCAGCAATACAAGGTTCTGGTGGTCGACGATGATTTGAAATTGCGTTCCCTGCTGGAGCGCTATCTGACCGAACAAGGATTCGTGGTTCGTGGCGTCGCCAATGGTGAACAGGCGGATCGCCTGCTGACTCGTGAAAATTTCAGCCTGATGGTGCTGGACTTGATGCTGCCGGGGGAGGACGGCCTCTCCATCTGTCGCCGCCTGCGCGAGGCCGGCAACCAGATCCCGGTGCTGATGCTCACCGCCAAGGGCGATGAGGTGGATCGCATCGTCGGGCTCGAGATGGGGGCCGACGATTATCTGCCCAAGCCGTTCAACCCGCGCGAACTGCTGGCGCGGATCCGCGCCGTGCTGCGCCGTCATACCGTCGAACTGCCCGGGGCTCCCTCGACCGCCGAGAAGATGGTGACCTTCGGCAGCTATCAGCTCAACCTGGCGACCCGTGAACTCAGCCGTGATGGCGAGCCGGTAGCCCTGACCAGCGGCGAATTTGCCGTGCTCAAGGTGCTGGTCAGCCATCCCCGCGAGCCCCTCTCCCGCGACAAGCTGATGAACCTAGCCAGAGGGCGCGAGTACACGGCGACCGAGCGCAGCATCGATGTACAGGTCTCCCGCTTGCGCCGCTTGCTGGAGCAGGACCCGGCCCAGCCGCGTTACCTACAGACCGTCTGGGGCCTGGGTTACGTCTTCGTGCCGGACGGTGATGGCGAATGAAGAAAGTGAGCAGCATGTTTTCCCGCATGCTCTGGTTTCTGGCCGCCGTGTTGGTGGTCTATCAGTTTGTCTCCTATGCCACCTTCTACAACTATCTGCTGGCGCCGACCGTCAAGCAGATCAGCCACCTGCTGGCCAACCAGGTCAAACTCATCTTTCCGGTCGAAAGCAACCAGCTGGCGCTGAGCGAGGATGCCGAGGCGCTGGTCTATGTGGCGACCGGCAGCGACATCTATACCCAGACAGAGGCGGAGCAGCATGGGCTCAATGACTCCAAGCCCTACACCTATCTGGAAGAGAGCATCAGCCGCGAGCTGGGGGGCAAGACCAAGGTACGGGTCGAGATCCAGGATCACTACATCATCTGGATCCAGCCGCCCCAGGCCAATCAGGTGTGGGTTCGCATCCCGCTGACCGAGATCGAGGATGACGACATAGAGCCGCTGATCCTCTACATGAGCGTGCTGCTGGTGGTGACCCTGTTCGCGGCCTGGCGGTTTGCCCGCCAGCTGGTGCGTCCGCTGGAGGATCTGGAGGCCGGTGCCGTGGCCGTGGCCCGCGGCAACTTCCCCGACGCGCTGGGGGAGCAGGGCTCGCGGGAGGTACGCCGGTTGACCCGCACCTTCAACCACATGTCGAGCTCGATCAAGGGGCTGATCGAGGAGCGCAACCTGATGATGGCCGGGGTCTCCCACGATCTGCGCACCCCCTTGACCCGCATCCGGTTGGCGACCGAGATGATGTCTTCCGGGGATGAGTATCTCAAGGAGAGCATCAACGCGGACATTGACGAGTCCAACGGCATCATAGATCAGTTCATTGACTACATCCGGCCGGACGAGGGGCTGGATACCCAGCAAATCGACCTGACCCAGCTGATCCACGACGTGCTGCTGGTGCAGACCGATCAGGGGCTGGAGGTGGATCTCGAATTGCCTGAAGAGGCGGTGCGGGTGGCCTGCAATCCCATCAGCATCCGGCGCATCCTCAACAACCTGTCGGGCAACTCGTTGCGCTATGGCGCGAGCCGCCTGCATGCAGAGCTGAAGGATGATGGCCACTGGGTGCGGCTGCGGCTGTCAGACAACGGCCCCGGCATCCCGGAGCAGGACTACTACCGGGTGCTCAAGCCCTTTACCCAGGGCAACGAGGCCCGCACTGGCAGCGGCAGCGGCCTGGGGCTGGCCATAGTGGCCAAGATTGTCTCCCAGCACCATGGCACCATACGGCTGGGGAGCTCGGAACTGGGGGGCTTGCTGGTGGAGATCCGGCTACCCAAGAACCAGCCACTGGAGTGGATGGATTGAGAGAAGGGCGTATCCGTGGATACGCCCTTCTGCATTGTCAGGCTTGCGGCTCGGTGCTCTTGCGGTAGCGCTTGCCGTATTTGAGCTGCTGGATCAGCAGGGCGGCCACGATCAGCCCGAGCCCTATGGGGGTGGCCGGGTGTATGGCTTCGCCGATCAGCAGGTTGAGCAGTACCAGGGAGGCAAACGGCGAGATGAAGATGAGGTTGCTGATGGGGGCCGTGTTGGTGGCGTGGCGCAGCGCCATCAGCCAAAGCACGAAGCCGAAACCCATCTCGAACAGGCCCACATAGATGGCGCCGGCCCAGCCCTGCCAGGCGGTCATGGCAAAATCGGAGAGCAGCCAGGTCGCCGCGACGATGAAAGGCAGGCTGATGATGAAGCCGAGCAGCAGGCTGACGATGGGGTCTCCCTGATTGCGGGTGTTGAGGATCCAGTAACTGGCCCAGATAAGGGTCGACACTAGCGCCAGGGTCACCCCGAGCGGGCTGTCGAACTGCAGGCCGAATACATCCCCCTTGGTGGCGATCACCAGAGCGCCGAAGTAACCCAGTATTATGGCGACGCCGTCGCGGCGGCGCAGCTTCTGGCCGAGAAAAGGAACGGCCAGCAGGCTGAGGGTGATGGCCCAGGTGTAGTTGAGGGTCTGCGCCTGTTGCGCGGGCAGCAGGTCATAGGCCTTGAACAGCAGCAGGTAATAGAGGAAGGGATTCAATACCCCCAGCGCCAGGTAATAGAGGGGGCGGGCCTTGAGGTAACTCAGCAGCAGTGCCAGCTTGCCCTGTTTGGCAACGATAGCGCCGAGAGTCAGGGTCGAGGTGAAGGCGGCCACAAGCAGCAGCTGCACAGGCTCGAAGTAGGCGAGGGAAATCTTGAAGGCGGTGGCGACCGTCGACCAGAGGGCAACGGCGCAGAGTCCATACTGATAGGCTTTCTTTTGATCTTTGAGCATAGAATGTCGTTCCACTGACGGAGGCAGGTGCACAGTCTACCAGCCTGTTTGTAACATTGTCGTCACCCCCGGTTGGCGGGGAATGGCGTCACCGCCGGCGAGATCCATCTGTCACATAAAACTGCGCACAATCTGTTCGCTCTCCCTTGCGCAAATTTGAAAAATCCGTATAATCCCCTCCGCTTACCCATGAGGTAAGCCAGACGATATGTCTGCTGCTGAGTTGTTCGTTTACGGACAGCCAGCCATACAGTCCTCCCGATATGGGGGGAAACGTGAAAAATCACACCTCTGGCGGGATCACTCCCGGTCGGGCGGTGTTGGTTTATGTTCTTTTATCTATTGGAGCTCTGTCAATGCAGAACCAAAGAATCCGTATTCGCCTGAAGGCTTTTGATCATCGCCTGATTGATCAATCCACAGCGGAAATCGTTGAAACTGCAAAGCGCACCGGCGCGCAGGTTCGCGGTCCTATCCCGCTGCCGACTCGCAAAGAGCGCTTCACCGTCCTGATCTCCCCGCACGTCAACAAAGATGCGCGTGATCAGTACGAGATCCGCACTCACAAGCGTCTGGTAGACATCGTTGAACCGACTGACAAGACCGTTGACGCTCTGATGCGTCTGGATCTGGCAGCTGGTGTAGACGTCCAGATCAGCCTGGGTTAATTACGGAAAGAGGTTGATAACAATGACAATCGGTCTTGTAGGTCGCAAAGTGGGTATGACTCGCATCTTCACTGAAGATGGCGTTTCTATCCCGGTGACTGTTATCGAAGTTGAAGCTAACCGTGTAACTCAGGTCAAATCTGTAGAAACCGACGGCTACAACGCTATTCAGGTTACCACTGGCGCCAAAAAAGCCAGCCGTGTGACCAAGCCGGAAGCTGGCCACTTCGCCAAAGCTGGTGTAGAAGCCGGCCGCGGTCTGTGGGAATTCCGCTTGAACAACGGTGAAACTTTCACTGTTGGTAGCGAGCTGAAAGTAGATCTTCTCGCTGACGTTAAGATGGTAGACGTTACCGGCACATCCAAAGGTAAAGGTTTTGCGGGCACTGTAAAGCGCCACAACTTCCGTACCCAGGATATGACCCACGGTAACTCCTTGTCTCACCGCGCTCCGGGTTCTATCGGTCAGAACCAGACTCCGGGTCGTGTATTCAAGGGCAAAAAGATGGCTGGTCACATGGGTGCTGAGCGTGTAACGACTCAGAACCTGGAACTGGTTCGTGTTGACGCTGAACGTAACCTGCTGCTCATCAAAGGTGCAGTCCCAGGTGCAACCAACGGCAACGTGATCGTCAAACCTGCCGTCAAAGCGTAACGTCTGAGGAGATAGTAATGGAATTGGTAATGAAAGACGCCAAGAGCGCTCTTGAAGTTTCCGAGACTACCTTCGGGCGCGAATTCAACGAAGCTCTGGTTCACCAGGTCGTCGTTGCATATGCCGCAGGTGCCCGTCAGGGTACTCGCGCGCAGCTGACTCGCTCTGAAGTGTCTGGTGGCGGCAAAAAGCCGTGGCGTCAGAAGGGTACTGGTCGTGCCCGTGCTGGCTCCATCCGTTCGCCCATTTGGCGTTCCGGTGGTGTGACTTTTGCTGCTAAGCCGCAAGATCACAGCCAAAAAGTAAACAAGAAGATGTACCGCGGCGCTATCCGTAGCATCCTGTCCGAGCTGGTACGTCAAGAGCGCCTGATCGTTGTCGAGAAATTCGGCATCGAAGCGCCGAAGACCAAAGAACTGATCGCCAAGCTGAAAGAGATGGAACTGACTGACGTTCTGATCGTGACAGCTGAAGTCGATGAGAACCTGTTCCTGGCTGCTCGCAACCTGTACAAAGTTGACGTGCGTGATGTTGCCGGTATCGACCCGGTCAGCCTGATCGCTTTCGACAAGGTTCTGATGACTGCTGATGCAGTTAAGCAAATCGAGGAGATGCTGGCATGATCCGCGAAGAGCGTCTGTTGAAAGTTCTGAAGGCTCCGCATATCTCTGAAAAGAGCACCATGGTCGCCGAGAAGCAGAACACTATCGTGTTCAAAATTGCTGTCGACGCCACCAAGGCGGAAGTCAAAGCTGCAGTTGCGAAACTGTTCGAGGTCGAAGTTGAGACCGTCCGTACCCTGAACATGAAGGGTAAAACCAAGCGCGCAGGTGCACGCGTAGGCCGTCGTTCCGATTGGAAAAAGGCTTATGTGACCCTGAAAGCTGGTCAGGACATCGACTTCATGGGCGCAGCCGAGTAAGAGGAGTTCTGAAAAATGGCAATCGTTAAGTGCAAGCCTACTTCTCCGGGCCGCCGCCACGTCGTTAAGATCGTCAATCAAGAGCTGTACAAGGGTAAGCCCTTTGCCGCTCTGCTGGACAGCAAGAGCAAGTCCGGTGGTCGTAACAACAACGGTCGTATCACTACCCGTCATATCGGTGGTGGTCACAAGCAGCATTACCGTATCGTCGACTTCAAGCGCGACAAAGACGGTATCCCGGCCAAAGTAGAGCGCCTGGAATACGATCCTAACCGTACCGCTAACATCGCTCTGGTGTTGTATGCAGACGGTGAGCGTCGTTACATCCTGGCTCCGAAAGGCCTGAAAGCTGGTGACGCTATCGCTTCTGGTGCTGATGCCGCAATCAAGGTAGGTAACACCCTGCCGATGCGCAACATCCCGGTCGGTTCGACTGTTCACGCCGTTGAGATGAAACCTGGTAAAGGTGCCCAGCTGGCTCGTTCCGCTGGTACTTTCATCCAGATCCTGGCTCGTGAAGGTAACTATGTAACTCTGCGTCTGCGTTCCGGCGAAGTACGTAAAGTTCTGGCCGAGTGCCGCGCCACCATAGGTGAAGTCGGTAACTCCGAGCACATGTTGCGTCAACTGGGTAAAGCCGGTGCCAACCGCTGGCGTGGTATTCGTCCGACCGTTCGCGGTATGGCGATGAACCCGGTCGACCACCCGCACGGTGGTGGTGAGGGTCGTAACAAGGGCATGCAGCCTGTGTCCCCATGGGGCCAGAAGGCTAAAGGCTTCAAGACCCGTAAGAACAAGCGTACCGACAAGTACATCGTACGTCGTCGTAACAAGTAATTGTTAACATAGAGGAATCACCATGCCACGTTCTCTCAAGAAGGGTCCATTTATTGACCTGCACTTGCTGAAGAAGGTAGAGAAAGCGGTGGAAAGCGGGGATAAAAAGCCGGTTAAGACCTGGTCCCGTCGTTCAATGATCATCCCGAACATGATCGGTTTGACCATCGCTGTCCATAATGGTCGTCAGCACGTTCCGGTTTTCGTTACCGAAGAAATGATCGGTCACAAACTGGGTGAATTCGCACCGACTCGTACTTATCGCGGCCATGCTGCTGATAAGAAGGCTAAGAAGCGCTAAGGGATAAATGATGGAAGCTATCGCTAAACACCGTTATGCCCGTACTTCTGCCCAGAAAGCTCGTCTGGTAGCCGATCAAGTACGTGGTCTGTCCGTAGACAAGGCTCTGAATCTCCTGACCTTCAGCCCGAAAAAGGCTGCTGTGCTGGTTAAGAAAGTGCTGGAATCTGCCATTGCAAACGCTGAGCACAACGAAGGCGCCGACATCGACGCCCTGCGTGTTGCTACTATCATGGTCGACGAAGGTCCCTCCATGAAGCGCATCCGTCCGCGTGCCAAAGGTCGTGCGGATCGTATCCTCAAGCGTACCGCTCACATCACTGTAGTGGTATCCGACGCTAAGGCTGGGAGATAAGCAATGGGTCAGAAAGTACATCCTAATGGCATTCGCCTGGGTATTACCAAGCCTTGGAATTCTACCTGGTTCGCGAACACCAAAGACTTCGCTGACAACCTGTACAGCGATTTTCAAGTACGCCAGTTCCTGACCAAGGAGCTGAAAAACGCTTCCTTGTCCAAGATCACCATCGAGCGTCCGGCCAAGAGCATCCGTGTGACCATTCACACCGCTCGTCCGGGTGTCGTGATCGGCAAGAAAGGCGAAGACGTTGAGAAACTGCGCAAAGCCGTCGCCGTAATTGCTGGCGTGCCTGCTCAGATCAACATTTCCGAAGTCCGCAAGCCGGAGCTGGATGGCAAACTCGTTGCCGACAGCATCACTTCCCAGCTGGAACGTCGCGTTATGTTCCGTCGTGCTATGAAGCGCGCCGTACAAAACGCCATGCGCCTGGGTGCCAAGGGCATCAAAGTGGAAGTGTCCGGTCGTCTGGGCGGCGCTGAAATCGCGCGTACCGAATGGTACCGTGAAGGTCGTGTGCCTTTGCACACCCTGCGTGCCGACATCGACTACGCAACTTCTGAAGCCCACACCACTTACGGTGTGATCGGCGTCAAAGTTTGGATCTTCAAGGGCGAAGTTCTGGGCGGTCTGGCTGCAGTCAATGCTGCCGCTGCTCAAGAGCAAGCTCCTGCAAAGCCCAAGCGTGACAACAAGCGCCGCGCTGCTAAGTAAGGAGATCGGTAAATGTTGCAACCTAAGCGTACTAAATTCCGCAAGACCCATAAGGGTCGTAACCGCGGTCTGGCCACCTCTGGTAACGAAGTATCCTTCGGTACCTTTGGCCTGAAGGCGACATCTCGTGGCCAACTGACTGCTCGTCAAATCGAAGCAGCCCGTCGTGCCATGACCCGTCACGTTAAGCGTCAAGGTAAGATCTGGATCCGTGTATTCCCGGACAAGCCCATCACCGAAAAGCCCCTCGAAGTTCGTATGGGTAAAGGTAAGGGTAACGTGGAATATTGGGTTTGCCCGATCCAGCCTGGCAAGGTTCTGTACGAGATGGACGGTGTACCTGAGGCTCTGGCGCGTGAAGCGTTTGCCCTGGCCGCAGCTAAGCTGTCTGTTCAGACCACTTTCGTAATTAAGACGGTGATGTGATGAAAGCCCAAGATCTGCGTCAAAAGAGCGTCGATGAACTGAACCAGGAGCTGCTGGGCCTGCTGCGTGAGCAATTCAACATGCGCATGCAAGCGTCCACCGGCCAGCTGGCTCAGACTCACACTCTGAAACAAGTGCGTCGTGACGTCGCACGTATCAAGACTGTACTGACTGAGAAGGCAGGTGCGTAATGACTGACAAGATCCGTACTCTGCAAGGTCGTGTAATTAGCGACAAGATGGAGAAATCCATCACTGTTGCTATCGAGCGCAAGGTAAAGCACCCGATCTACGGTAAGATCATCAAGCGCACTACCAAGCTGCACGTACATGATGAGAACAACGAGTGTAAAGCTGGCGATCTCGTGGAAATCCGCGAGTGCCGCCCGCTGTCCAAGACCAAGTCCTGGACCCTGGTTGCGATCTTAGAAAAGGCCTAATCGGTACTTTTTAGCCCAAACGGCCCCTTAGCGGGGCCGTTTGTTTTTTAGGCTACCTTTTCTAAAAATCCTGTGTTATAGTTTCGCGCCTTTTGAAGGCAGCCAGATCCCGAGAGGGATAAGAAGTAAACAAAGCGGAGCACTAAAATGATCCAGATGCAAAGTATGCTGGGCGTAGCCGACAACTCCGGCGCTCGCAGTGTAATGTGTATTAAGGTTCTGGGTGGCTCGCACCGCCGTTACGCCGGCATCGGCGACATCATCAAAGTTTCCATTAAGGAAGCCATTCCTCGCGGTAAAGTGAAGAAAGGTGATGTGTATAACGCGGTGGTCGTACGCACCCGTAAAGGCGTTCGTCGTCCGGACGGCTCAGTCATCCGTTTCGACAACAATGCGGCTGTGTTGCTTAACAACAACCAACAGCCAATCGGTACTCGTATTTTTGGCCCGGTGACCCGTGAACTCCGTAATGAGAAGTTCATGAAGATTGTGTCCCTGGCACCCGAAGTACTGTAAGGAGTCGAACGATGGCAGCTAAAATCCGTCGCGAAGACGAAGTGATTGTTCTTACCGGCAAAGACAAGGGCAAGCGTGGCAAAGTCACTCAAGTCCTGGTAAGCGAAGGTAAGGTATACGTTGAAGGCATCAACCTGGTGAAGAAACACCAAAAGCCGGTACCCGCACTGGGTCAGGCTGGCGGTATCATCAGCAAAGAAGCCCCAATGGACGTTTCTAACGTAGCGCTGTTCAACTCTGCCGCTGGCAAGGCTGATCGCGTTGGTTTCCGGATTGAAGACGGCAAAAAAGTTCGTTTCTTCAAATCCACCGGCGAACTTGTGAAGTAATTGGAGTTTAACGATGGCGAAACTGCATGATTACTACAAATCCGATGTAGTAAATGAACTGGCCAAACAGTTCGGTTACAAGACTATCATGCAAGTCCCTCGGATCGAGAAAATCACCCTGAACATGGGTGTTGGTGAAGCTATCTCTGACAAAAAGCTGTTGGAAAATGCCGCTGCCGATATGGCTGCCATTTCCGGTCAGAAGCCGCTGATCACCAAAGCTCGCAAATCTGTTGCGGGCTTCAAGATTCGTGAAGGCTACCCGATAGGTTGTAAAGTAACCCTGCGTGGCGAGCGTATGTGGGAGTTCCTGGAACGGCTGATTTGCATCTCCGTACCGCGTATCCGTGACTTCCGTGGCCTGAACGCTAAAGCGTTCGACGGTCGTGGTAACTACTCCATGGGCGTGCGTGAGCAAATCATCTTCCCGGAAATCGACTATGACAAAGTCGATCGCGTTCGTGGTCTGGATATCACCATCACCACTTCCGCGAATACCGATGAAGAAGGCCGTGCTCTGCTGGCTGCCTTTAACTTCCCATTCCGCAAGTAAGGTTAGGGTTATGGCTAAAACATCCATGAAAGCACGTGAAGCAAAGCGTGCGAAGCTGGTAGCCAAGTTCGCGACCAAGCGAACCGAGCTGAAAGCTATCATCGTTGATATGAACGCTTCTGAAGAAGCGCGTTGGGATGCTGTCTTGCAACTGCAACAGCTGCCCCGTGATTCCAGTCCGTCCCGCCAGCGTAACCGTTGCAATATTACTGGTCGTCCGCACGGTTTCCTGCGCAAGTTTGGCCTGTCCCGCATCAAGGTGCGTGAGCATGCCATGAAGGGCGAAATTCCAGGCCTCAAAAAGGCCTCTTGGTAAGAATCTCGGGAGTTAGACTATGAGCATGCAAGATCCGATCGCGGATATGCTGACCCGCATCCGTAACGGTCAGGCGGCGAGCAAAGTTGCGGTTTCCATGCCTTCTTCCAAGCTGAAAGTGGCAATTGCCAAAGTGCTGAAAGAAGAAGGTTACATCGCTGGCTACTCCGTAGCGGGTGATGTGAAGCCTGAACTGGAAATTGAACTGAAATATTTCCAGGGCAAGCCGGTTGTAGAACTGATCCAACGCGTGAGCCGTCCCGGCCTGCGTATTTACAAGCGCACTACTGATCTGCCGAAAGTTATGGGCGGTCTCGGTGTTGCTATCGTGTCCACGTCTAAAGGTGTGATGACCGACCGTGCTGCCCGCAAGGCAAGCATGGGCGGTGAGATCATCTGCTACGTCGCTTAATAGGAGGTCGGAAATGTCTCGCGTTGCTAAGGCACCCGTCACTATCCCTGCTGGCGTAGAGGTGACTCTGAACGGTCAGGAACTGTCCATCAAAGGTGGTAAAGGTTCTCTGGTTCGTTCCATCCACGCCGGTGTAGAAGTGACCAAAGAAGACAATGTACTGAAGTTCGCCCCGCGCGACGGCATCGCTGGTGCTGACGCTCAGGCCGGTACTGCACGTGCATTGGCTAACAACATGGTAATCGGTGTTACCCAAGGCTTCGAGCGTAAGCTGCAGCTGGTTGGTGTAGGTTACAAAGCCTCCATCAAGGGCAATGCTGTCGCGCTGGCCCTGGGCTTCTCTCACCCGGTAGAGCATGCGCTGCCGGCTGGTGTCACCGCTGAATGCCCGACCGCTACAGAGATCGTTCTGCGTGGTGTGGACAAGCAGCTGGTTGGCCAAGTCGCCGCCGATATCCGTTCTTACCGCGCTCCGGAGCCCTACAAGGGCAAGGGTGTACGCTATGCCAACGAGCAAGTGCGTACTAAAGAAGCTAAGAAGAAGTAAGGTAACACTATGGACAAGAAAGCAGCTCGTCTCCGTCGTGCTACTCGTGCTCGGAAGAAGATGCAGGAACTGGGAGCTACCCGTCTGGTTGTTCACCGTACCCCGCGTCATATCTACGCGCAGGTTATCGCAGCCAACGGTTCCGAAGTTCTGGCCTCTGCTTCTACAGTAGAGAAAGCCATCAGTGAAGCGCTTAAATACTCCGGTAATGCTGATGCAGCTACCGCAGTAGGTAAAGCAATCGCTGAGCGTGCTATTGCCAAAGGCGTTCAGAACGTATCTTTCGATCGTTCCGGTTTCAAGTATCACGGTCGTGTAGCCGCTCTGGCTACCGCTGCTCGTGACGCTGGTCTTCAGTTCTAAGCTAGGAGTCGAAGATGGCTAAAGTCGAATCTCAAGCCGGCGAACTGCAAGAAAAGCTGATTGCAGTAAACCGTGTTTCGAAAACTGTTAAAGGTGGTCGTATCATGTCCTTCACCGCGTTGACCGTGGTGGGTGATGGTAACGGCCGTGTAGGTTACGGTTACGGTAAGGCCCGTGAAGTTCCGGCCGCTATTCAAAAAGCGATGGAACAGGCTAAACGTAACCTGAGCAAGGTAGAACTGAACAATGGCACTCTGCACCACCCGGTGCGCGGTGTTCACTCCGGTTCCACCGTGTTCATGAAGCCGGCCTCACAAGGTACTGGTATCATTGCAGGCGGCGCCATGCGTGCTGTTCTGGAAGTTGCTGGTATCCACAACGTGCTGGCCAAGACCTACGGTTCCACCAACCCAATCAACGTTGTTCGCGCAACTGTCGACGCTCTGGTACAGGGTCAATCCCCGGCCCAGATCGCTGCCAAGCGTGGTCTGCGCGTTGAAGAAATTCTGGGGTAATGCGACATGGCTAACACTGTAAAAGTAACTCAAACTCGCAGCTCTATCGGCCGTCTGCCAAAGCACAAGGCGACTCTGCGTGGTCTGGGTCTGCGTCGCATTGGTCACACCGTTGAGCTGGAAGATACTCCCTGCGTACGCGGTATGATCAACCAGGTTTATTACATGGTTAAGGTGGAGGGCTAAGCATGCGTCTGAATACTCTGTCTCCGGCCGCTGGTTCCAAGCCTGAAAAACAACGTCGTGGCCGTGGTATCGGCTCCGGCCTGGGCAAGACTGGTGGTCGTGGTGTGAAAGGTCAAACCTCTCGTTCCGGTGGCGGTAAAGTCCGCGCTGGTTTCGAAGGCGGCCAGATGCCTTTGAAAATCCGTCTGCCGAAGTTCGGTTTCTTCTCTCGCAAATCTTTGGTTTCTGCCGAAGTGCGTCTGAACGAAATCGCCATGGTAGAAGGTGATGTGGTCGATCTGAGCACTCTGAAGCAAGCCGGTGTTGTTACTAAGAACATCGTTTTCGCTAAAGTTGTTCTGTCTGGCAACATTGACCGTGCTGTGACCGTTCGTGGTGTGTCCGTCACCAAAGGTGCACGTGCAGCCATCGAGGCCGCTGGCGGTAAAATCGAGGAATAATCAGTACAATGGCTAAGAAACCAGGATTGGATGTTAAAGCACAGGGTGGTCTGAGTGAACTGAAGAGCCGTCTGCTCTTCGTTCTCGGGGCGATTATCGTTTTCCGTGCAGGCTCTTATGTGCCGATTCCTGGTATTGACGCCGCCGTACTGGCCGAGTTGTTCCAACAACAGAAGGGCACCATCATTGAGATGTTCAACATGTTCAGTGGTGGTGCACTCTCGCGTGCTTCTATTCTTGCGCTGGGGATCATGCCGTACATTTCGGCGTCGATCATTATCCAGCTGCTGACTGTGGTTCACCCCGCTCTTGCTGAACTCAAGAAAGAAGGTGAATCCGGCCGTCGCAAGATTAGCCAATATACCCGTTGGGGCACGCTGGTTTTGGGAACTTTCCAGGCCATTGGTATTGCAACCGGTCTGCCGAATATGATGCAGGGACTCGTGACTCATCCGGGTTTGGGCTTCTATTTCACGGCCGTTGTGAGTCTGGTCACCGGTACCATGTTTTTGATGTGGTTGGGTGAGCAGATTACCGAGCGTGGGATCGGTAATGGTATCTCGTTGATTATTTTCACGGGTATCGTTGCTGGTTTGCCGCATGCCATTGGTGCTACGGCCGAACAGGCACGTCAAGGGGAATTGCACATCCTGCTGTTGTTGTTGCTGGGCTTGATTGTTTTCGCAGTGACTTACTTTGTGGTGTTCGTGGAACGTGGTCAGCGCCGTATCGTCGTTAACTACGCCAAGCGTCAACAAGGCCGCCAGGTATTCGCCGCGCAAAGCACACACCTGCCGTTGAAAGTGAATATGGCCGGTGTGATTCCTGCGATTTTCGCATCCAGCATCATCCTCTTCCCTGGGACCATTACCTCTTGGTTTGGTCAGGGCGAGGGCAAGATCGCTGATATCCTGCAACAGGTCTCTATGGTCCTGCAGCCGGGTCAGCCCTTGTATGAGATGTTGTATGCAGCAGCCATTATCTTCTTCTGTTTCTTCTATACCGCGCTGGTGTTCAACCCCCGCGAGACAGCAGACAACCTGAAGAAGAGTGGAGCCTTTATCCCGGGGATCCGCCCGGGCGAGCAGACAGCACGTTACATCGATAAGGTTATGACTCGCCTGACATTGGCAGGTGCGCTCTATATAACCTTTATCTGTCTGGTACCCCAGTTCTTGATGACTGCCTGGAACGTACAGTTCTACTTCGGTGGCACTTCGCTGCTGATTATCGTGGTAGTTATCATGGACTTCATGGCTCAGGTACAAACCCATATGATGTCTCATCAATATGGCGACGTCCTGAGGAAGGCCAACCTGAAGGGCTACGGCCGCTAAAGGTCGGCGTAGTTACGGAGTTAAGCAATGAAAGTTCGTGCTTCCGTTAAGGCAATCTGCCGTAACTGCAAAATCATCAAGCGTCACGGTGTGGTGCGTGTGATTTGCAGCGAGCCAAAGCATAAACAGCGCCAAGGCTAATTTTTTACGGTTAGTACTTGCAACAAATAGTTGTGCTGGCTAATATAGCCAGCCAACTTTTGTTGTGTATTGGTTGACCGCCACGTATCCGCTCACGGGCTTTGTGGTGGTCGTTATCTACGCTACGTAGGAGTGAACAGTGGCCCGTATCGCTGGCATTAACATTCCTGACCATAAGCATGCAGTCATTGCGTTGACTGCGATTTATGGCGTCGGTCGTACCCGCTCCAAGGCCATCTGTGCCGCAGCCGGTATTGCTGAGAATGTGAAAATTAAAGACTTGGACGAAGCTCAGATCGAAAGTCTGCGCGAGCAAGTAGGTAAATTCACCGTTGAAGGTGACTTGCGTCGTCAGATTTCCATGAACATCAAACGCTTGATGGATCTGGGTTGCTACCGTGGTTTGCGTCACCGTCGTAGCCTGCCTGTTCGTGGTCAACGTACCAAGACCAACGCTCGTACCCGTAAGGGTCCGCGCAAGGCTATCAAGAAGTAACGGGAAGGTAGAAAATGGCTAAAACTCCGACTCGTGCTCGCAAGCGCGTTAAAAAGCAAGTGAGCGACGGTATTGCGCACGTTCATGCATCTTTCAACAACACAATCGTGACCATTACTGACCGTCAGGGCAATGCTCTGTCATGGGCTACCTCCGGTGGTTCAGGTTTCCGTGGTTCCCGTAAGTCCACTCCGTTTGCTGCCCAGGTAGCTGCTGAGCGTGCTGGTGAGATCGCCAAAGAATACGGCGTGAAGAACCTGGAAGTCATGGTCAAAGGTCCGGGTCCCGGTCGTGAGTCTTCCATCCGCGCTCTGAACGCGGCTGGTTTCCGCATCACTAATATTACTGATGTGACTCCGATCCCGCACAACGGTTGTCGTCCTCCCAAGAAGCGCCGCGTATAACGCTGTAGCTACTTGGTCTAGGATTGTTGGAGAAAGAAGATGGCAAGATATATCGGTCCTAAGCTTAAGCTTAGCCGTCGTGAGGGCACCGACCTCTTCCTGAAGTCTGGTGTTCGTGCGATTGATTCTAAGTGCAAGATTGACACCGCCCCTGGTCAGCACGGTGCGCGTAAAGCGCGTCTGTCCGACTACGGTGTTCAGCTGCGCGAGAAACAAAAAGTTCGTCGTATCTACGGCGTATTGGAAAAACAGTTCCGCAACTACTATCGCGATGCTGCCCGTCAAAAGGGTAACACCGGTGAAAACCTGTTGCAGCTGCTGGAAGGTCGTTTGGACAACGTTGTTTACCGTATGGGCTTCGGCGCTACCCGTGCTGAATCTCGTCAGCTGGTGAGCCACAAAGCCATCATGGTAAACGGTCGCGTTGTGAACATTCCTTCTTTCCAGGTTTCCCCTGAGGACGTGATCTGCGTTCGTGAGAAGGCTAAGAAGCAAGCGCGTATCAAAGCTTCCCTGGAAGTTGCTGGTCAGCGTGAGAAGCCGACTTGGGTAGAGGTTGATGCCGCTAAAATGGAAGGTGCTTTCAAGCGTCTGCCAGAGCGTTCCGACCTGTCTGCCGACATTAACGAACAGCTGATCGTCGAGCTTTACTCCAAGTAAAGCTAGCTTCTAAAGAGAGGACACAATGCTGGGTTCTGTAACAGATTTTCTTAAACCGCGGCTAGTTGACATCGAGCAAGTTAGCCCGACTCATGCGAAAGTGACTCTTGAGCCACTCGAGCGTGGCTTTGGTCACACGCTGGGCAACGCCCTGCGTCGTATTTTGCTGTCATCTATGCCCGGTTGTGCAGTTACTGAAGTCGAAATTGACGGGGTACTGCATGAGTACAGCAGCAAAGAAGGTGTACAGGAAGACATTCTTGAAATCCTGCTCAACCTGAAAGGTATCGCTGTAAAGCTGGAAGGCAAGGACGAGGTAACTCTGTCCCTGACCAAGTCTGGAACAGGCCCCGTTACCGCTGGTGATATCACTCACGGTGATGAAGTCGAGATCGTAAACCCGGAGCACGTAATCTGCCACCTGACTGGTGCCAATGCTGAAATCAGCATGCGCCTGAAAGTTCAGCGCGGTCGTGGTTATGTGCCTGCTTCTGCTCGTGTTCACAACGATGATGAAGAGCGTCCGATTGGTCGCCTGCTGCTGGACTCCGCGTTCAGCCCCATCGTTCGTATTGCCTACAATGTTGAGGCAGCACGTGTGGAACAGCGTACCGACTTGGACAAGCTGGTCATCGACATGGAGACCAATGGTACTCTGGATCCTGAAGAAGCCATCCGTCGTTCAGCCACTATTCTGGCCGAACAACTGGAAGCCTTCGTGGATCTGCGCGATGTCAGCGTGCCCGAGAAGAAAGAAGAGAAACCCGAGTTTGATCCGATTCTGCTGCGTCCTGTCGATGATTTGGAGCTGACAGTTCGTTCTGCGAACTGTCTGAAGGCAGAAGCTATCCACTATATTGGTGATCTGGTACAGCGTACCGAAGTTGAGTTGCTTAAGACTCCTAACCTCGGTAAGAAGTCCCTGACTGAGATCAAGGACGTGTTGGCCTCCCGTGGTCTGTCTCTTGGCATGCGCCTCGAGAATTGGCCGCCCGCCAGCATCGCTGACGAGTAATCCAGATTACGGGTTTCACAGATTTAGTTAGAAGGATAAGGTCATGCGCCATCGTTTGAGTGGTCGTCAACTGAACCGGAACAGCAGCCATCGTCAGGCTATGTTCCGCAACATGGCCAGCTCCCTGGTTCGTCATGAGATCATCAAGACGACTCTGCCTAAGGCAAAAGAGCTGCGTCGTGTCGTTGAACCGCTGATCACCCTTGCCAAGACTGATAGCGTTGCTAATCGTCGCCTGGCATTTGCCCGTACTCGCGATAACGCGATTGTGGCTAAGCTGTTCAATGAACTGGGCCCGCGCTACCTGGAGCGCGCCGGCGGTTATACTCGCATTCTGAAATGCGGTTTCCGTGCAGGCGACAACGCCCCTATGGCTTATATTGAGCTGGTAGACCGCCCGGCCGCTGCTGAAGCAGCTGCTGAGTGATAAAGAAAAAGCCGGGCTTGTCCCGGCTTTTCTTTTAATGGATTCTGATACTGCCTCAACTGCCTCAACTGCCTCAACTGCCTCAACTGCCTCAACTGCCTCAACTGCCTCAACTGCCTCAACTGCCTCAACTGCCTCAACTGCCTCAACTGCCTCAACTGCCTCAACTGCCTCAA